>JAGBZO010000033.1 GCA_017628205.1 Duodenibacillus sp.
AATGCGGATATCCAAGCCGCGATGAATATTGGACGAAAAGAACTCGGCAATGAGTGGCTCAAAGAGTTACTCGAAGTCGATGGGGGCATTATCATGGACATGCCCGTAACCATCCGAAAAATCCATCAAAAGATGGATTTTCGGCGGTTATTAGAATTGGGAGTACGCTCCCAAGAAACCACGCACGTGAGTGCGTGGTAGTTCATAACTGAGCCACGAATGCAGTAGCATCGTGACACAAACCTATTTACGCGAAGACATGCTTGAGCAACGTCGCGGTTGATGCAAGCGTGGGCCGACACAATCATGCTAGGTACCCTTTGACTTATCCGTATCCCCAAAGGTCCGAAAACACAAAGGGCTGTCTTGCCGACAGCCCTTTTCACTCCTTCAAATCAAATTACTTTTGCTTCATCTTTTGGATTTCGCCACGCAATGCGGCCAATTCCTTCATGACCAGATCAAGCTTTTGATCCGAAAGCGAGGCCTTCTCCTGAGCCTTCTTCAACGCAGACTGGGTAGAAGCCAATTGCTCGCTCACTTGATTCAAACGCTTGGCGGAAGCGTCTTCACGCAGGTTGGCGCTTTCGATACGAGCGATCAACGCACGGTTCTGATCCGTCAAATCCACAACCTTGCGATTGATATCCGATTGGCTGACCGCCTTGTAAGAGCTGCCGCCGCCGAAGCGATACGAAAGCCCCACGTTCATCATGTAATCGTCGTTGCCGGCTGCCGATGCACCCAACCCCAAGGTCAGGTTTTCGGTCGGACGATAGAACACCCCGATAGCGGCGGCTTGTTTGCCGTCATAGTGGCCAAGACCGACCGCACCGCTAAACGGATGTTCGGCACTGAAGTCTTGAGGACGCAAGGCTGCCAAAGCGGCGGCTCCGGCACCCACGCGCTTGACCTTGTCATACACGCGGTTGACCTGATGGTTCAAGGTTTGGATGTTCGAGGCGTTTTGACCGATCATCTGTTGCGTTTCAAAGAGTTGCGAACCGTTCACGGCGTCGGTCGAATCGGCGGCGATCGTACCGGCCGACAACCCCGTGATCTTCCCGGTCGAATCCAGGGTCAGGCTGTTGCCGACTTTGAGGGTACCCTCGTCACCATTCATGGCGATTTGCTTGTCACCGGAACCTGCCGTCACCTGATTGGCCGACAGTTGATCGGTTGTAATCTGCCCGTCCTTGACGGACGTAGTGCCGACAACCAAGCCCGTGCCGTCGATCGTGGCCGTCGCGCCATTTATCGTGTAAACCGTCGATTCGAGCGACATGTTCTTGTTAATGGCAATGTCGTAATGCTTGCCGCCCGTTGCATTGGTCGTTTCGGTCAAGACGACGTTGGCATCGCTCTGGGAAACGGTCGTATGTTTCGCAGCTTCGGTTTCGACATCGTCGAGTCGGACATTCGTGCGATCCTTAAACGTATCGAATTCAGCCTTATTCGTTGCAATGTCGGCCTTGTTGGCGGCGATACCGGCAGCGTTTGTTTCGGTCGCCGTCTTAGTGGCCGCGATGTCGCTCTTGTTCTGAGCGATGTCAGCCTTGTTGGCTGCAATGCCGGCGGCATTTGCTTCGGTGGCCGCCTTATTGGCCGCGATGTCGCTCTTGTTCTGAGCAATGTCGGCCTTATTGGCGGCGATACCGGCTGCGTTTGTTTCGGTCGCCGTCTTAGTGGCCGCAATGTCGCTCTTGTTCTGAGCGATGTCGGCCTTGTTGGCTACAATGCCGGCGGCATTTGCTTCGGTGGCCGCCTTATTGGTGGCGATACCAGCAGCGTTTGTTTCCGTCGCCGTCTTATTGGCCGCAATGTCCAACTTGTTCTGAGCAATATCGGCCTTATTGGCTGCGATGCCGGACTGGTTCGTTGCGATGTCGCTGATGTTTTGATCGACTTTACTCTTGTAAGTCGTGAAGTCAGAATTCAAAGCGTCGACTCCCAACTTCGACGTCCATGCTGCTACGTCAATGTCTGCACTCGTCGCTTTTGCTACGCCAGTGATGGCAGAAGCATTGGCTTCGGTGGCCGTCTTGTTGGCCGCGATGGCCACCTTGTTCTGATCAATGCCGGACTGGTTCGTTGCGATGTCGCTGATGTTTTGATCGACTTTACTCTTGTAGGTCGTGAAGTCAGAATTCAAAGCATCGACTCCTAACTTCGACGTCCATGCTGCTACGTCAATGTCTGCACTCGTCGCTTTTGCTACACCAGTGATGGCAGAAGCAACCGTTCCGCCCGTCACCAAACCTGTATTGCCGGACTCCACGACACCCACGCCTAATTTGGCACTCCAGGAGGCAACATTGCTAGGGCTCAGATTGCCGGCATTCAAGTCAGGCTTCGTGCCTAACGCTGTGTTTAATTGTCCAACGGTTGCGGCATCGTTCAAGGCAGTACCATCGGCCACATTGACAATTCTGCGTTTTAAAGTAGTACTGCCGACGGAAACAGTTCGATCTTCAGTTGCAGTACTATAAGCACCAAGCGCAACAGATTGCCATCCACCTGCAGTAGTTTTGTACCCAATGGCTACCGCTGCAGCATCATCAGTCGTTGCAGACGATCCGATGGCAACTGATGTGTGATAATTAGCACGAGCGCTTCCACCAATGGCAATTGAGCCGCTACTACCACCTACGAACGCCGCAGCCTCTCCTGCCGAATCAACCGCAATATACTCCAATTCATTTTTAATCGGATTTAATGCGGAATAGATTGTTCCACCCGTCACCAAACCCGTATTACCGGACTCCACGACACCCACGCCTAATTTGGCACTCCAGGCGTCCACGTCAACGAGGCTCAAATTCCTGCCTCGGAGGTCGAAAATAAATTCTTTGTTCGTCGAAATGTCTTCAGCATTCTTGGCAATATCAAGAATGTTCTGTTCAACCTTACCCTTATAGGCCGCATAATCAGCAATGCCTAACTTGGAGCTCCAGGAGGCTACATTGCTATCGTTCAAATTGCCGGCATCCAAGTCAGCCTTCGTTCCTAAAGCCGTGTTTAATTGTCCAACGGTTGCCGCATCTGTAGCTAAAACCCCAGCTTTGACATTGATAATTCTGCGAGTTATCCCCTCTTGAGTCGAACCTACAGATATAACACCATTAGTGTCAGAAACTGTCTTATCGGCAGAAAGTGCTTTAGAAGATGCACCAAGAGCGACAGAGAGATTCGCTTGTGCCACTGCAGCAGAGCCCAACGCATAAGCTGATTCTCCTGATGCAATTGATTCAGAACCTATAGCATAGGCCTGATAGCCGGATGCGCGTGCGGTATAACCTAACGCATAAGCTAACCCTTGGGATGCCTGTGCGTTAGCGCCCAATGCATAAGCTGAAGTTCCAGATGCAATTGCACCCGAACCTAAAGCATAGGCCTGATAGCCTGATGCTTGGGCCGGAGAATAGATATCACCCATAGCGATACCAGGCATTGCATTCTTTGCTTGAGCTTGAATTGCGGCAACTGCGTCAGTATTTGTTCCAGAGGCTACTTCAGACCAATCGACCCCTAAATTATCTAAGCCCAATGCCGTTGACCATTTAGCTGTATCGATGCCAGAGGCATTCTTTAATTGGCCGTAAGTCGCAGCATCATTCGGATTCTCACCATCAGCCACATTGACGATTCTGCGTTTTAAAGTACTACTGCCGACGGAAACAGTGTTATCCGCACTTGTAACGCTGTTATATCCTAAAGCTACAGAATTCGAATGACTAGCTGTTGCACCCCGCCCTAAAGCCACTGCACTTTCGTAGCTAGCGTTTGCGTTATACCCCACAGCCGTCGCATATTGTGTAGCTGCTGCTTTATACCCCACAGCTGTTGCATAAGTGCCAGTTGATGTATTTCCCCCCAGAGCAACGGCCCCATTTGCCGCATTGGCTTTCAAACCTACGGCTACAGCAGCAACATCGGCCGCGACTGCGCTGTACCCTATAGCCATACTATTTCCTGATCCAGCAGTAGCGTTAGTTTGAGAGCCTGCCTCGATTCCAAATTTAATATAATTTGTTAATTCGTTAGTACTCGCCCCATGAGCGACAAGCGTTACCAGTATCATCGGTACGGCCAGGGCAACACTTTTTACCCCCCCCGCCTAGTACACGCACGGCCCAACTCGCTCACTGCGACGAACATTCCCTTGGTTCGGTTATAGACGACCTTCAAAACGCGATTCATATGACACCCCTAAATAGGAAGTAAGGTTGCGTTTATTCTCGCGCTTTTATTCCGAGGCTTTCAATCAAACCAAGAATTGGTCCTATCTCAAGCAGTTTCTGTAGTTAAAGAGTAACACCTTCAAAGCAGTTTCTGTATTTAAAGAGTAACACCGTCAAGCCGGCATCCCGTCCGTCTGGAAGGCGAATTTGGAATTCGACCTGCCGAGCAAAGGAAAAGTACAAACTGTCGAACACCGTGAGGCCCTGACACTCGACGAAGCGCGCAAAGTGGTTTCCTACTGCTTGTCGCATCCGTCCCTCGGCAGCGCCGCCATTCTCTTCGGAATCGCCACTGCCAGTCGCGTCAATGAGTTCCGAATGGCTACCCGTGAGGAAATCGACGGAGATGTGTGGTTGGTGCCGCCGGAACGTCGTAAGGACGGTCGCCCGTATCCTGACCGTCTTCCGCTCTCATCTCTAGCCAAGAAAGCCTTGGAGATGGCGCTACCGAGGGGGCCCTCTTCGTGGCCAATCGTCGTGTGATTGCGGCCGATTCCCCGCGTTTGAAGTTGATTGCCATCGTTGGACGAAAGGTCACGATGCACGGGTGCCGCTCGACGTTCTGCGATTGGTGTGCCGTTAACGGGGTTGACCATGCGCTTGCGCAAAAGGCACTGAGCCACAAATGGGGTAGTAACGTTACTCAGGCTTATCTGCGTGAGGATATGCTCGAGTAGCGACGTGGATTAATGCAGATGTGGGCTGACACAATCATGAGCCATGCCCTGTGATTCGAAACCAACAGCTCTCTTTGAAGGGCCTCATGGATATAGATACTGTCCTGTGATTTCGGGAGCCCTTCCATGATTCGGTATCTCTATATCGTTTAGCAATTCAGAAAAGAGGACGCGTACCTGTTTTTGCTCTGGTGCTAGATCAAGCAATGCACAATATTTTTTCTTCTGAACGCGTTTTAAAATTTTTCTGTCGCTTCTTACCATCAACTCGCCAGTGAACCGCGTTGGTTTCGGCCTCGGTTTTTCGTATAAATGCCATGTCGAAACTCTTGTTAGACGCGAAAAAATCGCCACCATTTCGCCACCATTTTCCCGAAATATACCGTTTTATGCTGGTTTTTTAGCAAGAAAAAAGGCCTGAAAAATCAGGCCTTAACGGAATATACCGATTTTCTCTGGTGGCCGAGACGGGAATCGAACCCGTACGCCAAAGGCTGCGGATTTTAAGTCCGCTACGTCTACCAATTTCGTCACTCGGCCAACCAAGAACAGCTAATTGTACATGAAAACCGCCCTTCTTTGGAAACTGTGTTTCGTCCGCAACTTTATTTATCGGCTCCGTGCCAAAAACACGAAATCGTGAGATACATTGCGTTACAATGCTCATTAATTTTGTCGCCTCAATTTCAGGAGAAAAAATGAAGCTCAAGCACATGTTGGCCGCAGCCGCTGCCGTCGCGACGATCTTTACCGGCACCGTCCAGGCCGATCCTCTCAAGTACACGGTCGGTACGGGCGCCACCTATCGCCCGTTTGAATTCCAGACCGCCACCAAGGAAATCGTCGGTTTCGACATCGACTTGATGAAGGCCATCGCCAAGTCTCAGGGCTTTGAAGCCGAATTCATCAACACCCTTTGGGGCGTCATTTTCGAATCCGTCAAGAACGGTGACCGCGACATTATCATGTCCGGCATCACCATCACCGACAAGCGCAAGGAAAGCGTCGATTTCTCTTACCCCTACTTCGCCGCTCACCAGTTGATCCTGACCCAAAAGGGTGTCGTGATCTCCGGTTTGAAGGATCTTGAAGGCAAGAGCGTTGCCGTTGTCGCCAACTCTGCCGGCGACATCGCCGTGTCCAACGCTTTCGGCAAGGCCAACAAGAACATCAAGCGCTTTGACAACACCCCGCTCGCTTTGGAAGAACTCTCCGCCGGTGGTGTCGACGCGGCCGTCGGTGACGTCGGCGTGTTCGCCTACTATGCTTTGCAGAACCCCGAAAAGGCCTTCAACATGGCCCGTGACGTCAGCTTCAAGGACCAGTATTTCGGTATCGCCGTCCGCAAGGGCAACAAGGAGGTTCTCGACAAGATCAACGCCGGTCTGAAGGACGTTATTGCTTCCGGCAAGTACGCTGAAATCTACAAAAAGTGGTTCGGTGAAAAGGCTCCTGTTCCGACGTTGCCGATTCCCTAATCGTCTCGCACTTCTGTAGTGTTGGAACGCCCCCGAAGATGACGATACGCCATCCTCAGGGGCATTTTTCCGTTTGTTTGTTTATTAGTTTCAGTTGATGGGAGTACCTCATGGGGGGTCTTCGTTTTGATGTCCTGGCGGAGTATTGGCCGCTGTTTCTCGAAGGCGCGACGATGACGTTGCAGCTGACGGTCGGCTGCGTCGTGTGCGGCGTCATGCTCGGCATGTTGTTGGGTATGGCACGTATGGCCAGTGCCCGTCATGCACCTTGGAAAACGATATTGTGTTACGGCGTGCGTTGGCCCGTCACGATTTGGGTCAGCTTCTTTCGCGGCACGCCGTTGTTCGTACAGATTTTCTTGATGTATTTTGCCGTGTTGCCGGTGTTCATTCACCCGATCGACGGCTTGATCATCGACGGTCCTTTGGCCCGCGAACTGCGCACCAACTACGGCGCCTTCATGGCCGGCTTTTTTGCCATCACGCTCAATGCCGGCGCCTACATGAGTGAAGTGTTCCGTGCCGGCATTCAATCTCTCGACAAGGGGCAATCCGAAGCGGCCCGTTCGATCGGCATGAATTACTGGCAGTGCATGCGTCACATCATCATGCCGCAGGCTTTCCGCCGCATGCTTCCGGCTTTGGGCAACAACGCCATCGCCATTTTGAAGGACTCGTCGCTGGTTTCCGCGATCGGCATGACCGAACTGGCTTATGCCGCTCGTACCGTCGCCGGTGCGTCCGCTCGTTATTGGGAACCCTACTTGACGATTTCCGTCATGTATTGGGTCATGACTTTGGTATTGGCCTACGGTATCAGCCGTCTTGAAAAGCGTCTCGGCAAGGGGGATGATCAGCAATGAGTGAAGTAATGGTTTCGATCCGCAACCTCCATAAACGCTTTGGCGATTTGGAAGTACTCAAAGGCGTCGATCTGGACGTTCGTCGCGGTGAAAAGGTCGTTATCCTGGGGCCCTCCGGCTCGGGCAAATCGACCATGTTGCGCTGCATCAATCTGTTGGAAGATCCCGATATCGGCGTCATCACCGTGGACGGTGCAGAAATCACCAGTCGCCACACCAACATCAACAAGGTGCGCGAACACCTTGGCATGGTGTTCCAGCGATTCAACCTGTGGCCTCACAAGAGCGTCCTTGAAAACGTCATGCTCGGTCAAATCGTTGTCAGCGGCAAGAGCAAGGAAGAGGCCGAAAAGCGTGCCATGGAGACCTTGAAACGCGTCGGTTTGGCCGATAAGGCACACCAGTATCCCGTCCGTTTGTCCGGCGGTCAGCAACAACGCGTTGCCATCGCCCGCACATTGGCCATGGATCCCAAGGTCATTCTGTTCGATGAACCGACCTCGGCGCTTGACCCGGAACTCGTCGGCGAAGTATTGGCCGTGATGAAGAGTCTGGCCGATGAAGGTATGACCATGATCGTGGTGACCCATGAAATCGGTTTTGCCCGTGAAGTGGCCGACCGCGTCATTTTCATGGACGGCGGCGTCATCGTCGAAGAAGGTCATCCCAACGACGTTCTCGTCAATCCCAAGGAAGAGCGCACCCGCGCGTTCTTGAAGCGCGTTCTGTAACGCGCCCCGACCGTTGCCTAAAGGTTCGCGTCCAAGAGGTCGCGGACCTTTTTTATTATCCTTACGATTTGAAGTTATTACTCCGAAGCCGCCGCTTTTTTTGCCGATTGAATAGCGACGGGCTCTTTTCATCACCCCGTCGGCTTGAAACGGGCGCATACCGCCCTATCTCGTTGTATTTTCACGACTATCCATCGAAACCTACCCCATTGATACGCTTTCTTTTTTATTCCCTCTCGTAGAATATCGAGTACCGTTTCAGTAAATTTTTCGCACCATCATGAAACACCCTCCGCGACAAATCACCCGTTGGTTCCGGTCCGACGACACGTTGGACAGTCAGGGCAATTTTCAGAGCTACCTTACCATCCTCAGCAACGAGATTCATTGCCCCGCCATTCGTTGTCGTTACGTCTTTGACGTCCAACATTGCGCCCCCGCCAAGCACAAGCCCTTTCGCTATCGGTTGCGCATCAGCAATTCGATGCAGTCGATCATGACGTATCAACACGTCAGCGCCTACACGAGTTGTCATCAACTGAGCGAATCGTCAAGCGAACACTACGTCCTATTGCAGTACGTTTTGAAAGGTCACCTGACATTGACCGTCAAGGGGCGCTCGTTTGACTTGACTCGCGGTACGTTTTGCCTTCGCGATCCCTCCGAGCAATGCGTTTACGTCACGCACCAAGACATTGAAATGGTCTCGTTGTTGGTGCCGAACGATTATTTTTTCGCGCATGCGGGGTTTCACACCAGCACGTTTTTAGGCCATGTCTTCAAACCGACCAGTACCAGCTGCCGTCTGTTTCACCGATTGATGGCCCTGACCAACGAAGAGCTCAACCACGTCGACGCTCGCGATCTCGACAACATTTGCGACGGTCTTTTATGTTTCTTGCGGCCCGTATTGAACGAATACGCGCGTACGGTGGCCGATACGTCGCTTTCCACCCGCGACCGATTGCGAACGCGCGCCATCGACGCCATGCAAAAATGTTTGGACAAACCCGGAACGCAGTGCCGTGACATCGCCGACAAAGTCGGCGTCAGCGTCCGTTATCTGTCCGATCTCTTTCGAGACATCGGTACGACGCCGATGCGTCATTTGATGCGTTTGCGTCTGGAACGTGCGGGAGCTTATCTGCACGAACAGCATCTGACCGATGCATCGGTAGAAGAGATCGCTTTGGCAAACGGTTTTGCGAGCAGCGCCCATTTTTGTCGTGCCTTCAAAATTCACTTTGGCACCACGCCATTGCAATGGAAGCGAAACGGCCCCGTCAAACAACCTAATTAATAAATTTCGTTTGCCTTTTCAGTCAATTTTCAACTATTCCGACGCTCCATTTGGAATTAATATCATCGGGAGACACCGACAGTCATGTCATCCGGTGTTTTTCTCTGTCCAATCAGGAGAACGTCATGCATCAACTTTCTACAGCTAAGCTGAGCCGTCGCCATTTTTTGGGCGCCGGTCTTTGCATCGCAGCAGGTATGACCTTAACCCCCGTTTCTCGCGCCGTTGCCGCCGCTCTCGACGACATGGAAGTCGTGACGTGGACCAGTTGTACGGTCAACTGCGGTAGCCGTTGCCCCTTACAGGTGGTGAGCAAGAAGGGTCAAATCATTCGTATCGAACCGGAAAACACCGGTAAGGATTCGTGCGATCCGCTCAATCAAGTACCGCATATCAAGGCTTGCGCTCGCGGTCGTGCCATCCGTCAACGCATTTATTCCGCCGAACGCCTGAAGTATCCGATGAAGCGCGTCGGCAAGCGCGGCGAAGGCAAGTTCGAACGCATCAGTTGGGAAGAAGCCATCGACACGATCGCCCGCGAACTCAAGCGCACGATCGACACCCACGGCAACGAAGCCGTTTATCTGCAATACGGTTCGGGCTCGTATCAGCTTGTCTCCAGTCTCAACAGCACGAAGCGCCTGCTGAACATGCTCGGCGGCTGCTTGGGCTACTACGGCACGTACTCCTCCGCTCAGATCCGCGAAGGTATGGCCTGGACGTGGGGCTTCGGCAGCAACGGCTCCTATGTCAGTGAAATTGCCAACGCCAAGTTGCACATCAACTTCGGCAACAACCCGTACGTCACCCGCTCCTCGGGCGGTGGCAAGGCTTGGGAAAACGAATGTGTTCGCCAGAAGGCCGGCACCAAGACGATCATCATCGATCCGATGTACACGGACTCCATGCTCGGTAAGGAAGACGAATGGGTTCCCATCCGCATCGGTACCGACGCCGCTTTGGTTGAAGCCATGGCCTATGTCATGATCAAGGAAAATCTGGTCGATCAGAAGTTCCTCGACACGTATTGCGTCGGCTACGACGAAAAGACGTTGCCCAAGGGCGCGCCCGCCAAGAGCGACTACAAGAACTACATTTTGGGCAACGGTCCGGACAAGCAGCCCAAGACCCCCGAATGGGCCGCTCGCATCACCGGCATTCCCGCCAAGACGATCATTCGTTTGGCCCGTGAAGCCGCCACGACCAAACCCCTGTTCGTCAGCCAAGGTTACGGCTCGCAACGTCAGGCTAACGGCGAACAGACCGTTCGCGCGATCTCCATGCTGCCGATTCTGACCGGTCAGTTGGGCTTGCCCGGCACGAACAACGGCGCCCGTCCCAACGACGTCGGTCTCAAGGACGTCGGCCTGCCCGCCGGCAAAAACCCGATCAAAACCAAGATTTCCTTCTTCACGTGGACCGACGCCATCAGCCGCGGCAAGGAAATGACGGCGACCCGCGACGGCGTACGCGGTCGTGACAAGCTGGCTACCGGCATCAAGTTCATGTGGGTTCAGCAAAGTAACGTCATCGGCAACCAGCACTCCGACTTGGGCCGCGCCGCCAAGGTCATGCAAAACGAAAAGGATTGCGAATTCATCCTTGTCATCGACAACCAGATGACGCCCAGTTGCAAGTTCGCCGACATTCTGTTGCCCGACACAATGCAACAGGAAACCGTCGACTTGGCCGCCGACGGCTACGCAACGGGTACCGCCAACTTCATGGTCGCCTTGCAGCAGGCCATCAAGCCGCAGTGGGAACAAAAGAGCGCCTACGAAATTTGCACGTTGATCGCCGACAAGTTCGGTATCAAGGACAAGTTCACCGAAGGTCGTTCTCAGGCCGACTGGGTACGTTGGTGCTACGAAGAAACCGCCAAGAAGCATCCGAACGCCATGCCCGACTTCCAGACCTTCTGGAAGCAAGGTATCGTGAAGGTGCCCGGTCTCGGCAAGAGCCCGATCGTCTGCAAGGCCTTCCGTGCCGATCCGGTCAAGAATCCGCTCAAGACCCCCTCGGGCAAGATCGAAATCTACTCTCAGCGCTTGGCCGATATTGCCGCTCGTTGGGAACTCGAAAAGGACGAAGTCATCTCCGCTTTGCCGCGCTTCGTGCCGACGTTTGAAATGGCCGGCTTCGACCCGCTCGCCAAGAAGTATCCGCTGCAGTGCTACGGTTATCACTTCCACGGCCGCACGCACTCGAGCTACCACAACGTGCCGTGGTTGCGCGAATTGCATCCGGATCACGTCATCATCAACCCGATCGATGCCGCACCGCGCGGTATCCAGACGGGCGACATGGTCAAGGTCTTCAACGACCGCGGTGCCGTTTTGGTCCGCGCCAAGGTCTCGGCTCGTATCATTCCGGGCGCAACGAGCATCCCGCAGGGTGCTTGGCGCGATCTGAATGCCGACGGTCTCGATCAGGGTGCTTGCATCAACACTCTGACGACGATGCGTTGGTCGCCGTTGGCCAAGGCCAACCCGCAACACACCAACCTTGTTGAAATCGCCAAGGTCTAAGGAGGCCCGTCATGACACAACTCGGATTCTTTATCGACGTATCCAAGTGCACGGGCTGCAAAGCTTGTGCCGCTGCCTGTAAGGACAAGAACGATCTGCCCGTCGGTCGCAACTTCCGTACGGTGCGCGAATATGCCGGCGGCAACTGGAAACAAGATGCCGACGGCGCCTGGACTCAGGATGTTTTCGCCTACTACATCTCCTCGAGTTGCAACCAGTGTGCCGATCCGGCTTGCGTGAAGGTATGCCCCACCAAGGCGCACTTCAAGCGTGAAAAGGACGGTTTGGTTCTCATCGACCCCGCCAAGTGCATCGGTTGCGGCATGTGCCAGCAGGCTTGCCCGTACGGCGCTCCGCAGCTTGACACCAAGGCCGGCAAGATGACCAAGTGCGACGCTTGCGTCGATCGTTTGGCCAAGGGCCTGCAACCCACTTGCGTGGAAGCCTGCCCGCAGCGCGCTTTGGAATTCGGCGACATCGAAGTCTTGCGCAAGAAGTACGGCAAACGCGACGACATCGCACCGTTGCCCAAGCCCACGACGCGCCCGAGCATCGTTCTGAAGCCCGCACGCGACGCCAAGCCCAGCGGTGATACCAGCGGTCAGCAGTATCTCAACGTCTGACGAGTGATCGCTCAATAACAAATGCCCTCGACTTTCGTCGAGGGCATTTGGCTTTTGTCTTGCCTAACGTGGCGCTAGGTCAATCGAATGCATTTGGTACAACACGCCTCGATCAACTCCAAGTCGTGCGTGATGACCAGAACCGCCTTGCCTTCGTTGGCCAAATGCCGTAACAAATTGGCGATCCGCTGCATGTTTTGTCCGTCCAAACCGCTCGTCGGTTCATCCAAAATCAAAATTGAAGGATCTTTGACAAGCGCCGCCGCAATGGCCAGTCGCTGCTTTTGCCCGCCGGAAATCGAATGCGGGTGACGGTCTTTGACACTCACCAAATCGAAAAAGGCCAACAAATCGTCCACGCGCCCTCGAGAATCGACGACACCCGCCATCAGGCAGGACATCAGCAATTCGTCCTCGACCGTACGCATGTGAACCTGATGATCGGCGTTTTGCAAGACGATGGACACGTGTTGGAGCAGATCCTTTTGCTCGACACGACGAGATCGAACGAAAAAGTTACCCTCCTGCGCTTTGTTGAGCCCGGTCAGAAGACGGGCCAAGGTCGTCTTGCCACGACCGTTTTCACCAATCAACGCCGTGACGCCGGCCGTCAACGCAAAATCGGCCCGCTCGTAAAGAAGCGGCCCTTTGTCATAACCGAATGTCATGCCGCGAACCGACAAAATGGCGTCGTCGGCGTGAGGATCTTCCTCGGGCAAACGATCGCGCTCGTCGACGAGAAAACACTTGCGCAACCCGTGTGCAAAACAAAACGCCTGGGTGAGGCTGGTGCCGTCCCCTTCGAACGTCAGCCGTCCGCGCTCCATCACGACGATACGATCGACGATCGATTCAAACCAGTGCAATCGGTGATCGACGATCAACACCGCGATCCCTTCTTTTTTCAATTCCCCGATGGTGTCGGCCAATCGCTTGACGGACTCGGGATCGAGATTGGCGCTCGGTTCGTCCAGGATCAAAACGCGCGTGTCGTGCCCCGACGCGCAGGCCAAGCCCACTTTCTGCTTTTGTCCTTCGCTCAAGACGTGAACGTCGCGATCCAAGAACGCTTCAATCCCGAAGCGTCGGGCCTGAGCCTGAACGAAGCGCTCGACGTCTTCTTCATCGTCCCCCCGCCAATCGTTCACGAACCCGATCTCGTCGCGAACGCGCAAGGTGAAAAACGCCTCCTCCGGATCTTGAAACAACGTTCCGACCTCGCCGGCAATATCCGCGATCTTGCGCGTGGCGCTGTCAATGCCGTTAACAAAAACTTGCCCGCTCAATTCGCCTTCGTAATAGTGGGGACACAAGCCGTTGATCAAACGAATGAGCGTCGATTTTCCGCAACCGCTCAGACCGGTCACGACGACAACCTCGCCGGGATACAACGACAAGTTGACGTTGCGCACCGCATCGTCGGCGGCAAACGGATAGCGATAAGTGACCTGTTTCAATTCAACAATCGGATTCACGACATCACCCCATGCACAATTGACAGACGAAGGCCAACACGATGCTCGCCACCGTGGCGATCAAAACGCCCCAGTCGCGAGATTGCAACGGACGCCCCTTTTTGCTCTTGCCTTTGGTCTTGGCGCTGATGCCTTTGAGTTCGGCAGCAACGCCGAGCTGTTCCGACGTCTTTAACGAGCGGAACAAAATCGGAGCGATCAGCAAACGCGTCATCAGAATCGGATGACGAAGGAAGTTCTTGACGCTTGCCTTGACGCCGCGAATTTTCAACGCTTCCCAAACCTGCTCCACATCGTCGGCGAAAGTGGGAATGAAGCGAATGATGACGGCCATCGGCAAAAAGAGGAAAAACGGCAGGCGCAAGCTTTCCAAGGCCGCCAACATACGATTGATGCGACACGTCAACGCCAAAGGCAAAATGACGTTGATCAAAATACACACGCGAACGCAAGGCACGACCAACGACTCGATAGTCAACTTGGCGGCCAAAGCGGGGAACAGGACCAAAATAACGCCAACGCAGACGACGGACATGATCGTCATGGCGGCCATGGTCACATACGCGATGACAACCGTTTTCAAACGACCGAGACTTAAGAAATAAAGGAATGAAACGGCCCACAACAAGGCGATGCCCAAAGGACTGGACAAGGCGATGGTCGATACGGAGGCAAGAAGGCACACCGACATGAGGGTGCGCATGTCCAACGTTTCGATCCAGCTCTTGGGGCCTTCGGTGGACTTAAGAACGGATAATGCCGGCATGGCGCAGCTCCTTGACCGAGTAATAACCTGCAATCAATCCCAAGACGGAACCGAGATAACCCAAGGCGATGAAAGGTACGATCACCGCAAAGACTCCGGGGCTTTCGCGCACCATCAGAAAAGACGCTCCGAGCGTGACAACCTTGTACGCGATGTCAAACAGCGCCGTCAGAACGATCACGCCCCAGGAGCGCTCGTAGGCTTTGAAACAAAAACCCAGGGCTTCGGCAATGACCGCGGCGACAAGAAGCGGCGGCACCAGCATGACGTTCGTGCCGAGCATCATCAGACTCATGAGAGCACTGACAACGGCAAAGAGCATGAGCGTACCCGGTTTGCGTACCTTGTAGAGTAAGACAAGCAGTAACAGGGTGAAGACCAGATTCTTGGCAATCAACCCCAACGGATTCATGCCGCCTGAAGCCAAAGCAATGAGAATCGACGTCAGTTTGGACGTGGTGGCGAACACGCCGACCAATACCAATTCTCTTGCCTGCCAATGCTCGCCGAGTCGTTGTATCAGACCAGTGCGCATAGGATACGTTCCTTTCTTGAATGAGTGGCGGGCTCGTCGTACGTCGATCGCCCCGCTTTTAGCACGTTCACGCAGTCTAACAAAAAGAGCTTAAGCCAACCTCGATTAGCTTGTTTGATACGTGGAAAAGTCGCCCTCGGCAACAAACCGTAACGAAGTCGTTCGCTTGTCTGCGACAGCATAAAAACGCCCTTGTCGGGCAACCGACAAGGGCGCTGATTTGTCATCCTAACGATGCGTCATCGATCAGAAGGTGTGGTTCAAACCGACGGTAGCGGTGATGACTTCCTGATCGGCGAGACCGCCCTCAAAGCTGGTCTTCTTGAGACCGAGAGCGGTGTACAGATAGGTGCGCTTGCTGAACGGACGAACGTGGCTGACCATCACGCCGAGAACGTCGGCTTCTTCAGCACCGGCATCAACGTTGTTGATGTCGTACTGACCGTAGTAAACGGCCGTGTTCAAAGCACCGCAGGGAACGGTCCAGGTGGCGCCGAGGTGAGCCGTGTAACCGTCAACCTTGGCATCGACACTGCCGAAATCGTAGTCGCCGAAGGAGCGTTCATCCTTGCCGTACTGGAAGCCGGCGAAGGCCTTGACCTTGCCGAAGTTGTAGTTGGCACCGACGGAGACGGCCTTCGTATCCTGATCGCGTTCACCGTTTTCGTCATTGCCCTTGAGAACCGTGTCGACGACGGCAACGAAGTTCAGGTTACCGACGGCGTAGGTCATACCAACGGCGGCGTAGCGATCCTGACCGCGGCTGCTGCCCGTTTCAGTATCGGTACCGTTGGAGTACTGCAAGTAACCGGCAAAACCGTTGGCTTCGGGAGTTACGTAGGTGAGCGTGTTGTTGTAACGATCACGGGGAGCCCAGTAGCCGGTGAAGGAAGCGATGTAGCCGCCGTCCAAAACGTCGGCGCCGTACTGGAAGATGTCATAGGTACCCAAACCGGAGGTCAAGGCGCCCATGCGACCGGCGGACAACGTACCGTACGGACCGTGAACGCTGAGGATGGCTTCGCGGTTGAACAAAACGCCGTCGGAAGCGAACTTACCGTCGTCGTTGGAGAAACCGTTCTGCAAGTTGAAGGACACGGACCAACCGTTACCGAGGTCTTCGGTACCCTTCAAGCCGAAGCGGGAGCCAGCCGTCACGCCGGATTCCATAGAGAAAGAGGAAGAGGACTGACCGCCGACATCGGAATGGATGTAGGCCAAGCCCGTATCGATGATACCGTACAGCGTGACTTCAGCGGCCATGGCGGAACCGGCCGTCAAAGCGGCGGCTACTGCAACAGCAATCTTTTTCATAGTTGTAATACTCCTAAAAATTCATATGTACGCCAATTGCCTATCAAATGTAGAGGCATCCCCTACGTACACAGCCGAACATAATGCCGAATTTATGTGAAATCGCAAGAGGTTTTGTATCTCCGTTACTGTTTTTTCAAAATTTCCTGCCTATTGTCGGTTGAACTAGTCCTTTTATCGTATATTTTCAGCCTTTTTATCCTTTCGAATTTTGAGCCTCATTGTGGATTTCCCCTTCGGGCGCACCTACAATTGACGCGTTGACCACGTTCTCACACCCCCATCATGTTCAAGCTGACCGATTTGTGTTTTGAACCTTCCGGCCGCCTGGTCACCGATCACGTGACGCTCGATATTCCGGCCGGTTCCTGTTTCTGTTTCGTCGGCCCGTCCGGGTGCGGCAAAAGCAGTCTCATCCGTCTATTAAACCGCCTCAATGTCAAAACGTCAGGCGAAGTGCTTTTCGACGGCAAACCGATCGAATCCTATGACGTGCGCGTATTGCGTCGCCAAGTGGCCATGGTGTTTCAAAAAACCTGCGTTTTTGAAGGAACGGTGAGAGACAATTTGATGTTGGCGTTGGAACTGGCCGACGAAATCGACGATCTGTCGATCGAAACGCGTCTTGCCCAGTGTCTGAGCGCCGCCGGATTGCCCGAGTCGGCCTTGTCGGTCAACGCCGAACTGATGAGCGGCGGCGAACAGCAACGACTGGGGATCGCGCGTGCATTGCTGACACGTCCCAAAGTCCTGCTCCTGGATGAACCGACCGCTTCGCTTGACGTCGAAGCCACGCAAATCGTCATGCAAACGATCAAATCCTTGCGCTCGGACCGTACGATCGTCATGGTCAACCACCACTTGGAAGAAGTGGAAGACGTCGCAACGCACGTCGCCATGGTTGACAAAGGTCGAATCGTGGAAGTCGCCGACGTCGATTCGTTCTTCAACAACCCTCGCACCGAACGCGTCAAAGCTTTCTTGGCCGCCTATCGTCGATACGGAGACAAAGCATGACTCTGAATCTGTCTCTTGCTCAAATGGGAACGGCCGCCGTTCTCATCCTCATTACGATGGCGTTGTCGACCTGGCAACGCTTGGGACTGACCAAAAGCCTTTTGATCGGCGCCCTTCGCGCGACCGCCCAATTGACACTGATGGGCTACGTTTTGGTGACCGTGTTCGAAAGCACGAACCCGTGGCTCGTCGGACTCCTGGTCGTCGTCATGTCCGTCATTGCCGCTCGCACGGCCGCTTCGCGTCAAAAAGAAGCGCCTCAAGAGCGAAGCCGTATTTTTTGGTACGCCACATTTTCGATCTTGTTGTCCACGGGATTTACTCTCGTCTTCGTCACGCAATGCGTCCTTTACGTCGAGCCCTGGTATTCGGCACAGTACGTGATTCCGATGGGCGGCATGATCATTTCCAACTCGATGAATGCGGCGGCACTCGGAGCGGAACGCTTTGCCAGTGAATTGAAAGCGCGCCGACCGGAAGTTGAAACGCTGTTGGCGATGGGGGCCAGCCCCAAGATCGCTTGCTGGCGCATCGTTCGCCGCGCGATCGCCGCCTCGATGATGCCGACAATCAGCGGTTTGATGGTTGTGGGACTGGTTTCGATCCCGGGCATGATGAGCGGTCAGATTTTGTCCGGCGTTTCGCCTTTGCTTGCCATTCGTTACCAACTGGTCGTTCAATTTATGATCGCTTGCGCCGCCGCCATCACCTCCATGTCGATCGTGATGCTGTACGGTCGCAGCTTTTTTGATCACAAGAGCGAATCGTTGCACGTTCACCGCCTGATCGGACGTTAAAGCATCTCGACATTCTCCCAAAAACGTCGCCGTCTCCCGAACGGCGGCGTTTGACTTTTGTTCTCATAAATCACAAACCCTAGGGAACTTCTGACCGATAATCTTCTTAACTGACGAGGCGACCGATAGGTTTTGTCTCGCCAAGCTCCTAGATTTTTTAAAGGAAAGCCAAGGCTTTCCTTTTTTTTCGCCCAAAGGAGCAAGCGGTTACAATAGAGCCCATCGTTTTGCGACTTTGGACACCCTCATGAAATTGAGTCAGTTTTTAATCTTCGCCCTCCTTGCCTTTTTGGCCGCGGTCAGCGCCCGTTACGCCTGGTCGGACACGGTTTCGTTCGACTGTTGTGCTTCTGTTCGAGCCGACGCAACGCAGTCGTTCATCTTGCGATAACCACAAGCAGGTAGGATGGTGATCTTGCTTTCGTAGAAACCCATCGTCGATTCCGATCACCCGTCCATGAAATCGCTTCAACGCCTGTTACTCGGCCTATGCGCCTATTTGACGTTCACCGTAACCGCCCCGCTTCATGCGGCCGATACGGTCGTCCCCGAAGAAGCGACGTCGTCGGCGATCGGAGCGGCTCGCTTTGAAGCGGTCAACCGTCATCCTCCTACAGATCGCCCCGTCTTCACCTTTGCGGTAACGCACTTCTCCCACCCTTATTTCCGTCCCCATATCGTCGACTCTGCTCTGTCGATTCTCTCGACCACGTTGCTGGAAACGGGGTATCACTTCCGCCCTATTTTGCTTAATCCCACGCAAGTGGAAGAGGCCGTTCGTCTGGGGACAATCGACGGCTTTCTGGGGCCGGCCGGTCTGTATCGTCGCATGAGCGAATCCAACGTACGCGATTTGGCCACCGTCGTCACCCGCGAGAGCCCGGACCCCAATCGCGGAGCGGCCAGCACGTTTATCGTTCGCAACGATTCCCCGATCAAGACCATTCGACAAACAAAGGGTCGCACGGTATCGGCCAAAGATGAAAGCAGCTACAACGGCTGGCGCATTGCCATGAGCAAGCTCTTTGACATGGGCGAGCAACCCGACACCTTTTTCAAGCAGGTCAACTTCATCGGCATTCTGACCGACCACATTTTCGAAGACGTCTATACCGGACGCAGTGAAGTGGGGATCGTGCCCGAATGCTTTTTGGAAGAATATCTGACGCGCCGTCCGAGTCGAGCCGCGGCTTTTCGCGTGCTCGATCCGATTCCCGCCGACGACACGTTGCGGTGCGTGCGCTCGACCGAGTTGTACCCGAATTGGACCGTCGCCGTCACCGGCAATGTCAGTCCCGAACTGTCCAAGTTACTCACGAAAGCCCTGTTGACGGCGCCGACCAACGACTCGGGCGTCAGTTGGAGTTTGACCACCGACTACAGTCGATTGGACGCCTTGCAAAGAAATCTCAAAATCGGTCGTTATGCGTATTTGCGTTCCTGGTCTTTGAAGCGTTTGATCCAAACCTACTGGCCCTTTTTGGCTCTCGGACTGATGGCGCTCGTTACGTTGTGCATTCATACGGTACGCGTCAACCGCCTTGTCAAATGTCGAACGAAACAATTGGAAGACGCCATCGTCGAACATGCGAACTTCAAGCAAGAAGCCCTGGCCAGTCAAAGCCGTCTTGACGCGTTCGAGCGCATGGGCAAGGCGTCGTACCTCTCGAGCATCGTGGCCCACGAATTGCGTCAACCTTTGGCCGCCATTTCGTTCTACACGAACGGTATCGATCGGCTGATGAAAAAACCGGTTGAAAACGCCGAAAAAATTTCTCAGGCCGTGGCCGAAATACGTCATCTGGCGCACTTTTCCGACCAGATTGTCGAAAAAGCCCGGTCGTATGCCAAAAACCGTCATCACACGCGAGCGCATGTCGACGTCGTCAAGTTGGCTCAGCGTGCCGTGGCCAACTACGTCTCGACGGGAACGTGCTATGCCGTGATTCGATGTTTGAGTTCCCGACCGGTCATGGCAACCATCGATCCTTTGGAAATGGAACTTGTTTTCATCAACCTGATGCGTAATGCCGACGAAGCCTTGCAGTCCGTGGCCAACGGTCAGATAACGTTGACCGTCGAGCAAGAAGACGACGAAGCCGTCATTGTGTGCAAAGACAACGGCCGAATGCTGAGCGACGACGTTCTATCACGCATTCGCGGCGAAGCGCACAGCACGAAACTCACCGGCATGGGCGTCGGTTTGGGAATCGTCAAAACCATCATTGAAAATCACATGGGCGACATACGGTTTGACAAAGGTGAACTCGGCGGCCTGCTCATCACCATCCGCTTCCCGTTAAGTCGCAATACGCCCGAAGATATCAACGAATTGAGAGGACAGGCACATGCCGAATGAAAACATGCTCATTAGAGTGGTAGACGATGACGACATGTTGCGTCGAGCCATGGAGTTTATGCTGACATGCAACGGCTTTGACGTGCGCGTGTATGAGAGCGCACGACAGTTTCTGACACAGGATCATCATTCGACGCCCGGTTGTGTCATTCTCGACGTACAAATGCCCGACATGAACGGCTTGGAGTTACAGGAAGAAATGATCAATCGCAACATTACGTTACCCGTGATTTTCCTGTCGGCCCACGCCGATTTTCCAAAGGCCGTGCAAGCTTTTAAAAACGGTGCGTTGGACTTTTTGCAAAAGCCGTTGGACGAAGAGTCGTTTCTGAAAACGCTCGATAAAGTGCTTGACAAAGAACGCGTCAAGCTCGGCTTGATTCGAGATCAGGATCAGGACAAAGCGCTAGTGGACAAGTTGAGCAAACGTGAATTGCAAATCGCCCGTTTGGTCGCTTCGGGACTATCGAAAAAATTAGTGGCCGAACGTCTGGGTATCAGCGAAAAAACGGTGGAAGCCCACGGTACGAGCATCTACTCCAAACTCAACGTCCACTCCGCGGCGGAACTGAACGAGGTTCTGACGAGTTCCGGTACGTTGTAAGCGGATCAAGCCGCAAAAAAAAGCAAGAGTTTCGACTCTTGCTTTTTTTATTGGAACCGATCAAACCATCTTGAACTTGATCGTGCCGACGCCGTTGACGCCCGCTTCAATCACGTCGCCGGGCTTGACGGGACCGACGCCGCTGGGCGTGCCCGACAAAATGATATCGCCCGGCTGCAACGTCCAAAGCTTGGAGATTTCACTGATCAATTCGTCGCAGTTGTAGATCATGTCGCGCGAATTGCCGTGCTGACGGCGTTCGTTATTGACGTACAGCCACAAATCCGTTTCGCTCGGATCGATCGTCTTGTCAACGGGGCGTACCGAACCGATGGGAGCGGAGAAATCAAAGGCCTTGGCACTGTCCCAGGGACCCTTGGCCGCCTTGGCCTGATTGTGCAGATCTCGACGGGTGAAGTCGATGGCGACAGCCCAACCCCAGACATGAGAACGCGCGTCTTGCACGGCGATGTCGCTGCCGCCCTTGCCGATGCAAATCGCCAGTTCGACTTCATAGTCCAACTGTTGCGTGGCGCTCGGATACGGCACCTCGCCGAGTTCCTTCTCGGAAATGTAGAACGCGGCGTCGGTCGGCTTGCAGAAGAACGTCGGCGCCTGATTCTTCTCGCCCAATTCCTTTGCGTGATCCGCGTAATTGCGCGCGACGCAGAAAATGCGACGAACGGGGAACAACTCTTTTTCTCGACCCCAAACGGGAATGACGGTCTGTGCGGGCGGAGCAAAAACGAACATGGGATACCCTCCTTACCGAACAAGTCGCCCGTTTACCCTCGAGCGACCTGTTCATTTCATCAACTTAACGTAGCGTTCGATTTATTCGTTCGGCAACACGGGGTTGGGACGATCCATGAAGAACAAATAGCCTTGATAAACGTAGCCGCTGAGTGCATACAGGCAGAACAAGACGAAGACGGCCAACGAAGGATTGCTCGACACGAAAATAAAGAGCAAGCTGCCGACGACGATCACCCAGAACGGTGCGGTACGTACGCAACCGGCGCTCTTACCGGAGAAGAACGGCGCGTTGCACACCATCGTCAAACCGGCATACAACGTCAAAACGAAAGCCAAGGTCGGCAAATGGTTGACGACGCATTCGGGCAGCTTGTTCGAAACGGCAAGCCAAACAAAACCGGCCAGCAAGGCTGCGGCGGCGGGACTGGGCAATCCTTGGAAGAATCGCTTGTCGACGACGCCGATATTGCAGTTGAAACGAGCCAGACGGATCCCCGCGCACAAGCAATAGATGAAGCTGGCGGCCCAACCGGCTGCTCCGAAATCGAACAGGCAGAACTTGTACATGACCAAAGCGGGCGCAACGCCGAAGGCGGTCATGTCCGCGATGGAGTCGAATTGCTCGCCGAAGCTGCTTTGAGTATGGGTCAGACGAGCCACACGACCGTCCATACCGTCGAACACCATGGAAACGAGAATCATGACGGCGGCGAAACCGAAGTTCATGTCCATGGCCTGAACGATGGCCAAGAAAGCGCAGAACAACGATGCGGTGGTAAACAAATTGGGCAAAACGAAAATACCGCGCGTACGCACCGTATTCATCTTTTTGCGACCGACCTCAACCATGCGAACGCGCGCAGGGCGACGACGGGGACGACTGAGAGCCATAGTCCTTTACTCCTGTTACTGAGCCTGCTCGACAGGCGTTTCTTCAGAGGCCTTGGGAGCCTGATCCAACAGAGCGATCGTGGTGGCCACGCCGGTCACCTTGTCGCCGATCGCCACTTCAACGTGAGCATGCATAGGCAAATAAACGTCAACGCGAGAACCGAAACGGATGAAGCCGTAACGTTCGCCCTTCTTGACCGTTTCGCCGATCAACTTGTAGCACAGGACGCGACGAGCCACCAGACCGGCAATCTGAACGAAGCAGACGCGGTCGCCGGCAGGCGTCACGACGGTCATGGCATTGCGTTCGTTCTGCTCGGCCGCCTTGTCCAAAGCGGCATTGAAGAAGCGACCGCGGAAGTACTCGATCTTTTCAATGTGACCGGATACGGGAGCCTTCTGACTGTGCACGTTGAAAACGTTCATGAAGATGCTGACAACCTTGGTTTGTTCGCCGGTATAGGGACAAACGGTTTCTTCCACCTTGATCACGCGACCGTCGACGGGGCTAACCACGGCGTTGGGATCGGTCGGCATTTCACGAGCAGGATCGCGGAAGAACTGCAGTACAAAGACGGCCAAAACCCACATCAACAAAGAGAAGAAGCCGCCCACCCAAAAGTGTACGACCAAAGCCAAAACCAGAGTCAATCCGATAAAGGGCCAACCTTCGCGAGCGAAGAAGGGGTGCGGGTAAATGCGATTCAAGTTTTCTCTCCTAAAACGGGGTCAATGTCAGCACGGTCGCGTCTTGGCGCGAAAGACCGTCTATAACCTTCGTATTGTAGCAAGGACAGAACCGTATCGGAGCATTCCCCGATCCATCACGGCTTGCGAGCCGAATTTTTTCGCTCAAACGCGTCAGTTACGACGTCGTTTACGATGATTGCCGTATGCTAAAAACCTAGTAGTTCGGTATGATTAAAACCGCTTCAGCAATTTAACATGTAAAGGACCAAGATGCCACGCCCGCGCAAATGTCGCCGTATTTGTTCGCTGCCTCGCTACAACTTGTTCACGCCCGCCAATCCTCGCGACGCCAACTTCACGGTTACGTTGACCGTCGATGAATTCGAAACGATCCGGCTCATCGACCATGAAGGATTGTTACAAGAAGAGTGCGGTAAAAAAATGCAAATTGCGCGTACCACAGTCCAGTTGATATACAGTACGGCCCGTAGAAAATTGGCGGAGGCCCTCGTCAACGGCGCCAACATCGAAATCAAGGGCGGCGATTATCAATTGTGCTCACAAGAGCCCGACCAATGTTGTTGTCCGACACCCTGCTCGCATCGGGCGTGCCTGCCTCCCGCCTAAGCGACAGCGCTTCGGCGACTTAAGGTCGCTTGTACTTTTGACTCTCGTTTGAAACTCGCGTTAACCGATCAAGCCGCGCCATGAACAAGCGCAACGAAAAACGCCGATACCGTTGAAGATACGGGATCGGCGTTTCATTTTTTCATCAAGCCGGTATCGGCATCGATTACATGCGACGTTCGAGATGATGGCGGATCGTATCGAGCGCGTCGATGAGCTTGGTGTCTTGCGGATAGGTCTTGCGAACATAATCCAAAGCCCAAACGGTGCGTTCCCAAGAACGACGATTGGCTTCGAGTTCATGGCGCAACGTCTTGGCGGCTGCTTCCAAATCGGCGGGTTTGATGTCCAAGAAATTGACGTCCGTTTCGTCTTGTCGAATCGACATGATGTATTTTCCTCAATCGTTAACTAGCTAAAGTCTGTCATCATCCGATGATAATGAGATTATTTTACTTCGTGTGATTTTTTTTGGCGAAATCGGACACGATCTTGATCACCGTCGGAGCCAATTTGACCCCCAAAACACCGCATGCGCAACCGATGACGACGCCTGCGGCCACATCGGTCGGATAATGCACGAACAGATACATGCGGGAAAAGGCAATCAAAGCGGCCAAAACCAAAGCCGGCCAGCCCCAGCGGCGGTGCATCAGCAAAAGTACGGTCGCCGCCGCAAACGAAGCTCCCGTATGTCCCGAGGGCCATGAGGGCGAATCGGGGCAACTCATCGCCATTTGAATCGTCTCGATCGCACACGGCCGAACGCGATCAATAGCCTCCTTCAGAACCGCATTGACGCACAACACCTCCATGACCAAGGCTGTGCCGATGGCGACGCCTGTCATGCGGGTGCGCTTGACGTACCACAAACTCAAACCGATCAAAATCCAGATCGCGCCTTCGTCTCCCAGATGCGTGATGACGAGAAACAAGGAATCGAGCAGCGGGGTTCGCCAAGATTGAATCCAAAACAGAATGTCAAAATCCATTCACTCTCTCTCCGTGTCATCGGGCACGATTACTCAAAGCGTGCCAACTGGCGGTCAAGTTCTTTGGCTTCCGCTTCGTCGTCATCGTCACCTTCATCGATGATCTTGTCGGCAAAGCCCAGAAATTCGGGAACGACAACGTCGTCGGTACCGACCGCTTCGCCTTGTCCCTTTTCAACATCCAAAACGGTGACCTCAAAGCGCAACGTCCATCCGGCCAACGGATGATTTCCGTCCAAAATCGCTTGTCCGTCGGCAATTTCGGTGATGACGAATTTACGACCGTCGTTGACCTGACCGGGAACGCCTTCAAAGACCAGGCCCGGAACCACCGTTTCCGGGTCGCCCAACTTCCAAACGTCGCACATAAAAATGGCGTCGGGGTCAAATTCGCCGAAAGCGTCTTCCGGATCCAACGTGACGCTGACGGTTTCGCCCTTGCCCTTGCCTTCCAACGCCTTTTCAATACCGGCAAAAATATCCTGATGACCATGCAAATAGGCGACGCCTTCGGGAGCGCTTTGTTCGAGCAAATTGCCTTCAAGGTCGTACATCTTGACCTGAATCGTTACGACCGAGTCCTTCTTAATCTTCATCTCTTTTATTCCTTTCATTACTTTCCAAGCACGCGGGCCTTTTCCGCCGCATATTCCGCATCGCTCAAATCCCCCTGTCGATGCAGCTGAGCCAAGCGCTCGAGCAACTCCACCGTTTTATCGGACGACTCGATATTCTGTTGGCCATACGGATGCGGCCCGTATCTGTTGGAACCTTCGCTACTGGCCAAAAAGCCGAGTACCAGGTTGGCAAACCAACCGAGCAAAGGCACGAAGAAAAACAATATCCACCACCCGGAGCGTCCAATGTCATGCAGACGTCGAACGGTTAGGCAGCACAAAAGCACGTACAAGAGCAAATAGGCGCCCACCAAGACCGTATCGGCGATCACCCATGCCTCTTCCGTCACGGTCACGCCCCACAGCGCACTCCAAATCGCCTCCACCAGAGTGGACAGGACGAGAAAAACCAGCATGCCGATCCAATAGTGCTTTCGCGGCGAGCGGCCGCTGATGCGGAAACTGAAAATATCGGACCAGAGGGAAACAGGCATGATCAAACTCACTTGTCGTGTCAAAAAAAACTCCGCCCTACGATTTCGAATCGATGTCGACGGAGTTTTTCATACGATTGTCAAACCGAATTATCGAGTCTGCTCGGCGATCAACGTCAAGATTCGCGGCGCCACACCGGTTTCATCGGCACGACCGCCGACACCCGTGACGGTCAGACGAGTCTGCTCGCCGTTGGGAACCAGGCGAATCTGGAATTCGACGGGTTCGACAGCCTTGGTCTTGGAGAAGACGTTGGCAAAGAAGCCTTGTTCCTGTTTGCGCTGCAGTTCGTAGTCGGGATCCAAATACTTGATCATGAACAAGCCCTGCGTGCGATCGCGATCGACCAAATCGAAACCGGCGCGATCCAATGCAACGCCGACACGGCGCCAAGCGCGATCAAACGGTTCTTTGATGACGACGGCCTGAGCGGTACCCTTGTCGTCGGCCACCAATTCGCTCATCGGAACATACTTGGCCTGAGCCATCTGATCGAGCTTTTTCTGTGCTTCGGGCTTGGCCGTGGGGTTGAATTCAAATTCCAACTTCTGAGCCAAACGCGTCAACATTTCGGCTTCAAGTTCCGGATCGTTCGGACCGGGCTGCCATACGGTCGAATCCTGCTGAGATCCGGTCACCACTTCGATCATCTGACGATGCGTGATGTAAATATTGGACGTGCCGTCGGCATTGCGTTCGATACGCGAACGATACTGATCGCGCTCGCTCGTGTCATAAGCAAAATCGAGCGCCTTGCCGATCGTACGGCGAATGATGTCCTTGGGCAAGTTGGCCTTGTTTTCGGCCCATTCGGTCTGAATGACGCCCGTTGCGGGATCCTGCGCCTTGACGGTCAAGCCGACGGAAGGCCAAAAGTCCTGCAAAACCGGCCAAACGCGATCGGCCGATTCCTTGACATGAACGTAGCGGACGGCACCGTCACGTACGATCGTGGCCACTTCGGTTTGCGGGAGAACCTGACTGACAGCCTCGCCTCGCTTTTGCGTTTCGAGTTCAGCCTTGGCCGTTTCGGCGTTGGCGCTGTAAATCTGAGGACGGGTGGGAATCGTATAACGTTCGGTGCTCGGCAAGTCATTCAAATCCGGCGGAATTTCCAACGGAGCGCGAGACGTACTCGACTCATACTGAACTTTATCCGTCATCAGATCGATACCCAATTGAGAGCAACCGGTCAGAGCTGCGGCAACGGAAGTCAGTGTTGCCAAACGCAGTGCCTTAGTGACCATAACAAACCATTCCTCGATTATTCAATACAAAGGGAGCCTTGGTGGCGATTCCCAGACTAATAGGAGAGTTTACCAAAAAGACCGTACGAATATCTCGCACTAACAAAAAGAAACGAGTCGAACCGACACTATGTCAATTCGACTCGCTTTTTACCGACGCCGTATCGATCAGATCGACGGGGTCGGCTTGTTCATCAAAAGGGCCAAAATCTCGGCAACGGTCGCGCGCATGTCGCGACGATCGACGATCATGTCGATCGCGCCCTTCTCGAGCAGCAACTCGGCGCGTTGGAAGCCTTCGGGCAACTTTTCACGCACCGTTTGTTCGATAACGCGCGGGCCGGCAAAACCGATCAAGGCGTTCGGCTCGGCAATCACGACGTCGCCCATGAAAGCGAAGGAAGCGGACACGCCGCCCATGGTCGGATCGGTAAGAACGGAAACGTACGGAATGCGGGCCTTTTCCAGCAAACCGATGGCGGCGGTCGTCTTGGCCATCTGCATTAAAGAAAGCAGACCTTCTTGCATGCGGGCGCCGCCCGTACTCGTGAAGGTGACAAAAGGAATCCCCAAATCAAGCGAACGCTGAATACCGCGTACGAAGCGTTCGCCTACGACGCTGCCCATGGAACCGCCCATAAACCCGAATTCAAAAGCCGCGGCCACGATGGGCGAGTTGCGCAACGTCCCTTGCATCACGACCAAAGCGTCGCTTTCTTGAGTGGAACGTTGTGCGGAAGACAGACGAGCGGGATAGCTCTTGGAGTCGACGAAACCCAGACTGTCGACCGGCTGCACTTCCTGACCGATTTCTTCGTGCTCCCCCTTCCAGTCCAGAAAACCGTTCAAACGCTGACGAGCGGTAACGCGAAGATGGTGACCGCACTTGGGACAGACGTACAACGATTCGAGCAATTCCTCGTTATACAACACTTGATCACAAGAGGGACACTTGGTCCAGACCCCGGCAGGAATCGGACTTTTTTTCTTTTCCGCCTCGTCACCGGTGCGCGTCGAGATCTTGGGAAGAATACGGTTAAGCCAGCTCATACAAACTCGTAAAAAGTTAAAGCGATAATCTTGGACATTTTAAAGTGTTTCACGTCCGTTTTGTCCCATCCGTTTTCCTGATCTTTCACGACAAACGGCTATTTTCGTCTTCTTTCTTGTAATTTTCGTATACAAAAGAGCCCAAATCAGGCTGTCTCATCCGCACGACGAGCTTATACACTGTCACCTTTACCTCGAACCCGCGCTTGTTGGCCTCGCAACCTGCGCTGCCATGAACGTTTTTGTTAAGATTTCGAAGTGATTTCTCAGTAATTGTCGGTCTGCCATGCAATTTTTGATCATTGACGATCACACCCTGATCGTCCAAGCCATGTCCCTGCTTCTGAAAACCAAGTTCCCCGAAGCCGTCATTCATACCGGCTCGACTGCCGACGACGCGCGCGCCTTGGTCGAGCAGTACGGAGCCGAAACGGATTTGTTGATTCTGGACTTGAACATCCCGGGCGTAACATCCGCCACCAGCTTATTGCAAGAGCTGGTTCAAACGGATGAAACGATGAAAATTCTGGTCCTCTCCGGCATTGTCGATCAGCACAACATCATGCGCGTTTTACAACTCGGTGCGGCCGGTTTCGTCCCCAAGAGTTTGGATCCCGAAATGCTGACCAACGCCATCGACTTCGTGCTCAAGGGCGGCGTGTTCATCCCGACCAAATTACTCAGCGAAAGTCAAAAAGCGGGCTTGCTGACCGAGGCGGCCGTCGAAATCGCCCAAGGCTCCTCAAACAGCGAAATTCGTTTGACGCAACGTCAAACCGACGTCCTGATGACGTTGGCCCGCGGCTTGCCGATCAAGCGTATCTGTCGGGAATTAGGTCTGTCCGAAGGCACGGTCAAAACGCACGTCGCCGCCATCTACCGCGCCTTCGGCGCAACCAACCGTACCGAAGCGTTGATCGCCGCCCGTCGCGCCGGTTTTGACATTTCTCTCTAATCTTTTTGAGTGGCCTGACGCAAAGCGGCGGCCAACGCGTCGGGCGTCGCAGGTTTTTGCAAGATCACCGGCATGCGTTGCGTTATGTTGTCCGGATTCAAACAGAGCTGCCGATAGGCGGCTCTGATTTCATCTTGACTAACCGCCGTCAGCAAAACGCAAGGAATCGATTCGGCCACGCCGTTTCGTAAAAAGAAAATCGTTTCCAACCCCGTTGGCGTATCCTCACCCAGGTTGTAATCCGAGATGAACGCGACCAACGCACCTTCGTTATAAGCGCTAATCGTCCGATCGATAAAGGCGGCGGACGGTTCGGCCGACTCGATCACCGTGGCGCCCCAACTGCGCAAAATGGACGCCACGGCCTGTCGCACGACGTCGCTGTCGTCCAGCACGGCGACCGTTCCTTCGATCGCCAACGGTTCGACGGGAACACTCATTGCTTCATTCACGCGGCGTTCGCTACCGAAGGACTTGGCAATGAAATGCAATCGGAACACCGATCCACGCCCAAGGCGCGAGCCGACGCTCACGGGAATCGAGAGACGATCGGCCAAGCCCTTGACGATAGACAACCCCAAACCGAAACCGCTCTCGCCTCTCTGACCGCTACGCCCACGATAAAAACTTTCGAAGATGCGCTGCCGCTCTTCAAGAGCGATGCCCGGCCCCTCGTCATACACGCCGATCGTCAAACGTCCTTGCGACAAAGCTCGGGCAGCCAACACGATCTGCCCGCCGGGCTTGTCGCTGTAGTGAATGGCATTTGTAATGAGATTGCGCAAAATACGGGACACCAACATCGGATCGGTTTCAATCTCGGCGTCAACCGCAACCGTGCGAAAAACGAGCCCTTTTTCGGCGGCCACCGTCCTAAATTCGTTTTTCAACGTCTCGAACAACGAGGCGATGCTGATGCGCTCGTTCTTGGGTTGGACGTGCCCCGTTTCGATCCGACTGACTTCCAACACTTGCTCAACCAAAGTCGAGATGTTCTTGGCCGCCGCATCAAGTTGCCCGATGACCTCGCGATTGGCGTCGGTGGCCTGCATCCGAAGAATCTGCAAATAGATCCCCATGGCTTGCAACGGTTGACGCAAATCGTGGTTGGCCCCGGCAAAGAACTTGGCGCGACGTTCGCTGGCTTGCGCCGTTGCACGACGGGCGTTTTCCGCCATGATCTTCTCGGCTTTGAGACGCGTGACCAAACGGGCGTTTTGCGCGTCTCGCGTCACGGCCAACACCACCAAATCGTTGAGCTTGCGACCGGAATACAGAACGAAGCTCGTCACGACGATCAAAATCAACGCGATGGCGGCGCTGCCGACCCCGTAGGCGGCCGAAACGGCCAAAACCATGGGGGTCAACGCACTGAGCGTAAAGAGCGTCAGACTGGGCAACCAACAGGAAAAAGCCGGCCACGATGCAAAAACGATCGCCACGACGACCGCAACCAAAACCATTTGGTCGATCGCCTCGGTTCGCAACATGAAAGCGCCGCCTGCAAACCCCCACACGACGCCGGTCACACTCGTGAGCACCATCCATCGATGCAACCAGTCGCGAATGTTTGCCGAGCGTTGCCCGTCATGCTGAAACTTGCGACGAAAGTCGGCCCACAAGTACAAACTGACACCGACGATAATCGCCCAAATCACCAACAAGGGACGATTGAGAATTTGCCAGAAATACACCAAAATCCCGACGACGCCGATCACTTGACTGAGCATCGAGACGGGATGAAGACGCAAGGACATGAAGATCTGCTCAACCAGAACGTCGGCCGAGCGTCGCACTTCGACGATACCGAGCAAAGCCTTCAATCGTGTTACAAACGTCATACAATCATTTCCTTATTGCCACCATAACAAATGGCGCGATCCTTCCATCCCCGGACAACAAGCGGGCAAGGGAACGTCCTCGGATACGATACAGAGCGTACCGTCAATCGAACTGACTTCGGCCCTCACCCCGACGGGCAGGGTCGCCGAATCGGGAATGTGCCCGAACGGCAGTCCCGTGACGATCGGCAATCCCGTCTTACGGCGAATGTAATCCAATGCGTCGGCCAAACCGAAAGCGCCGTCGCCGCTGCCGCACGCCGTCTCGGAGCCGCGCATGTCGCCGACCAGAATCGCTTTTTGCCGCGCCATAACCCCGGCGTCGATCAACTGATTGAGATGGCGCTCGATACGCCAAGCCGGCTCGGCCACGTCTTCAATAAGAAGTATCCCGTCCTCGAAACGCGGAAAATACGGCGTGCCGATCAAGCTCGTCAGAATCGTCAGGTTACCGCCCCACAACAGGCCTTCGACACGGCACTCGTCGCCTTGCACGGGACACTCGAACTCGAAACGATCGTTGCGCATCGCCTGCATGAAACGCCTGTCTCGGGTCTCGTTGGGGGTGGAAAACCAGGTGGCGACGGGGCCTTGCCATGAACCGCGTCCCGTTTTGGTCAAGAGTCCAAGACTCAACGCCGTGATATCGGACAGCCCCACCAAAACCGCCTCCGATCGCGCCATCAACTCCCAGTCGATGTCGGGCAACAAGCGGGCCGTCCCATAACCGCCTCGCAACGCCATCACGACGTCGACGTTCGGGTCTCCAAACATGGCTTCGAGACCCGCGATCCGCTCTTGGTCCGTTCCGGCAAAGCGCCGATCGATCCGACGCGTGTTGGGCGCTTCAACCACCTTCCAACCCAAGGCTTCGAGCCCCGACACGGCTTTGTCCATGCGATCGTGATCGACGATGGAAAAACCCTCGCCTTTGACGCAGGCGCGCGCCGGCGCCACGATGGCCAACACGGGCGTTTTCACACCAACTTCAATCGTCATGATTCCATCTCATCGGTGGTTCGCTCGGCCCGTCGCCGAGCAAAAAACGTTTTCAGCATTCGTTCGCATTCATCCCTGAGAATGCCGGCGTCGCCGTAAGCCCTGTGATTGAGACCGGCCGCGCGGGCCAAATCCAGTCGCCCTCCCATACCGCCGTTTTTCGGATCGTCGGCTCCCCACACGACGCGTTCGACACGCGCGTGCGCAAGAGCGCACGCACACATCGGACAAGGCTCGAGCGTGACGTACAAAGTGGCGTCGGACAGCCGCTCGTTCTCAAGCAGTTGCGCCGCTTGGCGCAGTACCAACATTTCCGCATGCGCGGTCGGATCACGACGTTCGATCACCCGATTGCCGTCGGCGCAAAGCACTTGTCCGGCCCGAACGAGCACCGCCCCGACGGGGACTTCGCCGCGTTCTTCGGCGGCTCGTGCCTCTTGCAACGCCAATCGCATCATGGCTTCGTCGATGTCTTTGTCAACGTCGGGACGTTTGGGCGCGTTGATCAATCGATTTTTTTCTTGCAATTGCGTGCGCTTATCCTCGCGCATTCGCTCGCGCTCGCGCTTTTTCTCGCTCAAAAAGGCTTGCAGTTGCTCACGCGTCAAATCCGTTTGCAAACGACAACGCACACCGCTTTCGTGAAAGTTCTCGATCAACCCTCGTTCCAACAACCAATCGAAGAGCCGACTCGGTTCGGCTTGCAACCAATTGGCCTCGACGCTTAAAAAATCGCTCAAACGCTCGATCGCCAACTCCCGCGTTAACGGCTGTGCGCCGTCAGCGATCGCTAAAACGGCAGCCTTTGCGACGGTGTCCGCCGCTTCCTCTCGTTTGAGCAAGCCGTCCAATGCAATGCCGCGCATCAAGCAACAACGCTCGAAACGCTCCATATCGTCGCGATCAAAGCCATACCGTACGCTCACAATGTTCCGTCCCAAAAGAATGTTTTTATGCATCATACGCGAAAACGGCCCGAACGCTTGAAAGCGTCGAGCCGTCTTGCCGCGATGATCAAAAGTTAGAGCGCGCTCGTCAGAATGCTCCGAACGGCTTCGGTCGAAAGCTTGCGCAAATTGCCGACCGGACCTCTGGCGGTAGCCAAAGCGGCCACTTCGTCGATGGGAACCTCGACATTGGTCAATTCCGACAGACGCGTCGGCAACAACATGCGTTGCAAGAACAACGAGAACTTGGCGATCATCAGGTTGATGGTGGCTTCATCGTTTTCCTGATCGGGCACGTCAAACACGTTCTTGGCAAAACGGACGAACCGTTCGGGATTGCTGGACCAGACGTAACGCATCCAAGCCGGCGTCACGACGGCCAAACCTTCCCCGTGAATGATATCGGTGCGCCATCCCGACAGGGCGTGTTCAATAGCATGACAGGCCCAGTCTTCCTGATGCCCCATCCCGAAATAGCCGTTGTGAGCGAAACTGCCCGCCAAACCGACCTGACACCAGGCATCGTAGTCCTGATGGTTTTCGAGCAACTTCAAGCCGTTTTCCATAATCACGCGCAAAGCGGCTTCGGCCTGGGCGCTCGTGTAATCGACGGCGCTCGTATTGGTGAAATAGCGTTCCATGATGTGGCTCATCATGTCGATGACACCGGCACTGACCTGCTTTTGAGGCAGCGTGAAAAACAGTTCGGGGTTGACACAGGAAACGCGCGGACGTACAAAATCGTTACCGATCCCCGTTTTGACGTCGCCGTTGGTGATGACGGCGCGAATGGACTGTTCGGAACCGGCCGCGGGAATCGTCAGAACCGTCGCCACGGGCAAGGCGCTTTCGATGGCGGCCGCTCCGGTGAAAAAGTCCCAGGGATCGCCCTCGTAAGCGAAACCGACGGCCACGGTCTTGGCCGTATCGATCACGCTGCCGCCGCCCACGGCCACGACAGCCTCGATCGCCTCGGCTCTGGCCGTGTCGATGCATTCACGAACAAATTCGATGGTGGGGTTGGGCTGAACACCACCCTTGACAACGTACTCGATGCCGGCCTCGAGACAACTGGCCGACACGCGATCCAACACGCCGCTTTTGACGGCCGAACCGCCGCCGTAAACGATCAACACCTTCTTGGGCGCTTCGGGCAAACGAGCCAGATGCCCGCCGATTTCATTTTCGACTCCTCGACCGAAAACGAGTTTGGTCGGATTGCAGTACGTAAAGTTATTCATCGTTTTTTCCTCAAAAACACGAACTTCGATCAAGCACGGCGGGCGCTCATGACGCCCTTGATTTCTCGTAAGGCCGTCAGCGTGCGATTAAGTTCCTGACTGCTGCGAATTTCAATGGAGAAACGCATGTGCGCGTCACCCTTGACATTGCACGTATTCATGCCGATAAGATTTTGCTTTTCGCGCATGAACACTTCCGTAATGTCCTTGATCAATCCCATGCGGTCGCGGGCGACGACATAGAGATCAACCGGATAAACCGCGTCGACACTGGGCGTTCCCCAGCTGACTTCAATCATACGTTCGTGTTCGTTCTGAGACAAACTACGGGCATTGGGACAATCGATACGATGGATCGTCACGCCGCGCCCTCGCGTCACGAAGCCGACGATTTCATCGGGAGGCGCGGGATGACAGCAGCGAGCCAGTTGCGTCATCAACGAGTCGATCCCGACAACAAGCACGTTGCTCTTGCTCGACTTGGCGTTGTGAACGATGACTTCCGGTTCCTGAACCGTTTCTACCTGAGGCTGGACGGCCTGTTCGATCGCCTTGCTGCCGAGCTCTTCCTTGGCGACGGCAACGCACAAATCATCCACGCTGTCATAACCGAGGCGGCGGGCCAAATCTTCGAGCTTGACGGCGGTTTTACCCAAACGGGCCAACTCCTTGTCCAAACGCTCGCGACCACCCGCAACCTGTTCGGCCAACGTCTGCGCGTTGAACCATTGACGCACCTTGGTTCGCGTACGAGCGCTCGCGGCGAAACCCAGTTCGGGGTTGAGCCAGTCGCGCGACGGACCGCCCGTTTTGGCCGCCGTGATTTCAACCGTTTGGCCGGTCTGCAACTTGGTGTTGAGCGGCACCATGACGCCGTTGACCTTGGCGCCTCGGCAACGATGGCCCAACTGCGTGTGAACGGCATAAGCAAAATCGATGGGGGTGGCGCCGCTTTGCAATTCAACGACTCGACCTTGCGGGGTCAACGCATAAACGTGATCGTCCTCGAGCCCGGGCTTTTCGGGCATGTCGACATCACTGCGCCACGCAAGAATCTGTCGCAACCATGCAACACGTTGCTCTTCAGCATCCGCTCCCTTGCTCTTATTGGAGTTGCCCGTTTCCTTGTAACGCCAGTGCGCGGCCACGCCCAATTCGGCGAAGTCGTGCATGGCGCGCGTGCGGATTTGAATTTCTACGGGACGCCCCGAAGCATCGGTCACGACCGTATGCAACGATTGATAGCCGTTGGGCTTGGGATTGGCGATGTAGTCGTCATACTCTTTGCCCAAGACGGTGAAGTGTTCCTGAATGATCGAAAGCACTTCATAACAGCGCTCAACGCTGTCGACAATGATGCGCATGGCGCGAATATCGAACAGTTGATCGAATCGCAGATTCTTGCGAACCATCTTCTTCCAAATGGAATAGATGTGTTTGGGTCGACCGCTGACGTCGGCTTCGATACCGGCCGCTTTCAAGAAGATCTTGCAGTTTTCAACGCAATCGCGCATGAACTCCAGCCGCTGTTCGCGCGTTTCGTCCAATTCGCGAGAAATTTCGGCATACATCGCCGGTTCGGTAAACCGCAACGACAAGTCTTCCAGTTCCCATTTGATCTGCCAAATCCCCAAGCGATTGGCCAAAGGAGAGTAAAGAGCCAGCGTTTCGCGGCCATACTCCTCGGCACCCGACGCACCGCTTTTGACAAACCACCGCAACGTTTGCAAACGGCTGGCCAAACGCAACAAAACGACGCGCAAATCATGGCACATGGCCAACAACATGCGACGCAAGGCTTCGGGCTGATAGGCAGCGCCCGATTCTTTGTTATTGGCTCGAGCGCGTTTACTCAACGCCATCAGATTCTGCAAATCGTTGACGAGTTGCAAAACCGACTTGCCGAACGTCTTGGTGATCCATTCGTCCTTGTCGTCAACGAAATCTTCCACGCTGAAGAGATACGCCGCAGTAAACAATTCTTCGTCGGAGCCGATCGTCTTGAGAATTTCCACCATGCCGTCGGCATGCTCCAAACGAGGCTCTCCCGTATAAAGCTTCTTGTCCAAATACATCGGTTCGACCAACGTACGGGCCAATTTCCAATTGGCAACAGGAAGTTGCATCGTCTCAGTCATTGTCTTTAGTCGTCCACTATGAAGATATTTACTGCACGGACAGGCCCGAGAAAGCGAACGCTCGCTTGCCCCAGGCTGTCATTCGGTTAGCCATTTTACCTAGATGGTAGGAAATGTCGACCGTAACGGCACCGAGGTCCGAGCGTTGCGCCCGGTGTTGCAAGACGGACTCGCTCGTCTGCTCTCGGTGCCTTGCGCTTTAGAAATTCAGTCGATATTCGAGCCCCACGACGGCGTTTTCAACCCCGCCTTGACCACGTTCGTAAGACGCGTTGACCGACAATCGCCAATCAACCGTCTCCGTCCGTCCTTCCACGGGTTTGGCTCCGAATCCGAACCAACCGCCTTGCAGTTTCGGTTTGTCGTAACACTGCATCACGTCCAATGCCAAACGCACTCGGCCGGATACGTCGGACGTGGCATCCCACACCGTACGATCGCCGATACGCGTTCCGTGCAGACGCGACGTCAATTCCCAAGCGAGATCGCCAAAAGCGTATCGGAGGTCCGCCCCGAATGTCGGCACGATGCTTACCCCGCCGATCTCAATACGATACGACAGATCGACCCCTGTTTCCACAACGCCCCAAAGGCGATCGGACGCTTGCGTATCAAATCCGTCGCCACTGTTGGCGGTGAGAAGGTCCGTATCGGTGACAATACCGTTTTGCATCTTTGCCCAATAGACGGACAGGCCCAAACGCGGCTCGACGCGCACGACAGAGTCGTACCGGCCTATCCATTGCCCCGACAACGACACCATCGTCATGTTCGGTTCGGCGTGCAGGCGGTGAGCATTCGTCAATTGGGTGCTTTCGGTTTGCGCCTGGGACGCCGTCAACGCCATAAGCCAGCGACCCATGTCGGTGCCCTTGGCGGCCGACAAACTGATCGCCGCACTGGTGGCTTCCGAAGCCGTCGCCGCCACGCGGCCCTTCGTTTCGCCGTCGGCGCTCGAGCCCGAGAATGAAACGCCGACCAACCAGCCGTTGTTAAGACGCGTGTCGAGGCCAAGCGCTACGCCGGCATAGTCGGCCGAAACGCCCCAGGTGCCGCTGCCACCATCGAAATAACGGTCACGATCCAAACGGCCGCCCCACGCGTTGACCCACCAGTGCGTCTCGGTTTGCATCGGTCGGCGCAAATGCTCGAGAACCGAGCGTTCGCTCATGCGGTGATTCGCTTCAACGCCCAATGCAATCCCGGAAGCCATGGGCAAGAAAACGCCGGCGTCGACGGTATTGGCCATCATGTCGATCCCGACTCGATCGTGCGCCCCAAACGCGTCCGTCAAAAAAGCATAACCGGGCAAGCGACGCGTCAAATCGTTCGGCGCCAACGACTCGGCCGTCAAAACCATTGTTTTGGCGTTCAGTCCGGCCACGTCGGCGAAGTAACGCCGAACCAGCCGAATCGTTCCGTTTTCCCGTTGTGTTTCACCGTAAAAATTCGTTCCCAGGAGCGTCACCGTACTGGCTTCGTCCGCGGTCAACCAATCCAGCGTCAACTCTTGTCCTTGCCATCCCCAAATCACGATGTCCGACTCGGGCATGGTTTCGACTTCGGCACGCACGCCCGAGGCACGGGTCGCCGACGTGTCGTCGATAAGCAAACGCGCGTCGGAACCGATCGTGATGACGCCGTTTTTCTGCGTCCCGTTACCGACGGTTACGGCAACCGATCCGATCGAGTCGACGCCGGAAGACGGTACGATCAGCGACGGTCGTTCGCCGGCACGAGCGCTAAACGCCGCCGCGTCGGCCAGTTGCGCGCGCGTGGCCGCAACGGTGCCGCGTCGAGCCCCCAAGATCAACACGCCGTTGTCTCCCTGCACACGCACGACTCCAGACGCCTCGGACGACATCCCTCCTATTAACGGCGGGGCATAGGCTTGTATCGAGCCGACGCTCAACCACGATCCGTACCCGACTTCGTGCGGGTCGTCGCTTTGAAAGCCTTTCAAGACGACCGTGCCGCCGTCCATCCCCAGACGATCGATTTCGACGGCGCCGAATTGACGCCCGGCGCTGTCGGCGATCGTCATCGTTCCCGTCCCCAATTCGACACGACCGACAGAACCGTTGCCGGCTAACGACAAGCCCGGCATTCCGAACACTTCAATCGTGCCTTGGGCAAAATCCATTTGCCCGGACACTTCCAACGCATCTTGAAGCAGCAGGACGGTGCCTTGACCCGATACGTTCTTGATGACTTCCAGACCGGTCGGCGTACCGTTCGGTACCAGATACGGCGAGGCCTCGATGTTGAAATCCACGTCCTTCGCCAACACACCGCCGGTTGCCGACGACAAACACAAAGCGGCCGCAACGGCCGCGGCCACAAGCGAAAAAGCTCTCGCCTTCATTTTGATCTCTCCCTATTTGTTTTGTTGTTGTGCCGCGACCGAACGCGATTTGGTCGCGACAGGTTTTGTATTCTATTGGCACAATAGGAAGGTTCTTTAAGATAAACTGATTAACCGACAGCCCGTTTTTACGACAAACGTTTGAATATTCTAATGGTCAGGATTTGATTTTGTACCCGCACGACAACAACTTGACGGCGACCGCAAACAATCCTGCGGTCGCGATCGCCACGACCACGAGCGAAGCGAACGGATCCGACTCGAAACGCCCCAAAAAACCGCCGCGGAACCCGTCTATCAGATAAAACACAGGATTGAACAGGGTGAATTCCCCCCACGGTTCGGGCAACGCATCCGTCGAATAAAAAACGCCCGACAAAAAGGTCAAGGGCATCACGACGAAGGTTTGCATCATGCCCATTTGTTCGTATTTTTCGGCCCAGATCCCGCCGATCAACCCAAGGGTCGCCATCAACAACGCCCCAAAAAGTCCGAAAGCGGCGATCCATCCGTAGGAAACGGGAGAGACGGGCGCCCAAAAAAACGTCGCGATCAAGACGCAGGCTCCGACCAACAGTCCGCGCAGCGTCGCGGCCAATACGTAAGCCGACGCAATGAGACAACCGGACATCGGCGGAACCAAAATGAAGTGCAACGTCCCTGAAATCTTCGATTGCACGAACGAGGACGACGTGTTGGCAAAGGCGTTTTGCAACACGGCCATCATAACGAGACCGGGAACCAGGAAAGCGACATAATCGACGCCCGCGTCAAGTTTCACGCGTTCTTTCAACGCGGCGCCAAAAACGATCAAATACAACAAGGACGACAACACGGGCGCGGCGATCGTGTGAAATGCCGCACAACGAAATCGGGCGATTTCCTTGCGAATGAGCGTCACGAATGCCCGACGGGCATTGAACGTATGCGCTTTGATCATGCTTTATCTCCCACCAACTGCACGAACGCGTCCTCCAGGCTGGCACGCTTGACGGTCAGGTTTTCCGGGGTCAATCCGCTTGTTCGCAAGACGGTCAACAAGGTTTCCAAATCCCCCGTTTCTGTCAATCGCAAGGTGTATTGATGTCCTTGTTGATGCAAGACATACGGCGCAAGCGCCTCGGGCAGAACGCCGTTCGGCAGACGAAACGCCATCGTATTGTGCTCGAATCGGGACAACAACCGATCCGTATGATCGAGGGCGAGCAATCGGCCGCGGTGCATGACGCCAACGCGCGAGCACAAGGCCTGCGCTTCTTCCAAATAGTGCGTCGTGAGTATGATCGTGTGGCCTTGCCGATGCAACCCGCCGATAAAATCCCAGAGCTGTCGGCGCAACTCGACGTCGACGCCCGCGGTGGGCTCGTCCAAAATAATGACGGGCGGTTTGTGTACCAAAGCCTGAGCGATCAAAACGCGTCGGCGCATCCCGCCCGAAAGTCCTCGCGTCATCGCGTCGATTTTGTCACTCAAGCCCAACCGCTCGACAAGCTCCTCGATCCACGCTTTGTTGTCGGTCAAACCGTAATACCCGCTTTGATACTCCAACGTTTGGCGCACGGTTAGAAACGGATCGCAAACGATTTCCTGGGGAACGACCCCGAGGTTCATCGAAGCGCTGCGGCGATCCGTGTCGATGTCGGCGCCCAGAATACGAACGGTCCCCGACGTTTTGCGGCACAAACCGGACAAAATCGAGATCAACGTCGTCTTTCCGGCGCCGTTGGGGCCGAGCAGTCCGAAGAACTCGCCTTCGGCAACGTTGAAGCCGACTCCTTTGAGCGCTTCGTAACCCCCGTCATACGTTTTTTTCAAATCCTGAATGTGAATCGCTGCGTTTGTCATCATCCGTCAATCCAAGCGGTAGCGAACGGGAATTTCCAAGCGAAACGCCCTGTTGGCCCGTGTTCGATAATCCTTCAAATATTTGGCGGCCGAACGCGTTGCCCGTCGAAAAAGCGCGTTGCCGCCCGGGGCCATCTCGGTCGTCTTCATCTTTCCGGATGCGTCGATCTCGACGATCAACGTTACCCCCCTCTCTTGCCCCGTGTCTCTGGCTCGCTTCGGGTATCGCTTGTAACGCTCGATGCGAGCGATCAATTCGTTGATCACCGCCGATTCCATCCCCTTTCCGGACGTCAATCGCACAGGAATAAAAAAAACGCCGGTACTGACCTGAAGGCATGCACCGGCGTCTATCGCCAAGTAGGACGCTCGCGTCTTTTCAAGCGTCCTACGACTTGGACGGGAGTCATTCCCTTAGAGGAAGCACCAACCCACAATCAAGAAAGTCGGGAACAGGATGCTCACGGACCAAGCCATGTAACCGAAGAACGAGGGCATCTTCACGCCGCGTTCGTTGGCGATGGCAACCGTCATGAAGTTGGGAGCGTTACCGATGTAGGAAACGGCACCCATGAAGACGGAACCCATCGAAACGGCCAAGAGCGTATCGGCGTACGTCGTCATCATGGCGGTAGGATCACCCCCGGCCAAATTGAAGAAGGCCAAATACGTCGGAGCATTATCCAAGAAGGCGGACAACATCCCCGTCATCCAGAAGAACATCGTGTTGTTGAATGCGCCGGTTTCGTCCGTTACGAGCGCGACGATCGGAGCGAAGGCACCGGCAGAACCGGCACGCAACATTTCCAAAACCGGAACAATGCACAAGAAGATGCCGAAGAACAACTTGGCGACTTCCTGAATCGGAGCCCAGGTAAACTGATTGGCCTCACGCGCCAACTTCGGCGTGGTGGCCAAAGACAAGATGGCAAACAAGACGAACAGACCGTCACGAACCAACCCCTGCAGCGTCAAATGCACGTGCAACACTTCGAAATGCACGCCGGACTTCCACATGCCGCTCATCAACACGGCGCCGACGATACCGGCCAAATACAAGAAGTTGATGCCGCCGCCGATACCGAACGGAACGCTCTGATCGGCATTGGGAACGAACGTGCCCTCGGCCACTTCCTTACGATAGAAATAGCCGTCGATCACGAGGTAAATGCTCAACAAAATAGCCAACGACAAAAGCAAAGGAAGCATCAGGTGCGTCGTGGTCCAGAAGAATTCCACGCCACGCAAGAAGCCAAGGAAGAGCGGAGGGTCGCCCAACGGCGTCAAGCAGCCGCCGATATTGGCCACGATGAAAATGAAGAAAATGACCGTGTGCATCTTGTGACGACGACCCTCGTTAGCGGCGATCAAGGGACGAATCAAAAGCATGGCGGCGCCGGTGGTACCCATCAGGTTGGCGAAGAAAGCGCCCACCAGCAAAAAGCCTGCATTGACGACGGGCTTACCGACGAAGCTGCCCTTGATGTGAATGCCGCCGGCGACGATAAAGAGCGCGCCGACAAAGAGGATGAACGGAATGTAGTCACCGATCATGGCATGGGCGACAGCACCCAATGCGGCGGAAGCCGGTACGCAGCAAAACAGCGGGATGACGCAGCACAGCCCCCAGAAAACGGAAACCTTGCCGAAATGGTGATGCCAGAAAGAAGGCACCAACAAAGGACACAAGGCGATGGACAACAAGATGCCGGCGAAGGGAACAGCCCACCAAACCGACAATTGGGCGCCGTCGATGGCCGCTGCCGAAGCAACGCAAGGCATCAACGCCGCAAAAAGGACAGCGAGATTACGCATGAAAGACACGTAGTTACTCCTCGTTGATAGTTGATGGTCTTGTTTCGATACGTGTTACGTACTAAAACAAGGCGAACCTGTTGATTTTAGCTAAAAAAAAGGCCTTTGTTTACTTTTCCGATCAACAAAGGCCCTATTTTTTACATTTGTGTCGGGTGCTTGACGCACCAACGTCGAAAGCGTTACGGTCAGAACGTTTTGGGGTCCAAACCGAACACTTGACGCAGATAGGCCAAGTACGTTTCGTCTTCGCACATGCCTTTACCCGGCGTGTCGCTGATCTTGGCAACGGGTTGACCGTTGGCTCGTACCATTTTCATGACGATGTTAAGCGGCTGAGGCCCCAGGTCGTTCATCAGGTTCGTCCCGATGCCGAACCCCGTACGGATGCGGTGATTGAAGCGACGATACAGATCGATGATCAACGGAACGGTCAGACCGTCCGAGAAAATCAATGTCTTGCTGCGCGGGTCACACTTGTTCGCGGCGTAGTGCTTGATCATGCGTTCCCCCCACAAGAAGGGATCGCCCGAGTCGTGTCGCGCGCCGTCAAACAGCTTGCAAAAGAACATGTCGAAATCGTTCAGGAACGGATCGATTCCGTAAACGTCCGACAAGGCGATCCCCAAGTCGCCTCGATACTCTTTGGCCCACATTTCAAAACCAAAAACCTGACTGTCGCGCAGTCGCGGTCCGAGCGCCTGACAGGCCTGCAGGTATTCGTGCGCCATTGTTCCGATCGGAATCAGCCCGTATCGACGAGCCAAATCGACGTTGCTCGTACCGGAGAACTGACGGCGATCCATTTCGTCGATCAGCACTTGCACGACCTTTTCCTGCCATTCACGGGAAAAGCGGCGTCGCGTTCCGAAGTCGCTGATATGCAATTGGTCGTTGTCGGGCTCGCCATCGATCAACGCGATTTTTTCACGAAGTCGACGCACCCCCTCCTCGTAATCGGGCTCGGGGCAGGTATGACGGAAATAGACCTCGTTGACAATGGCCAAGACCGGGATCTCGAACAAAATCGTATGCAACCACGGACCTTTGACGTGAATGTTCAACCCGCCCTGTTGGCTCGGATCACGCGAAATCGTGATGTATTTTTCCTTGAGGTGGAACAGACTCAGAAACTCGACGAAATCGCTCTTGATGAAACGCAACGAACTCAAATAGGCGAGTTCTTCCTCACGAAAATGCAACGTGCACAAATGAGCGACCTGCCGACGTACTTCGTCGGCAAAGCGTCCAAGATCCACGTCGGGCGTACGACAGCGAAAACGATATTCCACCTCGGCGCCCGGGAACTGATGCAACACGCATTGCATCATGGTGAACTTGTACAGGTCCGTATCCAACAACGATTCGATAATCATGTACTCTCCGCTCGTCTCGAAGGGGCTGGTCGAATTAGTTTACTCGCATTTCGCGCAAGGCTCGACAATACAAAGCCGACTTTTTGAGTTCGCGCATTGACAAGCTCATGCCCTTGGGCGCCAAAGCCGCGGCACGCAACACGAAATCTCGCGTCGGATTCCACACAAGGCCGTTGAGCAACTCATCGGCGTCGGCCGGACTATTGCAAACGATCAAACCGTCGCAGCCGGCCTGCAACGCTTTTTGCCCGCGTTCGACGATACCGCCGGCCGAAACCGCGCCCTTCATCGACAAATCGTCGGAAAAAACAAAACCGGTAAAACCCAAACGATCGCGAAGCAAGTCGGTGACGATTCGACGGGAGAACGACGCCGGCTGATCGTCAATGGCGGGATATTTGACGTGCGCCGTCATGATCGACGTCAGACTCACACCCATCCAATCGTAAGGAGCCACATCGGTAGCCACGATCTGGGCCTCGCCTCGCTCGTCCACCGGCAAATCCAAATGACTGTCCGCTTCAACAAAACCGTGTCCGGGAAAATGTTTGCCGCAGTTGGCCATACCGGCCAAGGCCATCCCCTGGCACAGAGCGTCGGCTAAGCGCGCGACCACCTTCGGATCGATACTGAAGGCGCGCTCGCCAATAATTTCACTGCGTCCCCAATTCAAATCCAAGACGGGGGCAAACGTCATGTCCACGCCGCAGGCACGCAACTCGGCCGCCATGACGTAACCGGCGGCCTTTGCGGCTTTGAGAGCGCGTTCGGGGGAACGCATGTACATTCGGCCGTACTCGGCCATGGCGGGAATCTGCGTGAAACCGTCGCGAAAACGCTGGACGCGACCGCCCTCATGATCCACCGAGATCATGAGCCCGGGTTGCAAGTCGTGAATCTCCTCGCACAAAGCGCTCAACTGTTCGGGATCGGCGTAATTGCGGGAAAACAAAATCACCATGCCGACCAACGGGTGCGTCAAACGTCGACGATCTTCGTCGGTCAAACGCAATCCTTGAATATCACAAACGATCGGTCCGATCATGCTCACCTCGTTTTAATCATCAGGCGGCCAGCGCGATGCGTTCGCTGGCACGCAAACAAATACCGTTGTAGCGACCGACGGTTTCGGTCATACCGTATTCCAGTGCCTCGGAGATCAACGCGTGTCCGATGGAGACTTCGCTGATGTAACGACAGGACACCAACAATTCTTCCAGATTGACAAGACTCAAATCGTGCCCCGCATTGACGCCCAAACCGGCCTCGTGCGCAGCCAAGGCGGCCTCCGCATAACGCGCCAACTCGTTTTCCTTGCGCGTCGTGCCGCAACTGGCGGCATAAGCTTCGGTATAGAGCTCGATACGATCGGCACCGAGCGCCTTGGCCAACGCCATGTCTTCGGCCACCGGATCCATAAACAAACTGACGCGAACTCCCAGGCGCTTGCACTCTTCAATCAACGGCAAGAGTCGTTCGCCGTCCTTGCGCAAATCAAAGCCGTGATCGCTCGTTTTTTGTTCTTCACTGTCGGGAACGAACGTTGCCTGATGAGGACGACTTTCACGAATGTGATCCATCAAATTCATGAAAGGATTGCCCTCAATGTTGAATTCGCGTCCGGGCCAGGTCTTGACCAAACGGGCCAAAGCCGGCACGTCCGATGCGCGAATGTGACGCTCGTCGGGACGCGGATGCACCGTCAAACCGGCGGCACCCGCCTTCAAACTGATCGCGCCGAACAGAACGGGACTGGGCGTGTTGCCGTCTCGCGAATTGCGAATCAACGCGACCTTATTCAAATTTACGGATAATTTCGTCAACATAATGATCTCATTTCACTGCGTGTCGCAGTTCAATCTCTTAATGAACATCCACATCGACATCGTCAAAATTGCTGCCACTGGGTTGCCGTGCGACGTGTCAACAGCTCTTTGTCTCCGACATGGTAACGGATGATAGCGCGCAATACGTCGCGCGCTTCTTTAAGAAGCGTCGGTTTTGAAAAATCTCTCTCCACGATGGCGCGAGCCGTCTCGTAAGAAACGACGCACTCGTCCTCATAAACCAAACCGCGGTCGACCACGGGCTCGAGTCTGCCCTCAAGCACGCGGTAACGCCCCGAACGCTCTCCCTCGACAAGGGTCACGCCCCAACCGCATAAACGCAAGAGTTCCAATTCGAATTCTCGCAAGACGCGTTGGACGCGTGCGGCCGCCGGAGTTTGGGCGATGGAGGCAAGCGTATCGACGTACAAATCGAAAAGAGCCGGGTTGGGATCTTCGCGGGCCGTCAGTTTGACGATCAGCTCGTTTAAATAAAAGGCCGACAACAAAGCGTCGCCCGACAACGTGGGCAACCCGCCCATCCAACGGGCGTGCGTGAGTTTTTTAACTTCCTGCGCGCCGCAGTAACCAACCACGAGAGGTGAAAACGGATTGATCAATCCGCGGAACTGACTGCCGGGACGTTTGACGCCGCGCACGGCGACGACGACGCGACCGTGATGACGGGTCAAGCATTCGGCGATGACGCTCGATTCCTTCCACGGCCATGTTGCCAAAACGAAGGCCGGTTCATTGTGAACGCGAACGCCGGCTTGCTTGACTGACAGTCGAGACAAAGCACCCAACGATTGCTCGGTGCGATCGTCGGGTGTCATTGTGGTCGTTTCAATCGAATCAGTCATAACCCAAGGTTTTGAGAGCGCGTGCGTCGTCGCTCCAACCGCGGCGTACACGCACCCACACTTCCAAGTGCAGACGCTTGCCGAGCATTTCGGCAATGTCGGCTCGTGCCAAGCGGGAAATTTCGCGCAGTTTGGCACCGCCTTCACCAATGACAATCGGCTTGTGACTTTCTCGATCGACAATCAACGAAGCGATGATTTCCGCGCCGTCATCGTCTTCGTTCCACCGGTCGATCGTAACTGCCACGCCGTAAGGCAACTCGTCTCCGAGCAGTCGGAACGCCTTTTCGCGAATGGTTTCCGCAGCAAGGAAACGGGGGGATCGATCCGTATACAGGTCGGGATCGAAATACGGTACCGATTCGGGCAACAACTTTTTGATTTCGTCGGTCAAATGTTGAAGCATCTTGCCCTTTTCGGCACTCACCGGAACGATGGCTGCAAACGGGAACTTTTGCATGGATTCGGCCATGAGCGGCAAAAGACGTTCCTTATCCTTGACCAAATCGATCTTATTCAAGACGAGAATGACGTTTGTCGCCTCCTTGTTCAAAAGGCGCAATACGTTCAAGTCTTCCTGCTTCCATCCGGCCGCATCGATCACGAACAAAACGGCGTCAACTTCTGCCAACGTGGAGCGAACCGTACGATTCATTCGCTTGAGCAACGCCGAGTGGTAACGCGACTGAAACCCGGGCGTATCCATAAAAATGAACTGTGCGTCGTCATACGTCACGACGCCCAACACGCGGTCACGAGTCGTTTGAGGCTTCTTCGACGTAATCGACACCTTTTCGCCGACAATGGCGTTGATCAACGTCGACTTGCCGACATTGGGGCGACCGACCACGGCCACGTAACCGCATCGAAAGCCTTCTTTGTATGCATGCATATCAATCACTTTGTCTCTCCCGCGTTTAGCGCTTCAATTCCGTTTGAACCTTGAGCAACGCTTTGGCCGCCGCTTCTTGCTCGGCCGCGCGTCGGCTCTTGCCTTGCCCGGTTTCTTCAATCTGGAATTTCTCAATACGGCACGAACAGCAGAACAACTGCTTGTGCGCCGCCCCGGTAATGCTGACAACCTTGTATTCGGGCAAGCTCAAATGCATGCCCTGCAAACATTCTTGCAATTCGGTTTTGGCATCCTTGGCCAAACGTTCCGGGGCCATGGAATTGCCCGCCAAAATCGGTTCGTACAAGGACAAAATCACGCGTTGCGCCGCTTCAAAACCCGCGTCCAAAAAAACCGCGCCGAACACGGCTTCGCAGGCGTCTGCCATAATCGACGGACGGGTGGCGCCGCCGGTTTTCAATTCGCCTTCGCCCAAACGAATGAAACGGTTGATCTCGATGCGAGTGGCGATTTCATCCAACGTCTTTTCGCATACGAGATTGGCACGCACGCGAGACAACACCCCTTCGGTGAAGTGCGTGTCGCGAGCGTACAACGCATGACCGACGACGCAATTGAGAACCGAGTCGCCCAAAAACTCAAGGCGTTCGTTGTGGTCGGCTGCAAAACTGCGATGCGTGATCGCTCGTTCGATCAACGTCTTGTTTTCAAAAACGTAACCGATGCGCTTTTCCAATTCCTCAACGCCCAACAAATCTCTTCCGATCATCTTCTCGTCCATCCGTTCACGTTATTCGAACGAGCCGATACGGCTTAAATCGCTGAAATTGGCCCAGATGAAGAACGCGCGACCCACGAGGTTCTCTTCCGGAACGAAGCCCCAATAGCGGCTGTCCTCACTATTGTCGCGGTTGTCACCCAAAACGAAATACTGACCTTCCGGAACCTTGCAAACGAAACCGTTGTCATAGTAGGTGCATCCGCCGGCAACACGGGGATACGGCATGCCTCGCAGACCGGAACCGACGCGTTCGTCCACGGCGATCATATGCTTGACGTCGCCCAGCGTTTCTTCACGTTGCGACAACGTCACGTGCGTGAAGGGATCCACCCAATCGCCCAAGTGTTTTTGTTGCATCGGCTTGCCGTTAACAAAAATCGTCTTGTTGACGTACTTGATCGTGTCACCCGGTACGCCGACAACGCGCTTGATGTAGTCGACAGAAGGGTCGACGGGATAACGGAAAACGATCACGTCGCCGCGTTCGGGCGTGCGGCCTTCCGTAATCTTGGTGTGCACGATCGGCAGACGAAGACCGTATTCGTACTTGTTCACCAAAATGAAGTCGCCGATGTAGAGCGTCGGCAACATGGAGCCGGAAGGGATGCGGAACGGTTCGAACAGGAACGAACGCAAAGCGAACACGAACACGATGACGGGAAAGAGCCCGGCCGTGTAATCGATCCACCAAGGTTCACGCGTCAAATCGCGATACAAGGCGTTGCGAGCATCGATGACGGTTCGTTCGCCGCGGTTGATGGCCTCGCGATTGTCGCTTTCAAATTGCGATACGGCTGCTTGCGCGGCTTTGCGACGCGCTTTCTGCCACTTGAACTTGTTCACGACCCACATAACGCCCGTCACGACCGTGAGGACGAACAAAAGCATGGAAAAGTTCATCGTTGGTCTCCTCGTGCGTTTATTTCTTGTCGTCGACCTGCAAGATGGCCAAGAAGGCTTCCTGCGGAATCTCAACGCTGCCGACCTGCTTCATGCGCTTTTTGCCGGCCTTTTGTTTTTCAAGCAACTTCTTCTTTCGCGTGATGTCGCCGCCGTAACACTTCGCCAGCACGTTCTTGCGCAAAGCCTTGACGTTCTCACGGGCAATAATGTTGCCGCCGATGGCCGCCTGAATGGCCACGTCGTACATCTGTCGCGGAATCAAACTGCGCAAACGGGACACGATTTCACGACCGCGGTACGGTGCGTTGTGACGGTGAACGATACTGCTCAAAGCGTCCACTCGGTCGCCGTTGATCAACATGTCGACCTTGACCACGTCGGCCGCGCGATATTCCTTGAATTCGTAGTCCATAGAGGCGTAACCGCGAGTGATCGACTTCATACGATCGAAGAAATCGAGCACGATTTCGGCCAAGGGCAATTCGTACGTCAAATGCACCTGACGGCCGTGGTAAGCCAGATTGAGCTGGATCCCGCGCTTTTCCTGACACAACTTCATGACCGGGCCGACATAATCGTTCGGAACGAAAATCGTCACCTGATCGATCGGCTCGCGAATTTCGGCGATCTTGTCCACCGGAGGCAGCTTGCTCGGATTTTCAACACGAATGACTTCGCCGTTGGTCATCAGAACTTCATACACGACGCTCGGAGCCGTCGTGATGAGATCCATGTCGTATTCGCGTTCGAGACGTTCCTGAACGATGTCCATGTGCAAGAGCCCCAAGAAGCCCGCACGGAAACCGAAACCCAACGCCTGGGAAACTTCGGGTTCGAACTTCAACGCGGCATCGTTCAGTTGCAACTTCATCAATGCTTCGCGCAACGCGTCGTACTGATTGGATTCGACGGGGTACAAACCGGCGAACACCTGCGGTTTGACTTCCTTGAAACCGGGCAACGCTTCCTTGGCCGGATTGACGGCGGAAGTCATCGTGTCGCCCACGCGGGCGTCCTTAAGTTCCTTAATACCGGAGACGATGAACCCCACTTCACCGGGCTTGAGGATGTCGCGCTGACGTGCCTTGGGCGTAAACTGGCCGACCTGTTCGACCAAATGCGTTGCGCCGGTGGCCATCAACATGACCTTGTCCTTGGGACGAATACAACCGTTGACGACGCGTACCAGGGTCACGATGCCCACGTAGTTGTCGAACCAACTGTCGATGATCAATGCCTGCAACGGCGCGTTTTCGTCGCCGACGGGAGGGGGAACGTCGCGCACGATGCGTTCGAGAATGTCGTCGATGCCCATGCCGGTCTTGGCAGAGCATTCGACGGCGTCGGTCGCGTCGATGCCGATTACGTCTTCGATCTCTTCCTTGGCCGCATCGGGGTTGGCGCTTTGCAAGTCCATCTTGTTAAGAACCGGCAAGACTTCGACGCCCAAATCGATGGCGGTGTAGCAATTGGCGACGGTCTGCGCTTCCACGCCTTGCGTGGCGTCGACGACCAACAGCGCCCCCTCACAAGCCGACAAAGAACGGCTGACTTCATAGGAGAAGTCAACGTGCCCCGGGGTATCGATGAGGTTGAGTTCGTAAGTCTGACCGTCCTTGGCCTTGTACTTCAATGACGCCGTCTGTGCCTTGATCGTGATGCCGCGTTCGCGTTCCAAATCCATGCTGTCAAGCACTTGAGAACTCATTTCGCGATCGGAGAGCCCGCCGCAGCGCTGAATCAAGCGATCGGCCAGCGTCGATTTACCATGGTCGATATGAGCAATGATGGAGAAGTTGCGGATATTGTCCATAACCTGAATTATCGTAAAGATGTCAAACCAAAAGGTCTCGTGTGAAAGGACCGCCTCGTCGCCGATCGATCGAACACCTTCACACCAAGCCTTTCCCTAAAACGATTAATTGTACCATGCAAGCCTTGGCAAAAAGCGCGACACAACGCTCTTTCGCCCGCCCTTTCTCTTTGAACAGTGGTTAAACGCCATTAAAACCGATAAACTGTACAGATTCACATTAACGTCCGCGTCGTTTCTATCACAGGCTCATGTCAAAACCTAGCAAACTCTTTTCGACCACCGATCTGGATCACGGCGAACACGCCGAACGCGACGAGCTGATTCGTCTGGCCTATATGGCCATCGAATCGAGTTCGCGACTGCAAGACGCCCAGTGCGATGCCGTCCTGTCCGAACTGTGCTCCAAGGCATTGGCCGCGGGGGACGACTCCGACATCGAGGCCGCTTTGTCGGAACTGAAAAACGACGACACTCCCGCGTATGACGAACTGCTCGCGATGAGCGAAGACTGCGCTCAGGTGTATCGCGACGCATCGGGCACTCACATCCTGTTCCTCATTCCCATCCTGGCTTGGAGTCGCTATCACATTCCGCAAGGCAAGCTCTCGGATGCCGTACTCGAACAGTTGGCCGCCTGTTACAAATCCCACTACTGCGCGGAAACGGCCCGCGTGACGATCGGCGACAGCTTGATTGCCGCCGAACACATTCCCGAACGTCTCAGCCAAGTTCAGGATCTGCTCAAGCATCTGGTGGAAAACGGCGGGAAACACGATGCCATCGTGAGCGTGGCGCATCTGCTCAAAGAAGCCACGGTTCCGGACTTCGCCGACTCGCGCTACATTGCCTTGTGCGTTTCGAGTAAAAACGAAGCCGACCTTTTCCCGTCTCTTTCTCACGGCTATTTTGATCGTGCACGCTCCCACATGCGTTTTTGTCTGCAAGCCAAGCGCATTTTGGAGTTGTCTTTGCTCGGCAGCGTTTTCGACGTGCAACCTCCCGCCGCGTTCTTTACCGCTTGGCGTCAGGGCGAAACGGCCATGCGCGTGTACGCGCTCAAAGCACTGGTCGATTTTGTCGGTTGCATGGGGTACGGCCCCTTCGAGTTGATCGCCACCACCGGCATCTTCCAACGCGCCATTGAAAGCGACTCCGAACCCAATACGGAAATTCGCATCGGCATCGCCCCGCTCAACAATCCGAGCACGATCATTGCCGGCGTCGTGTGGCCTTGCATGACGGAGGACGTTGAGGGTACCCAACAGTTTGCCGGCGAAGTGCTCGCCAGTTGCGACGTCACCCGTATCGCCGCTCTTGAGCAGACGTTCACGATGGAATGGTGTGAAGACTGCGGCGCTCCCCTGTACGCCAACAAGGACGGTCTCGTCACTCATATTGAAGTACCCGAAGAAGTGAACGCCGACTCGTTCGCTCCGACGCTGAACTGACGGCATCAAATTAAAAAGAACGGTTCTCGCCATGTGAGAACCGTTCTTTTTTTTTGCATTTCGTTTCACCTCGCCTCCTTGCATTATCAGAAATTTCTTCCCTAAAAAACGCTGTTTTCTTCGTGATTCCACCTAATTTTTCGAACGGTTATTCCTGCTTTTCTTGTTGCAAACTTCGCTATCCAACTTTTTCTTGGTGAGAAAACCGAGTATGCAAAACTGTTTGAACGATTTCCGTATGACCCTCGGGGGAAAGTCCTATGCTCCGCTGATGTTGGGAGGCATGGGTGTCAATATTTCCAATGACAATTTGGTTCTGGCCGTGGAAAAACTCGGCGGCATGGCTCACTTGTCCGACGCTCTGCTTATGGACGTCTCCGACCGTCAATTCGGCACGAACTACTCGGCCCAAAAAACCCGTTGCTACAAGTCGTTGATCGGCAATCCCGACAAGAGCGACATGAAGTTTGACTTGGCTCACGTCGAACAAGCCACCAAGCGCTATATCGAAGACGTGATGTCGCGTGCCAGCGGCAACGGTCTCGTTCTGCTCAACTGCATGGAAAAGTTGACGATGAACGACAGCTTGGCCACCCTCAAGACCCGCTTGAACGCCGCCCTCGACGCCGGTATCGGCGGCATCACGCTCTCGGCCGGGCTGCACCTGTCGAGCTTCAAGCTGATGGCCGACAACAAGCGTTTCCACGACGCCATGCTCGGCACCATCGTTTCGTCCAGCCGCGCTCTCAATTTGTTCTTGCGCAAAGCTGCCGCCGTCGGCCGCATGCCCGATTACATCGTGGTCGAAGGTCCTTTGGCCGGCGGTCATTTGGGTTTCGGTCCCGACTGGGCGGAACACAAGTTGGAAAACATCGTTACGGACGTCAAGAACTTCTTGGCCGAAAAGAATTTGGACATCCCCGTCGTTGCTGCCGGCGGCATCTTCACGGGCGGCGACGCCGTACGATTCGTGCGTGACATTGGCGCGGCCGGCGTTCAGGTCGCCACGCGCTTTACGATCGCCAAGGAATGCGCCATTCCCGATCCTGTCAAGCAGATCTACCTGAATGCCAACCCCGAAGACGTCGAAGTCAACATGTTCTCGCCGACCGGTTACCCGATGCGCATGTTGAAGAGCTCACCCGCCATTACGAGCGAAATTCGTCCCGCTTGCGAAACTTACGGCTACATCCTCAATCACGGCGAATGCTCCTACGTCAAAGAATGGTATGCCCGTCAAGGCGACGCCTCTTTGCCGCACGGCAAATGTTGCATTTGCAGCCACATGCGCAACTACAAGCTGTGGACCTGCGGAACGACCGTCTCCCGACTCAAGGAAACGACCGTTCGTCTTCCCGACGGAACGTGGCATCTGCCCTCGGCCGAAGACATCTTCAACGACTACATGTTCAGCACCGGCGACGACGTCCGCGTCTCAAAACCCGAATAATCGTCTCGTCTGACATGACGCCGACGACCCGAAACCGTACGATGGCGGTTCGGGTCGTTTTTTTATCTTGAAATACGTCATTGCATCCCCATATAAAGGCCATACGATTATGGACACGGACGCTTCGGGCGTCCTTTTTATCGGAGCATTTCATGGCTGCACAAGTACACGGTTTTCAAACCGAAGTCGCCAAGTTGTTGAACCTCTTGGCCAACTCTCTGTATTCGAACAAAGAAATTTTCCTGCGCGAACTGGTGTCCAACGCTTCGGATGCCATCGACAAGCTGCATTTTCTGTCCTTGACCGACGCCGACCTGCTGCAAGGTGACGCCGAATTCAAAATCCGCATCAAAACGGATCCGACGGCCAATACGCTCACGATCAGCGACAACGGCATCGGCATGACGCTCGAAGAAGCCAATGAACATCTCGGCACCATCGCCAAATCCGGCACCGAAGCTTTCATGAAATCCTTGTCGGGCGATCAGGCCAAAGACAGCGAACTGATCGGTCAATTCGGCGTCGGGTTCTACTCCTGCTTTATCGTGGCCGATCGCGTCACCGTCTTGTCGCGTTCCGTCAAGGCCGGCGTCGCCGAAGGCGTGCGCTGGACGAGCGACGGTTCCGGGACCTTTGAATCGGAACACATTGAACGTGCCGAACGCGGCACCGAAATCGTGTTGCATCTCAAGCCCGGCGAAACGGACTGGTTGCAGACATGGAAGTTGCGCAACGCCATCACGATGTATTCCGACCATATCTCGACGCCCGTCTTTTTGTGGGAAGAACAGGCCGAAACCGTTCCCGACGACAACAACGCCGAAAAGCAACCCGTGTTCGGTTGGGTTCAGGTCAACGATGCCAAAGCTTTGTGGACTCGTCCGACCAAGGACGTGAGCGACGACGAATACAAAGCGTTCTACAAGCATTTGAGCCATGACTGGGAAGACCCTCTGACGTGGTCCCACAATCGCGTCGAAGGCGACCTCGAATACACGTCGCTGTTGTACGTGCCCAAACAAGCCCCTTGGGATTTGTATACGCGCGATACGCAACACGGCCTCAAGCTTTTCGTCCAACGCGTTTTCATCATGGACAAAGCCGAGCAATTCCTGCCTCACTACCTGCGTTTCATCCGCGGTTTGGTCGACACGAACGACTTGCCGCTTAACGTCTCTCGTGAACTTTTGCAAGACAGCCCCGTCATGCAAAAGCTCAAAAAAGCGCTCACGAAGCGTTCGCTGAGCATGTTGGAAAAGCTGAGCCAAAACGCCGAACAATATGCCGCCTTCTGGAAACAGTTCGGCCGCGTCTTGAAGGAAGGCCCGATTGAGGATCCGGCCAACCGTGAAGCAATCATGAAGCTGCTGCGTTTCGCTACCACCAAGGGCGAGGGCGCGGAGGAAAGCGTGTCGCTGACCGACTACGTCGCCCGCATGCCGGAAAAACAAACGAAGATTTACTATCTGTGCGCCAATACGTACGAAGCCGCCGTTCACTCGCCTTACCTTGAAGTCATGCGCAAGAAAGGCATCGAAGTGTTGTTGCTGTCCGAACGCATCGACGAATGGCTGATGGGCAACGTGACCGGCTTTGACGGCAGGGACTTCGTTTCCGTCGCCTCGAGCGATCTTGAACTCGGCGAACTCGGCGATACGGAAGAAACCAAGGAAGAAAAGACGCTGTCGGACGAATCGGTCGCGCGCTTCAAGATCGCTTTGGGCGAAACCGTTCTTGACGTTCGTACGAGCTCGCGTTTGATCGACTCGCCCAGTTGTATCGTCAGCGACGGCCCGACGATGACCGCCCAAATGCGTCGATTCTTCGAAGCGAACGGACAACAGGTCCCCGAAGTCAAATACACCTTGGAAATCAATCCTTCGCACCCGATTATCCTTAAGGCGCTTGAACAGGTCGACAGCGACAAGTTTGCAGATTGGGCTCGTTTCATCTATGAGCAGGCCCTGTTGGCAGATCAAGGCGCGCTTAAAGATCCCGCCGCCTTCATCAAGAGTTTGAACAAGCTCTTGCTCGGTTAATCCGCGGTTTCGACCTTCGTTTTTGACAATCTCGTCCGCTATCGGGCGAGATTGTTTTTATTTATCAGTTTCTGTCATTCGATAGAAATTAATGGATACACTTCCCTCACCTTTCGTCCTGTTCAACGCCTCGAGTTAGTAGTATGATTTGCCTATCGAAAATGTGTTTGAGATAGTTTATCTAAATCACACCAACCAATTAAGAGGTACTGATTATGGCGACTAACACCAATTTGTATTTGAGCAATCTTGCCGTTTGGCTCGTCAAGCTTCACAACCTGCACTGGAATGTAACGGGCACTGCTTTTTACTCCGTTCACGAATACACCGAACAGCTCTACAACCAAGTCATGGAACAATATGACGAAGTCGCCGAGCTGATGAAAATGAACGGTCAGCAACCGGCCGCCCGCTTGTCGGACTATCTGAAGCTGGCCGTCATCAAGGAACTCGATTCCCGCGACTTCAGCGTGACCGAAGCCTTGGGCATCATCGAAGGCGACATGATGTACATGCAAAACCTGGCTAAAGAAATTCGTGCCGAAGCCGCTCAGGCCGATTGCTTCCAGACGCAAGCCTTGTTCGAAGGCTTTGCCGCCGGCTTTGCCAAGCAGCTTTGGATGCTGCGTGCCACTCGCAGCGAAGGCGGTTGCTGCTGTCAGGGTTGACGCGACGCATTAAGTTGGATTGACATATCCTAAAAGTGAAAGAAGAGCGGAAACGGGGTGCGCGCTGCGCATCCCGTTTCTGTTGTTTTACTAGGACTTAACGGCACGAATCGACGACTGAATTTGATAGAATTTTTTTTATTTGGCGTATCGATTCATGAGTTCGTTGGGTTTGGTTGTCGAAGGTGGAGGCGTTCGCGCGATCTATGCCGCCGGGGTGTTGGACGTTTTGCATGACGCATGTCTGCCGTTTGACGGGGTCATCGGCGTTTCGGCAGGCGCCATTCACGGCTGCTCTTTCGTGTCCGGACAAAAAGGACGCTCGTTGGGCATCTACAAACGGTTTTGCAAGGACAAACGCTTTTTCAGCTTCCGAACGCTCTTTCGGACGGGCGACATCGTGGACGCCAAGTTTTGCTACCACGACATTCCGTCCGTTCACTTTCCGTATGACGATACGGCCTTCGCCGCCTCCCCCATGCGCTTTTACGTCACCTGCTCCAATCTTGAGACGGGACGAGCGGAGTATCTGCACCTAACCGACATGCGTGAACAAATCGACGCTTTGCGCGCATCGGCGTCGTTGCCTTACGTTTCGCGCATCGTGCGCTATCGAGGCATGAAGTTGCTCGACGGCGGCTGCATCGATCCGATTCCCATCAAAGCCTTTCAGGCGCTGGGTTACACACACAACGTCTTGGTATTGACCCAGCCGGCGGGCCACAATAAAAAAGACCGTGACGCGGCCCTTGCAAAACTGTTTTACCGTCGTTATCCTGCCTTTTGCAAAGCGTTCGAGCGTTGTCCCGCTCATTATCAGGAAATTCTGCGCTACATCGAGATGCAAGAGCGCGAAGGCAAAGTCTTTGTCATTCGACCCGAGCAAGCGATTCCCGTCGGCCGACTCTCGCGCGACCGAAACAAAATTCAATTGGCCTACGACTTGGGTCGACGCGATGCGCTCAACCGCCTGGCGGCGCTCGACGAATGGCTTGCCGGTATTGGAAAAACCTAAAAAACGATGCCGACGCTTTTAACCAAAGCGTCGGCATCGTCATTCTAAACTCCCGTTCGATCAGGCCGGCTTGACGACCTCAAACGTGAACTCGCCGTCCTTGAGATCCACGACAATACGGTCCTTGGGAGCGCAACGTCCCTCAAGCAACAGGCGGGCGATGCGGTTTTCAACGTGATCCTGAACGGCACGCTTCAAAGGACGGGCGCCGAACAGCGGATCAAATCCAACCTTGGCCACTTCGCTCAACGCCTCGTCCGTCACCGTCAATTCGATATCTTGGGCGGCCACGCGTTCGGCCAACTTGTTGACCTGAATACGTGCGATCGAGCAGATAGCCTGATCGTTCAACGCATTGAACACGACGATTTCATCGATGCGGTTGACAAATTCCGGACGGAAATGCGCCTTGACTTCCGTCATGACGGCATCCTTGACAACGTCGTGCGATTGCCCGACCAGACGCTGAATTTCCGAAGCCCCCAAATTACTCGTCATGACGATCACGGTATTTTTGAAGTCCACCGTACGCCCTTGACCGTCGGTCATGCGACCGTCGTCAAGCACCTGCAACAACACGTTGAAAACGTCGGGATGCGCTTTTTCCACTTCATCGAGCAAAATCACGCTGTAAGGCTTGCGACGAACGGCTTCGGTCAAATACCCGCCTTCTTCATAACCGACGTACCCGGGAGGCGCGCCGATCAAACGAGCAACCGAATGCTTTTCCATGAATTCGCTCATGTCGATGCGAACCATCGCATCGTCGGTATCGAACAAGAACTCCGCCAACGCCTTCGTCAATTCCGTCTTGCCGACCCCCGTCGGGCCCAAAAAGAGGAACGAACCGTAGGGGCGATTCGGATCGGAGAGGCCGGCGCGACTGCGCAAAATCGTGTCGGTCACGCGGTTGACGGCTTCGCCCTGGCCGATGACGCGACGAGCCAACGCATCGCCCATCTGCAACAACTTCTGCCGTTCGCCCTCCATCATCTTGGAGACGGGAATGCCGGTGGCGCGACTGACGACCTCGGCAATTTCTTCGGAGCCGACGCTGGTGCGCAACAACTTGGGACGGGCCTTTTGACCGACGTTCTGTTCGGCCACTTCAGCCTTTTTGAGCTTTTCTTCCAACTTGGGCAACACGGCGTACTGCAATTCGGCCAAGCGTTCGTACCGGGCGTTGCGACGGCAAACGTCCATTTCATGGCGAACCTGATCGATTTCGTCGCGTACGCTCTTGGCGCCCAAAGCTTCGCTCTTTTCAGCCTTCCAAACCTCTTCAAGGTCGGAATACTCGCGGGACAAACGAACGATCTCGGCGTCGATGGCTTCAAAACGCTTGACGCTGGCTTCGTCCTTTTCCTTTTTCACCGCTTCGCGTTCGATCTTGAGCTGAATGAGACGACGATCGAGCTTATCCAACGCCTCGGGCTTGGAGTCGATTTCCATCTTCACGCGGCTGGCGGCTTCGTCGATCAAATCGATCGCCTTGTCGGGCAAGAAACGGTCGGTGATATAACGATGCGACAATTCGGCGGCGGCAACGATCGCCGGATCGGTGATTTCCACCCCATGATGCGCCTCGTACTTTTCCTGCAAACCACGCAAAATGGCGATCGTATCGGCCACGCTGGGTTCGTCGACCAAGACCTTTTGGAAACGACGTTCGAGCGCGGCATCCTTTTCAACATACTTGCGGTATTCGTCCAAGGTTGTGGCACCGATCACGTGCAACTCGCCACGGGCCAATGCGGGTTTGAGCATGTTGCCGGCATCCATGGAACCTTCGGTCTTGCCCGCGCCGACCATGGTGTGCAGTTCGTCAATGAACAAAATGATGCGTCCTTCGGCCGCCGTCACTTCTTTGAGGAGCTTTTTGAGGCGCTCCTCGAATTCACCGCGGTATTTTGCACCGGCAATGAGACCGGCCATATCCAACGACAGTACGACCTTGTTGCGTAAGGTGTCGGGTACTTCACCATTGACGATGCGCTGAGCCAGCCCTTCGACAACGGCCGTTTTACCGACCCCGGGCTCGCCGATCAACACGGGATTGTTCTTCGTACGGCGCTGCAAAATTTGCATGGTGCGGCGAATTTCATCGTCACGTCCAATGACCGGATCGAGTTTTCCGTTGCGGGCGCGTTCGGTCAAATCCACCGTGTACTTCTTGATAGCGTCGCGACCGCTTTCACCTTCCGCATCGGAAACGGTTTCTCCACCGCGTACCGCCTTAATGGCGGCTTCAAGCAACTGGCGCGTCACGCCCGCTTGCTGCATCAGACGGGAGGCGGGCAAAGAGGCGTCGGTCAGGGCCAACAAAAACATTTCGGTCGAAATGAAATCGTCGCCCGCGGTCATCGCTTCTTTTTCGGTCAAATTGAACGCACGCAACAGATCGCGACCGATCTGCACGTCGCCGCCGGTACCCGACACCTTCGGGAACTTGGCGATTGCTTGCTGCGTCAGTGTTTTGAGTTCGGCCAATTTGCCGCCGGCGCGTTCGATCAGGCTTGTCGCACTGCCGTCCGGATCGGACAAAACGGTCGACAGAACATGCTCGGGCTCGATGTACTGATTGTCTCGGCTCAATGCCAGAGACTGAGCTTCGGCCAATGCCTGCTGGAACTTGGTGGTCAACTTGTCTTGTCTCATCGTCGTCTTTCCTCAAATGCCCTGGGGCTTTCGTTAATTTCACTATGCATAGGGGGATTGACCCGAAAATATCAACCGCCGCGTCACGAGAAAGTACAGAAGTTACTTTGGTTCACTTTTATCCACTTGCGTTTTCGCTGATCAGAATTACCTAGCCGCATTAATTTGGCGCAGGACTTAATCGTTCATTCGTCGGATTTCATGGTGTAACAGAAACCATACGCCTACAATAGAATCAGTTTTTCCAACCAAAACAAATCATCGACGTCATCGCGTCCACTGCGAGGTCACCGATGCCCCAACCTAAAGGAAGATGAAGTGGTACATATTAATCGTCGAGCGCTCGTAAGCGCAGTAGCCGTTTCCTCCGTCATCGGTTTGCCTTCTTTTGCTCAGGCACAAGTTGGTACGGGTTCGAATCCGATTCGAATCGTCGTTCCTTATCCTCCCGGAGGCCCTCTTGACGTTTCCGCGCGCGCCATTGCCGAGGCCGTCACTCCCGATCTGGGCAACGTGATCGTCGACAATCGCCCCGGTGCCGGCGGCAATCGCGGCGTCACCTATTTGGCGCAACAAAAGCCCGACGGTATGACTCTGTGCGTGGGTGCCGTTGCAACGCATGCAGTCAACCCCAACCTTTTTAAGAAGCTTCCTTACGATCCGATCAAGGACTTCCAGCCGATCACGTTGATCGCTCACGTACCCAACGTTCTGGTCGTCACGCCCGAATTCCAAAAACGCACCGGCATCAAGTCCGTTCAAGATTTGGTCGCCTACTGCAAGAAGAACCCCGGCAAGCTCAACTACGCTTCCGGCGGCAACGGTTCGGCCGGTCACATGGCTGGCGAATTGTTCAAGTCTCGCTCCAAGATCTTCATGGTTCACATCCCGTATGCGGGCGCCGCTGCAGCTCAGCTCTCCGTACTGGCCGGCCAAACGGATCTTATTTTCGACAACCTCGCTTCGGCCAACGCCAACATCAAGGCGGGCAAGTTGATTCCCTTGGCCGTGACGACGTCTCAGCGCGCCGCCGCCCTGCCCAACGTACCGACGATGCAAGAATGCGGCGTCGCCGATTTCAACATCTCGACGTGGTACGGTTTGTTCGTTCCCGCCAAGACGCCGGCTCCGATCGTAACCAAGCTCAACTCCACGATCGTCAAGGCCTTGAACAGCGACGCCCTCAAGGCTCGACTGGCCAAGCTCGGCGGCGAGTCCGCACCGTGCACTCCCGAAGAGTTCTCCGCTTTGATTCGTACCGAACTGGCTAAATATGCAGAAATCGTCAAGGTTTCTGGTGCTCGCGTCGACTAATCGGTAACATTCTTATCGACCCGTTCGAGCTATCTCGGACGAGGGTCGGATACAAAAACCCGACCCTCGTCGGGTTTTTGTTTGAGTTTCACTTCGGTTGCAGTTATGTCTGTAGGTCACGCCAAAGATTTTTGGTCCGGTATCTTGTTCGCTTCTTTGGGTTTGATTTTCGTTTTCTTTGCCCAAGAACACGAGCTCGGAACCGCGGCGCGTATGGGGCCTGCCTATTTTCCGACCCTGCTCGGCGGCAGTTTGACGGCCCTCGGGTGCTTCATCGCGGTCAAAGCCTACTTCTCAAAACCTTCGACCGGCAGTCGTGTGACGCCGTTTCAATGGCGTGTCCTGGGGCTAATCCTCGGCGCCGTCTTGGCTTTTTCATTGTTGCTTGAAATTCTGGGCTTGATGCTCTCGATCGCGATCATGGTCTTTATCGCCGTCTTGGCCAGTCCGCTAACCCGATTCAAAGAAACCCTGGCCATGATCGCCATCCTCGATACTCTGGCCTATTTCACCTTCGTTTACGGCATCGGAATGTTGATTCCGGTTTGGCCGAGTTTCCTCTAAGGAGCGCCCATGGATTTGTTGAACAATCTTGCGCTCGGATTCTCCGCCGCCGTCACATTGCAAAATCTCCTTTACTGTTTCGTCGGCGTCTCCATCGGTACGCTCATCGGCGTTCTGCCCGGCATGGGTCCCGTTGCGACGGTTGCCATGCTCTTGCCCGCCACTTATGCGTTGGAACCGTCTTCGGCTCTGATCATGCTCGCCGGCATCTATTACGGCGCGCAGTACGGCGGCTCGACCACCGCCATTTTGGTCAACATTCCGGGCGAGGCCGCCGCCGTCGTCACCTGTTTGGACGGCCATCAGATGGCGCGACGCGGTCAGGCCGGCAAGGCTTTGGGAATCGCGGCCATCGGTTCGTTCGTGGCCGGTTGCTTTGCCACAATGATGATCGCCGCTTTTGCACCGCCTTTGACCGCCATCGCATTTGAGTTCGGCCCGGCCGAATACTTCAGTCTGATGGTCTTGGGGCTGATCGGCGCCATCGTATTGGCCAACGGTTCGTTGCTCAAAGCCATTTGCATGATTCTCTTCGGACTCTTGCTGGGTTTGATCGGCACGGACGTCAACTCCGGGGCTCTACGCTACACCTTCGGTCTTGACGAACTGCAAGAAGGCATCGACTTCGTTGCGCTTTCCATGGGGATCTACGGTTTTGCCGAAATTATGAAAAACCTGGAACAGGGGCTCGAACGCTCGCTTGTTCCGAGCCGTGTCGGTTCCGTGTTGCCTAGCAAGGCCGATCTGCGCGTTTGCGCCGCACCGATTGCCCGCGGTACGGTGTTGGGTTCTTTGTTGGGCATCTTGCCCGGCGGCGGCGCCTTGCTTTCCTCTTTTGCCAGTTACACGATCGAGAAAAAACTGGCCGGCTCCAAAGCCTCCCCGGCCTTCGGTCAAGGCAATATCCGAGGCGTCGCCGGCCCCGAATCGGCCAACAATGCCGGCTCTCAAACGTCCTTCATTCCCATGTTGACGTTGGGCATTCCGTCCAACGCCGTTATGGCATTGATGATCGGCGCCATGATGATTCACGACATCGTCCCCGGACCTCAGGTCATGCAAACCGATCCCGGTCTTTTCTGGGGGCTGATCATCTCGATGTGGATCGGCAATCTGATTTTGATCATCCTTAACCTACCGATGATCGGCATTTGGATTCAGTTGCTCAAAGTGCCTTACCGTTGGTTGTATCCCGCCATTCTCGTCTTTTGCTGCATCGGCGTTTACTCCATCAACAACAACGTTTGGGACGTTTGGATCACGATTATTTGCGGCTTTATCGGCTACATTTTCTACAAGCTCGACTGCGAGGCCGCTCCCTTGATTCTCGGCTTCATTCTCGGGCCGATGATGGAGGAAAACTTGCGCCGCGCCTTGTTGCTCTCTCGCGGCGATCCGATGGTTTTCTTCTCCAGTCCCATTTCCTGCACCCTGTTGGGGTTGGCCTTGTTCATGCTCATTGTCGTGGCCGCCCCTTCCATTCGAAAAAAGCGTGAAGAGGCTTTCCACGAAGAGTAAGAAGCCTCGGTTGGAGACAAAAAAAATCGGAAGCACGTTTCAAACGGCTTCCGATTTTTTTCATCCTTGCGTCAATTTTCTTTATTTCGATGCGGCCAATTGCGCAAATACCAAATGACCAGACCGACGATCAGAATCAAAATCGAGATGGCGTAAAGCATTTGATGGTTAGGATCGTGCGTGGGACTGACCACCATGTAGCGAGCCAGAGCGACGACGGCAATCGAGATCGGCATGGCGATGAGCACTTCATGTTCGCTTCGCATCGCTTCGCGCGCCATGACGACGATTTCTGTGTAAAGGAACATCAGCAGGAGGTCGCCGAGATGAACTTGACCGATCGTAAACACCTTGTACATCTCTTGACAGAAGCACACGATGCCGGTTAAAGCGATGCTGATCAAGGCAAAAAACTGAAGCCACGAAAACACCCCTTCAACGCGAAGGCGAGCCTTTTTCATGGCGGGGGATTCAGTGGGAGCCTCGCAAAGCTTCTGAGACATAGAACTCTCTCCTTATTCTTTTTGTATAACACGTTTGCCTGCAAATTCGCAGATAGAGTTCAAGGATTGTTCTATTGAATTCTTAAGCGAAGCTTTTCGCTAGCGCGATCATTACAAAATCGAAACCGCTCGATACAATTGATGAGTTTGATCCTTCCGATTTTCCTTCCCATGTACGGCATTTTCGTTGACGCACTTCCCGAACGATTGCATTGTCCCTATACCAGCGCACCGCACCCCGCTCTGATTCAAGCGCAGGCTGCCTGTCGCGTTCCGGCCGACTTCTGCGGACGCGTGGGCGTCATGTTGGTGCGTCAAGGCGAGACGATTCGCGTGCGGTATGCGTTTGAACCGAACCGTCTCGGCATGGTCTCGAGCTATCGGCTGCTGGACGAACAGACTTTGTGGCCCGTCATGTCCCTCGACGACGTTCCCGACCTCGAATTGTTCGACGGCCGAGGCGCCGCTTTCGGCGTGCGACGTTTTTTGTTGGACCTCTTGAACGAATTTCCCGACAAACCGTACTTTCAAGGTGGTAAGGAAATCCAATGGCGCAAAGGGCAATTGTGCCGAGCCGTCTACGAATCGCTGACGGCACCGGCAATTTCGCTGCTGATGCAACACAACCGCGAAGGCAATGTCGGTCAAATCATTGCGTTGGCCGAATGGTGGGAAGGGCCGAGCCCCGCGCACGAAATGCGTTTTGCCAAAACGTTCTACGCCCCGAGAGCCACAACCAAGTTTTTGTATGACCGATTGATCGTCGGTCACGATCATGAGCCGACGCGTCCGATGACGACCCCCGATCGTTTGCCCGACATCGACGTTCTTTACGAAGACGACGCGATGATCATCGTCAACAAGCCGGCTCGTTTGTCATCGGTTCCCGGCATACGCGAAACGGTCTCGTGCTTTTCCATTTTGCAACAGACCCGCGGCATGCTGCACATCGTGCATCGCCTCGATCTGGACACCTCGGGCGTTTTGTGCTTTGCCAAATCGTTGGCCGCTCTGCGCGGGCTGCACGACGCTTTTCGTAGCGACAAAGTACAAAAACGGTATGAAGCGCGCCTGGACGGCCGCATCAAGGCGGATGAAGGCGTCATTGATCTTCCTCTGGCTATCAACCGACTCGATCGTCCGCGCCAATGCGTCCTACCCATCGAGGCCGGCGCCAAACCCTGCGTTACCCGCTATCGCGTTCTGGATCGTTACGTTGATGCCGCCGGCCGCCACAAAACGCTCGTCAGCCTGTATCCTCAAACGGGACGAACGCACCAACTGCGCGTGCACTGCGCCCACCGCGACGGACTTGACGCGCCGATCGACGGCGACCCCTTCTACAGTCGCCTCGGTTCGATCGGCGAACGCCACGACACGCGACTTTGCCTGCATGCGGCCGAACTTAGCCTCCCCCATCCGTTCACGGATGAAGTAATCCACGTTCTTTGTCCCTCGGCCTTTCCCGCCTTTTAAGGTTTTGAGCGACGAATGCACAAAAACACGCGGGAATCGTTTACTATTCGTGGGTTAGTGTCTAGACGACACGCTTTTGCGCCTTCGGCAAATTACACAATGCCGTCGGACTGACAGTTAATGAACACAGATCATCCTCGACCGGATTATTTCTTTTATTGGAGTGCAGACCATGCAAGCCGCCCTTGAACAATGGGTGCATGGTCGTTGGTCCGCCCGTGGGCTCGTACCTTGCCTCCTTTCTCCTCTTTCCCTGATTTACTTGGCCGTTTCCCGCTACCGCGCCTCGCGCATCAAACCCGAACGCTTGCCCGTTCCCGTTGTTGTCGTGGGTAACATTTATGTCGGCGGTACCGGCAAGACGCCCGTCACCATTCAATTGGTGCGCGAACTGCGCCACGCCGGCTTTCATCCCGGCGTGATCAGTCGTGGTTTCGGACGCACGGCCGAAGAAATTCATTTGGTGACCGACGATTCCGACGCCAAGGATGTCGGAGACGAACCTTTGTTGATCGCCCAACAAGCCAAATGCCCCGTAGCCGTTGGTCGTCGTCGCATATTGGCCGGTCGTCTGTTGTTGGCCAAGCACCCTGAAGTGGACGTCATCATTAGTGACGACGGCTTGCAACATCTTTACCTTGAACGCGACATCGAGCTTGCCGTCGTCGGCGCACGCGGCATCGGCAACGGCTGGGTTTTGCCCGCCGGCCCGTTGCGCGAACCGCCCTCCCGACTCGACTCGGTCGACGCCATTATTTTGAACGCGACCAACGACACGATCGCCAGCCGCACGCCCCGTTACGCCGCCACCAGCCAGCTCGGTTCGGTCACGCAATTGGCCACCGGCAAGGTGCGCAGCATCAACGACTTGTCGCATCGCATCGCCGAAAAAGAAGCCAAAGTTCTGTGCGCCGCCGGCATTGCCGCGCCTCAGCGTTTTTTTTCCATGTTGCGTGCGCATGACATCGAAGGGAAGTCGATGCCTTTGGGCGATCATTTTGACTTCAAGACCAATCCCTTTGCCTCGTCCGATGCCGAATTTATCTTCATCACCGGCAAGGACGCCGTCAAATGCCGTCAAATCCCGGAAATTGCTCAGGACGAACGCATTTGGGTGGCTGATCTTGAAATGCAACTTGATCCGTTCTTTATCAACAACCTGATCGAACGCGTCCGCCAATTGAAGGACGAGAAGTCGACGGCACGTTAATCTGCATACGTAACACCATGGATACTCGTTTGGCCGAAATTTTGGTCTGCCCCGTTTGCAAGGGCCCCTTGTCTATCAACGATCAACGCAACGAATTGCATTGCGCCAAGTGCGCGCTGGGTTTTCCCATCATTGAGGAAATTCCGTCCATGCTCGCTAACGAAGCCCGCGCCTTGACGCCCGAAGAGTGCGACAAGGCTCGCGTCAAGCCCGCTCAGGAGTAACACTATGTCCTTCGTGGCCATCATCCCGTCGCGCATGTCCTCAACGCGCCTGCCCGGCAAACCGCTCAAAGACATCGGCGGCAAGCCCATGGTCGTTCGCGTTGCCGAACGTGCGCTCGCCAGCGGCGCCGATCGTGTCGCCGTCGCCTGCGACGCTCAGGAAATCGTCGACGCCTGCCAAGCCCACGGCATCGACGCGTATTTGACCGACCCCAATCATCCGACCGGAACCGATCGTCTGAGCGAAGCCGCCCGACTGATGGGACTCGATGCCGATACCATCGTCGTCAACGTCCAGGGCGACGAACCCTTGATTCCGCCCGGCGTCATTGGCGCCGTCGCCCGCACGTTGGAACAAGATCCCGCTTGTTCCATCGCTACGGCCGCCCACCCGATTCACGATCTCGAGAGCTTTCTCAATCCCAACGTCGTCAAGGTGGAATTGGACGCTCAGGGACGCGCCATGACCTTTTCTCGCGCTCCCATTCCTTGGCCTCGCGACGCGTTCAATCAAGAACCCAAAGCGCTCCCCGAGGGCTTCCAAGCCCTGCACCACATCGGTTTGTACGCCTATCGCGCCGGCTTCCTCGCCGAGTTTCCCAAACTTGAGCGTGCGCCGATCGAAGCGACCGAATCGCTCGAGCAATTGCGCGCCATGTGGCACGGCCATCGCATCGCCGTCATGGTTCTCAACGAGAACCTGCCCGCCGGCGTCGACACCCAAGCCGACCTCGATCGCGCACGTGAACTTTGGGCTCAAACCGAATCGCTCTGACGTCTGATCGTCCCGACAAAAAAGCAACAAACCGACGTTTGTTGCTTTTTTTCGTCCTCCTCTCTCGTTTGGATTTGTTGACTAAAAGCCACTGTGAGGCACCGTGCGTCGTCCCCACTCTCAACGCTCGCGTGTAAGATTTGAATTTGGTTTAGTCTTTTTCTTGCTTCCATGCTCGTTGTCGGATTGCTTATCAGCGTCATGCTGATCGTTGCCACAGCCCTTTACTCCGGGACTCATTGCTCACAAGAGGGCATGGGGCCCTGTCTTGTCAGCGGCGTCCTTTTGGGCACGATCGTGGGGGGATCCTGCACCATCGGAACCGCTCAATTGGCCTATCTGTACGGCGCCTGTGCCTGGTGGTTCTGTTTGGGTTGCACCGTAGCTCTGATCGTTCTCGCGTTGGTTTTCGCTTTGCCGTTCCGACAACAACGCGGACGAACGATTCTTGGCATTCTCTCGTCGCACTTTGACAATCGCGTGGGCATGACCACCTCCATTTTGAGTTCGGTCGGCACCTTCATCAGCATTTTGTGCCAACTCATTGCCGCTACCAGCGTCATAGCCGTCATCGTTCCGACTTTCCCTTTGACGCTTTCGTTGCTGTCGGCAGCCGTTTTCATGATCGTTTACGTCATTTTTGGCGGAACTCGAGGCGCAGGCCTCGTCGGCATGGTCAAATTGGCTCTGGTCTACGCATCGATGATTCTATGCGGGGCCATCGTTTTGACCGAAATCGGAGGACTCGACAACTTCTTCGTGATGGTCGACGGCATTCCCAACGAACGCGGCATCGACTTTTTGAGTGTTTTCGGTCTGGGAGTCGGCAAAGAAATCGGTTCTTGCGTGGCGTTGATCATCGGCGTGGCCTCCACCCAAATTTACGCACAGTCGCTGTGCGCCGCTCGAAGCGACGGCGTGGCGCGTTGGGGCTCGATATTGGGCGCCTTGTTGATCCCCGTTATCGGCGCCATGGGGATTTTGGTCGGCCTCTACATGCGCGCGCATTTCCCCGAAATTCCTCCGAAAACCGCTTTGACCCAATTTGTTCTTCTGCATACGCCCGAACTGGTTGCCGGCGTGATTCTCGGCACGCTTTTTGTCACCGTCGTCGGCACCGGCGCCGGTTTGGCATTGGGAATCGCCACGGTAATCAACAACGACATCATTCAGGTTCTTTTTCCCAAACAAGTCGACGTCCGGACAAAAAATCGACGTATTCGTCTTGGGATCGGTTGCGTGTTGCTATCGGCCGCCGTAGCGTGCGCTTTACTTGACAGCGACCTGATCCTCAATTACGCGTTCTTGTCGATGGGGCTTAGAGGCACCGTCGTTTTCGCTCCCTTGTGTTTTGCGTTGTGGGTGCGTTCCCGCATTCACCCGCTCTATCCGTTGACCTCCGCCATCGTCGCGCCCGTTGTCGAATTCGCTCTGCACCTGTTTGCCAACCTGCCCGTCAATCCTTTGTTCGTCGGCATTGCCGTCTCGTTCGGCATTATGGCGATCGGCTGGATTCAAAGCGAAAAAGCCGTGGACTCGCGCTCATGATAAAAAAGCCTTGGTCGCGGCTCGCTTCCAAGGCTTCGTTCATACGGCTTAAGGCCACAATCCTTGATTGATACAGGCGTTTTTCACGATACCGTTTTCATTCCCCTGAATTTTCTCGATGCGTCGAGCGCGCAAGCATTCCCATGCGTCGACCGGATTTTGCTTGTCCCATACATCCATCAACCGTTGCTGCTGACGACTCAAGTTGAATCGCTTCGGATAGGCTTCGGCCATGTATTTGTAGGTTCGAGCAATAACGCCTCGCGTGTAAACGGGCGGTTCGACCTTATTGCCTACAACCTTCATTTCACACGTTCCGAACGTCGAGGGCGTCCCGTTGGGCAACATGGTAAACCCGTGGTTGGAACGAATCGCGTTAACCGCCCCGATAGCGGGATAAAGGTTGTAAAGATCAGCCTGCATCAGTTGATACTCGCGACTGACTTCCTCGGCACACTTACGACCTTTGTAGGGCTTGCCGTTCTTTTCATTCACGCATCGGGCATCACCCTCACGCCATTCGCGAAACGCTTTTCCGAAGTTTTCGGCCGGCACGACGTGCTCCCATTCGATACGCCCGGCTCGCTTGGCATGTCCCGGGGTAGAAAAACCCGACGGCAAATCGATGTTCTTTTTCGAATCGAACGGCGCACGACAATACAACGTTTCACGATGATCGTGATACACCCGTTTTTCCAAAACGCGTTTGGCCGTATTAAAACTCTCGATCTTTTCGTTGCCCGCGGCATCGGCAACGCCGACGCTTACGCCACACGCCAAAACGGCACAGAGTAATCGTTTCATCTTCACTTCCTTATCACTACGATGCGATCGTTCCCGTAATCGGGCAAGCGTCCTAAACGCTTCAAATGATCGCTAATCATATCTGTCTCGCTAACATCGCCGACGAGCACAGGGTCGAGACCGGCCAACGGCGCGAATTCCCCTCGACCGCGTGCCATGTAGGTACTCACGACGATACGGTAAACGGACGATTCCTCGAGATCGGTCCAGCCGTTGGCATCATCGCCGATGTCGACGTCGACAATGCGTTGACCGGAACGTTGGGACAGGTCGACGCAATAACGCAGCCCCGCCGTTTGAACGAAGCGAGGAGAACGTCCCGCGGCTCCGTTTTCCAACAACGTCCGAATCGCCTTGCCGGTCACCTCGAAGATAACGGGTTGATCGTCGTAGGGATACGATTGCATGACGTCACCCCGCGTTATCACACCCGTCGGCAAACGATAACGAACAGCGCCGCCGTTGATAAGCGCAACGGATGCACCGTGACGACGTCCGAATTCGGCATAGGCGTCGACCAATACGGCACCACTCGTACAAACGGCCGTTCGACACGCCGTCGGATCTTCCGACTCGATCTTCGGATTTTCGGCCAAAGGCTCGGCCATGTGGCCCGTCACGAGAGGAAGGTAGTCTGTCAACACGTCGTCGATCTTCGGGTCGGACGGATAGTCGGGATGCAAATCGTGCAACCGTCCCGACCAATCCACCACACGACCTTGATCGTCAAACGTCACGTTCAAGTCTCCGAGCAGCCGCCCACCGAAAAACGCCGTGGCCACCAACGTTTTCTCGCCGTTCGGAGATTCGACGACGGTCGGATAGGGACCCGAGCGTTTCGGATGACTCGTCCCCAAGAGCGTATGCGAATGCCCTCCGATAATAACGTCGATACCACGAACGCGTCGAGCCAGCTCCAGGTCAAGCGCGTAACCGATGTGGGTGATCGCAACGATTCGATCGACGCCTTGAGACGAAAGTTGCTTCACAGCCCGTTCGGCCGCTTCATAACGATCGAGAAAACGCGTCTGTTCACACGCCGAACTATTGGCTCGTACGTTGTCGTTGACCAGACCGAAAAAGCCCACGCGAGCACCGTTGATCTCGACCACTCTAAGCGTGTCGTATCGCGCTCCGTGCAAAGGGCATTCCCGATCGGGCGCCACATTGGACATCAATAGTGGGGCCGGCGTCACCTCAAGGTACTCTCGCAACGCGGCGCACCCTAGATCGAACTCGTGATTACCCGCAGTGGCGGCGTCCCACGGCATGGCGACCGCAACGTCTTTGGCAAAAGCCGCTTTGGCCACACGGAAGTACAGAGAGCCCTGCCACAGATCGCCCGCATCAACGGCATACGCGCCGGGATCTTTTTCCTTGATCGATCTGATCGCCCTGGCAATACGTCCATAGCCGCCGTAACACGCCTCGGGGCGAATGCACGGACGCAACGATTCATCGCCGCCGGCCAAGGAGCCGTGCGTGTCGTTGGTATGCAAAATACGAACGCTGGATTCGGACGAAACGTGAGTAGCGCAACCTTGCGTCAAACCGATGCAAACGGAAACGAGGGCGAGCAAAGCCAACCGAGGCATGGATGGAATCCCAAAAAAATTGTCCTCGACAGTCTATCAAACGATGTCGAGGACGTTGACGAACCGATCACGCCGAGCAATCGGAATCGATCGATTAGAAGTTGGTCTGCTCGACCTGGAAATAGCCCTGAGGATGAGCGCAGACGGGGCACAACTCCGGAGCCTTCTTGCCCATGACCAAATTGCCGCATTCGCGACACTGCCACATGACCACTTCGCTCTTTTCAAACACTTGCTGCATTTCGATGTTGTTGAGCAACTTCTTGAAACGCGCTTCGTGTGCCTTTTCGATCGCGCCGACGCCACGGAACTGAGCGGCCAATTCAACGAAACCTTCTTCTTCGGCATCGCGGGCGAACTGTTCGTACATGTCGGTCCATTCATAGTTTTCGCCGTTAGCGGCACTGGCCAAGTTTTCCGCCGTCGAACCGATGCCGCCCAGATGACGGAACCAGAGCTTGGCGTGTTGCTTTTCGTTTTCCGCCGTTTCTTCAAAAATGGCGGCAATCTGAACGAAGCCTTCCTTACGGGCTACGCCGGCAAAATACGAGTACTTGTTACGTGCTTCGGACTCGCCTGCAAAGGCGGCCATCAAATTCTTTTCGGTTTTCGTTCCGGCAAAGCGATTGGACATTCTTTTCTCCTCAAAACACGCGGGGGCGTTGTCAAAGTCATCCCAACCTAGTTTACACAAAGTTGCGCGGGCTTGTCTCAAACGAGGCTACTCTCTAAGTTATTGAAGGCTACAACATGTTTCGACCTGTCTCCCGATCGACGACGGCGGCTTTTCGATTGTCTGTCGGAGACAGGCTAGCAAACGCCCGTAAAACTTGATTAATTGACGGATAATGCCAAGTGATGCTTGAAATCACCTCGCGACAATGAGTACAATCAAATTTATTTTCTGACGGTACCTTTTCGTGGTACAGCAAGTCAATTTATCTAGAGGTTAACTATGCGTTTGATTCTTATTGGACCTCCCGGCGCCGGCAAGGGAACTCAGGCCGCTTTCATCACCAAGCAGTTCGGCATTCCCCAGATTTCCACCGGCGACATGCTCCGCGCCGCCATCAAGAACGGTACCGAACTCGGCTTGAAGGTGAAGTCCATCATGGAATCCGGCGGTTTGGTCAGCGACGACATCATCATCAATCTCGTCAAGGAACGTTTGCAGCAGCCCGACTGCGCCAACGGCTTCCTCTTTGACGGTTTCCCCCGTACGATCCCTCAGGCCGAAGCCATGAAGGCCGCCGGCGTACCGATCGATTTCGTGCTCGAAATCGCCGTACCCGATGAAGAAATCGTCACGCGCATGTCCGGTCGCCGCGTTCACCCCGCTTCCGGTCGCAGCTACCACGTCGTTTACAACCCGCCCAAGGTTGAAGGCAAAGACGACGTCACGGGCGAAGATCTCGTTCAGCGCGACGACGACCGTGAAGAAGTTGTTTTGAACCGTTTGAACGTCTATCACGCTCAGACCGAAGTTCTCGTCAAGTTCTACAGTGAATTGGCCGCTTCGGGCGATGCCAGCGCTCCGCAGTACCGTGCCGTTTCCGGTCTCGGTTCCATCGACGAAATCAAGCAGAAGATTTTCGATTCTCTGAAGTAATTCAAGACGAAAATAGTTACAAAAACGCGGTGAGACGAATCCGTCACACCGCGTTTTTTCGTTCTTTTGGACTGATCGGGTCGGTACAATGCTCACAACGATGAATTGACTCAGAGAGGATTGAAACGGTGTCTTTGCTGCAAGATTTACAGGAAGCCGTCGGTTCGGCGAACGTGCAAACCGATTCGCAAGCCTTGGCCCCTTTGCTCGTCGACAACCGCAATCGCTTTTTCGGTCAAGTTTTATGCGCCTGCTTCCCGGCCTCGACCGAGGAAGTCGCGCGCGTGATGGCGATTTGCCATCGTCACGCGGCACTTGTTTTCACGCAAGGCGGCAATACCGGCAACTGTGCCGCCGCCACGCCCGTCGTCTCCGAGGCAGATGCTCGACGTAGCGTCTTGATTTCATTGCGTCGCATGCGCTCGATCGAACGCGTCGACCCGTTAAACGACACGATGACCGTAGAGGCGGGCGCCATTTTGCAAGACGTACGCGACGCGGCCGAAGATCACGGTCGCTTGTTTCCGGTAAGCCTTGCCGCGCAAGGCTCCTGTACCATCGGGGGACTATTGTCCACGAATGCCGGCGGCGTGCATGTCGTTCGTTACGGCAACATGCGCGAACAATGCCTCGGTCTGGAAGTCGTCTTGTCCGACGGACGCGTGCTCGACATGCTGCGCGGCTTGCGCAAAGACAACACGGGGTACGATCTCAAACACCTTTTCATCGGTTCCGAAGGAACCCTCGGCGTCATTACCCGTGCTCAACTCAAACTGAGCCCCTTGCCCGTCGCCCGCAGCGTTTATGTCCTTGCGTTTTCCCGCTTGTCGGCGGCCGGCAACGTATTCAACGCACTGCACACCCTTTTCGGCCCCCAACTGAGCGCTTTCGAACTCATGCACGTTGACACGATCCGCATGGTCGCCCGGGAACTTCCTCAGATCCCTATCGGTTTTGATTTGAGTGCGCCGTGGTACGTTCTTGTCGAGTGCGAATACAACGACACGAGACAAGCCGAACGCTTGCAAAGCGCCGCCCTGTCCGTTCTCGAGAACCTGCTTGAAGACGGTACGCTTTCGGACGCGACGTTGGCTCAATCCGAAGCCCAATGCGAAGCGTTGTGGCGCGTGCGCGAATCGATTCCCAGCGCTCACAAGCACGCCGGCGGAAACGTCAAGCACGACATCAGCGTTCAGCGTAATGATTTGGCCGACTTTGTCGAAACAACCAACGCCCGACTGCAAAGCCGTTTCGACTGGATCGCGCCCAGCGTTTTCGGGCACTTCGGCGACGGCAATCTGCACTACAACATGGGCGTGCGCGAGGGGTTCGATCGTCGCTTGTGTTTCGATCATGAAGAAGCCATCCACGCGATCGTTTACGACGCCGTCAAGCGCTTTAACGGATCGGTTGCCGCCGAACACGGCGTCGGCCGTCTCAAAACCCGATTGTTGAACGACGTCAAGTCGCCCGAAGAGTTGCACCTAATGCGCCTTGTCAAACGTGTTTTCGATCCGGACAACCGCCTCAATCCCGGAGCCGTCATCGACTTAAAGGAGTCCATTGCATGCGACGACTGATTGTGTGCGCCGCCGCTTTGCTGGCCGGTTGCGCGTCTGCGCCTCCCGTCTTTCATCAGCCCAAGGCCCATCATTCCGAATTCAAAGACACGGACTGGTCGCCCGAAGAACACGCTCGCACACCCCTGAACCTGCCTGCCTTGCCGACGAACGTCGTCGATATCCTGATGAGCGGCATCTACGCCTTTGATGGAACGACCCAGATTCTGTTCAAAGCCCACGGCGACCCCGCGACCGGTCAGCTTCTCGGCGCTCATCGATCCGTCACGAAAGGGGCCGCGGCCGTCACTTGGAATACGGGAAACGACGTCGTCTATCGCAATGGCAAACCCGTATCGGCTCACGGTCAAGTGGAAGTTCGATTGCTCGACGACAGGCAAGTACGGATGCGCTCGCTCGAAGCCCCCGATTACACCGTGATCGTGGGCGTCGAATCGTTCGACATCGGCGGACGCCCCGTGCGACAGTTGCTGCGCGACTACAACAACCAACCGACCGACTTGGCGTGGTACGTCGATCCGGAAGAGCGTTTTCAGTACGGGGCCAGAGCCTACCGTTTGACCTATCGGTTGACCAAGGACGAAGTGAGTGCGCCCTTTAAAACCGCCTTTACCGGCAGTAACTCGTTGGCCGAGTTCATGCGCTCGTTTTCCGCCAAAGCCCCTTATTGCCTGCCTTACGTCAACGTCATTGGATCGCACCCCGTGGCTTTGGCCTTCGATCGTCCCGGCTCCCCGAAGTCCACTCGCGGTACGGTACGGTTTCGCTCTGTCGACTCCAAAGAACTTTTTTGCGCTCCCGTTGAAAACGATGTCGCACGCAAAGGAACGTGGCGGATCACGCGCGTCAACGGCACCCGTACGCTCGTCGTTACGCCTCCGGCCTCCGTCGCCTCAACCGACCTCGGCGTTCAGCCAGTCAATGGCAAAGCGCTCGGCATCGGTTTTGCCGAAGTCCGTCCCGAGGGAGCTTCACGCACGCAAGTCCTGCCCGTACGCATCGTGAAGAAAAACAAACCGATCGTCGATTTTCGTCTGCGCTTTAACGCCACGGCCGCCCATAGTTTGCGATCGGCCCTGTCCAAAGCCCAAGAGGCCAAACGACACCACGAACAACAGATTCAACAGACCCCTACCAAGGATACCCGGAAGCAATGAAACCGCTCGCCTTGTTCCTCTTATCGCTGCCTTTGGCCCTGACCGGTTGTTCCAATGAAGACGTCGCCGACGTCTCGTTAGGACTGTTTACGTTCAAAGACATCAAAGTAAACCATTTCGTCGACCCCAAAGTTCCCGGCGTGACCTGCCACGTGGCCAGTATCGAAGCCAATTTATCCTTAAGCGACCCGTCGAACAGCTCCGTCTCCTGTCGTCAAACGGGTCCTATCACGCCCGAGATGTTGGCCGTCATCGACAAATCCAAACAAGGCGAAGTCGTTTTCAAACGTAGCAAGAGCATCTTCTTTAAAACCATGAAGATTCGTCGCATCTACGACGCCCAATCGCAGACGCTCTTGTACGTGTCCTATTCGACCAAGGAAACGACGGGCAGCATGCATCATTCGCTATCGACCGTTCCGCTTTGGGGAACTCAGGCCTACGTCAAACAGCCGCCTGCCGTACCGACAGCCGAATAAGGCGGTTCTACGCTCGACACTTTTCGGCCTGTCCAATCCGTATGAACGCCATGGAGCGAGACGACTCCGGCAATCCACGGTAACAATGTCTCGATCGGGTTTCCCACCCGATCGACTACAATGCTAGCTTCTTTGAATAGATTGGGACTCGAGCAATGACCGCGAAACTGATTAACGGCAAAGACCTTGCCGCATCCATCCGCCGCCAACTTGCCCAACGCGTGCAAGCCTTGGTTGACAGAGGGCACCGCCCCGGCTTGGCCGTCGTCCTGGTGGGCGAAGATCCCGCCAGTCAGGTCTACGTCCGCAACAAAATCAAAGCCTGTTCCGACACCGGCATTACCAGTATCGAACACCGTTTGCCGGCCGATACAAGCCAAGAGGCTTTGCTTGAATTGATCGCCCGCCTGAACGACGACGAGACCGTGGACGGCATCTTGGTGCAGCTTCCCGTCCCCGACCACATCAATCCCGAACGCATTATCGAGGCCATCGATCCGCTCAAAGACGTCGACGGCTTTCATCCAAACAACATCGGCAACCTCGTCATCGGTCGAGAAGGCTTTTTGCCCTGCACGCCCTACGGCGTGATGAAGATGATCGAGTCGACCGGTTACGACCTGACCGGCAAACACGCCGTGATCGTCGGTCGCAGCAATATCGTCGGCAAACCGCAAACGCTGATGCTGCTGGCCAAAAACGCCACCGTGACGGTTGTTCACAGCCGTACGCGCGATTTGGCCGCCATGACGCGTCAGGCGGACGTTCTCGTTGCAGCCGTCGGCAAAGCCAAACTGATCGGCGCCGATATGGTCAAACCCGGCGCCATGGTTCTCGACGTGGGTATCAACCGTGACGAAAACGGCGCGTTGTGCGGTGACGTCGATACCGAGGCCGTCTCCCGCGTGGCCGGTTGGATCTCTCCCGTTCCCGGCGGCGTCGGTCCCATGACCATCGCCATGCTCCTTACAAATACCGTCGAGGCGGTCGAACGCCGTCTCCTGAAATAAAGCAACGTTATGTCCATGCAACAGAATCCTTTACTTGATCAACCGCATCTTCTGTCTTTCGATCGTATCGAACCGGCACACATCACGCCGGCCGTCGAAGTCCTGCTCGAACAAGCCAAGCAGGCGTTGAAAGCGGCCACGCTTGAGGAAATGCCCGCCGATTGGGATCACGTCGTCGAGCCGCTCGAGCGAGCCGTCGGCCGTCTCGGTCGAGCTTGGGGCGCGGTCGGTCATCTCACGGGCGTCATGGATTCGCCCGAACTGCGTGAAGCCTACAACGCCAATTTGCCCATCGTCACCCAGTTCTACATCGAACTGAGTCAGAACGAGGCGCTCTTTGCCAAATACAAAGCGATCGAAGCCGATCCGGCGTTCGAAACGCTCGACGCTGTCAAGCAACGCGTGATTCGTCATGAAATTCGCGACTTCCGTTTGTCCGGCGCCGACCTGCCCGAAGAGAAGAAAGCCCGCATCAAAACCTTGGGCGAACGCTCCGCCGCCTTGTCGCAAAAATTCAGCGAAAACCTCTTGGACGCCACCAATGCGTTTTCTCTCGACATTGAGGACGAATCCCGTTTGGACGGCATCCCCGAGGACGTTCGCCAACTCTACGCTGCTCAAGCACAGGCGGCCGACGTTTCCGGTTGGCGCATCACGTTGCAGTATCCGAGCTACATCCCCGTCATGCAGTATGCGAACGATCGCGGCTTGCGTGAAGAGCTTTACCGTGCTTTCGTCACCCGCGCGTCCGAATTCGGCCCCGCCGAACGCGACAACACCCCGTTGATTGACGAAACGCTTGCCATCCGCGACGAAATGGCCGGTCTGCTCGGTTTTGACAATTACGCCGAAGTGTCCTTGGCCACGAAGATGGCCGAAAGCCCCGCCACCGTCATCGCTTTCTTGCGTGATTTGGCAACACGCTCCAAGCCGTGGGCCAAGAAAGATCAAGCCGAACTTGCCGAATTTGCTCGTACCGAACTCGGCATCGACGAACTCAAGCCATGGGATCAGGCCTGGGCAAGCGAAAAACTTCGTCAAGCGCGTTACAGCTACTCGGACCAGGAAGTCAAGCAATACTTCGCCTTGCCCGCTGTTTTTGACGGCATGTTCAAACTCGTCGAAAACATGTTTGACATCAGCATCACTCCCGATACGGCTCCCGTTTGGCATCCCGACGTACGCTTTTTCAAAATCTGCGATGCTCAGGGCCGCCTCATCGCTCAGTTCTACACGGACCTCTATGCCCGTCAGAGCAAACGCGGCGGTGCGTGGATGGACAGCGATCAAACCCGCAGCTTCAATCCCGATGGATCGGAACGCACGCCGACGGCCTATTTGGTTTGCAACTTCACCCAACCGGTCGGCGACAAGCCCTCTTTGTTGACGCACGACGATGTCACAACGCTCTTTCACGAGTTTGGACACGGCCTGCACCACATGCTCAGCCGCATCACGGTCAGTCAGCTCTCGGGCATCAACGGCGTCGAGTGGGATGCGGTCGAGTTGCCCAGCCAGTTTATGGAAAACTGGGCCTGGCAGTACGAGATCATCCGTACCATCAGCCGTCATGCCGAAACCGGCGAAGTTCTGCCCCAATCGCTCTTTGACAAGATGTACGCGGCCAAGAACTTCCAGTCGGGGCTCTTTAGCGTTCGTCAACTCGAGTTTGCTCTCTTTGACATGCTGATTCACAGCACGTATCGCGACGGCGGCAAGGACTTCATGGCCGTTTTGCGCGACGTTCGACACGAAGTGGCCGTTGTTCCCACGGTCGAGTACAACCGCTTCGCCCAAAGCTTCGGACATATTTTCGCCGGCGGTTATGCGGCCGGCTACTACAGCTACAAGTGGGCCGAAGTCTTGTCCGCTGACGTATTCGCCGCTTTCGAAGAAGAAGGCATGTTCAATCCCGACGTCGGTCGTCGTTGGCTCGATTGCATTCTGTCCATGGGCGGCAGTCGCGATGCTATGGACAACTTCAAGGCCTTCCGCGGTCGCGAACCGAAGATAGACGCCTTGTTGCGCCACACCGGCATGCAAGGCGATCCGGCCTGATCGATGCGACGCTGACACAAAAAAAGCCAGTTCTGTCACGAACTGGCTTTTTTCTATGGTGTCGAACCCGAGATCTTAACCGAGCTTGCGCAAGGCCATGGCGACGAGCACCTTAACGCCATTGGGCAAATAGCAGGGATCGAACGACATGGCGCGATGATGCAAACCGGGAGCCGCACCGACGCCGACGCCGAAATAGGCCGTCTTCATGGACGGATTGAACTTCTTGTAGAAATGGAAGTCTTCACCGCCGGCACTGCATTCGGGAACGAACTTGTCTTCGCCAACAACCTTCTTGATTTCTTCGGCCAATTCGGCCTTGAGATCGTCGTCATAATCGGACGCGGGCAAAATGGCGCCGGGGAAGAAGACTTCGCTCTTGGCGCCGTTAGCGGCGGCCGCGCATTGGACGGCGGTCTTGATCTTTTCGATCAATTCATCCATCAGCTCGTTGTTCTGTGCGCGCACGTCGAGCCACAGTTCCCCCTTGTCGGGAATGATGTTGACGGCGGCCGATTCGGAACGAATCGCCGTGACCTTGGCGGACCACGTGAAATTCGGATTCAGTTTGATGGCGGTGATCGCGTTGACGACCATAGCGGCCGCTTCGCAGCAATTGACGCCCAAGTGAGGACGAGAGGCGTGAGCGGCAACACCTTCAAGGCGAACGCCCATGAACGTCGACGAAACGTGGTTGATGGAACCGCTCATCGTGCCGGGAGGAATTTCCTGAATGGGACGAATATGAACGCCCAAGCAGTAATCGACGTCCTGAACGACACCGGCATTGCACACGGACAAGGCGCCTTCAAGATTTTCTTCGGCGGCTTGGAAAATCAACTTGAGCGTACCCTTCTTAATCTTGCCGACCAGTTCGCTGGCCGCCGCCAACAACATGGAGCTGTGCGAATCGTGGCCGCAAGCGTGAACGGCTTCGACCGTACCGTCTTCGTTCTTGAACGGCAACGCGTCCATATCGGCGCGCATCATGAGAACGGGGCCGGGTTCTTCCCCGCGCAAAATGCCCATCACGCTCGTCTTACCGCCGATGTTGCGGGTCACTTCGTAGCCGAGCGCTTCGAGAGCGTCGGCAATGTAGGCGCTCGTCTTGTGCTCGTCAAAAGCTACTTCGGGGATTTGATGCAAATCTGCATATACCTTCAATACGTCCAGTCGTTCCATAACTCACCTATAAAAAATAATTACTCGGAATTCGAGCCGATCACTTTTTTATTGTAGTCCTTACCCAACGCGATACGATATGAAAAGAGCCGAAGCTTCATGGCTTCGGCTCCCGTCTGTTGCATTTCGATCGGTTAGGCGTATTGCCCGAATACGGCCTGCCACAACTCCAATACGACGGCTCGATCGACTGCGGCCGCTTCGTGACTGACGCGCGCCGGCGCGTTTTCGCCTTGACTGAGACGAATTTCGCGTTGCATCTTGCGATAGTGTCGATAGGCCTTCATTGATTTTCGGGCCAGTTCCGGGTCGATCAAGCCGCAGCGTCCCGCCATCTCCAACAGCAGAATATTGCCGAAATTGTTGGTCAACTCCGGATGACGTTGCGCGTAGGCGAGCACCAGCATCTGGACGACGAACTCGATGTCCACCATCCCGCCGCGATCGTGCTTGACGTCGAACAGGTCGCTGTTATTGGGATGTCCCTCCAACATTTTCTGTCGCATTTCCACTACGCCCTTGGCCACCTTTGCCGGATCGCGCGCTTGCAACAAAATGGTTCGACGCTCGGTCTCGAAGGCTCGTCCGATGTCGGGATCGCCCGCACAGAAACGCGCGCGCGTCAGTGCCTGATGTTCCCACTCCCACGCGCCGTTGCCGTCCTCGTTGTGCTGATAGCGCTTGAACATTTCAAAGCTCGATGCAATCAGACCGTTTTCGCCGTTGGGGCGCAAGCGCATGTCGATTTGGAACAAAATGCCCGAACTCGTTTGAACCGTCAGCCAACTGAGCATACGTCGAACCAGCTTCGGATAATTTGCAACGCCCTCCTGATCGGGATCGTCGTACAGGAAGATGATGTCCAAATCCGAGGCGTAGCCGAGTTCTTTGCCGCCCAACTTGCCGTAAGCGACGACGGCAAACTTCGGTCGCTCCACATGACGCGTGGGAATGGTGCGCCAAGCCAAATCGATGACCAATTCGATGACCGCGTCTGCCAATGCCGACAACTGATCGGCCAGACGTTCGACAGTGAATCGCCCCGCCAAATCCGAGAGCAACAAACGGAACACGGCTCCGTGGTGCGCGTCGCGCAGCAAGTTCATCTGTCGTTCTTGATCGTCTTCGCAAGCAAGTAGTTGGCGACGCAAATTCTCACTCCAATCACGCCAGTCGACGGGTGAAAAATCATCGTAAAGAACCGCGCGGTCGTCGATCATTTCATCAAGCAACAACGGATGTGCCGTCAGGTAATCGGCGGCCCAACGACTCATGGCCAGCAATCGTCCCACACGTTCGCTGGCGCTCGGATACTGATTGAGCAACGCAACGTACGTGGGACGTCCGGCGATCACGTCGAGCAAATTCAAATAGCGATGGAACACTTCGTCACCGGGCACGCTGCTCGTTTTGAGCTTCGCCCATTGATTGGCGTTTTCGGCAATCTGAATGACGAACTTCTTGAATTGGCGCTTGACGTCGGCATTACGAATCGACTTGATACGAGTGTTGAGCAAACGATCGATACGCGAACTCAGTCCCCGAACATCGGAAAAACCCAACTCCGTCAAACGATCCTCGCAAGCCCGACGACCTTCTTCGTCGGCAACGTCCCACCCAGTCTGCCAACCGGGACTTTCTTCAGTCGGAACATCCGTCTTGAAAATCGAGTCGAAAACGCCGGCAACGAACGCTTGAGCGTCGATCAACCGCCGCATCATGTCATCGGGAGCGACGCCCAACATGGAGGCAATGCGCGCTCGCGACTCGTCGTCGGGCGGCAGGATTTGCGTTTGTTTGTCGTCGACGTATTGCAAGGCGTGTTCCAAGTTGCGCAGAAATTCGTACTCGTCGATCAATCGCTCGGCAACGGCATTGTCGATTACGCCCCTCTCGGCCAACAGACGCAACATGGGTCGGGTGCTTCGCCCCCGCAAGTCGGCTTCCCGACCGCCTCGAATGATTTGGAACGTTTGGGTGATGAATTCGATTTCGCGAATGCCGCCGCGTCCGAGTTTGACGTTGATTTCGTCCTGCTTGCCCACCTGCCGGCGCAACGTCTGCGTTCGAATCATTTCGTGCACGCGACTGAGCGCGCTGATGGCCGAAAAATCCGCGTATTTTCGGAACACGAACGGACGAACCAACGAATACAACAGCTTGAGTGCGTCGTCAAAGGCCGCTTGACGCATGAAAACGGGGCGATTGATCACACGGGCCTTAAGCCACGCAAAACGTTCCCAATCGCGTCCCTGCGTATACAAATATTCTTCGAGCATCGCCGTACTGACGGCAATGGGGCCTGCGTCGCCGAAGGGGCGCAATCGCATGTCGACGCGGAAAACAAACCCCGTCCCGTCCAAATCGTTGAGCGCAGGAATGACGCGTTTGGCCAGTTTTTCGAAAAACTCATGGTTGGACACCTGACGTCGTGCGCGCTCGAACTCGCCGACGGGCTGCGTCTGACCGCCCTCGTCATACAAAAAAATCAGATCGATGTCGCTACTGACGTTAAGTTCGGCCCCGCCCAGTTTGCCCATGCCGACGACAAGCATGTCTTGCGGTTCGCCGTTCGTGCCGATCGGGACGCCGTAGCGCTTGGCCAATTCGCGGGAGTGAACGCGTACTGTGTGATGCACGGCGCTTTCGGCCAAAGCCGTCATGACGCCGATCACTTCGTCCAGTCCCCCCGTCCCCGTAACATCGCGGGCGACAAGTCCGACCATCACCTCCCGACGCAATCGGCGCATTTCCAGGGCCAGTTGATCGGAATCGTCGATACCGGCCAAACGCGCCTCAATGCGCTCGGGCGTCCAAACGCCATCGGCATAGCGTTGCAGATGCGTCAGTTGTTCCGTTTCGTCCGATCCGAAATGCATCGAGGCCAGGGAGCGGCGTACGAAAAAAGAAGTTTCGGGCACTTGAGCCAAAGAAAGTCGAGTCATCGCTCGTTCTCGCGTAAATATTGTGTAAGGCGACACTGTCATCGGCGAAGCTGTGCTATCGTTGGAAGTTAGCCTTTGTTTGCAGTCTGAAAATGCAGACCGCACGCTTCGATTGCTGTCATTTTAGCGGTTTGATCGAGGTCTCAAAACAAAGCGCCGTCGAGCCGACTTTTTTGGATTGTATCTGCCGTGTCTTCATTTCTTCCTCTGCGTCTGCGAGTCCTGATGCGCCATCCGCGCGTCAGACCGTTTGTCGTCACGGCATTTTGGTCTCTCGTCACCTTTTACTTTCTCTTTGCCGCACTGATTCTGACGACGCGTTGGTACCTACTGCCTCAGGTCAACCGCTACAAGGATGACATTGCCGGCATGATGAGTAAGGTCACGCATTCGCAAGTGTCGATCGGCCATATCGAACCGCGTTGGAACGGCTTTTGGCCTCAATTGCATTTGGCCGACGTGCGTTTCGTCAAGCCTGACTCGACGGCTCACGACGACATGCTCGTCTTGCCCAGCCTGAACGCGACGTTCAACTGGAAAAGCGCGCTCGGCACCGTCTCGCTTCGCTCGTTGAGCATCGAGGACGCGTCCCTGAGCATTCGACGCACCGATCACGCCACGTATGACGTCGGCGGTGTGGTCGTTGATCTGACTCAACGCTCATCCGACGAAAAAGACGGCTCGATCATCGACACGTTGGTCCATCAGGACAACATCCACATTACCAACGCCACCCTGCGTTACATCGACTTGACGGCCGCCGAACCGAAAGAATTGCGTTTCAGCGCCATGGATCTTTCGTTCGTTCGCGACTTCTCCGACTGGAAATTGGGCCTGCAGGCGATGCAAAACGTCGATCAAGGCAGTTACCCCATTGACCTTCGAGCGCGTTTCAAAAAATCCCTTTTTGGGTCTCCGAGCGACTTGAGCTCCTGGAGCGGTCTTGTCTATGCCCGCCTTGAGCAAATCGACTGGGCCGAAATTCTTCGCAACGCAACGCCCAACAAATGGATCCAAACGGCACAAGGTGGCGGCGAGCTTTGGCTCTCCATTAATGCCGGACGCCCGATCGAATTGCGATCGAGCCTTGCCGTCGACACCGTCGCCGTTCAATTGGACGACGATCTGCCGCCGGTCGGCGTCAGCGGTTTGACGGCCGACATCACCACCGTACTCGACGGTCGACGTTTGCGACTCGACATCGAGGGGTTGTCTTATACGGCGCACGATCATATCGACGTGGGTCCGGTCGACATCGCCACCGTTTTTACGTTGAATGAAGCCGGGAAGGATACGGAATCGGCTCAAATCCGCCTCAGCCGCCTCGATCTGGCGACCATGATGCGCTCCATTCAGTCGTTGCCGCTGCCCGAGACGGTCAAGAACGCCATCCGCACGGTCAAGCCATCCGGACGACTTGAAGATCTCCAATTCACCTGGCACGGTTCCATTCGCAAACCCTCGGATCTGGCCGTTGCCGGACGCTTCGAGAGCTTGTCCGTCGCGTCTCAACCTCGCGTCAACGCCGACAACCGTGAAACCGTCGGCATCCCCGGCATCGTGAACATGTCCGGTCAGTTCGAAGTCGATGCCAAGGGCGGCACCGTCACCCTCGACTCGCGTCAGTGCCGTCTGTTGTTGCCCGGCATCTTCCCCGACCCTGTCATGCCGTTGAACGCGTTGACGGGCAAACTGTATTGGATGACGCCCAAGGACGCCCCGCTGGAAGTGGGCGTACAAAACCTCCTCGTCGATCATGCCTCCGCCCGCGCCGTTGCCAACGGCAATTGGCGCAATACGGGTCGCGCCGGAACGCTCGACCTCACGGCCGACATCATCGAAGGCAAAACCGACGAAGCCTGGCACTTCCTTCCGACCATTTTGCACGCCGGAACGCGCCAGTGGCTTGAAGGCGGCTTGCGTGGCGGTCACGTACGCAACGGCAAGGCCGTCATTCGCGGTCAACTCAACGACTTCCCGTGGACGGCGCCCGGAACCGACGGACGCTTTTACGTCGACGCGCATTTGGACAACGCGATCATCGACTACGTCCCCAGCTATCGCAAGAACGACAAAGGCGTCTACATCGGCGGCGAAACGTGGCCGATGCTGACCCATATCAACGGCAAGTTGATTTTTGAAGGCTTGTCCATGCTCGTACTCGTCGACTCCGCCAAAACCAACGGCATCGACGTGAGCAAGGCGCGCGCTGAAATTCCCCAACTCAACAGCCGAGACGTCATGCTCAACATCGACGGCACGGTACGCGAGCAACCGCTTGACACCATGATCAACTATCTGGACGACAGTCCCGTCGGCTCCATCTTGAGTCATACGTTCGCCAAGACGACGGCCGTCGGCAAGGGCGGTCTGGACTTGCGGTTGGAAATTCCGCTTTTGCATGCTAAAGACACGCGTGTCAAGGGGCGTGTCTTCCTTAAAGACAACGAAGTGAACATGGGCTGGCCCGTTCCGCCGCTCAAAAACGTGAACGGTTACGTCGATTTTTCGCACCGAGGCACGTCCACGGACGATTTGCGCGCGACGGCGTTCGGCAATCCCGTCACGGCAAAACTGTCGACCGACGACAAGGGCACGATCGGAATCGACGTCAAGGCCAAAGCATCCCCCGACGCCGTTCTCTTTTTCACTCAAGAACCGCTCGTCAAGGCCGCTTTGGCTCGACTCAGCGGACAAAGCGACTTCAATGTTTCCGTTGCCATTGAGAAAAACAAGGGCACCAGCGTCACCGTCAGCTCCGATCTGCTCGGGGTTAAAAGCGCCTATCCCGTGCCGATGGACAAAAAAGCGGACGAATCGTGGCCGACGCGTTTTAGCTTCGAGCCCTATTCCCGCGGCCCGCGCTCCGGTCATTTATACAGCTTGACCCTGCACGATCGCTTCTCGATGCTGATGAAAACGACGGCGCACGCCAACGGCTCGTCGTCGACGCGCGGTACATTCAGCGTGGGCCACGACGCCACCTTGCCGAGCTCGGGGTTCGCGCTCGAGGTCGTCGGTACCGAGATCCGTTTGAACGACTGGGCCGAGCCGATCGCCTCGTTTGTCGAAGCCGGCAAACAAACCGCCCGAGAATCCAAAGGCAAAACCGACGATTTGTCCGGCTTGCAGCGCATTGCCATCGACATCGACCGTTTGTACGTCGATGGCATGCTCTTTACCAACGTGCACGCCAATTCCCGTCAGCGCAGTCACAACGTCTGGCGCACGATCGTGAACAGCGACTTGGTCGATGGCACCGTCGTATGGGACATGAATTGGTCCGGCCTCGGATCGATTCAAGGCAAGTTGGCCAAATTGCATCTGCCTCTAGCCAAGTCCGACCGCTTCCAATCGTTGTTGGCCGAATCGGAAGAGTCGAAGATGCCTTCGATCAACGTCACCGTCGACGACTTCGCCCTCAACGACATGCGTTTCGGCAAGGTTACCCTCGATGCCATCAATACGATCGACGAGGCCGGCCCCGTTTGGCAAATTCAATCGCTGACGATGGACAATTCGGCCGCCACGCTCTCCTCGCAGGGTTACTGGCGTCATCGGTCGGGTAAAAACGCCACGCATCTGGACGCCAACATCACTATGCATGATGCGGGCGAGCTTTTTGACCGTCTTGGGTTTACCGACGTCATGCACAAAGGTAACGGCACGCTCGAAGTCGCCCTCGGTTGGGAAGGCAAGCCGTGGGCGCCCGACCTTGCTTCTCTCAACGGCGCGCTAAGCCTTGACTTGAAAAAGGGGCGTCTGGAACAAGTGGACAAGGGAGCCGGCGGAACACTGCTTTCTTGGGTGTCCATGCAATCGCTCGTCAAACGTCTGTCGCTCGATTTTTCCGACCTCCTCCAATCGGGACTCGCATTCGATCGTTTCTCGGGAACGAGCACGTTCGTCAACGGTTTGGCCAGTACCTCCGACACGCAAATGACGGGGGCTCACGGTACCGTATTGATCGACGGGGTGACCGACTTTACGAGCGAAACACTCGACTATCGCGTTTTGGTTTTGCCCGACGTCAACGCCGGCGGCGCCTCGTTGGCTCTGGCCATCGTCAATCCTGCGGTCGGTTTGGGGTCATTCGTGGCCCAAATGGTGTTTAAAGAGCCGTTGAGCCGTTTGTTCTCCGTTCAATATGACATTAAAGGTCCGATTACCGACCCGACAATCGAAAAGAAGACGCATCAAACCAAGAGCGTCGACGAGATCGGCGCCGACCGATAGTCATTCGTTTGCAACGCTACCGCAGGTAAAGCGGGTTCATTGATATGCATCAAGCCGTCAACAGGGCATAATCTCAACATAGGCTATTATTGCCCGTTTTCGTCTTTGACGACTCATTTTCATAGGATTGTTCGCGTGTTTCAATTTCAATTGATGACGCCGATCGTTTGGCTCACTCGATTGTTGGTCGGCGCCTACCCGCAGTGGTACGGCAGCAAGCCGTCGCACAAGCAGCGCATTTATTTCGCCAACCATACGAGTCATCTCGACACGATCGTTATTTGGACCTCGTTGCCCCCCACTTTGCGTCAAGTAACCCGCCCCGTCGCCGCCAAGGACTATTGGGATCACGGTTTTCTTCGCAAGCGCATCGCGCAAAAAGAATTGAACGTCGTCCTGGTCGATCGTCGTCGCGCCGATCGAGCCGACCCGTTGGCTCCGCTCAAAGAAGCTTTGAGCAACGGCGATTCGTTGATCATTTTTCCGGAAGGCACCCGTCGTCCTCAGCCCTTGCCGAGCGAATTCAAGAGCGGCTTGTGGCGTCTGATGCGCGAGTTCCCCGATGTCGAACTCGTGCCGGTGTATATCGAAAACTTGCACCGCGCCATGCCCAAGGGCGTGTTAATTCCGGTTCCCACGATTTGTTCCGTGCGTTTTGGCGCACCTTTGCCGCACTCGGTCGACGATCCCAAGGAGGAGTTCCTCGAGCGTGCGCGACAGGCGGTTATTGATTTGGCTCAGTTATCATGATGCGACTTGGTATCAGCCTGCAAGAAGGCTATCTCATTATTCTGGCCGCACTGATTTTCCTTATCGGTGCGGGAACGATCTACGGCCTTTGGGCCGAAGATCGCGCGACCACGCCCGTGGCCTTGAAACGATTGGCCATCGCAAACTCCCGCGTTCGTCTCGGTTGGTGGTTGATCATCATTTTCGCCATGGCCTGGTGGACGGGCATGGGCGGTCTGGTCTTCGTGTTCGCCATTTTCTCGTTCTTCCTGTTGCGAGAATTCATTGCCCTGACGCCGATCAAGCATACGGACCATTGGGTTTTGGTCATCGCGTTTTATCTCGTCATTCCGGCGCAATATGCGCTGGTCTACTTTGACTTGATGCCGTTTTTCACGCTCTTTATCCCGGTGTATCTGTTCTTGTTGTTGCCGTGCATCGCCACGATGAGCAACGACACGGACCGTTATCTCGAACGCGTGGCCAAGGTTCAGTGGGGCGTCATGATTTGCGTCTTTTGCGTCAGCCACGCTCCGGCTATCGCAACGCTCGACTTCCATCGCTACAACTCGTCGGGCGCTTTGATGCTCTTGTACTTCCTGCTCGTGGTCTTTTGCGCCGACTTGTTCTCGGTGTTGGCCAGTTCCGCCCTGGGCGGTCGTCCGTTGCGCATGAATCCGAACAAGACGCGCAAGGGCTTGTCCGTCGGCTGCGCCGCCGCCTTCTTGGTTGGCGTCGCCTTGTACTGGCTTACGCCCTTCCGCCTGTGGCAGGCCGCGCTTTACGCCATCGCTATCGTGTTGGCCGGCTGTGCCGGCGACTTGGTGATTTCGTCCGTCAAGCGCAGTCTCGGCAGTCGCAGCTGGGAAAGCGAAATGTATATCGGCCGAGGCATTCTCGAGCGCTTCGCTCCGTTGACGTTCGCCGCCCCCGTGTTCTATCACCTCTCGGTGCTCTTTTTCACCCTGCTCGATCTGTAATCGAACACGCCCGCCGACTCACGCAATCCCGTTTGTCCTTCAGCGAAGACAAGCGGGATTTTTTCATTGACCGCTACGAGCCCGAGCGTCTCCTGTACAATGGGCGAACCATCTATTTTTTCCGAGAGCACTTCCATGACCAATCAATACGAAACGTTTTTGCGTCACGTTTATGAAAACGGCGCCGACAAAACCGATCGTACGGGCGTCGGCACGCGTTCCGTCTTCGGGTATCAGATGCGGTTTGACCTCTCCCAAGGCTTCCCGCTCGTGACGACAAAGAAGTTGCACATCCGTTCGATCGTGCACGAATTGCTTTGGTTTCTGCAGGGCGACAACAACATCAAATATTTAAACGACAACGGCGTCACCATTTGGGACGAATGGGCCGATGAAAACGGCGACCTCGGCCCGATTTACGGCGTACAGTGGCGCAGTTGGCCGACGGCGGACGGTCGTCACATCGACCAAATCAGCAACCTCATTCGAACGATCAAAACGACGCCCGACAGCCGTCGCATGATCGTTTGCGCTTGGAATGTCGGTGAAATCGAGAACATGGCTCTGCCCCCGTGCCATTGCTTGTTCCAGTTCTACGTCGCCAACGGCAAGTTGTCCTGCCAGCTCTACCAACGCTCCTGCGACATTTTCTTAGGCGTTCCTTTCAACATCGCCAGCTACTCGCTGCTCACGCACATGATCGCTCAGCAGTGCGACCTCGAAGTCGGCGATTTCGTATGGACGGGCGGCGACTGCCACATCTACAACAACCATTTCGAACAGACCGAGCTGCAGCTCTCGCGTGAACCGCGCGCCTATCCGAAGCTCGTCATCCACCGTCGTCCCGAATCGATTTTCGACTACCGTTTCGAAGACTTCGAGATCGTCGATTACGACCCGCACCCCCACATCAAGGCACCGATCGCCGTATAAGGAACGCACCATGCCCACCTTGGAACTTATCGTCGCTCGTGCCAAAAACGGCACGATCGGTCTGAACGGAACGATGCCCTGGCACATTCCGGAAGATCTCAAGCACTTCCGCGCGACGACGATGGGATGCCCCGTCGTCATGGGGCGCAAAACGTGGGAATCCATCGGTCGTCCCTTACCCGGTCGCACGAACGTCGTCATCACCCGAAACGCCGACTTTACGGCCGAGGGAGCCACGGTCGTCGCCTCGATCGAGGCCGCCTTGGAAATGCTCAAACAACACGATCGCGTTTTCATCATCGGGGGCGCTCAACTTTATGCACAAACCCAAGATCTCGTCAGCGTTGCCTGGATCACCGAGATCGATGCCGAGCCCGAAGGCGACGCCTTCTTTGCTTTGCAAACCCCGGAAGCGTGGAACGGCACGTTGCTATCGCGTCTGGAAGCCACCGACAAACGCCCGGCCGTCGCGTTTTACCGCTACGAGCGCCGTTAATCGATCGTCTTGAACGACTCTGACGGCGCACTACGGTGCGCCGTCTTCGACTTTTGGAGCCCGATGGACACCAAACACTCCTTGACGCCCGCATCCATGCGACGCGAGATCGGCTTGGCCGGCGCCGTTTCCATTCTGGCCGGCATCATGATCGGTTCCGGCATCTTTTATATCGGCGGCATCGTATTTGAGCGAGCCGCCCTGAGTCCGTCCCTGACGCTTTTAGCGTGGGTCGTGGGCGGGCTGGTAACGCTCTTGAGCGGCATTTGCTTTGCCGAACTCGGCGCCATGATGCCCAAGGCGGGCGGGTTTTACGTCTACCTGCGAGAGGCCTACGGCAATCGCGTCGCTTATGTCTCGGGTCTGTCGCACTTTCTGCTAACGGGGCCCGGCTCGGTCGCCGCATTGGCGTTGGCGATGAGCGCCGCTCTTGCCTCGATCGTGCCGCTCGACGCCCTCGAGCAAAAAATGCTTGCCGTCGCCGTCGTGACAACCCTGACGCTCGTCAACCTCAAGGGCATTCGTCTGAGCGCCCGACTTCAGACTTTCTTTTTGCTCGTCAAGCTCGTTCCGATCGTCGTGTTGCTCGTCGGCGGTCTTTGGGTCGGTCGCGAGCCCATCGAATGGTCGATTCCCGCCGAGGTGTCCCTTCTCGAGTTTTGCTCAATGATCGGGTTTGCCGTCATCGCGACCCTCTGGGCATACGAAGGTTGGTCCAATCTCAACACGGTGGCCGAAGAAGTCAAAAATCCCAGTAGAAACATTCCGCTCGCGCTCATCGGCGCCATCGTCGGCGTGGCGCTCTTGTACACTCTCTTTCATGTGGCGATTTTTCGGGCGTTGCCTTTGGAAGCGATGATTCACAACGTGCGCGAAGGCGATTGGTATTTGGGCGCTCACGTGGCCCGCGTGTTGTTCGGCGAAGCCGGCATGGTATTTGTCGCCGTTGCGATGACGTTGGCGATATTCAATTCGCTCAACGGCTGCATCATGGTCTTTCCTCGCTTGTACTACGCCATGGCCCGCGACGGCGTTTTGTTCGAATCGATGGGGCGCCTGCACCCCATCAGCGGCACCCCCGTCGTCGCTCAATGGGTATCGTGCGCGTTGGCGATCGTGCTCATCTGTTTTCGTTCGCTCGGGGAGTTGACGAGCCTTGTTGCCGTCTGCGCGCTGATCATCAACTGTCTGGCCTTTTACTCTGTCGTTCTGTTGCGTCGTCGCCGACCTAAGCTCGAACGCCCCTATCGGGTCTGGTTGTATCCGCTTTCCATCGTGTTGGTTCTGGCCGTTACGTTCGGCTTGATCGTCAACACGTTTGTCAACGACCCGATCACGGCCATGATGGGCATCGGCATCGCCGTCATCGGTTGGTTTTCGTACGGCCCGACCGTGGGTCGCACGCTCAAACAACGCGCCAAGGAGCCTTTGTCATGAAGTGCATCGCCAACGCCAACATCTACGTCGAACGCGACACGTTTGCCCAAGCCATGTTGATCGATCCGACGGGGTGCATCGTATGCGTCGGGGACGAAGCGTTCGTTCGCTCGCAAATGCCGGCCGAAACAACGATCGTCGACGCCCACGGCAAAACGATCGTACCGGGGTTCAACGACTCGCACCTCCACCTCTTGATGTCGGGCGCGAATTTATGCGAACTCGATCTGAAAACCGCCGATTCCATCGAAACTCTCGTACGACTCGGCCGCGACCACCTCGAACGACATCAGCCTCCCGCCGGTACCGTCATTCACGGCTTCGGTTGGAATCAAGAACGCTTTGACGATCGGCGCATGCCGACACGGGACGATTTGGATCGCATTTCCACAACGCACCCCATCGTGTTTGAGCGTACTTGCTGCCATATTGCCGTTTGCAACGGTTTGGCACTTGAAATGGCGGGGATCGACGCCTCGACCCCCGACCCTCGGGGCGGTCGTATCGATCGTGTCGACGGTCGGCCCACCGGCATCCTGCGCGAAAACACTCTCGATCGGGTGCGTCCGCTCTACCAAACGCTTGACGTCGAAACAAAGGCGCGCCGTCTCGAAGCCGCCATGCGTCACGCCGCCTCGTTCGGCATCACCTCGGTTCAATCGTGCGATCTGTACGGCAACGATTGGAAGAGCACGTGGGACGCCTTCGATCGTGTGCTGGCCAAGCGTCCTGCCGTTCGCGTTTATCATCAATTTCATTTTGTCGAATCTGCCCTCTTGGACGACTTTTTCGCGAGGGGGCTTGCCATGGGGTCGGGCAACGCCTTCAATCGCGTCGGTCCGTTGAAACTCTTTGTCGACGGCAGTCTCGGCGCTCGCACGGCTTTGCTTCGCTCTCCCTATCGTGACGACCCGAGCACAAGCGGCGTGGCCACATTGTCCGACGAAGCCCTTAAGTCATTGATTCGCAAGGCCGCACAACACCAAACGGGCGTGATCGTTCACGCCATCGGCGACGGTGCCGTCGAAATGACACTCGATGCGTTTGAACAGACCGACCCGAGCGGAGACAATCCGTTGAGAAACGGCATCGTTCACGTCCAAATCACCGATACGAGCCAGTTGCAACGCCTGCGCGAGCGGCACCTGTTTGCTTACGTGCAACCCATCTTTCTTGATGCCGACATCGGTATCGTCGCCGATCGCGTCGGAACCGAACTGGCGTCAACGAGTTACGCGTTCGGCACTCTGATTCGTTCGGGCGTGCCGACGAGCTTCGGCACCGACAGTCCCATCGAGTCCATGAATCCCTTCGAGAACATGTACTGCGCGGCAACTCGTCGTCCATTAAACGCTACCGAGGGGGCGGCCTTCGTTCCAAAGGAACGAATCGATTTATCCGCCGCATTGGACGCCTACACGATCGAAGGCGCCCGCGCCTCGTTCGAAGAGCTGCGCAAAGGTCGACTCAAAGCGGGATACGTCGCCGATTTTGCCGTACTCGATCGCAACATCTTCGCACTCGAGCCCGAACAATGGCGCCGTACGCGCGTCCTACTCACGGTGTTGGCCGGTCGTGCGACCTACCGATCGAGCGACTGCGGGCAGGATTTTTTCCGATTCAATGATGAAAGTCTCTGTGGAATCGGCTAGAATATACCGTTCAGAATTTTTTTACGCCCGGACTCTTTCCGAAACCGGAAAGCAGGCCAGGCTCACAGGTACCACTTTTAAAAGGGAATCACACAAATGAAAACCGCGCAAGAACTGCGAGCCGGCAACGTGTTCATGGTCGGCAAGGATCCGATGGTTGTTTTGAAGTCCGAATACTCCAAGGGCGGCCGCGGTGCCTCCACCGTTAAGATGAAGATGAAGAATCTTCTGAACAACGCCGTTACGGAAACGGTTTACCGTGCCGACGACAAGTTCGAAGACATCATTCTCGAACGCAAGGAAGTCAACTTCTCCTACTTCGCCGATCCCCACTACGTTTGGATGGACGAAGAATACAACCAGTACGAAGTTGACGAAGATACGATGGAAGAAGCCAAGAAGTATCTCGACGAAACCTTGGTTGCCGAAGCCGTCTTCTACGAAGGTCGCGTTATCGGTCTCGAATTGCCCACCATGGTCGTTCGTGAAGTTGAATACACCGAACCCGCCGTCAAGGGCGACACCTCCGGCAAGGTCATGAAGCCCGCCCGCTTGGCTACCGGCTTCGTTCTCGACGTTCCGGCTTTCGTCAACACCGGCGACAAGATCGAAATCGACACCCGTACGAACGAATACCGCAGCCGCGTCAAGTAATTGACCCGACTCTGTCGAGTACGCCAAATCCTCGCAAGCCTTTCGTTTGCGAGGATTTTTCTTTTATCTCGTTCCTCAGACGACATAAAAAAGCCGAGGTACAAACGACGTTCGACCTCGGCTTGTCATAACGATCGCGCGACTGCGTCACACCTTCGTCAACTTGGCATATTGCAGCAACAGCTCCTTGACGCCGATGCCAAATTTCACGCGTACTTGAGCGTTAGCCTCGTCCTGAACGTTCACCAGTCGCTCGACAACACCGACGCCGAATTTGGCGTGTTGCACCTTGTCGCCGACCTGCAATCCCCAACGATTCTCAGCCGCCTTGGATTTGACCGACGGCACGGCGTTCATCGACTGCTTTTCATTGAGGTAATCGCTGGCGCGACCGACTTGGCCGCTGCGCCAACCGCCCGATCGCGTCTGACCATAGGTACGCTCGCCGTAATCGGAAGAGCGCGAAGCGTAGCCCGAAGAGCGAGCCCCCGCACCATAGCTTCCGGAGTTGCCGCCATAGTTGCCGTAACCGCCCGACGATCGGCCGTATCCGCCGCCCCATTCGCCGGAACCTCGGCGTGAATAGCTTTGCGTGGCCCCGGCTTCACGCTTGAGAGCCGACTCCTGCACGACGACGTGCTCGGAAGGAATCTCATCGAGGAAGGACGATCCCAAGTTACTGCGCGTTTCACCGTACAACATGCGCTGCGCGCACCAGCTGATTCGCAAACGACGTTGGGCGCGGGTCATGGCGACATACATGAGGCGACGCTCTTCGGCCAACGCTTTGGCCTCGTCTTCGCCCGGTCGAGCGCTGTGCGGGAACAAGCCCTCTTCGACACCGCACAAATAAACGTGCGGGAATTCCAGCCCCTTGGAGGCGTGCACCGTCATCATCTGAACGGCTTCCTGTACCTCGGCCTCGTTCTTGTCGTCGGCTTCGAGCGTGGCCTGAGCCAAAAAGCCGTCGACGGGACTCATGTCGCCCCCTTCGATACGCTCGAATGCGGGCGCGTCGTCGTCAATGTCGTTTTCACGATAAAAACCTTCGGCCGCCGTCACGATTTCGGCAAGGTTCTCGAGTCGAATGTCCTTGTCCTTTTGCGCTTCGTAATACGCTTTGAGCCCCGTCTTTTCCATCAAACGATTGATCGTGTCGGGCAAATTCAAACCGGCGCACTCGTCCTTGAGCGCTTCGATCAAATCGATGAACGGAGCAATGCGCTTGATGACGCTCGGATCGTCCTGCCAAGCTCCGAGCGTATCCCACAACGACAAACCGCGAGCCTGCGCGGCTTGCTGCAAGCGCCCCACGCTCGTGGCGCCAATCCCGCGCGGCGGATGGTTGATGACGCGCAACAAACTGGTGTCGTCGGGGTTGTTCATGACGCGCAAATAGGCCGTCACGTCCTTGACTTCCTGACGATCGAAAAAGCGAAGGCCGCCGTAGATCTTGTAGGGCACGCCGTTGGCCGTGAAATACTGTTCGATGATGCGCGACTGCGCGTTGTTACGGTACAAAACGGCACAATGACTCCAGGGCGTTCCCGAACGATGGCGGCTCATGATGTCTTGCGTGATGGTTCTGGCTTCGTCGCGGTCGTCCAACGCTTCGTACACCGTAATCGGTTCGCCCGCGCCGCTGTCGGTCCACAAATTCTTGCCCATGCGGTTTTCATTGTTCGCGATCACGGCGTTGGCCGCGTCGAGAATGTGCGATGTGGAGCGGTAGTTTTGTTCAAGCTTGACGATGTGCTTGACGCCGTAATCGCGAATGAAGTCGGCCATGTTGCCGACGCGAGCGCCTCGGAAGGCGTAAATCGACTGATCGTCATCGCCGACGCAAAACACGCAATTGGTTCCCTTGGTCGGATGCGCCAACGCCTTGATCCAACGGAACTGCAAAACGTTCGTGTCTTGGAATTCGTCCACCAAAATGAAACGGAAGCGCTCGGCATAGTGCTCGCGCAACAGGGCGTTGTTTTCCAACAGTTCCACCGAACGCAACAACAATTCGGCGAAATCAACGAGTCCTTCGCGCTGGCAACGGTTTTCATAGGCGCGATACACGCCCATGCCGGACTGATTCGTATCGGAGATCGTCACGGCGGCGGCACGCATGCCCTTTTCTTTGAAATCGTTGACCATCGACTGGAACTTGCGCGGATCGTTCTGTTCGGTGTCGATCCCCGCCTCTTTCATGATGCGTTTGATCAACGAGAGCTGATCGGATGAATCGATGATCTGAAACGTCTTGGGCAAACCGGCTTCGACCGCATGCAACCGCAACAACTTGTGGGCGATGCCGTGAAAGGTTCCGACCCACATGCGACTGACGTCAACCGACAGCATGCTTTCCAAACGCGTGCGCATTTCTCGAGCCGCTTTGTTGGTAAACGTGACGGCCAAAATTTGCGACGGGTAAGCAAAACCGTTGGCGATCAGCCAAGCGATGCGCGTGGTCAGCACGCGCGTTTTGCCGGAACCGGCGCCGGCCAAGATCAACCCGTGCTCGGCGGGCAATTCAACGGCGGCTCGTTGCATCGGATTTAAAGAAGCGGTCAAATCGGTCATTGCGTTGGAATTCTTTCTCGTTTCATGGGCAAATAGGACATGCATTGTACTCGGTTTGCGCAACGCTCAAAAAGCGGATGAAAAAAAGCCGTTTGTACGCGCGCGCGTTGTTTTCTCTCGGCTTACTCAATCACGAACGGCGTCAATAGAGATATACTTAAGCATTTGTTCATTCTTTTACAGTGAAAAGAGGCTGCGCTTATGCGCGAAACGTATTCTCCGCAAGAAATCGAAGCCCAAGTTCAGGAGCAGTGGGTCAAGGATCAGGCCTATCTCGCCAAAGAACACGTATTGGACGCTCAGGGTAAGGAAAAGCCCAAATTTTATGTTTGCTCCATGTTGCCTTACCCCTCGGGCAAGCTGCACATGGGTCACGTTCGCAACTACACCCTCAACGACGTGCTTTACCGCTACCGTCGCATGAAGGGATTCAACGTCATGACCCCGATGGGGTGGGACTCCTTCGGCCTTCCCGCCGAAAACGCCGCGTTGAGCAAGAAGGTGGCTCCGGCCGACTGGACGTACCAGAACATCGCCGACATGAAAGAACAGATGCGTCCCCTCGGCTTGGCCTTCGACTGGTCGCGCGAGCTCGCCACGTGCAAGCCCGAGTACTACCGTTGGAACCAGTGGATGTTCATCAAGATGCTCGAAAAGGGCATCGCCTATCGCAAGACGCAGATCGTCAACTGGGACCCGGTCGACATGACCGTGTTGGCCAACGAACAGGTGATCGACGGTCGCGGTTGGCGTAGCGGCGCCAAGGTTGAAAAGCGCGAAATCCCCGGTTACTACTTCGGCATCACGCAGTACGCCGAAGAACTGCTCGAAGACATCAAGAAGCTCGACGGTTGGCCCGAACAGGTTCGCCGCATGCAAGAACACTGGATCGGCAAGAGCATCGGCGTGAACTTCGCCTTCCCGTACGAAATCGACGGTGAAGCCGGTCAGTTGCGCGTTTACACGACCCGTGCCGACACGATCATGGGCGTGACGTTCGTCGCCATCGCCGCCGAACATCCTTTGGCCAAGCGTTTGGCCAAGGATCGTCCCGACTTGCAAGCCTTCATCGCCGAATGCGCCGAAGGTTCCGTCTCCGAAGCCGACATGGCCACGATGGAGAAAAAGGGCGTGGCCACGGGCTTTTACGTCACTCACCCGCTCAACGGCCGCCAAGTGGAAGTTTGGATCGGCAACTACGTGTTGATGAGCTACGGTGAAGGCGCCGTCATGGCCGTTCCCGGTCACGACGAACGCGACTTTGCCTTCGCCAAGAAGTACAACCTGCCGATCGTTCAGTCCGTTGCCGTTGAAGGCAAGGAATTCTCGACCGACGCCTGGCAGGAATGGTACGGCGACAAGACCCTGAACCCGTACTGCGTCAACTCCGGCAAATATGACGGTTTGCACATCGACGACGCCATTCGTGCCGTTGCGGCCGACCTGAAGGAAATGGGCTTGGGCGAAATGAAGACGATGTTCCGCTTGCGCGACTGGGGCATCTCCCGTCAGCGTTACTGGGGCACGCCGATTCCCATCATCAACTGCCCGCATTGCGGCGCCGTACCGGTTCCCGAAAAGGATCTGCCCGTCGTATTGCCCGAAAACTTGATTCCGGACGGCACCGGCAATCCGCTTAACAAGTGTGAAGAATTCTTGAAGTGCACCTGCCCGAAGTGTGGCGCCGACGCTCGTCGTGAAACCGACACGATGGACACCTTCGTCGACAGCTCTTGGTACTTCATGCGTTATTGCTCGCCCGATTGCAACACCGCCATGGTCGACGAACGCAACGATTACTGGGGTCCGATGGATCAGTACATCGGCGGTATCGAACACGCCGTCATGCACTTGCTTTACGCCCGCTTCTGGACGAAGGTCATGCGCGATTTGGGTCTCGTGAAGTTTGACGAACCCTTCAAGCGTCTGTTCACCCAGGGCATGCTTACGGCCGAATGCTTCTACCGCGAACAGCCCGACGGTCGCAAGCACTGGTACTACCCGTACGAAGTGAACATCGAGTACGATGAAAAGGGTCGTCCCTGCAAGGTCACGAGCAAGGACGACGGTCTCGAAGTATGCTCGGGCGGCATTGAAAAGATGTCCAAGAGCAAGAACAACGTGGTCGAACCGCGCGACATCATCAAGCAGTTCGGTGCCGACACGGCCCGTACCTTCGTGATGTTTGCCGGTCCTCCCGATCAGTCCGCCGCTTGGTCCAACTCCGGCGCCGAAGGCACGTATCGCTTCTTGCGTCGTCTGTGGAACTGGTCTTTCGCCCACCGCGAACAGTTGGCGCATTGGGCCGCCGACGCCGACTTTGCTTCGGCCGATCGCGACGTCAAGAATTTCCGCCGTGAAATCTACACGACGCTCAAACAAGCCGAAAGCGACTTCGAACGCATGCAGTACAACACGGTCGTGTCCGCCACGATGAAGATGATGAACGCCATCGAATCGTTCAAGCCGGCAAACGACGTCGGCCGCGCCGCCTTGCACGAATGCGTTTCCGTGCTGTTGCGCACGCTCTACCCGATCGCGCCGCACATCACGACCGCTTTGTGGCAGGATCTCGGTTACGCTCAGAGCGAAGGCACCGAAATCATCGACGCCGCTTGGCCGAACGTGGACGAAAAGGCGCTCGTCGCCGACGAATTGATGCTCGTCGTCCAGGTCAACGGCAAGTTGCGCGGTCAGATTACGGTAGCCGCCAGCGCCGACCGTGAAACGATCGAACAGACCGCTCTCGCCAATCCCGACGTTCAACGTTTCGTCGGCGATGCAACGGTTCGCAAGATCATCATCGTGCCCGGCAAGCTTGTCAATATCGTGGCTAAATAAGCTCTCGTCGACAAGCTGACCGAACCAAGCCCCGTCTGTAAAGAGACGGGGCTTTTTTGTTACGGAAAGAAAACCTCATTGGGCAAAAGATCGCGAAACGACCTCCCATTTTCCCAACGATCTCATACAACTAATCATTCTCAGGCTCAAACAACAAGGGGGTTTTCCCCTGTAACCCGAATCAATCCCTAACTTTCTCTTCCTATCGATAGAGTCTAAAATTGGGGCTTTAAATCACTAAATATGCATTCACCCGATGTCTTTTGCCGTCCTAACCACCATTCGACGCTATTTCGCACGACACCAAGCGTGTTGGAAAGCGAACGGTCTGTCCGGCATCGGCATCGCCATGTGTACCATCGTTCTGGCCCTTTTGTGGATTCTCCTGCCTCTCGAGCGCAAGGCCTGGCGTCAGATTCGACAGCATTTTTCCGAGCTTTATCCTCATATCAATCCGCAAGCCCCGCGTTTTGGCGATGGTTTGCGTTGGTGTCTGCAATCGCTGTTTTTATTAAGTCACACTCCGAGTCCCGACAAACGCACCGTCCGCTGGTTGCGTCGTGTCATCTCGATCGCCTCGAGCACGTACGAACGCGTCGTCACGCCCATTGCCGATCGCGTGACGCATCTGTTGCTGCGCTACAGCAACATCGTTCACTCGGTCAACGACAAGACCCCGAGCGAACCCAAATCGTCCTGGGTACACTCGGTTTTCGTGTACTCGCTTTTCGCTGTCGCGCTTGTGTTGGCCACGTTGTGCATCACGCAACCCTTTAACATCGAAGGGCAAATTCTCTTTTTGAGCGTCATGCTCACCTTGGCGTTGATCCTGACGCGAACAAAAGCCCGATTGACGCTGATGCTGTTGTTCGTCATCTCGATCGTCGTCTCCAGCCGTTATCTGTGGTGGCGTTGCACGAGCACGATCCTTGCCGATTCCTGGATCAGCCTCATACTCAGTTTCCTGTTGCTGTTTGCCGAAATCTACGCGTTCGTCGTGATGGTTCTGGGTTACTTCCAAGTGTGTTGGGTGTTCGAACGCAAGCCTTACCCTTTGCCCGATCGCCGCGAGACATGGCCGACCGTCGACGTATTCGTGCCCACTTACAACGAATCTCTCGACGTGATCAAGCCCACACTCTTTGCCTGTCGCAATCTCGATTGGCCGGCCGACAAACTCAACATCTATCTCTTGGACGACGGCTCGCGTCCCGCGTTCGAGGCGTACGCCAAGGAAGCGGGCGTCGGCTACATCAAGCGTGAAAAGCACAATCACGCCAAAGCCGGGAACATCAATCACGCCATGGGCATCACCCGAGGCGAATTCATCGTCATCTTTGACTGCGACCACGTTCCGTCGTGCGACTTCTTGACCAGTACCATGGGTTGGCTCGTCAAGGACGAAAAGATCGCTTTGGTTCAAACGCCGCACCATTTCTACTCGCCCGATCCTTTTGAAAAGAACTTGCATTTGCCCCGCGCGATGCCCATTGAGAACGAACTGTTCCACGACTTCATTCAAAAGGGCAACGACACGTGGAACGCGACCATGTTCTGCGGCTCGAGCGCCGTCATGCGTCGCAAAGCGCTCGAACAGGTCGGCGGCATTGCCGTCGAGACGGTGACCGAAGATGCGCACACCTCGCTCAAGCTCAACCGCATGGGCTGGAGTTCCGCTTTCATTTCGCGCCCGGTCGCCTCGGGGCTCTCGACCGAAACGCTCTCGGCTCATATCGGTCAACGCATCCGTTGGGCGCGCGGCATGGTTCAGATTTTCCGTTTGGACAATCCTTTGTTCGGCAAAGGCCTGACGTTGCCTCAGCGTTTGTGCTTCCTCAACGCCATGGTGCACTTTTTCCACGGCTTGCCCCGCTTGATTTTCTTGTTGGCGCCGTTGCCCTACATGTTTGCCAACGTGTACGTCATTTACGCGACGGCAGCGGCCATCTTCGCCTACGTTTTGCCGCACATGGTGCACACGATGATCACCAACCAAATGCTGCAACGCGGGCACCGTTATCCGTTCTTGAGCGGCGTGTACGAAACCGTTTTGTCCTGGTACATCCTCTTGCCAACGACCGTGGCGCTTTTCATGCCGCACAAGGGGAAATTCAATGTCACGGCCAAAGGCGCGACCATCGATAACAAATACCTCGACTGGCCCATTTGCAAACCGTATCTCTTTCTCATTGCGGTCAATCTGATCGGTTTGGGCATCGGTTTTTACAAGGCCCTGTTCGATCCCGCCCCCGAATACCTGACGTTGGCGATCAACATGGCCTGGATTGCCTACAACCTCATGATTCTGGGTGCCACGATGGCCTGCGCGGTGGAAGAAACGATCAAACACCCCTTCCCGCGCGTGCCGCTGCGCACGCCGATGCGTTGGCGCCGAGCCGACGGCAACTGGCAATGCGGCGAGCTGACGGCCTACTCGCAGGCCGAAGCGGTCTTCACCGCCCGTAACGCCGACATTGCCGTTGACGATCGAGTCGAAATCGAACTCGAGCATGAAGAGACGATCGCCCGCGTTGTCGGTCGCGTACACGCCGTCTCGGACGACTCGATCGAGATCGCCTTGTCGTTTGAAACGCTTGAACAAGAACGTCTCTACAATCGTTGCACGTTTGCTCGACGCGGCATGTGGGCGATTGCGCCCGAAGGCAAGGTCGACGACCGCTTGCACAAGGGCTACCTGTTACTGATGCGGCTGGCTCTGTACGGCTATCGTTCGATGATTGAATTTTTGCCCGCCCGCCTGAGCTGGCTTCGTTCGGGCGTTCGCTGGATTGCCGGTTTGATGCCGCGTCTACCCAAGATTTAACGTGTTGGAAATTACCATGATGTCTTTAGCTTCATTTCGTCATTGTTTGAATCGCACCGCTATGGCAACGTGCCTGACGGCGACGCTTTGCTTCGGGATGACCGGGTTCGGTACGACGGCTCAGGCAACGAGCCACAACACGCAGCATCTGCCGCTCTTCAGTCTCGTCCCCGGCGGCACGACCGATTCCGTCAAATTGACCGGTTTGAATACCGTTCAGTATTTCCAATTCGGCATTCGCGCCGACGAATTGGTGACCGAAGCGAATTTGGCGTTGGAGTTCACTCCCTCTCCCGCTTTGCTCGCCAATTGGTCGCAGATCAACGTCGCGTTGAACGGTCAGTTGCAAGAAACCATCCCGATCAACCCCAAATCGTTGGGCAAGCTCACGAAGCACATCGTCAAATTGACGCCGAAACACATCAAGGACACCAACCAGATCACGATCGAGTTCGTCGGCCACTATCGCACCGTATGCGAAACGCCGACCGACCCCACGTTGTGGCTCTCCCTCGGTCCGGACAGTCGTTTGATGCTGAACAAGAGCAAGATTCGTTTGGCCAACGATCTGTCTCGCTTCCCCGCGCCCTTCATCGACACCAAGAGCGAGCGTGAGACGCAATTGCCCGTCGTCTTTGCCGCACAGCCCTCGGACACGATGAAAAATGCCGCGGCGATCATTGCGTCGACCGTCGGCAAGCATACGCAATGGCGCGGCGCGAACTTCCCCGTCTTTTTCAACCGCACTCCGATTGAACGCCACTTCGTCACGTTCGCGACCAATGACTCTCGTCCGAGCTTTCTGTCGCATCTGCCGATGGCCGACGGCCCCGAAATTCTGATGCTCGACGCTCCCGACAGCGCGTTTGCCAAGATGCTCGTTTTGGCCGGCCGTGATGAAAAAGACATTTTGACGGCCGCCAAAGCCTTGGGTGAAGGCAAGCTCATCATGATCGGCGAACGCGTGCGCGTACGCGACTATGTCGAACAGCCGCCTCGCAAAGTCAACGACGCGCCCAATTGGATTAGCGGCGATCGTGACGTCGCCTTGTCCGAACTCATGCAGTATCCGCAGCAACTCACGGCACGCGGCATTCTCAATCCGCGTACCGAACTGGAACTTCGCCTGGCACCCGACTTATTCATCGTCGGCGAAGACAGTCTCAAGATGAACCTGCGTTATCGCTACACGCAACCGACGCCGGGCGACTCCGTTCAGTTGCAAGTGCACGTCAACGATTTCCTGGCCTCCTCCGTCGCACTGAACGACAAGGAACCGACCGAAACGACGCTCAAGCTGCCGTCCTTTACCGGCGGTCTGCACGCATTGCAGTCGTCCGCTTTCGGACTGATGCATCGCAACAAGTTGTCCATCGGAACGAGTTACTACGTCACGATGGCCGAAGGCACGCCTGAAAACTGCAAATCGGCGGCTCTGCGTACGAACCAGTTGGAAATCGATCCGAGTTCGACCATCAGTTTCGACACGACGTACAACTTCGCTCGCCTGCCCAATTTGTCGCTCTTTACGCAAAGCGGCTACCCCTTCACACGCTATGCCGACCTATCGCAAACGGTCGCCGTCGTGGATAAGGACGCCTCCGAAACCGAGTTGACCACGCTGTTGAACGTCATGGGGCGTTTGGCTAGCGCCACGCACGTGACCGGCACGCGCGTGACCGTCACGAGCGACATGACCTCGAGCGCACTCAAGAAGAACGACGTGTTGATGATCGGCGAATTGCCGCAAACGTTGACCGACTTTACCGACGAAGGCGCTTTGGGCCTGCAAAAGATGGTGACCGAGTCGCTTAAGTCCGGTCGACCCGTGCATGATGACAACGCCGAAACAAACGAGCCGGCCGTGATTACCGAAGACGGCATCGGTTCGATCATCAGCGTGCAATCGCCCTTTGACAGCAAACGCACCGTCGTGGCGCTCTTGGGCGAAGGCCGACGCGGCCAGCACTTGCTCAACACGGAACTCGTCAACCCCAACCGCCTCACGGCCTTGAAGGGCAGCGTCGCCGTCTTGACGCAAGACAAGGCCATCGACTTTTCCGTTGGCAAAACCTTCACGATCGGCAACCTGCCTTGGTATCAAAAAATTTGGCTGACCGTCGGCAATTATCCTTTGCTCTTGGTGTTGTGTACGCTCGTGTGCGCTTTCATCCTCGGGACGGGTATCCTGCGCCTGATGCGCCGTCGCATTCGTAGCCGCCACTAATCGAGAGGAACAAGAACATGAAAAAAATTGCACTGACGCTGGCTCTGGCTCTGGGCCTGTCCTCCCCCTCCTTCGCTTGGGACATGTGGGAGACCTTCAAGAGCCAAAGTCTCTCGGCCGGCCGCATCATCGACCACAGTGACAAGCGCCTGATCACCACGAGTGAAGGCGAATCCTACGGCATGTTCTTCGCACTGGTAGCCGACGATCGTCCCGCCTTCGAAGCCATGCTCAAGTGGACGGAAAACAATCTGTCCAACGGAGACATCACCAAGCGTTTGCCGTCCTGGCTCTGGGGCGGGGAAAACGGTCATCGCGGTCCCTGGAAGATTCTCGACACGAACAACGCCATGGACTCGGACATGTGGATTGCCTATTGTCTGCTCGAAGCCGGTCGTTTGTGGGATCGTCCCGACTACCGAGCCAAAGGCTTGGCCATGCTCGAGCTGATCAAGAACGAAGTGCGAACGGTTCCCAATCTCGGCATGGTCTTGCTGCCGGGACGCGTCGGGTTTGAAACGCAAAAGTACGTCAAGCTCAATCCGAGCTACTACCCCTTGTTCCTGTTGCGTCGCTTCGCTATGGAAGACCCCTATTGGGAAGGCGTTTTTGCCGGCTCCTTGCGCATGCTCCTGCGCTCGGCTCCCAACGGCTACTCTCCCGACTGGGTGAGCTTTGACAAGAGCACCGGCAAGGTCATCCCTGTCGATCCATCACATGAAGAAGCGCTCGGCAGCTACAACTCCATTCGCGTGTACTTGTGGGCCGGCATCACGAGTCCCAACGACAAGTCGTTCGACCGCCTGAAGGCGCAATTTGCTCCCATGGTTCAGACGACGCTCGATCGACGTTACGTACCCGAAAAGGTAAACGTCTACACACTGGAAATGTCCGATTGGGGTCCGCGCGGTTTTGCCGCCTGCCTGTTGCCCATGCTGGGCCAAGACAAGACGGCTTCGCTCTTTCGCAGCAAACTCATGGGAGAGCCTCTGATCAAGGAAAACTACTACGGCAACGTACTGACGCTCTTTGCCGTCGGCTTTGATCAAGGCCGCTACGCGTTTGACGCAAACGGCTATGTGTACTTCCCCAAAAAACCGTTGGAAGCTCCCGTGAACCCGTATAATCCCGCCGCCAACGCGGTGATTCCCGGCTCGATCGAAGCCCCCGACGCCGGCGCAAATGAAACGGCGGGTGAACACACCCCAATTCAGGCCGCCGAATCGGTCGGCTATTTGCCCGCGCACGACATCATTAAGGAAACGGTCGACGGCGTACCGGCCGTTTCGGCCGATGCCGTCGCACAGCCGGCTCCCGCTCCGAGCTCCGCCGAAGCGCCGGCTGCTGCAGCCCCCGCCTCCGAAGCCCCGGCCGCCTCGAGCGACGCTGCGGTCAAACCCGGCGTTTGATACGGATTGATTTATGCCTCAGAAACTCTCGCATCTGTTGTCGGACTCGGAAACCGTACGCGGTTTTTGGAACCCTCTGGGTCTGTGGAACTTGTATTTCATCGGCAAGTTTCTGCTCGCCTCGGTCGGTTATTTGAATCTCGATCCCGTCTACAACGCCTTGTTGTTGGCCTTCTTGCTCGTTCCCACACGCGTGCGTTGGATGAACAAGTGCCGTCATGCGGCCGCTTTCGTCGCCGCCGTCGCCTTGGCCTACCATGAAAGCTGGCTTCCCGGCATCGACAGCATCACGAGCAACGCCGCCAATATCGCCGGTTTTTCTACCGAATTCATCTTGGAATTGGCTTGGGACTTTCTCAATTTCAAAATGATCGGTTGGGGGCTGTTACTGATCCTCGCCTACATTCTCGTCAAAGACTGGATTCGACTGTCGGTATTTACGGTCGGCTATTTCCTCGTCTTCGTGATGCAACCGATCGTCTCCGACTTCTTCCACGAAGCCGCGGTGGAACCCGTTCAATCGACGGGCAACACCGGTATGAGCACCGCCAAAACCACGCGTGCCGGAACGACCGACAACGACAAACTCAAACAGTGGTTGGCCGCATTCAACGAATACGAAAAGAGTCGCAGCGCCAAGTTGCCCGCCGGTATTTCGTCCAAAGACACGCCCTTTGACATCGTGTTCATGAACGTCTGCTCGCTCTCGAACGATGATTTGGAAGCCGTCAACCTGCTTTCGCATCCCGTTTTCGAACAATTCGACATCAAGTTCGATCACTTCAACTCGGCCTCCTCTTACTCCGGGCCCGCTTCGTTGCGCCTGTTGAACGCCGCCTGCGGTCAACCCACGCATGACGACCTCTACAGCAATCGTCGTCCCGAATGTGAAATCATGAATCGACTCGGCCAGCTTGGTTTCAAGCAGCGCCTTTTCATGGATCACAACGGTCAGTACGACAATTACTTGAGCACCTTGCGCAACAAGGCCGGTCTCACGGCCGCCGTCGAGAGCACCCGTCCCTATCCGGTTCGCTACATCGGCTTTGACGACGAACCGATTGCCGACACCCTCGCCGTCTTGCGCCATTGGCGTCAGGCCGTACGACGCGACAAGAGCACCAAGCGCAGCGTGACGCTCTTTAACTTCATCGCGTTGCACGACGGCAACCGATTGCCGCGTCAATCCCGTCCGGTCGAATTCAAGCCGCGCGCTCAGCACTTCTTGGACAGCTTGCAAACGTTCATGAAAGAACTCGATCGCTCCGGTCGCAAGGTGATGTTGATTGTCGTGCCCGAACACGGCGCCGCTTTGCGAGGCGACCGCGTGCAAACGGCTCGCCTGCGCGACATCCCGAGCTTCCACATCACGGAAGTGCCGGTCATGGTCAAGTTCTTCGGCTTGAATAAACTCACCGACAACACCGTCCACATCAACGGCAACAGTAGCTACCTGGCGTTGAGCGATCTGATCGGACGCGTCATCGAGTCCAACTTCTTCTCGAATCCGTCGGGTACGATGCCCATCCCCGAATTGGTCAACGGCCTGCCGGAAACCAACTACTTGTCGGAAAACGCACAAAGCATCGTCATGCGTTATCAAGGCGTGGACTACATCCGCACCAACGACGGCAAGTGGAAGGTGTATCCCAAGTAAGTGGGAAACAACCGAAAAAAAAACGAGTTCGCAAGAACTCGTTTTTTTTCGTTGGATCGAACGACTCAGTTGTCGTCGTTGAGATATTGGTATTCAAGGTTGCTCGTTCTCACGCGCAGCATGTTGATCCGACAGGACAGCTCCACGTTGCTCGATCGAGCCACGATGCCACGCGAGACGGCGTACCACTTGCACTCGCTCTTGACGTAGGTGTTGAAATCTTTGTTCGCACGCGTCAAGGCCTGCATGGCGGCCTTTTTCTTCTTGTTGCGATCCAGACTCTTTGCCTTGACCGTCACGCGTTCGACAACGTCGTTGTAGGCTTTCTCCACCAACTTGAGTTCGCTTTTGAGACAAACGGCTTTCTGTTGGGCCGTCTCGGCCTTCTCATAACAAGCCTGCACCTGCGTTTCGGCTTGTACGCTCGCGGCCGCGGCCGCCAACAATACCGTCGTGATCACTCGTTTCATCATTTTTCATTCACCCCAACAACCATCGCATAACCCCAAAACCGAGCCCCGCGGCGGCGATGGAGCCGACGACGTGCAACGTGACGTGCACGAGCGCGCGAAGCGGCTCGCCCGCCGTCAACAACTCGATCGATTCCAACGAGAACGTGGAGAACGTCGTCAAACCGCCCAGAAGTCCCGTCATCCAAAAGAGCTTTCCGGCGCTCGATACCGACGGCTGCGAGGCAAACCACGCCGCCAACAGCCCGATAGCCAGACCGCCGATCAGATTGCACGTCAACGTCCCCAACGGCAATACGCCCCAACGCGCGTTAAGCCAGGTCGAAAGCGTCCAACGCAAACAGGCGCCAAGCGCTCCGCCGGCGCCGACGCTTGCTATGGCCAAAGGCAACGATACGACGGCCACGGCGATCAACGATTCCAGCGGTCGCGCGCCGCGTCGTCGCTTTCTCGAGCGTCGACCCAACGTGACTGACCGTCGGCGGTCGTTTCCTTCTTCCAGAAAGGCGCTTCGGTCTTGAGCCAATCCATAATGTATTCGCTCGCTTCAAACGCCTCGCGACGATGCAGACTCGTCACCAACGTCATGACGATCTGTTCGCCGACCTTCAATGGGCCGACGCGATGAATCACCACCACGTCCTCGAGTTGCCAGCGAGCGCGTGCCGCCTGCACGATCTCGCCCAAGGCTTTTTCCGTCATCCCCGGATAATGTTCGAGTTCCATTTCGACAACGCTGCCGTCGCTGCGCACGATGCCCGTAAAGGTTACGGCTGCTCCGGCTTGACGCTCGGGACGCTCCAACAGACGCATCTCTTCGGATACGTCAAAATCCTCGCGTCCGACGCGAATTTTCGTGATCCCCATATCAGCCTCCGGTGACGGGCGGGAAAAAGGCCACTTCGTCTCCGTCGGCCAAGGCCGTACCGGCCGGCGCCATCGATGCGTTGACCGCCGCACGAATGCGCTTGACGCCGGCAAAGGCCTGGGCGCGAACGGCATCCGTTTCAATCAACCAAGCCTGCAAATCGGCTACGGTACGCACGGTTTCGGGTACTTCGATCGCTTCCGTGTCGGTACCGATCGCTTCACGCAACAAGGCGAAATACTTGACAGTCAACTTCACTTAAACAGGTCTCCGAAGGGGAAATACAAAACGGTGTCGCCGGGCTCGAAGGTGTGGCCGACGGGAATGTCGACCAAACCGTCCCCCCAAGCGCAACTGGTCAGCACTTGCGAATTTTGGTTCGGGTACACGTCAAGGCCGCCTCGATCGTTGCGTTTGACGCGAATGAATTCTTCGCGCTTGCCGGGCTTGGGCCAGGCGAAGTCGGCGCGTACCTGCATCGGCTTGGCATGCACGTCGCGAATGCCCTGACTGCGCAAAATGTAGGGACGAGCCAACATGAGGAACGTGACGAAACTCGACACGGGATTGCCGGGCAGACCGATAAAGGGAACGCCGGACACATGTCCCAAGGCCACGGGCTTGCCGGGCTTGAGCGCCACTTTCCACATGTCGAGCGATCCGAGTCGTTCGATGGCCGGCTTGATGTGATCTTCCTCGCCAACGCTCATGCCGCCCGACGTAATAATGAGATCGGCCGTTTGCGCGGCTTTTTCAAAGGCTTTGACGGTCGCTTCCAGCGTATCGGGCACCACGCCCAAGTCATAGACTTCGCAATCGAGCTGATGTAGCAACGCGCGCAACGTGTAGCGGTTGGAATTGTAAATGCCTCCGGGCGGCAAAGGCTTGCCGGGCGGCGTCAACTCGTTGCCGGAGAAAAAGACGGCCACGCGCAAGTGTTTGAACACTTCGACGTAACCGACGCCAACGCTGGCAATGAGCCCCAACTGAGTCGGTTTGATGCGTTCGCCCACGTCGGCGACCACGTCGCCCAACGCTACGTCGCTCGCACGTCGACGCACCCATTGACCGGCGCGCACCGGCAAGCGGAACGTCACGACGTCTCCCTGCCGCTCGACGTCTTCCTGAGGCACCACCGTATCGGCCCCTTCGGGAATCGGCGCGCCCGTAAAGATGCGGGCGCACGTCCCGGGCTCCAACGTCGTGCCGACCGAACCGGCCGGAATGCGTTGCGAAATCGTCAAACTAATGCTCTGACCGTCCTGCAAAGCGGTCAGATCAGCAAACCGCACGGCATAGCCGTCCATTTGCGAGTTATCCCACGCCGGCACGTCGATCGTGCTGACCACGGGACGCGCCAAAACGCGATCGCACGCGTACAGCGTCGGAATGGTTTCAACATCGGCAATCGGCTTGGCGGCATCGACAAACGTTGCCAAAGCTTCTTTATATGTGATCACAATTGGCCTTTAAACCTACAATGAAATTAGCAACCGCCCCGGGATTGTTCAGATCCAATCGCTGAACCCCCGCGGGTATCGTCAGTTGGGCGTCGTCCGTCGCGATAGCAACCACTTCGGAAGTCAAATACGTCAGAGGATCGGTCGACAATCCGGAACGATGAACGAGAATGCGCGGCAAGCCTTCTTCGCTCTTGTAGCCCTCGACCAAAACGATGTCGACGGGCGAGAGCAGCGCCAAAGCTTCCTGTAGCGTCGGTTCAACCGCCGTTTCGCGCATCAAAGCCCAGCGGCCCGGGGCGACCAGCAACACCTCCTGGGCACCGGCCGTTCGATAACGATAACTGTCTTTGCCCGGTCGATCGACGTCCACCGTGTGGTGGGCGCTTTTGACGGCGGAGACGCGACGGCCGCGACTCTTGAGTCGGGCCAAGACTTTTTCCATCAGCGTCGTCTTGCCGACGCCGGACGGACCGACAAATCCGATAGCAAACATAGGTGACTTCCTCAATCAGACAACGTGCCATTCATGCACTTTAGCGCAGCTCGTCGAGAATGTGGGACGCATTCGACAAATAGTTGGTTCGAATTCTTCCGTACGGGCTATTTACGTTCGGCACGCCCTATAATATGTTGGTTATATTATCACTCCAGTCTAAGTTGCGTCCCATGTCAGTTTCTCGCCGTTTGTTACTAGGTTCCGCTTTGTCGTTGCCCTTGGTCGGTTGCGGCTTTCGTTTGCGCGGCAGTTACACGTTACCTTTTGAAACCATGTATTTGGACATGGAAAGCAATACGCCGTTTGCAGGCTTGTTGGCCCGCCAATTGCGCGCCGGCACCAACGTGCGTCTGGTCGACGACATCAAAGAAGCTCAGGCCGTTTTGAAGATCCTGAGCAACACTCGTACCCGTACGATCGTCGCTCTGAACACCAAGGGACAGGCCCGAGAATTCGAGTTGCGCCTGAAAGTCGTTTTCCGTGTCAACTCGCCCGACGGCGCCGATTATTTGCCCGACACCGTTTTGACGGCCATGCGCGAATTGTCCTACAACGACGACGAATACCTGAGCCGTCACGCTGAAGAAGAAATGTTGTTCGACGAAATGCAAGCCGACATCGTGTCGCAAATGATGCGTCGCATTCAGCACACTCGCATTCCGAGCAAACCGTAAATTCCGGCGAGCGCATCATGTCGCGTTTTGACCAATTGCCCGCGTTGCTCAAAGGATCGCTGGCCCCGTTGTGGCTCGTCACCGGGGAAGAACCTTTGTTGATGCTTGAGGCGGCCGACGCCATTCGTCAGGCCGCCCGTGAGCAGGGCTATACCGAGCGCGAAGTGTATAACGCCTCGGGCGTTTGGGATTGGTCGCAACTGCTCGACGGATGCCGTTCGATGGGGTTGTTCGACGAGCGAAAAATCATCGAAGTGCGCCTGGCGACGTGCCGTCCCGGTACGAAAGGCGCCGACGCCTTGTCGCAACTGGCGCAAATGCCGTTGCAAGACACGATCGTCGTCGTTTCCATGCCGAGCGATTGGTCCGTCAAAAAACTGGCTTGGTTCAAGAAATTGAGTGCGGCCGCTCAGGTTGTCGAGTGTCTTCCGGTCACGGCCAAAGAGTTGCCCCATTGGTTTGAACAACGGTTGGCCCGACAACGTCAAACGGCCGATGCCGAAGCGCTTCGCCTGCTTTCGGAGCGTTGCGAGGGCAATCTCTTGGCGGCCAAACAGGAAATTCTCAAGCTCGCCTATCAGCATCCCGGCGACGTGCACATCACGGCCGACATGATTCGCGACGCCGTCAGCGACGTCTCCCGTTTCGATGCCGAGAACCTCTTGGAAGCCATGATGTTCGGCGATGCAGGCAAGGCGGCCCGAATCGTTTCCAGTCTGAAGGCCGAAGGCGTCGGCATTCCCTCTTTCTCCTGGATGCTCGCCGATGAAATTCGCGCCGCGGCTCGTGTACGCGCTTTGATGGACAAAGGCCAACCGCGCGATGCGGCCATGCGTGCCGTCGGCGCGTTCGGTCCGCGTCAGACTCGCATCTCGGCCGTCGTTCGCCGACACAACGCCCAACGCCTGGGCAACGCCCTGATGCTGTGCGCCGACATCGACCGTTTGGCCAAGGGGCTGACGGTCAAGGATCGGGACAGCGATCCGTGGTTGGAAGTACTGTCGTTAGTAACTTTTATTGCGCGTTGATCCGCTTCAACGCACTCGTAGAGAATTTGCATGCCCGATATCGACACTTTGATGCAAACCGTTGGTCGTGCCGCCCGTGATGCTTCCCGCTACATGGCCGCCGCCACGACCGCCCGCAAAAACGCCGCGTTGACGGAACTGGCTCGACTCGTTCGCGATCGACGCGACGCCATCCGAGAGGCCAACGCAGCCGATCTGACCGCCGCCCGCGCGGCCGGTTTGAAAGAATCGTTCGTCGACCGTTTGGCCGTCACCGACGCCGTGATTGAAACGATGGCGCTCGGTTGCGAACAGATCGCCCTGTTGCCCGACCCGATCGGCGAAATCAAAGACATGCACCCGCAAGCTTCCGGCATCGTCGTGGGCAAAATGCGCGTTCCGCTCGGCGTGTTGGGGATCATTTACGAAGCGCGCCCCAACGTGACGATCGATGCGGCCGCACTGGCCATCAAATCGGGCAACGCCGCCATCTTGCGCGGCGGCAGCGAAGCGGCCAACACCAACGCCTGTTTGGGCGAGCTCGTGGCCCTCGCCCTCGAGTCGGCCGATTTGCCCGCCAAAGCCATTCAAGTGGCGCCGACCGTCGATCGCGCCTTCGTCGGCGCCATGATCGTGGCCACCGACTACATCGACGTGATCATTCCGCGCGGCGGCAAGAGCCTCATCGCCCGTCTGCAAAACGACGCACGCGTCCCGATGATTCATCATTTGGACGGCATCTGCCATACCTATGTCGACGCCGAATGCGACCTCGACATGGCCGTCAGCGTTTCGGACAACGCCAAAACGCAACGCACGTCCCCGTGCAACGCCATGGAGACGCTTTTGGTTCATGCGGCCGTGGCCGACGTCTTTTTGCCCCGCATCGGCGCCGTCTTTGCCGCCAAGAATGTTGAAATGCGCGCCGACGAACGCGCTTTGACCATTTTGACGGCCTCGGGCCTGACTTGCGTCCCAGCCACCGAAGAAGACTGGGAAACCGAGTACAATGCGCCCATCATCTCGATCGCGGTCGTCGACTCGTTGGACGCCGCCATCGAACACATCAACCGTCACGGCTCGGGGCACACCGATGCGATCATCACGACCAATCGTCCCGCGAGCGATCGTTTCTTGCGCGAGGTCGACTCCGGCAGCGTCATGGTCAATTGCTCGACGCGCCTTGCCGACGGATTCGTTTACGGTCTTGGAGCCGAAATCGGCATCAGCACCGGCAAATTGCACGCACGCGGTCCGGTCGGTCTCGAAGGCCTGACCAGTTTGAAATACGTTGTTCTCGGTCACGGCGAAGGCCGTCACTGAGTCCCCCCAACCGATCTTGATTACTATGGCAAAACATCCGACTTTTTACGCGGTTTGTCCCTTGGGTTTGGAAGCCTTGTTGGCCGATGAGCTCAAGGCCTGCGGCGCCAAGGAACTGCGCGCCGGCAAAGCCGGCATTACCTTCGAGGGCTCCATGACCGTCGCCATGCGCGCCTGCCTGACGTCGCGTTTGGCCAGCCGCATTCTCATGCGTTTGGGCTCGAGCGATTACTACGACGAAGAAGATATCTACAACTTCGCCTGTCGTACCAAATGGGAAGAACACTTCGGCCCGGACAAGTCCATCCGCGTCGACGTCAACGCCCGCCGCTCTCCTTTGCATTCGCTCGATTTCACGCTCTTGCGCATCAAAGACGGCATATGCGACCGCTTCAACCATTTCATGAAAGTGCGACCGAACGTCGACCGCACGCACCCGGACATTCGCATTTTCGCCTTCATCGACGACAAGTACTGCACTTTCTACCTGGATTTGTGCGGCGAAGCGCTCTTTAAGCGCGGTTGGCGTCGCGACAAGGGCGAGGCTCCTTTGAAGGAAAACTTGGCGGCCGCTCTCTTGAAGTTGGCCGGCTGGACGCCCGATCAAGTGCTTGTCGATCCGTTCTGCGGCTCGGGCACGATCGCCATCGAAGCGGCCAGTATCGCCACCAACACGGCGCCCGGTTTGCATCGTCGTTTCCTTTTTGAAAACTTCTCGGGCTTTGACAAAGACGCCTGGACGGAACTCAAGGACGACGCCCGCGCCGCCGTGAACCGCCACGTCAAGTTGCAGATTCAGGCCTCCGACATTTCCTCCATCGTGGTGGAGAAAGCCAAGGAAAACTGCCGTCAAGCGGGCTTTGCTTATTTGATGGACAACGGCTCGATCGAATTCAGCCGCTGCGACGCCCGTGAGGTCACGGCGCCGGCCGCTTCCGGTTTGGTGATCGCCAACCCGCCCTACGGCGAGCAATCCAACCCCAAGAGCGCCCCCGTCGCCGCGATGATGAAGAACGTTTCGGACAACTTCAAGCACAACTTCGCCGGTTGGACCGCTTGGTTGTTGACGAGCGACCGACAACTGCCCCGTCAGATGCGTTTGAGCGAATCGCGCAAGATTCCGCTCTTTAACGGTCCGCTCGAATGCCGTTTCTTCAAGTTTGATTTGGTCTCGGGTACCTTCCGCAAGAACCAGGATTAACCGTTTTTACTTTCAAAGGCTCTCGGCAACGGGAGCCTTTTCGTCTCAATGCCTCAATTCATTCTGTCCATGTTGATTTTCGGTACCGTCGGCCTGTTCGTGCGCGGTATCGACTTGCCCAGCAGCACGATCGCCTTGGCGCGCGGTCTGATGGGCGCCGCTTTTCTCGTGTGCGCCGCCTTGGCCTTGCGCAAATCGCTGTGCGTCGGCTTATCCCGTTCCACGCTCACGCGTCTGTTCGTCTCCGGCGTCTTTTTGGGATTGAACTGGATTTTCCTCTTTGAGGCCTACCGTCATACGACCATTGCCGCCGCCACGTTGAGCTATTACACCGCGCCGGCCATCATGACGCTGTTGTCGCCCTTCGTTCTCAAAGAAAAACTCTCGACGAAAAAACTCGTCTGTCTGGCCGTATGCTTCGTCGGCATGGGCTGTGTCGTCGGCACCGAGCCCGGTTCCTTGGCCGACGGCGGCTTGATCGGCATCGGCTTCGGTCTGATCGCCGCCTCTTTCTACGCCGCGGTCGTCTTGAACAACAAGTTCCTCGGCCCGATCGAACCGACGACCAGCTCCGTCATCCAACTCGGCTCGGCGGCGGCCGCCATTTTGCCTTACGTCTTGGCAACGACCGACTTCGCGTCGATGAGCGTCGGCATGGATCAGTTGGGCTTGTTGATTGTGGTCGGCATCGTGCATACGGGCGTGGCGTATTTCCTCTATTTCTCCGCCCTGCCCAAATTGAGCACCCAACGCGTGTCGATCTTTTCATACATCGATCCGGCGTTTGCCGTCGTGCTTTCCATCCTCGTGTTGGCCGAGCCTTTCACCGCCATGACACTGATCGGCGCCTTTTTGATCCTCGGGGCCGCGCTCGCCAGCGAACTGTAATCGCACCTTTCTCGTCCGACCTCGGATTCGAAGGATGAACTACCACGCACTCACGTGCGTGGTTTCTTGGGAGCGTACTCCTAATTCTAATAACCGCCGAAAATCCATCTTTTGATGGATTTTTCGAATGGTTACGGGCATGTCCATGATAATGCCCCCATCGAATTCGAGTAACTCTTTGAGCCACTCATTGCCGAGTTCTTTTCGTCCAATATTCATCGCGGCTTGGATATCCGCATTGATCAAGCGACCGGTTCCACAACGATAGAGTCCTCGATGGATTC
>JAGBZO010000003.1 GCA_017628205.1 Duodenibacillus sp.
ATCATGACCGACCCGGAAACGGCCGACGTCACCTATATCGAGCCGTTGAACTGGAAGGTCATCGAACGCATTATCGAAAAAGAACGTCCCGACGCCATTTTGCCGACCATGGGCGGCCAAACGGCGTTGAACCTCGCGATGGATCTCAGTCGCGAAGGCATTCTTGAAAAATACGACGTCGAATTGATCGGCGCGAGCCCCGACGCCATTGCCAAGGCCGAAGACCGTCAGCTCTTTAAGGCCGCCATGGAAAACATCGGGCTTGAAAATCCGCGCTCGGGCATCGCCCACGACATGAGCGAAGCGCTGGCACTGCAAGCCAAGGTCGGATTCCCGACCGTCATTCGTCCGTCCTTCACGTTGGGCGGCACGGGCGGCGGCATCGCCTACAACATGCAGGAATTCGTGGAAATCTGCGAACGCGGTTTGGCGCTGTCTCCGACGCACGAATTGCTCATTGAAGAGTCCCTGCTCGGTTGGAAGGAATACGAAATGGAAGTTGTTCGCGACAAGGCGGACAACAGTATCATCGTTTGCTCGATCGAAAACGTCGATCCGATGGGCATCCACACGGGCGACTCCATCACGGTGGCTCCCGCACAGACGTTGACCGACAAGGAATACGCCATTTTGCGCGACGCCAGCCTGGCCATTTTGCGTGAAATCGGCGTCAACTCCGGCGGCAGCAACGTGCAGTTCGCGCACAACCCCAAGAACGGTCGCCTCGTCGTGATCGAAATGAATCCGCGCGTGTCCCGTTCGTCCGCCTTGGCCTCCAAGGCGACCGGTTTCCCGATCGCCAAGATTTCCGCCAAGTTGGCCGTGGGTTACACGTTGGACGAACTCAAGCACGACATTACGGGCGGCGTGATCCCCGCTTCGTTCGAGCCGACCGTCGACTATGTCGTCACCAAGGTGCCGCGTTTCGCGTTTGAAAAGTTCCCGCAGGCCAACGACCGCTTGACCACGCAGATGAAGTCCGTGGGCGAAGTCATGGCCATCGGCTCGTCCTTCCAGGAATCCTTGCAAAAGGCGTTGCGCGGTCTGGAAACCGGCATGAACGGTCTGACGAGCTTGTCCGAAGATCGCGAAGAGATCGTGCATGAAATTTGCGAACCCGGTCCCGATCGTCTGTTCTACGTTGCCGACGCCATGCGCATCGGCATGACCGACGCCGAAATCAATGAAATGACGGCGATCGATCCCTGGTTCCTCGCTCAGATCCGCGAAATCGTCGAGATCGAAGCGCGCGTCAAGGGTGCCGACTTGGCAGCCGTGACCCGTGAGGAAATGTTCTTCTTGAAGCAAAAGGGCTTCTCCGACAAGTGCCTCGCCCGTTTGATGGGCGTTGCCGAAGACGCGGTGCGCGCCCGTCGCCATGCCCTGAACGTACGTCCCGTTTACAAGCGCGTCGATACGTGCGGAGGCGAATTCGAAACCGATACCGCCTATCTCTACTCGACCTATCAGGACGAGTGCGAAGCGCGTCCGAGCGACAAGAAAAAGATCGTCGTTTTGGGCGGCGGTCCCAACCGCATCGGTCAGGGCATCGAGTTCGACTACTGTTGCGTGCATGCCGCCATGGCCATGCGTGAAGACGGTTACGAAACGATCATGATCAACTGCAACCCCGAAACCGTTTCGACCGACTACGACACGTCCGACCGTTTGTATTTCGAACCGGTCACGTTGGAAGACGTATTGGAAATCTGCGCGATTGAAAAGCCCGACGGCGTGATCGTTCAGTACGGCGGCCAGACGCCGCTCAAGATTTGTCGCGCCCTCGAACAAGCCGGCGTCCCCATCATCGGTACGAGCACCGACGCCATCGACTGCGCGGAAGACCGTGAACGATTCCAGAAATTGATCAACGATTTGGGCTTGCGTCAGCCGCCCAATCGTACGGCCCATACCGAAGCCGACGCCTTGCGTTTGGCCGATGAAATCGGTTATCCGATCGTTGTGCGTCCGAGCTACGTTTTGGGCGGTCGCGCCATGGACATCGTGCACAACGCCAAGGAACTCAAGCGCTACATGCACGAAGCCATTGAGGTGAGCAACGACAGTCCCGTCTTGCTCGACCGCTTCTTGGACGACGCCATCGAAATGGACGTCGACGCCGTGTGTGACGGCAAGGAAGTGCGCGTGGGCGGTTTGATGCAGCACGTGGAAGCGGCCGGCGTTCACTCCGGCGACTCGGCCTGCTCGTTGCCGCCCTACAGCCTGCGTCAAGACATTCTCGACGAAGTCAAGCGTCAGACCGTGATGATGGCCAAGGCATTGGGCGTCGTCGGTTTGATGAACGTGCAGTTCGCCATCAAGGACGCGTTCAGCGACAAGCCGTTGGTCTACGTTTTGGAAGTCAATCCGCGCGCCAGCCGTACCGTTCCCTTCGTTTCGAAGGCGACGGGCGAACCCTTGGCCAAGATTGCCGCCCGTTGCATGGTGGGCAAGAGCTTTGCCGAGCAAAATGCGCGCGTGGAAGTGCAGCCGTCTCGTTTCTGCGTTAAGGAAGCCGTCTTCCCGTTTGCCAAGTTCTTGGGCGTCGACCCTGTTCTTGGACCGGAAATGCGTTCGACCGGCGAAGTGATGGGCGTGGGCGAAACGTTCGGCGAAGCGTTGTTCAAGAGTCAATTGGCTTCGGGCGCCGTATTGCCGCCCGCCGGCACGGTCTTTATTTCCGTGCGTGACGAAGACAAGCCGCGCGCCATTGTGGTGGCTGCCGGTTTGGCTCAGGCAGGTTACTCGCTCATCGCTACCCGCGGCACGGCCGCCGCCTTGAACAAGGCCGGTATCGAATGCCGTGCGGTCAACCGCGTGAGCGACGGCCGCCCGAACATTCTCGATCGGATCAAGAACGGTGAAGTGCAGTTGGTGATCACCACGAGCAACGAATCGCGCGGTGAAATCAGCGACGCGCGCGCCATTCGCATGGCTTCGTTGGCCAATCGCGTGACGTATTACACGACGATTGCCGGCGGTCATGCCGCCGTCGAAGGAATCAAACACCTCGAAGACGCGCAGGTTTGCTCCGTACAACAGATGCACGCCGACGTTTCTTAAGGTATTGCGTGTAAAATGCGCTCCTTTAGAGAGAACTTCACACGAAAGTAACGACAAAAAATGGATAAGCGTATTCCGATTACGGCGGCCGGAGCCGAGAAGCTTCGCCGCGAACTCGAGGAACTCAAGCGCGTCAAGCGCCCGATGGTCGTGCAGGCGATTGCCGAAGCACGCGACAAGGGCGACTTGTCCGAAAATGCCGAATATGACGCAGCAAAGGAAATGCAAAGTCATGTCGAAGGCCGTATTGCCGAACTCGAAGGCAAGATTCCCGCCTTGCAGATCATCGATCCGAAGACCTTGCAAGCGGGCGATCGCATCGTTTTCGGTGCGACGGTTGAACTCGAAGATGAAGACAGCGGAGAGGTCAAGACGTATCAGATCGTCGGTGACGACGAAGCCGATATCAAGGCCAGCCGTATTTCCATCTCCAGTCCTTTGGCTCGCAGTCTGATCGGCAAGTTCGAAGGGGACGAAGTGACCTGTCCCGCTCCGAAGGGCTTGATTCACTACGCCATCTTGTCGGTGAAGTACATCTAAGCGCGGCTTGCGATTTGCCAGCTCATACGTCCGGACTCGTTTCATTGGGTTCGGACGTTTTTCGTTTTAAAACTTGAGATCGAATCGCGGTGTGATTAGAGTTGCCGTAGGCGCGAAGCCGTCGCTTGCGTTTGCCTGTTCATGAGGAATAAAAAAATGCCTGAAACGATTTTGGTTGTAGAGGACGAACCCGCGATTCGCGAGTTGGTGGGGTTCGCCTGCGAAACGGCGGGTTACGAGGTACTGCGCGCCGAGTGCGTGAAGCAGGCTAAAGAACAATTGCACGACAAGGCGGTGGATTTGATTCTGCTCGATTGGATGTTGCCCGATCTGTCCGGCCTGCAGTGGCTCGAACAGCTCAAGCGCGATTCGCGTACCGGTGCGATTCCCGTCATCATGTTGACGGCGCGAGGTACGGAAAGCGATAAGGTAGCCGGCTTGGAAGCCGGGGCCGACGACTACGTTGTGAAACCGTTTTCACCGCGCGAGTTGATTGCGCGCATCCGAGCCGTCTTGCGTCGCGGTTCGCAAGAGAGCGAAAAGACGGTCGTGTGCGGACCGTTGAGCATGAACGAGGCGCGATTCAGCGTCAAGGTCGACGGTGTCGACATCAAGCTCGGCGTCATTGAATTCAAACTGTTGTGGGTTTTGGCCGGTGCGCCGGGACGTGTTTACAGTCGCGCCCAGTTGCTTGAGTTGGTCTGGGACGATGCCGCGGACATGGATGAACGTACGGTCGACGTCCACGTGTTGCGCGTGCGCAAGCAATTGGCGGGCACGCCCGCCAGCGATTTGATCGAGACGGTGCGCGGCATGGGGTATCGTGCCGTTGAAACGCACAACGACTGAGGCGCGAGATGAAACAACGTTGGCGATTGTTTGGTCAGTGCCTGTTTCGATTAATCATCGTCGGTTGCATTGCCTTGGCGATCAGCGGGCTATTCAACGTGTATTACGGGCTCGGCTTCGTGATCGTCGCCTTGTTGATCGAAGTGTGCGTTCACGTGATCAGCGGCGTTCGCATGTTGGAATGGCTCACCGGGTCGGATGTCACTCGCATCCCGATGGACCAAAGCGAGCTGTGGCGCAAAGTGTTCGATCGCATGTATGAAAATCGCAAGGCGCTGATCACCAACACCCGACGGCTGGAAGAGCGCGAGGCGCGCTATTTGAAAACGCTGTCGGCCATTCCCGAAGGGATTGTGTTGGTCAAGAACGACTGGGTGTTGAGTTGGTGGAATCCGCGTGCCGAAGAGTTGTTCGGGTTGCGCGGCGAGCGCCATGTGGGCCGCCATTTGCTCGCGGTGATCGACGATCGCGCGTTGATCAACTACGTTCGCGGGGAACAGTATGACGCGCCGCTGATTTGGCAACGCCCGGGGAGCAATCAACGCATTGAAATTCGCATCGTCGTGGCCGACGCCAACAACGCTTTGATCGTGGCGCGCGACGTGACCGAACAAGAGCGTCTGCACGCGACCCGACGGGACTTCGTCGCGAACGTGTCGCACGAATTGCGAACTCCCCTCACGGTTCTGAGCGGATTTATCGAAATGGCTCGTCAAGGCGCGGAAATCAACGCGCACATCAAACCGCAACACTTGGATCTCATGCGCGATCAGGCAGAGCGCATGCAGCGCTTGGTCGACGATTTGTTGACGCTCTCGCGTCTGGAAATGAGCGAGAACACCCAAGAGCCCGAACGCATCGCCATGGACGAATTGGTGAGCTCGATTCTCTCGGAAATGCGCATTGTGGACAAGGGGATGCATTCGTTGAGCGGAGAACTGACGCCCGCAACGCTCGTCGGTTTTAAGGACGAAATTCGAAGCGCCGTACAAAATTTGATGACCAATGCCGTGCGTTACACGCCCGAAGGCGGCTCGGTCATCGTCTCGTGTCGCACGAATGCGGACGGCACCGTTCAAGTCAGCGTCAAAGACAACGGCATCGGGATTAAAGAAGAGGACATTCCTCGCCTGACCGAGCGTTTTTATCGCGTGGACAAGTCGCGTTCGCGCGCTACGGGCGGCACCGGGCTGGGGTTGGCCATTGTCAAGCACGTTTTGATGCATCACAAGGGGCAATTGCAAATCGAAAGTGAAGCGGGGAAGGGCTCTTGCTTTACCTTGCGCTTTCCCGGCGCGGATACCAATGCATCGAACCGATAGGCGATGCGACACGCTAGAATCGATCACTACGAAGCAACAACAAGGATTTGCCACGCATGCCCGGTAGTTCGCCGACCAAACACGTTCAGACCGTGACCTCGACCGTCACGCGAGAAAAACGTCCGAGCCTCTTTCGCGTCGTTCTGCTGAACGACGATTACACGCCGTTTGATTTCGTCATTTCGCTTTTGATGAGCGTTTTCGGCAAGACGTCGAACGAAGCGCAATACGTCACGATGCAGGTGCATCTGACGGGCAGCGGCGTGGCGGGCGTGTACACGCGGGACGTCGCGCGGACGTTGGCCGCGAAGGCGGTGTCTCTGGCGCGTTCGCAGGGACACCCGTTAAAACTTGACGTACAAAAGATGTAATAGATAAGGACGGTGACGTGAATATCGACTCACAACTCGAAGGCCATTTGCAATTGTGTTACTTCCAAGCCAAATTGGAAGGGTACGCCATGTACACGGTCGAGCAATTGTTATACGTCCTGCTCGACAACACGCAGGTGTTTCAAGCGCTCAAGGCGCTCAATTGTTCCATCGGCCCGTTGCGCGAAACCGTCAAGACCTTTGTCGAAACGCATACGCCGAAGGTGTCCGTCGATGAGCAAAAAGAGTATGAGCCCGAAGCGTCTTTGGGCTTTCAGGAGGTCATTCAATCGGCGGTGTTGCATGTAAAAAGTTGCGGTCGTGAAGATCAAACCGTCACGGCGTTGGACGTGCTTGTGGCCATGTTCGATCAGACGGAGGGGCACGCCGCGCATTTTTTACAAGAGAGCGGCGTGACGCGATTGGATCTGGTGACGTATATCAGTAACGGCGGCGTTCACGTCGAATCCGCCAAGACGCTGCCGATTCCCGATGAAGACGAACCGCGCGAGAGCAACGATCCCGCGCAGGCGCTTCGTCGCTTTGCCGTCAATCTCAATGAGAAAGCAACGGCGGGCGGTATCGACCCTTTGATCGGTCGAGAGGCTGAAATCCGACGCATGATTGAAGTTTTGTGCCGTCGACGCAAGAATAACCCGTTGTTGGTCGGCGATCCGGGCGTTGGCAAGACCGCTTTGGCCGAAGGCTTGGCCTTGGCGATTGTCGAGGGCAAGGTGCCCGGCGTGCTCAAGGATCGGCAAGTCTGGGCTCTGGATATGGGGGCGTTGATGGCGGGAACGATGATGCGCGGTGAGTTTGAAAAGCGCGTCAAAGCCATCGTCGACGCCTTTGCCGCCATGCCCGAGGCCATTTTGTTCATCGACGAAATCCACGGTATTGCAGGAGCCGGCGGTCAGAAGGGGGGCGAAGACGCCGCCATGCTGCTCAAGCCCGCCCTGGCCGACGGACGTCTCCCCTGTATCGGGGCAACCACGTATGAAGATTGCCGCCAATTCTTCGAAAAAGATCGCGCATTGGCTCGGCGTTTTCAAAAGATCGACGTCGCCGAACCCACGCAACAGGAAAGCGTGGCCATTCTCAAAGGCTTGAAGTCTCGCTTTGAAGCGCATCACGACGTGCGCTTTACGCAAGAGGCGATCGCGGCGGCCGTGTCGTTGTCCGCGCGTTATCTGACGGATCGTCGTTTGCCCGACAAAGCCGTCGACGTGTTGGATGAAGCGGGAAGCGCCCGTCGTTTGGCCAAACAGGCTACAAAGCGTCCGATTGGTCGAGCGGAGATCGCCGCCGTCGTCAGTCGTATGGCGCGCGTCCCCGTCGATACGGTCGGCACCGACGACGTGGAAAAGTTACGTTGTTTGGAGCGCAATCTTGGCGCGGTGGTTTTCGGACAGGACGAAGCGATCGAGGCGGTGTGCTCGGCCATCAAGTTATCCCGCTCGGGCTTGGGTAAGACCGACAGACCGGTCGGCGCCTTTCTGTTTGCCGGTCCCACGGGCGTCGGTAAGACCGAAGTGGCTCGTCAACTGGCCTTGCAGTTGGGGTTGGAGTGCCTGCGTTTCGATATGAGCGAGTACGCCGAACGGCACTCGGTCAGTCGTTTGATCGGCGCGCCGCCCGGCTACGTCGGCTATGAAAAGGGCGGCGAATTGACCGAACGCGTCGTCAAGCAACCGCATTGCGTGATTTTGCTCGATGAATTGGAAAAAGCGCACCCCGACATCTTCAATATCTTGTTGCAGGTGATGGATCACGGCACGTTGACCGATTCGAACGGTCGTTCCGTCGATTTCACGCATACGATCGTCATCATGACGACCAATGCGGGAGCGGGTGAACTGGCGAAAAAGAGCATCGGTTTTGCACCGACATTGCAAAGCGGCGATCCGAGCGCTGAAATTCGCCGTCTCTTTACGCCGGAATTTCGCAATCGCTTGGACGCCATCGTGACGTTCAAGTCGCTTGATCGAAGCGTGATCGCTTCCATCGTCGACAAGTTCTTGGGCGAGCTGAAAGAACAGTTGGCGCAAAAGAAAGTGATCGCGCACTTTACGGAAGGGCTGAAGCGCCATCTGGCCGAGAAGGGTTTCGATCCGACGATGGGGGCGCGACCCATGCAACGCCTGATTCAAGATACGGTGCGTCGACAATTGGCCGACGAGTTGTTGTTCGGTCGCTTGCGTCAAGGCGGTAACGTGACGATCGACGTGGCCGAAGACAAGAGCGTACGCTTGTCCTTCGATTGATCAGTCGTTCGTCTCGCCGTCTTTGTCTCGACGCAAGACGGCGATGCTCGAAACCCCCATCAGGGCGGCCATCGCCATAAAAATCCAAAAGACGCCGATGGCCCCCGTCAAAACGCCGAACAGCAGCGGCAAACCGGTGTGACTGGCGTTCATCAGCATCGTTCGAATGCCCAAGGCTTCGCCGACGCGGCCTTCGGGCGTTTGCGTATGCAACAGACTCATGACGTTGGGCTGACTGGCTCCCAATCCCAACCCCAGAACGAAAGCGATGATTAGCAAAGGCGTCAATGTGTCAAAGAGCGGGAAAACGGCGTAGCAACCGCAGGCGATGACCAATACGCCGAACAAGAATTGCCACTCCGTAATGTAGTGCGAGAGAATCGGCAACAAGAAGCGAACCAAGAACGAGGCGCTAAAGAACGTGGCCACCAACCAGCCGATTTCAGAGGCCGACAGACCGATGGCGTGACCGTAGACGGGGAACATGAAGTTTTGCAGATCCCACGCCATGGAAACGAGAGCGGACACCAACAAAACGTTGCGCACGCGAGGTAGTTTCAGCAAATCCATGGTGCGTTGCCGTTCTCCGGCTTTTTTGGGAGCGCCCCAGGCGGCGGGCAAGTTGGGCAACAAGGTCAGAAAAACAAGAAAGCCCATGGCCGTCAAGGCGAACGATCCGCCAAAAGCCCATCGATAGCCCAAATGATCGATCATGTAGCCTGAGATCAAAGGCGAGAAAAGCCCCGAGGCGGCAAATCCCATGGCTAAAAGCGAAAAGGCGCCCGTTCGATTCTTTGCGGTGGACAGGTGCCCGACCAGTTGTTGCGAGACCAAATGCACGCACATAAAGCCGATCCCGATCAAGGAACACGAAGCGTAAAGGGGTGCCAGACCCACGCGTTGAGTGGGAATCAGGATGGGAATTAAAGCGCCGACAAACAACACGAGCGAGCCGAGCACCAAAGGAATTTTGGAGCCGACGCGATCAACCCAGCGACCGCAAGCAATGGCCAAAAACATGGGGCACAGAGCGATCAGCCCCATCAACAGACCCACCTCAAACGGATCGGCATGATGCGCCAACGCGTCCAAGCTGGCCGTCATGCGCATGCTCGCAAATGCCATATGCAGCAAGACGGTCAATAAAACGATGCGAGCGATCATAGGCAGGAACGTGCGAGTGGTAAAAACAAGACGATTGGAACTATTGTAGGCTCAAAAAAGCCCACGGACAAAAGAGTGCCGTGGGCTGATGACAAGTCCCGAGGGGACTTGTACTCGATCCGATTACAGGCGGATCAACAGGATGGGAACGTCGCCCTGTGCGGCGATGCGCATGGCGGTCGAACCCATGACGGCGGACTTGAATCGGCCGTAACCGTGCGAGCCCATGACAACCATGTCAAGCCCTTCGTTCTTAGCGAACGCGGCGATTTCGTCGCCGGGGTTGCCGACCAAGCAGACTTCCTGCGGAACGATGCCGGCCTTGGCAAAGAGCGGGAGAACGGGTTCGGTCGTTTCGGCGAATTCCTTCTTCTGCAGTTCGCGCACTTCGTTTTCGCTCAGTGCGGGCAGCGCCATGCCGGCCATGTCGGGCATGACGGCGCCGGTGTAATCGCTCGTCACGTTGACAAGATAGAAGCTGGCGCCTTCGCCGAAGAGGTTCTTGTGACGGACGGCGTAATTGACGGCGGCTTCACCGTAAGCGGAGCCGTCGACGGCGATGCCGATCTTCATGGCGTCCTGTTCGGGCACGAGCTTGTTGCGAAGGATCAGAATCGGGGTCGAGGTGCGAGCTAAGACGCCGTTGGTGACGGATCCGAGGAAGAGACCGGCCAAAGCGGTGCGACCGCGAGATCCCATGATGATCAGATCGGCGCCGAAACGTTCGGCTTCTTCGGCGATGGCTTCGTCGGGCGTACCGATCACATACGTTTCTTTGGCGCGGATGTTGGCGCCGCTCAAGAAGGCGCGTGCGGGTTCAAAAATCTTTTGGGCTTCTTCTTCGTAGTACGCTTTGAGGCTGCTGCCGCCGACCATGCGGGTGGCGCGAGCGGGCAAAGGTTCCAGTGCGACGAACAATTCGATTTCAGGATTGTTGCCCAACAGGGTGGCGCGGGAAGCAACGAAAGCCAAGGAGTTTTCGCTGTACTTGCTGCCGTCAATGGGAACGAGGATCTTCATAAGAGCTCCTTACGATAGTTGAATAGTGTTGCAATGCCGATCGATTAATTGACCGAGCTTATAGGTCAAGTTTATAAGAAATTGACCTCAAAAGGCGCGTGACGACACAACTTCGTTTCGTCGTGTCATCACGTTTTTACCGTCACGAATATCAGTTGCGCAAACTGTGGATCGGTGCGGGGATGCGACCGCCCAATTCAATGAATTGGCTGGCGTCGCCACCCGGCGCGCGGATGATGGCCGCTTCGCCCAACAAGCCGCCGAAGACGGCGATGTCGCCGACCTTCTTGCCCGGGACGGGGATGACGCGAACGGCCGTGGACTTGCCGTTGATCATGCCGATGGCGCTTTCATCCGCAATCATGGCGGCGATGGTTTCGGCGGAGGTGTCGCCGGGGATGGCGATCATGTCCAGGCCGACGGAACACACGCAGGTCATGGCTTCGAGCTTTTCGATCGTCAAGGCGCCGGAACGCGCGGCCGCTTCAATGGCGCTGTCTTCGCTGACCGGGATGAAGGCGCCCGACAAGCCGCCGACGTGGCCGGAAGCGAACACGCCGCCCTTCTTGACGGCATCGTTGAGCATGGCCAACACGGCGGTCGAACCGGGAGCGCCGATCGAGGAGAGGCCGAGCGTTTGGAAAATTTCGCCGACGGAGTCGCCGATGGCGGGCGTCGGTGCGAGCGACAGATCGGCCACGCCAAAGGGGATGCCCATGCGCTTGGCGACTTCACGCCCGATCAATTCGCCCACGCGGGTCACCTTGTAGGCCGTGTGCTTGATGACTTCGGCAACTTCCGACAAGGTCAGCTTGCGACCGGCTTCTTGCAGGGCGCGCTCCAGAGCCTTGTTGACGACGCCGGGACCGGAAACGCCGACGTCAATGACAACGTCGGGTTCGCCAACGCCAAGGTAGGCGCCGGCCATGAAGGGGACGTCCTGCGGGATGTTGCAGAATACGACCAACTTGGCGCAGCCCAGACCGTCGCGATCGGCCGTGGCTTCGGCCACTTCCTTAATGGTCTTGCCCATGAGGCTCACGGCGTCCATGTTGATGCCGGCCTTGGTCGAGCCGACGTTGATGGACGAGCAAATGCGGTCGGTCGTGGCCAGGGCTTCGGGCAAGGAGGCGATGAGATTGCGTTCGCCGGGCGTCATGCCCTTTTCAACGAGAGCGCCGAAACCGCCGATGAAATCGACGCCGACTTCTTTGGCGGCATCGTCAAGTACCTTGCAAGCGCGCACCATTTGATCGCGCGTAAAGCAGGCGCCGACCGTGCCGATGGGGCTTACCGAAATGCGCTTGTTGACGACGGGAATGCCGTAACGATCGCCGACGGCGTCGCAGGTTTCCACCAAGCGACGGGCGTATTTTTGAATCTTGCTGCGCACCTTGATTTCAAAGGTGTCGAAATCGTGACTGGCGCAGTCGAACAAATTGATGCCCAAGGTCACGGTGCGAACGTCCAAGTGTTCGCTTTGCAGCATGTTGATGGTCGAGAGTACTTCGCGTTCGGTCAGCATGATGAATCCTTTACTTAAATAACGGCGATACGGTGAACGGCCTCAAAGATAGCGCGGTGTTGCATGGTCAGGCTCAGGCCCATGGATTTGGCACGATCGAGCAGGACGCGATGCAGCGTGCGCGTGTCGAGATCGACGGGGATGCTGACTTCAAAAACTTGCATGGAGGCGTCTTCGCCGACGCGGAAGGCGCGCAACGCATCGATGTTGATGCCTTGAGCACCGAAAATGTTGGCGAACGTCGCGATGATGTCGTTGCGATCGGTTCCGTTGACGCTGATGACGAACTGTTCGGTCTCGCAATTGGAGGCGAGCGGTTCTTCAAAATCGCGCGTGGTGATCGTCACGTGCAATCGCTTGGCGTTTGCGCCTTTGTTAAGCGCTGCGGTCAAAGCGTCGTTATCCAGCGTCGACGGCTTGTTCACCAAATAGATGCCGGCAAACTGTTGGTGCAACGTCGATTGATTCATTTCCTCAATATTGCACCCCAATTCGGTCAAAACCGACGACACACATCCAACGATACCGGGCTGGTCGAGGCCGATCACGGCCACGACGGCATTATTCGTACTCATAAAGGGCACCCATAAAAAAGGAAGGAAGAGAATTTAACAATACACAGAAATGGGGGAAAGGTAAAAGAAGGTAATAATTGGATACACACCCTCGATCGCAATGATCGGAAGCCCTTGTTTTTGAGTGGGTAAGGTGTAAAATGACGAGTCTGAAAAGTTAAAAGCGTGGGGGTGTAGCTCAGCTGGGAGAGCGCTGCGTTCGCAATGCAGAGGTCAGGGGTTCGATCCCCCTCATCTCCACCACGATTAAGCCCAAGAATGCTCAAGTGCGTCTTGGGCTTTGTTTTTATCCGTTGCTTTAAAACAAAAAAGAATAGGCAATTGATGATTGTCGATGATCATTAAAACCGCGATTGCAATCGTTTTTTTGAATTAAGAAGGGGCTGTCAACGGGAGGGTGTTGTAGCTCCGCCCCAGTGATTTGATCGAAATCATGAAACGAGGGTTTTTAGCGGGCAGTGGGAAAAACCGCAAAGATGAATTTTGAGACAATGAAAAGATATGTATTTGCGGAATGAATTACTAAAATTATTTGATTCAATTGATTGTGCGATTATTAAATTGTCGAGTTTGAGGAAGCTATATGAGTCGGTGCAAGAGTTGTGGGATTGAGTTGGATTTTTCTCGACAAAATCTCTCGCCGGAGGATTTTTCTAGATTGGTTCAAACGGCCAAGGAAAAGCGAGTGATTGAGGCGTTCGAAGCCATGTGTAGCGGCGATATTGTCAATGTGTCCGAAGGACGGGCGGCATTGCACGTTAATCTGCGCGGAGAACGTAGTGAGGTAGTGCAGACCACCCTTGAACGTATGTACGACTTTGCGGAAAAGGTGCGCAACGGTCAATGGACTGGGTGCAAGGGAGACCGAATTACCGATGTCATCAATATTGGTATTGGCGGTTCCGATATGGGGCCGCGTGCTGTCTACCATGCTTTAAGAAAGGCCAAGCAAGATATTCGCGTTTATTTTTTAGCGGCTGTTGACGGCGTTGCTCTACAGCGTATTGTTGAGAAGCTGAATCCACTCACAACACTCGTTGTTGTATCCTCCAAGAGCTTTAGAACCCAAGAAACCTTGACGAATTTATCGGCTGTCGAAGACTGGCTGGCCGAAGCGGGGATTGCGAAGGAGGAAAGAAAGTCGCATATTGTTGTGGCATCGGCCAATCCTCGTGCTCCTGAAATGTTGGATTTGCCCGCGTCAAATTATTTTCCCTTCTGGGAGTGGGTTGGAGGACGTTTCTCCGTGTGGAGTAGCGTGGGGTTGCCGTTGATCATTACCTTTGGTGTGGACGTTTTCAAGCAACTGTTAGCCGGAGCTCAGGCGATGGACGATCATGCGCGCCACGCGCCGATTGAAGAAAATCTACCTGTACTGATCGCACTCCTGAGTTATCGTAATTCGGTCGACTTGTCGATTAGCTCACATTGTTTCCTGCCCTACGACGAAAGACTGCGCGTTTTCGGTTTCTGGTTGCAACAGTTGGAAATGGAAAGCTTGGGTAAGAACAAGCGCTTGGACGGTTCTCATGTGACGGGCATGACAGGTCAGTGTGTCTGGGGTGGGCACGGTAATGAAAGCCAGCATTCGTTCTATCAGTGGTTGAGAGAAGGAACGACGAATAACTCGATCGTATTGTGTTGGACAAAGAAGCCCGGACATCCTTATGACAAGTTGCACCGTATTTTGGTGGCTAACGCGATGGCTCAGGCCGAGGCATTGACCATGAGAGAGATCAACTTGCCGTATTTCAATGTAGTTTCGACCTTAACAGTAGACGAATTGACACCTTATACATTAGGCGCCTTGATGTCGATGTATGAGCATAAGACCGTGATGCTCGGGACGTTGTACGACATCAATCCGTTCGATCAACCCGGTGTCGAATTAGGTAAAAAGTTGGCGCACCAAGTTGTCAATAACAGTTGAGAGAATAGAGAGTTAAAAAATGATGAAACCCGTAAAAAAGGCCGTTTTTCCTGTTGCCGGATTAGGTACTCGTTTTCTTCCCGCAACCAAGGTCATGCCGAAAGAGATGCTCCCCGTTGTCGACAAGCCGTTGATCCAGTATGCGGTGGAGGAAGCTTATCGAGCAGGAATTACGGAAATGATATTCGTCACTAGTGCCAATAAGCGCATGTTGGAAGATCACTTTGACAAATCTCCTGAGTTGGAACGCGAATTGGAAGCCAAGGGTAAAACGGCTTTGCTAGAAATCGCTCGATCTGTTGCCCCGAGCGATATGACCATTGTTGCTGTGCGTCAGTCGCAGCCATTGGGGTTGGGGCATGCGGTATTGTGTGCCAAGCAAGTTGTAGGAGACGAGCCGTTTGCTGTGATCCTGCCCGATGATTTGATTGATGCGGAAGTTGGGGTTACCGAACAATTGATCCGGATGCGAGAAAAGAATGGAGGCGGTAGTGTGATTGCCGTTCAAGAAGTTCCTCGTGAAGACACGAACAAATATGGGATTGTAAGCCTGGATAAGGACGTTATCGTCGGCATGGTAGAGAAGCCGAATCCGTCAGAGGCTCCTTCTAACTGTGCTGTTGTTGGTCGTTATGTTCTAGAGTCAAGTGTTTTCGATGCGCTTGAAAACACTGAGCGAGGAGCAGGAGGCGAAATTCAATTAACTGATGCGATTGCATTTGGATTGAACCAGAAGCAAACTTATGCATGCCGTTATGTTGGTTTGCGTTTTGACTGTGGTTCAAAGGTCGGGCTAGTAAATGCTACTGTTCATTATGCGAAAAAACAAGGAATATTAGCCTAATATTTACAGATAAAGCCTAGATACGGATGTCAAGAAAATGACAGATCTACACATTA
>JAGBZO010000034.1 GCA_017628205.1 Duodenibacillus sp.
GGGATATCGCCGCGAGTTACGCGGGAGCTGACCCTACAAACAGCAGTTCGGGGAGAATGCAGGCTCTGGCACGGGAATCCGAGGGTCTCCGTGTGAAACCGCGTTCGGTGAACCGAAAAGAAAACGTCAAATCTTCGTTGAGTAGATTTGAATAGGTTTTTCATAACGGAAAGCGCCACCGAAACAAAAGTGGAGCTGTTAGAATTACTCTGTTACACATGGTTCGATTGCGAGCCGGTGTTGTCGTGTTTAACTCACTGCGAAGTTCCCTCCTTATGAGCAATCAAGTTACCGCGCAGACGATGGCCAGTGCCATTCGTGCGCTCTCCATGGACGCCGTTCAGAAAGCCAAATCCGGTCACCCCGGCATGCCGATGGGCATGGCCGACATCGCCGTGGCTTTGTGGACCCGCCATCTTCGCCACAATCCCGCCAATCCCGCTTGGGTCGGTCGCGACCGTTTCATTTTGTCCAACGGTCACGGCTCGATGTTGCAGTACGCTTTGTTGCATCTGACCGGTTACGACCTGTCGATGGAAGACGTCAAAAACTTCCGTCAGATGGGCAGCAAGACGCCGGGACACCCGGAAGTCGGCATCACCCCGGGGGTGGAAACGACGACCGGTCCGTTGGGACAGGGTATCGCCAACGGCGTCGGCATGGCCTTGGCCGAAAAGATGTTGGCCGCCGAATTTAACCGCGAGGGCTTCCCCGTCATCGACAATCGCACCTACGTTTTCTTGGGTGACGGTTGCATGATGGAAGGCGTCAGCCACGAAGCCTGTTCTTTGGCAGGCGTTTGGGGCTTGAACAAGCTCATCGCGATCTACGACGACAACGGTATTTCCATTGACGGCGACGTCAAGGGTTGGTACGGCGACGACGTTCGCGGCCGTTTCGAATCCTACGGTTGGAACGTGATCGGTCCCGTCGACGGTCACGATATCGACGCCATGGACGCCGCCATCGCTCAGGCCAAGCAGGAAACGCAAAAGCCGACGTTGATCATCGCTCGCACGGTGATCGGCAAGGGCAGTCCCAACCGTGCCGGTACCGCCAAGGCGCACGGTGAAGCTTTGGGCGATGCCGAAATCGCTTTGACGCGCGAAGCCATCGATTGGCCGTATCCGGCTTTTGAAGTTCCGGCCGAAGTGTACGAGGCCATGGATGCGAAGGCTGCAGGCGCCGAATCCGAACGCGCTTGGGACGCCATGTTCGCTCAGTATGAAGCCGCTTATCCCGAACTCGCTGCCGAACTCAAGCGCCGCCTGGCCGGCGACTTGCCCGAAGCGTTCGAAGGCGCCGTCATGCAGGCGTTGTGCGATGCCGAAGCCGCCAAGGAAACCGTCGCCACGCGCAAGGCAAGCCAAAAGGCCTTGAACGCCCTGGCTCCCGCATTGCCCGAATTGCTCGGCGGCTCGGCCGACTTGACCGGTTCGAACTTGACGAACTGGTCCGGCGTACAGACGCTCACGCGTGAAAACATGCTCGGCCGCCATATCAGCTACGGCGTGCGCGAATTCGGCATGTCCGCGATCCAGAACGGCATTGCCTTGTACGGCGGTTTCATTCCGTACTCCGCCACCTTCCTGACGTTCTCGGACTACTCACGCAACGCCTTGCGCATGGCCGGCCTTATGAAGACGCGTTCGATTTTCGTCTTCACGCACGACTCCATCGGGTTGGGCGAAGACGGTCCGACGCACCAATCCGTCGAACACGTCGCCAGCTTGCGTTTGATTCCGAATTTGGATGTTTGGCGTCCCTGCGATACGGTTGAAAGCATCGTGGCTTGGGCTGCCGCCATCGAACGCAAGGACGGTCCGAGCACGTTGATTTTCTCACGTCAGAACGTTGAATTTACCGAACGCGAAGAAGTGGATGCCGACGTGATCGCTCGCGGCGGTTACATCGTGGCAGAAGCGCCCGCAGGCGCCGACGCCGTTCAGTGCGTTATCGTGGCCAGCGGTTCCGAATTGCCGTTGGCTTTGCAGGCCCGCAAGCTCTTGGTCGCGCAAAACGTTCAGGTCCGCGTCGTTTCGATGCCCTGTGCCGATGCGTTCGATCGTCAGCCCGAGGCCTATCGTCAGTCGGTGTTCCCGGTCGGCTCGCCGTTGATGGCCATCGAAGCCGGCGTCACCGGCTTGTGGTACAAGTACATGACGGGTAAGGGCGACGTCGTCGGCATCGACACGTTCGGCGAATCCGCTCCGGCCAATGTCCTTTGGCAGCATTTTGGTTTCACGGTCGAAAAGGTCGTCGACAAAGTGCTCAAGTTGACCGCTTAAATATAACCAAGGAGAACTATTCCAATGACTATTCGTGTAGCAATCACCGGCTTCGGTCGTATCGGTCGCAACATCTTGCGCGCTCACTACGAATCCGGCAAGTCCCGTGATGTCGAAATCGTGGCGATTAACGCTCCGGGCGAACAGGACATTCATTTGCACCTGCTCAAGCACGATACCGTGCACGGTCGCTTCAACGCCGAAGTATCCAGCGACGGTCCCGAATGGCTGATCGTCAACGGCGATCGCATTCGCATGTTCGCCACCCGCGATCCGCGTGAAATTCCGTGGGGCGAATTGAACGTCGACGTCGTTCTCGAATGCACGGGCGCTTTCAAGACCAAGGAAAAGTGCCAGGTTCACCTCGATCAGGGCGCCAAGAAGGTCTTGATCTCCGCTCCGGGCAAGCAGTGCGACGCCACCGTCGTGTACGGCGTGAACCATGACGTTCTGAAGGCTGAACACACGGTCGTTTCCAACGCTTCTTGCACGACCAACTGCTTGGCTCCGTTGGTCAAGCCCTTGCAGGACGCCATCGGTGTGGAACGCGGTCTCATGACCACCATCCACTCCTTCACGAACGATCAGAACGTGACCGACGTCTATCACAAGGACATGCGCCGCGCTCGCGCCGCCGGTTACTCCATGATCCCGACCAAGACCGGTGCGGCCGCCGCCGTCGGTTTGGTATTGCCCGAACTTAACGGCAAGCTCGACGGTTACGCCGTTCGCGTTCCGACCATCAACGTTTCGTTCGTCGATTTGACGTTCATCGCTCAGCGCGACACGTCCGTTGAAGAAGTCAACGCCGTTTTGAAGGCCGCTTCCGAATCCGAAGAAATGAAGGGCGTATTGGGCTACAACGACAAGCCGCTCGTTTCGATCGACTTCAACCATGACGATCATTCCTCCACCTACGACGCTACCTTGACCAAGGTTTCCGGCGGTCGTCTCGTGAAGGTTTCCGCCTGGTACGACAACGAATGGGGCTTCTCCTGCCGTATGCTCGACACGGCCATCGCCATGATGAACGCCAAGTAATTTAGCGTTTGTAATCAAGGACCTCTGTGTACACACTTGTGCGCGGAGGTCCTTTTTTATGGGCGACGGCTTGTTGGTTGTCAACGTAAGTTTTTATAATTAAAAGATTGATTTATATCCACTTAGGAGATAGATACTCATGCGAGTTCAAACCTTGGAAGCATTGGCTATGGCCGGTAAGTTGGCCGGCAAGCGCGTCTTGATTCGTTCCGACTTGAACGCCCCCCATGACGATGCGGGCAACATCACCAATGAAAACCGTTTGGTCGCCAGTGTGCCGGCCATTCGCTTGGCATTGGATGCCGGTGCGGCCGTTTTGGTCATGAGCCATCGCGGTCGTCCGACCGAAGGCGAATTCAACGAAGAAAAGGACACGTTGGCCTCCATCGCCGTTCGCATGAGCCAGCTCGTCGGCACCCCGATCCGTTTGGCTCGCGACTACCTCGACGGCGTCGACGTCAAGCCCGGTCAGGTCGTGATGTTGGAAAACTGCCGTTGCAACAAGGGCGAAAAGAAGAATGTCGAAGAGTTGGCCAAGCAGTACGCCGCATTGTGCGACGTTTTCGTCAACGATGCTTTCGGTACCGCACACCGCGCTCAGGCTTCGACGGTAGGCGTTGCCGAACAGGTGGCTATCGCTTGTGCCGGTCCTTTGATGGCCGCTGAAATCGACGCTCTGACCAAGGCCGTTGCCGAAGCCAAGCATCCGTTGGTTGCCATCGTCGGCGGTTCCAAGGTATCGACCAAGCTCACCATTTTGAACAACCTGGCTCACAAGGTGGACCAGTTGATCGTCGGCGGCGGTATTGCCAATACGTTCCTCTTGGCCGCCGGCTATAAGGTCGGCAAGTCCTTGGCCGAACCGGAATTGGTTGAAGAGTGCCAGAAGGTGCTCGCAACCCTCAAGGAAAAGGGCGCCGAGTTGCCCTTGCCGACGGACGTCGTCGTAGCCAAGGAATTCAGCGAAACGGCCGAACACCGTACGTGCCGCATCGAAGACGTTGCCGAAGACGAAATGATTTTGGACGTCGGTCCCGAAACGTCCGCTCGTCTGTGCGACATCCTGCGCAAGGCCGGTACGATCGTTTGGAACGGTCCGGTCGGCGTCTTTGAAATGGCTCCCTACGCTCAGGGTACGGCCGACATGGCCAAGGCCATTGCCGAAAGCACGCAAAACGGCGCCTTCTCGATCGCAGGCGGCGGCGATACGATCGCTGCCGTCGGCAAGTTTGAGATCGCCGACAAGGTCAGTTATATCTCCACGGGTGGCGGCGCTTTCCTCGAGTTCCTCGAAGGCAAGACGTTGCCCGCCATTGCGGCTCTGGAGGCTCGTTACGACGCTTAATGCGTTGAGTTAACGACCGCTGAGCGAAGGCGTCCGAACGTGTTTTGGGCGCCTTTATTTTTTTTGGATAAAAGAAAACGGCGAACTGCCGTAAGCAATTCGCCGTTTGACTGTCAAATCGTTCGGACGTCCGTCCGAAGAGCGATTAAGCCAGTTCGTCTGCGGTCAGCTTTTCGCTGCCGAGTTCGCCTTCCAAGCGGGTGACGACCAAAGCGGTGGTGGAGTCGCCGACCACATTGATGGACGTACGGATCATGTCGAGGATACGGTCAACACCGGCGATCAAAGCGATGGCTTCGAGGGGGATGCCGATCTGCGTGAAGACGATCGTGGACATGATCAAACCGGCACCGGGAACACCGGCGGTACCGATAGCGGCCATCACGCCCATCAGAACGACCGTCAGCTGGTCGACCATGGACAATTCAATACCGTAAACCTGAGCGGCGAAGACAGCCGTGATACCCATGTATACGGCCGTACCGTTCATGTTGATGGTGTTGCCCAGAGGAACGGCAAAGGAAGAAATGGTCTTCGTGGCGCCGAGCTTGCGGGAAGCGAGCAGGTTGGAGGCCATGGCGGCGGCGGACGAACAGGTCGTGAAAGCGATCAACCAAGGTTCGAAAATGCCGCGGAAGTACGTGCCGACCGGAATGCGGATGATGCCGACGACGATCGGGATGTAAACAACGATGACCAACAAGGCCGTGGCAATGAACGAAGCGAGGATCAACTTGCCGAGCGGCAACAAAACGGCCAAGCCGTGACGGGAAACCGTGAAGGCGATCAAACCGAACACGCCGATCGGAGCGTAGCGCATAACGACGTTGGTCATGCGAATCATGACGTCGCCGACGAGTTCAAAGAAGTTCAACACGGGCTTGCCGCGTTCGCCCAAGGCGGACAAACAGAAACCGAACATGATGGCGAAGAAGATCACCTGAAGCATGTTGCCCTTCGTAAAGGCGTCAAACGGGTTGAGCGGGACAATGTCCAACAAAACCTTGCTCAAACCGGGGGCGGCAACCTGCTTGGCAACCAAGCCTTCCGTCGACAGGGTCAGACCGACGCCCGGATCGATCAGGCCGGCAACGATCAAACCGAAAGCTACGGACACGGCGGTGGTGAGGGCAAAGACAATGACCGTCTTCGTGGCGACGCGACCGAGCTTGGAGATGTCGGAAATACCGGCGGCACCGGCCACCAACGTGGCAAAGACCAACGGTACGACAACCATACGGATCAAGCGAATAAACAACTGGCCCAAGGGTTGCAAATACGTCGAAGCAAAATCGCTAGAAACGATTGCACCGACGACCACACCCAGAACGAGCCCCAAAAGCATCTGCATAGGCAAACCGAATTTCGATTTGGAAGCCATTGCGTTCTCCTTGTAATAGTTCTGTTAGCAATGCGATAGCGGCTGATTTTCTTGATGAAATCTTCTTGCGCACAAAGCAATAGACATTTGAGACAATAACTCAAAATACTACAAACCGTAATTTACAGATTTACACTCGGCAAAGAATTAAGGGAAAACCCTTAATTCGTTAAGAGAATCGCTAAATGTTGTTGCGAATCAATGGATAAGGAGAAACCCGATCCGCCTTTTAATAAGGTGAAGCGGCTCGGATTCGATGCTTGTGCCTCAAAAAAAATGTTTCCAAAGACAAGAAAAAAAGACGCCCGTTGGCGTCTTTTGTCAAGAATGTGCCGAGCAATCACTTGGGCACCGGGCCGTCGGCCTTCACCCAGTCGATGGCTTGAGCGGCGTCTTTGGGACTGAACTTGAATTCTTTGATGTTCACGCCTGCCACGTTCATCGTGATCGTGAAAGCGTGATGCCGACGAAACAGCGCCTCAAACTCCTCGTGGTGAAAGACCAAGGCATGATTGTCCCAAATGGACTTGCCCTGCGCTTGGAGCGAGCGCCCGTCCGGGAACGTAATGCGGACGGTTTTGTTTTCAAATCCCAGGACGTTGGCCGGTCCAATATTGATCAAATAGGTAATGGCGTCGGAATCGTGCGTTCGCGCCAAGGTCAATCCGGGATAAATGGAACGGGCGATATACACGACGGGCGTGTCGGACGTGAAGATGGCGTAACGGATTTTTTCGACGTCGTTGATCTTGAACGTCCACTCCGTGTGATCAACAAGCACCTTTTGTTCTGGCGTGGTGACCGGTTCGTAAAGTTCTTCCGAACGCATCTGGTACGTATTGACGGTTTCGCGCGGATTGCGTCGGTCGTACTGCGGTTCGGCTGCCGGCTCTTGGGGTTCGTTCAGGCACGACTGCAGGCAAGCCCGAAAGTTTTCGGCCGACTCCACGAATCGGCATCCCAGACAGCTGTCGGGGATTTGAACGGCGGCAACGGAGTGGGTGTAAAAGCCGACGACCGATAGGGCGGCGCAAAAGAAAGCGGTGCGAATGGGGGTCATGACAGGGAATCGGTTGGGGGAATGACAAACCGCTTCGACTATGACGCATGAACGTTATCAGAGCATTAAGGCGCGTTCTTTTTGGCTTGCATGGAGTCGATGAACTTTTGGCAGTATTTCCAACCGATGGCAACGATCACGGGCCCGGAAGCCGCACCGAGTACGCCAAGCAAAAGGATCTTGGACAGGTTGTCTTTGACAATGGGAATATTGCCGAAGAGATAGCCGACGCCAATCAGGCTCACGGCCCAAATAACTGCGCCCAACGCACTGTAGAGTTCAAAGCGTGTCATGCTCATGCGAGCGGCGCCGGCAACCAACGGGGCAAACGCACGAACGATCGGTACGAATCGAGCCAAAATAATCGTCTTGCCGCCGTGCTTTTCATAAAAGACGTGCGTCTTTTGCAGTTTGGCGGCGTCGATCCAACGAATGGAGCCGTCGTAAATCTTGTTGCCGAGCCAATGACCGGTGTGAAAGCCGACGGTGTTGCCGATGATCGCCCCCAAAATGACGGACAACATCAGGCCCCAAGGACTGGTCGTGCCAGCGGCGGCCACGGTGCCCGCAACGAAAAGCAACGAGTCGCCGGGCAAAAAGGCGCAGACAACAAAAGCCGTTTCCAAAAAGAAAATCAGAAACATGGCCAAATAAATCAGCATGCCGTAGTCGTTGGCCAACGTGACCAAAAAGCGGTCGGCATTCGTGAACAAATCGACGATCAGAGCCGTAATATCCATGGGAACCAAAATGAGGCGATAAAAAAGTCGTATCCGACATGATACGGAAATATTCTCAAAAAAAACCCTAGGACAACAACTGATTGCATTTTGGGCGCCTCGTCTTGCACCGTATAATCAAAAGATTGACCCTCCCGCGATCTTCGGGGAGCGAACGCTAGTTTTTGAGATGATTCCGTATGCAAACCCGATCCCCCATTAAAGAATTGCCCGATCAATTGATCAGCCAAATTGCCGCCGGTGAAGTGATCGAACGTCCGGCTTCCGTGGTCAAAGAATTGGTGGAAAACGCCGTGGATGCCGGCGCAACGCAGATTGAAGTGCGTCTGGAAGAAGGTGGCGTCAAGCGCATCGTCGTGAGCGACGACGGTTGCGGCATCGACAAAGACGAGTTGGAATTGGCTTTGCGCCGTCATGCAACGAGCAAGATCTCGAATTTGATGGATCTGGAGAGCGTGGCCAGTTTCGGTTTTCGAGGTGAAGCGTTGGCCTCCATCGCCTCGGTTGCCGACTTGACCATTACGAGTCGGACGGCACAAGCCGACAAGGCTTGGGCGATCGACAAGGACGGCGTGCGCCCCGGGGCGGGGACCAAGGGGACGCGCATCGAGGTGCAGGATTTGTTTTACAAGACGCCAGCCCGCCGTAAATTCCTGAAGGCCGAAGCGACGGAAACCGCCCATGTTCGCGCGCAAATCGAACGCATCGCTTTAGCCAATCCTTCCGTCGACTTCCGACTGATCGTCAACGGAAAACCCGCGTTGACGTTGCCCTCTCAGGACTTGCCGTCTCGAATCTGGAGCGTCATGCCCAAAGAGTTTCGCGAGGCTTCGCGTCGCGTGTCGGCCGATGCGCCGGGGTTGCATCTGGAAGGTTGGACCGGTTTGCCGACGGCGGCGCGTTCGCGTACCGATGCGCAATACGTTTTTGTCAACGGGCGCTTTATCCGCGATCGAGTCCTGCAGCATGCGATCAAAACGGCTTATGCCGACGTTTTGCATGGCGCGGCGCAGCCCATGTACTGTCTCATGCTCACGATCAATCCGACGCGAGTGGACGTCAACGTGCACCCCCAAAAGTCCGAAGTGCGATTCCGCGACGGGCAGTTGGTTCACAGTTTCGTTTCTCGCGCATTGACTCAAGCATTGGCGCAAATTACGTTGCCGCCGCAGGACGAGGCGGCGCAGGGGCGACAGGAATCGGGGCATGAGCGTCTTGTCGTCAACGATCCCGTTTTGCCTCGACATCAGCCCGACGCGTTTCGCCTCAAGCCTCAAGCCAAATCGGCTCCAACGCCTTTGACACAACAACAATGGCTCAATTTGTATGGGGGCGGCAGAGCGGCGTCCGTGCCGACGTACGAAAGCCCGCTGCGCGAGGTGGCATCCGACGCGGCCGACAAGACGGTGTTGCCGTTGCCGATGCCCGAGCACAACGGCTCTGCCGAGGCCTTCGGTTATCTGGGGCATGCCGTCGCTCAAATCGCCGGTGTTTACGTGTTGGCGGAGAACGAACAGGGACTTGTGATCGTCGACATGCATGCGGCACACGAGCGCATTACCTATGAAAAGTTGAAAAAGGCGGCCGATCGCGGTTTGGCGCAACAAGGATTGTTGGTGCCCGTCGTGTTGCGCGTGACGCCCGAAGAGATGGACACGTTCGAGTCGCATCGCCAGAGTTTTGCGGCCTTGGGGTTGGATTTGAGCGCGGCCGGCGCCACGGCCTTGACATTGCGCGCCTTGCCGGCACTGCTGGCCGAACAGCGCATCAACGCCGAAGAGTTGATCCACGGCGTTTTGAGCGATTTGGCGCATTACGGCAACAGCGATTTGACCGAGACCATGCGAAACCAGTGTTTGGCAACGATGGCGTGCCACGGTTCGGTTCGCGCCCACCGTCAGTTGACGTTGCAGGAGATGGACGCGTTGTTGCGTCAGATGGAGGCGACGGAGCGAGCCGATCAGTGCAATCACGGTCGTCCGACGTGGACGCAGTTGACGATGCAAGAGCTCGACCGCTTGTTCCTGCGCGGACGCTAAGGAGAATGTGATGACGCAAGAGTATGTTGCGCCGCGCGCATTGATGATTCTCGGGCCGACGGCCAGCGGCAAAACGGCTTTGTCGTTGTCGTTGGCGCGCGCGTTGCCTGTCGAAATCATTTCAGTCGACTCGGCGTTGATTTATCGCGGCATGGATATCGGGTCGGCCAAGCCCGACGCACGGGAGCGAAGCGTGTGTCCGCACCATTTGATCGATATCTGCGATATCGGTCAGGTCTACAGTGCCGCCAATTTTCGAGACGACGCTTTGGCTCTGATTGATGAAATCGCGTCGCGCGGCAACGTGCCTTTGATCGTCGGCGGCACGATGCTCTATGCCAAAGCGTTGCGCGAGGGGATTGACGAACTGCCTTCAACCGATCCGGCCGTACGCGAACGCGTCATGACGCAAGGTGCGGCGTCGGGGTGGCCCGCGATGCACGAGCGCTTGATGCGCGTTGATCCCGTAACGGCGCAACGGTTGGCGCCGGGCGACTCGCAACGCATTGCGCGCGCTCTGGAAGTGTTTGAGATGACGGGGCGTCCGTTGTCGAGCTTTCATCGCGGAGACAAGCGCCCCGATCCCTCGATCGTAACGGTGGGACTCGTGCCCGGGGAGCGCGCCCGCTTGCACGACATGATCGGCAAACGATTCGATCAAATGTTGGAGCAGGGCTTTCTAGAGGAAGTGCGCGGCTTGATGCGGCGCGACGATTTTCTCCGTGACAGCCCGAGCATGCGATGCGTCGGTTACCGTCAGGCGATTGATTACGTGATGGGCGAAGTGGATTACGAAGGCTTCGTTGCCGCCGCGAAGGCGGCAACGCGACAATTGGCCAAGCGTCAAATGACGTGGTTGCGATCGATGCAGGAGGTGACGATCATGGATCCCTATGCCGATCTGGATGCGTGTCGGGATCGGCTCGAAGCCATGGCGCGACTGATTCTCGAGGCGCGCCATGCGGCTTGATCAGTGATCGTGGGCGTGGCTCTTTTTGGTGATCAAGTCGATCCAGCACATGACCAAGGCGCTCAATACGAACGTCAGGTGCAAGACGACGTACCAAAGCAGCTTGTCGTTGGGCGTGTTCTGAATGTTCATGAAAACGCGCAAAAGGTGGATCGATGAAATGGCGACGATGCTCGCGGCCACTTTGTTTTTGAGCGAACCGGCGTCCATCTTGCCGAGCCAGTCCAGTCGTTCGGTCGCGCCGGTCGCCAACTGCGACACGAAATTTTCATACGACGAATACATGACCATGACGATCAGGCCGCCGACAAGCGCCATGTCGATCATGGACAGGAGAGACAACGTCAGGTCGGCCTCGCTCATTTCAAAGACGTGAGGCAACACGTGGCACACTTCTTGGAAAAACTTGAATGCCAGTGCCAAAAGAGCGAAGGACAGGCCGAAACAAATGGGGGCCAAAAGCCAACGGGCACAGAAAAAGGAGCGTTCGAATAATTTTTCGAGCATGACAATAGCGGACGGTAGATAACGAAAGAGGTCGCATTGTAGGGAAAAATGCGGCCTCTTTTGGTGTGGCGATCACCTTTTTTACAAAAAAAAGCTTGCCCTCGTAAGGACAAGCTTGCGCGCGAGCCGATCGACCTTGGGGGTCGATCGGAGGCGGTGCCGGAAATTAGCGGACGACGCAACCGTGTTCGCCTTCGGGACGAGCGACGATGCGACCGATCGTGTAGACGGTTTCGCCTTCGGCTTCGAAAGCCTGCTTGGCCTTTTCGGCGTCCTGAGCGGAAACGACGACGGCCATGCCGATACCGTTGTTGAAGACGCGGTGCATTTCATGCGAATCGATATTGCCGTTTTCCTGCAACCAATCGAAGATGGCGGGACGCTTCCACGAGTTGCCGTCGACGACGCACTGCATGTTGTCGGGCAGTACGCGAGGAATGTTTTCCACGATGCCGCCGCCGGTGATGTGAGCCATACCCTTGATCTTGACTTGCTTCATGACGTTCAAGACCTGCTTGACGTAGATGCGGGTCGGTTCCATGGCGCGGTCGGCGAGCGTGGCGCCATCAAAGGGCATGTTCCAATCGGCACCGGCCACTTCCACGACCTTGCGGATCAAGGAGAAACCGTTGGAGTGCGGACCGGAGGAGGCCAAACCGAGAACGACGTCGCCTTCGGCAATGCTCTGACCGTCGATGATTTCGTCCTTTTCAACGATACCGACGGCAAAGCCTGCCAGGTCGTATTCGCCGTCGGGGTACATGCCCGGCATTTCAGCGGTTTCACCGCCGATCAAAGCGCAACCGGCGAGTTCGCAACCCTTGGCGATGCCGCCGACGACGCGAGCCGCCGTATCGACGTCCAAATGACCGCAACCGAAGTAGTCCAGGAAGAACAAGCTCTTGGCGCCCTGAACGAGAATGTCGTTGACGCTCATGGCGACCAAGTCCTGACCGACCGTGTCATGACGATTGAGTTGGAAGGCCAACATCAACTTGGTGCCGACGCCGTCGGTGCCGGAAACCAGAACGGGGTTCTTGTATTCCTTGCTGATTTCGAACAAGGCGCCGAAACCGCCGATACTGCCCATTACGCCGGGAATGAGGGTTTTCTTGGCGGCGGGCTTGATGCGTTCAACCAATTCGTCACCGGCATCGATGGATACGCCGGCTGCAGCATAAGAAAGTTTCGTCATAGAAGTGGGAAAATTAAGTTGGACAATAACGAAAAGGGCGGGTTCGCGCTAAACTTCGAACACGCCGTTTGTTTATCGGCATTGTAGCTGATGAATAAGGGGCGTTACTAGAGAAAACGCAAGTAATCGACGTAATTCGACTGATTGAAGGATAGTGTGACCGAACAGCCACGAGAGCAATTGTTGCTCGATCTGATCGAAACGGAAGCGCCGACCTTGGATAATTACGTGGTCGGAGAGAACGCGCAGGCTATTGCGGCCTTGCGCGATTGTTGTGCCGGTCGCGGCCCGCAGTTCATTTATTTGTGGGGCCCGACCGGGTGCGGTCGTTCCCATTTGCTTCGGGCGTTGACGCCAACGCAACGCGGTTGGGTTCCGACCTTTGACGAGTCGGTCAGCTTGTATACGGTCGATAACGTTCAGTCGTTGGACGATGATGATCTCGAACGCTTGTTTTATTTGATGAACGACGTTCGCAATCACCCGCATGCCCGGCTTGTCGTGGCGGGCAATCAGACGCCGTCGGAGCTCAGGATTCGAGACGACGTGAAAAGTCGCTTGGCCTGGGGGTTGGTGTACGGCTTGCGTTATCCGAGCGATGCCGCAGCACGCGAAGAGTTCATTCGTTTGGCTCACGCGCGCGGAATCGAGATGACCCCGGAGGTTCTGACGTGGATGTCGACGCACTGTTCGCGCGACATGCGCAGTCTCAAGCAACTGCTCGATCGCATCGATCAGTTTGCGATGAAAAACAAACGAAAAGTGACGTTGGCTTTGATGCACAAGCTCAATGCAACGGCACGAAACGACTGAGAGAGCGCCCGAGACGCTCTTTTTGTCGTTCAATGGACGAAACAAACGAAAGGGACGAAATGCCGTTCGTGTCGATCGCCAAAGACCAAGGTCTCTGAGCGAGTCGAAAGAGGAGTTTGAGCCGTACGCGCTCGACTCGAGAAGGCCGTTGCCCGGCGCATGGCTTCATGAACGGATACAACCCCCTTAAAAGGAGATGGAGAGTGTTTGCACGTGTCAAGCAAGTAGTGGCCGCCTATTTTCGAGGTCCGAGTCGCAGCTTGAACAAGGTTCCTCGCGTCATTAAGAAGGAGGAACACGGCATCGACCCCGAATTGGTCAGTTGGGCTGCCAAACGTACCTGCGAAGCTTTGCAAAATCGAGGCTTCAAGGCTTATATCGTCGGGGGCGCCGTTCGCGATTTGTTGTTGGGCGTTCGGCCGAAGGATTTCGACGTCGTGACCGACGCCACTCCCGAACAGGTCAAGCGTTGTCAGCGACGCGCTTTCATCATCGGTCGTCGTTTCCGATTGGTCCACGTGGTGTTCGGTCAGGAAGTGATCGAATGCTCCACCTTCCGTGCCCTGGACGCGCTGGGCGTTCGCAAGGACGAAGACGGTCGCGTTATCAGCGACAACGTCTTTGGCGAAATGTGGGAAGATGCGGCGCGCCGCGATTTCACCATCAATGCGCTCTATTACGATCCCCGCAGTGAAGAGGTGTTCGACTATCACAACGGCTACAGCGACATTTCGTGCCGTCTTTTGCGCATGATCGGCGATCCGGTCGTTCGCTATCGTGAAGACCCCGTCCGCATGATGCGCGCCGTACGTATCAGCAGCAAGCTCGGATTTAAGATCGAGTCGACGACGGAAAAGGCCATTTCCAAAACGGCCGACCTCTTGGACAACGTGCCCGCGGCCCGCTTGTTCGATGAAATGATGAAACTCTTGATGAGCGGACAAGCCGAACGCTGTTTGACCAGTTTGCGTAAAGAAGGCTTGCATCGCTCGTTGTTGCCGATGCTCGACGTGATTTTGGCCGAGCCCGACGGCGAAGAGTTTCTCATGCTGGCGATGCGACGCACCGACGAGCGCATTGCCGTCGGCAAGAAGGTTTCGCCCGCGTTCCTGTTCGCCACCTTGCTTTGGCCCCAGGTCAAAAAGCGTTGGGACGCCTATCTTGAGCGCGAGGACGCGCAGCGTGCGAACGCTCTTTACCAGGCGGCCGACGACGTCGTGGCAACGCAATGCGCCAAGTTGGCCATTCAAAATCGCTTCGTCGCCGACATGAAGTTGATTTGGATGTTGCAACTGCGTTTTGAACGCCGTACCGGCAAGAATCCCTATTCGTTGATCGAGCATCCGAAATACCGTGCCGGCTACGACTTCATGCTGTTGCGCGCCCAGCTCGGTCACGTGTCGAACGATTTGGTGCGTTGGTGGGAAGATTTCGTCGCCGCCGACGAAAAGCGCCGCGTCGAGATGATCCGCGAACAAGAACAGATGGCTCGATCCACGGGTGAGAAGGCCCGCGCCGGTCGCAAACGTCGCAACGTTCAACGGGCGCAGGAGAAATTCCAGGCGGCCATTGCCCGCGACAGCGGCGATGCCGCGCCCGTTGCGGATGCGCCCGCCGCACGAGATGCGGAAAGCACGACGGAAAAGAAGCGTCGTCCTCGTCGACGTCCTCGCAAGCCGCGTGTATCTAATACGCAACAACCGAGTTAAGGCGGAAAATGATGGGGATTTCGCCTTTGGATCGAGAACCCGACGCGCCCGTTCGGTGTTACGTTGCTTTGGGCGCCAATCTGGGTCATGCCGCCGAGACGCTCAATGCCGCCGTCGAACGGATCGACGCGTTGCCCGCCACGCGCGTGACGGCGCGTTCGTCTTTTTACGGTACCGAGCCCATCGACTCGAGCGGTCCCGACTACACGAACGCGGTTGTCGAAATCGAAACGAAGCTCGGTGCTCGAGATCTGCTGCATCGATTGCAAACGATTGAATACGACTTCGGGCGCGTTCGTCCGCAGGGGGTGCACAATGCGCCCCGCACGTTGGATTTGGACGTGTTGAGCTATGGCGAGACAATCAGCGACGAAGCCGAGCTCGTTTTGCCGCACCCTCGCATGCACCTTCGTGCCTTTGTGTTGGTTCCCTTAATTGAAATTTGTCCGCATGCGTCGATTCCCGGCAAGGGGCCGGCGCAGGCCTTTTTGTCCGCCGTCGCGGATCAACGCATCGAACGGTTGGTCGAGTCATAAATCATGCTCAACTTCTTTTCTTCTTTTCCCGTGACCGTGCAAACGGTCATTTTGTTGGTCCTGTCCAATTGCTTCATGACCTACGCTTGGTACGGTCATTTGCGTTCGCTCGGTTCAAGCCCCTGGTACATAGCGGCTATTGTCAGCTGGGGCATCGCGCTGTTTGAGTATCTCTTGCAGGTGCCGGCCAATCGTATCGGCTACGGAACGATGAATTTGGGACAGCTCAAAATTTTGCAGGAAGTCATTACATTGACCGTTTTCGTTCCTTTCGCCATGATCTACATGAAGGAGCCGTTCAAGCTCGATTACGTGTGGGCGGCGTTGTGCATGGTGGGGGCCGTTTATTTTATTTTCCGATCGGCGTAAAAATTTTTTGAAAAATACTTGCAAAAAGAAAAAATACAGTGCATAATTCCAATCCTCAAGACGACGAGCACTAGCGAGTCGGCGAGATGGAAAGCCCGGGTGGCGGAATGGTAGACGCAGAGGATTCAAAATCCTCCGCCTAATAAGCGTGAGAGTTCGAGTCTCTCCCCGGGCACCATTCCACTTGAGACGCAATAACCGCTGAAGCTATCGCTTCGAGCGGTTTTTTGTTTTTCTCTAGCGCATAACGCGTTTGCCCGCCTGCCGCGTCAAAGTGTCGTCCGCTCTTTGTTTGACGCGCTCGCTTTTCTTCGCGCTCGTACCGTTCGATGCGTTCCCATCGCTTTGCGTTGACTCTTGCTCCGTGACGTCGACTCGTGCCGAAGTTTTTTCCCCTAAAGAGGTCGCCGGCCGTCGTCCAATGAGCCTCTTTTCGTTGTCATGGTAAACACGAAAGGCCTGAGTTAAAATCAACGAGTTTTGTTTCTAATAGTATTTTTTGGTGGAGATGTCTGTGGATTGGATTAATTCGATCGTTTCGATTGCCAACGATTATTTGTGGTCGTATATCTTGATTGCCATGTTGGTCGGTTTGGGCCTTTGGTTCACGATTAACACCGGTTTCGTGCAACTGACTCAAGTGAAGGAAATGTGCCGATTGGTGTTTGAAGGCGCCGGTCGCAAGGGAAGAAAAGGGCACATCTCCACATTCCAAGCTTTCTGCGTTTCCACTTCGTCTCGCGTTGGCGTCGGCAACATTGCCGGTATCGCCATTGCTGTAACAACGGGCGGTCCCGGGGCCGTTTTCTGGATGTGGGTCATTGCCATGATCGGTTCGGCCAGCGGTTTCGTCGAATCCACCTTGGCCCAGATTTACAAGCTCAAGCGGCCCGGCGGCGGTTATATCGGCGGCCCGGCTTACTACATTTACAACGGTTTGAAGTCCCGTTTCTTCGCACAGGTTTTTGCCGTGTTGATTTCCGTTACCTACGGTTTGATTTTCAACTCCGTTCAGGCCAACACGATGGCGTTGTCCATTGAAAAAGCGTTCGGTATCACGCCGACCATGACCGGCGTGGCCATTGCATTGACAACCGCTTTGGTGATTTGCGGCGGTTTGACTCGTATTGCCAAGGTGGCCGGTTGGATGGTGCCCGTGATGGCCGGCGGTTATTTGTTAATTGCGTTGGCCGTCACCGTGATGAACATCGCGATGGTGCCGACCGTTCTCAAGCAGATCGTTACCTGCGCGTTCAGCTTCGATTCCGTCACGGGTGCCGCTATCGGCATGGCGATGATGACGGGGATCAAACGCGGTTTGTTCTCCAACGAAGCGGGTATGGGTGCAGTTCCCAATGCCGCCGCAGCCGCCGATGCTTCGCACCCCGTCAAGCAAGGCCTGGTTCAGGCCTTCGGCGTTTTCTTCGATACCGGTTTGGTCTGTACGGCGTCGGCCATGTTGGTGTTGTTGACTCCGGGTTGGGGAGAAGCCGGTGTGACCGGTATCGCTTTGATTCAGCATAACCTGGTTCAACAGCTCGGATCCTGGAGTGAAGTCTTCATTTCGATTACGGTGTTGTTCTTTGCCTTCAGCTCGATTATCGGCAATTACTTCTACGGTGAAATGAACATTCCCTTCCTGTCCCGCAGTCGTTTGACGCTCAATACGTTCCGCCTGTGCGTGATCGGTATGGTCTTTTTGGGATCCATCGCCTCGTTGTCGTTGGTATGGAATTTGGCCGACTTGTTCATGGCGCTGATGGCCATCGTCAACTTGGTTGCCATTACGTTGCTCGGCAAGCGCGCCTATATTGCATTGGAAGATTACGTGGCGCAGCGCAAGCGCGGCATTGCCGAACCGGAATTTGATCCGAAGATCCTGCCCAATACGCACGGTATCGCCTGCTGGCCCCGAGCCAAAGACGACGAACTGAACTAAACGTTCGGATTCGACGGTTTGAAAACTCGCTTGAGCGAATGCTCGAGCGAGTTTTTTTATTTTCCGATCGCGGGAGCGCCGGTATTGAATGAAAAAGGTTTGATTTATTAAAAAATGAATCGGTCGTTTAGTTCAATTTAAAAATAAAATAGATTTTTTGCGACAATTTAA
>JAGBZO010000035.1 GCA_017628205.1 Duodenibacillus sp.
AACCACGCCTTCGAGCACGCGGCAACCGGCAATGAGACCGACCTTCGGCACGCGAATCGTCTGGCGAATTTCGAGCAAACCGATGGCGGTTTCGCGCTTTTCGGGCGTCAACAAACCGCTCATGGCGGCCTTCACGTCGTCTACCGCATCGTAAATGATGTTGTAGTAGTGAATGTCGACGCCTTCTTGTTCGGCGGACTTGCGACCGCCGGCATCGGCGCGAACGTTAAAGCCGATGATGACGGCATTGGAAGCGGCGGCCAAGTTGACGTCGTTTTCGGAAATACCGCCAACGGCGCTGTGAACGACCTGAACGCGAACTTCGTCGGTCGACAACTTCGTCAAAGCGTGAACCAAAGCTTCCGTCGACCCCTGAACGTCGGCCTTGATGATCAAGGGCAGGGTCTTGACTTCGCCGGAGTTTTCGGCGGAGAACAAGCTTTCGAGCTTGAGCTTTTGCTGACGCGCCAGCTTGACGTCGCGGTACTTGCCCTGACGGAACAAAGCGACTTCACGGGCCTTGCGTTCGTCGGGAACGACCAACAATTCGTCACCGGCGCTCGGCACGTCGGACAAGCCCTGAATTTCAACCGGAATCGAAGGACCGGCCTGAGCGACCTGACGACCCAATTCGTTGATCATGGCGCGAACGCGACCGAAGGCCTGACCGACGAGAACGATATCGCCCTTTTGCAACAGCCCCTGCTGAACGAGGACGGAGGCGACGGGACCGCGGCCCTTGTCCAAACGGCTTTCAATCACGATGCCCTTGGCGTTGCCTTGAGCGGGAGCCGTCAATTCGAGCATTTCGGCCTGCAACAGAACGTTTTCAAGCAGTTCGTCAACGCCGATACCGGTCTTGGCGGAAACCAAACAGAACGGTACGTCACCGCCGTATTCTTCGGGGATCACTTCGTTCTGAACGAGTTCGCCCTTAACGCGTTCGGGATTGGATTCGGGCTTGTCGATCTTGTTGATGGCAACGACCAACGGTACGCCGGCGGCACGAGCGTGCGCGATAGCTTCCTTGGTCTGGGGCATCACGCCGTCGTCGGCAGCCACAACCAGAATAACGATGTCGGTAGCCTGGGCACCGCGCGCACGCATGGCCGTAAAGGCTTCGTGCCCCGGGGTATCCAAGAACGTCACGATGCCGCGGGGCGTCGTCACGTGGTAAGCACCGATGTGCTGGGTGATGCCGCCGGCTTCGCCTGCAGCCACCTTGGCACGACGGATGTAGTCGAGCAAGGAGGTCTTACCATGGTCGACGTGACCCATGATGGTAACGACCGGGGGACGCGGCTGGGGCGGGAACTGTTCGAGACCCTGTTCCAATTCACCCAGCAATGCTTCCGGATCGTCCGCCTTGGCCGCAACGGCCTTGTGGCCCATTTCTTCGACCACGATCATGGCCGTATCCTGATCGAGCATCTGGTTGATGGTGCACATCTGGCCCATCTTCATCAACGCCTTGATCACTTCGGTTGCCTTGACGGCCATCTTGTGAGCCAAGTCGGCAACGGAAATCGTTTCGGGAACGCTCACTTCGCGAACGATCGGCTCGGTCGGCATCTGCTGCTGAGCGCTGTGTTCGTGACGATGGTTCTTGCGACGACCGTGCCAAGAAGAGGATTCGTCGCCGGAGTCGTCGCCGCCGCGCGTCTTCAACGTACGGCGCTTCTGATTGTCGTCGCCCCAATTGCGATCGCCGCCCTTGTCGGCCTTGCGACCCTTGACACCGTTCTTCTTGGCGCCGTGACCTTCGCCATTGCTGGCGGCGGTTGCGGGCTTCTTGACTTCTTCACGCTTGACGGGCTTTTTCGGAGCTTCCTTGAGCTTGGCGGGCTGAGCGGAGGCTTCGGTCGGCTTCTTGGGCTCTTCCTTGCGATCGGTCTTGTCGCCGCGATCGTTCTTGGCCTTGAGCACGCTCTTGGGCTTGTTGAGCATCTGACGGATGGCGTCGGCTTCGGCCTGAGCCTTGCGACGAGCCTCTTCACGACGCTGACGCTCTTCGGCAGCCTTGCGTTCTTCTTCCTGCTTGGCCTTGTTGAGCTGTTCGGCCTTGGACTGTTCGGCCTTCTGCTTGGCGGCCTCGGCAGCCTGCTTTTCAGCGGCGGCGCGTTCGGCGGCAGCCTTTTCGGCAGCAGCCTTCTCGGCGGCGGCCTTTTCGGCGGCGATACGAGCGCGTTCTTCTTCAGCAGCCTTCTCGGCGGCAATCTTTGCTTCCATGGCGGCCTTGGCCTGAGCCTGCATCTGTTCGCGAGCGGCGGCGATCTGCTGAGCGCGTTCGTCGGCGGCGTCGGACTTGACGTTCTTGACGAAGACGCGACGACGGCGCACTTCCACTTCAATCGTGTGACCGCCACCGTGACCGTCGTTCTGACGGATGGTGCTGGTTTCACGACGGGTAACAGTGATCTTGCGCGGCTTGTGGGTGCGTTCCTGCTGCAAGCTGTCCAACAAGCGACGCTTGTCGGAGTCGCTGACCATGTCGTTTTCAGTCGCAACGGCGATACCGGCGCTACTCAACTGTTCCAACAGCGTGTGAGCAGGAACCTTAAGCTCCTGGGCAAATTCTTTAACTGTACTGTTTGCCATATCTACTTACCAATCTCCTTGTCTCGGCGGCGGTTCAACACCACCGCCTCGACGTCAATCTCTCAAATGAATCGCTGTCGGACCTTATTCCGTCCACGTGGCGCGGGCGGCCATGATGAGCTGCTTGGCGGCTTCTTCTTCAAGACCGGTCTTTTCCATCAATTCTTCTACGTCCAAATCGCCCAGGTCGTCGGCCGTCTTCACGTCGGCGGAAACCAACTTGCTGGCCAAGTCGTTGTCCATGCCTTCCAGGGCCAACAAGGAGGCGTCGGCCTGACGCAGGTTTTCTTCACGCTGCAAGGCGCGGGCCAACAAGGCGTTGCGGGCACGTTCGCGCAATTCGACAACCGTTTCGGCATCGAAAATACCGAGGTCGATGATTTCCTGTTCGGGAACGTAGGCCAATTCTTCCAAGCTGTAGATGCCGCATTCGACCAAAGCGGTGGCGGCTTCCTGATCCATATCCAATTCGGCCATGAATTCGCCGCGAGCTTCACCGATTTCGGCTTCGTGCTTTTCGTTGGCTTCATCGGCCGTCATGATGTTGATCTGCCAACCGGTCAATTCGGTGGCCAAACGAACGTTCTGACCGCCGCGACCGATGGCGATGGCCAAGTTGTCTTCTTCAACCGTCACGTCCATGGAGGTGGCTTCTTCATCGGCAACAACCTTGCTGACCTTGGCGGGCTTCAAGGATTCGACGATGTACTGAACGGGGTTTTCGTCCCAACGGACCACGTCGATGCGTTCACCGGCCAATTCGTTCGTAACGGCGGTCACGCGGGAACCGCGAATACCGATGCAGGTACCGACGGGTTCGACACGCTTGTCGCGGCTCAATACGGCGATCTTGGCACGAGCGCCGGGATCACGGGCGGCGGACTTGATTTCCACGACGCCTTCTTCGATTTCAGGCACTTCAAGTTCGAACAACTTGATGAGGAATTCGGGGCAGGCGCGAGACAAAATGACCTGCTTGCCCTTGGTGGATTCGTCCACGCGCAAAACGTAGGCGCGAACGCGATCGGACGTGCGCAAGTTTTCGCGCGGGATCATTTCGCTGCGGGGCAAACGAGCTTCCAGGCGACCGATTTCGATGATGGCGCCGTCCTTGTCAACACGCTTGACCTGACCGGAAACCACCTTTTCTTCGCGAGCCAAGAACTCGTTGAGAATCTGTTCGCGTTCGGCATCGCGCAAACGCTGCAAAATGACTTGCTTGGCGTCCTGAGCGAAACGACGACCAGACGTGTTGATGTTTTCGATCGGCTTTTCAATGTAGTCGCCAACATTGAGTTCGGGATAATCTTCTTCGATGTCGCTGAACATTTCTTCGCGATCGGGCTGCTGCAAGCCCTGGTCGTCGCTGACGATCAACCAGCGACGAACGGCAGACCAGTCACCGGTGTTGCGGTTAACGGTAACGACAACGTCAGCGTCTTCACCGGGGAACTGGGACTTCTTGACGGCACTTGCCAAAGCCATTTCCAACACACCGAAAACGGCAGCCTTTTCAACATTTTTTTCGTGGGCGAGAACTTCGACCATATCGAGCATTTCACGGCTCATTATTTGTTACCTCTAAAGTCCAGTTGGGCAATAAGATTGGCTCTGTCCACATCGTGGAACGAGAAAGTTACTTCAATGGGTTGCTGTGCTTCAGCCTTCTTGGCCTTGGCCGTGCGAGCACGGGCGGCCTGGCTCGGCGTACGCGCGATGTTGAGCTCTTCGAAAGAGAAACGGATCATTTCGTTACCGGGTTCGCCCTCAACGCCCAAAATACGGCCGTCCAACTTGCGGCGACCGGCTTCGGGGAAGCCTTCGGCGTGCAACGGCTCGTACAACTCGACGTGAGCGGTGGAACCGACAAAACGCACGAAATCTTTCACGCGCTTAAGAGAACGTTCGACGCCGGGGCTGGACACTTCCAGACGCTCGTAGTCGATACCTTCGACGGTAAACAAATGCGTGAGCTGATCGCTCACCGTTTCACAGTCGCTGACATTGACGCCGCCGTCACGCTCGATATCGATGGTGACGCGCAACATGCCGCGGGGCAAACGTTCGAGTTCGACGAACTCGTAACCCAAGCCTTCGACCGTGCTTTGAACAATTTCGCAAATTTCTGCAGTGCTTTTAAGCATGAATCCGTTTTCTAGGGAAAAATCAAAAAAAAATGGGCATAAGCCCATCCCTACCCTCTCAAAAGAGGCGCGCCGACTTCACAATCAAAGCCGGGCGTTAGCGACGCGATGTCACGAGAGATAGACGCAATGCGCCCGACCCACAACAACGATGCACGGGATTATACGGAGTTTGTCGTCGGTTTTCAATACAAAGAGGAAATTTTTCGTTTGTAATCAACCGCATCGGCCGTTCCCTATCGTCGATCGAGCCGAGCCTCGGCTTTTCTCTCCGAATCGCTTCTTGTTTTGCCTGAAAGGCTCTACAATGGCGGTACTACATACGTCACACATCGAGGACTTGCATGCATACGTCGACCATCACGTTCCGCCTGTCGGAAGACATGAAAGAAGCCTGCCGGGAGATCCTGGCCGAATATGACATGAGCGTCTCCGACTATTGCCGTTTGGCGTTCGAATACCTGATTCAAACCGGGCGTCCCGCCGTGCAAAAGAAAGTCGTGAGCGATCAGGAATTGCAAATGATGCGCCGAGCACGAACGAAAAAGAACGTTTCGCCGCAGGCACAAACGCCGAGCAAGACACCCGACGAAGCGCAAGCCCACTTCGAATCGCTCAAGACGTCGTTGGCCGATTTCGATTGAGCTCTCTTTTGCAACTCCGACAAAAAAACGCAGTCTTTCGACTGCGTTTTTCACTTTAACGACGCGACCCGGAGCCCCGAGAGCGATTCGTACTCGGTCGGCGTTGGGCGCCGCGACGCGAGTCGGAACGATTGACATCGTATCCGCGGTAGTCGTTGCGCATCTGTTTGGCAAGACTCTTGCCGTACATGGCGTCGGCACCGTCGAGCTGGCCGCTGACCAAATAGTTGACCGTACTCTTCATGGGATCGGGCTGCCACTGACGACCGCCCGACTTGCGAGTGCGCTCAGGAGCGCGTTCGAAACGCGATACGTCGCTGTCGGCCAACACGGGGGCGAGATCTCGGCGCGTGACGGTCCGCACCCCGCCCGTTTTGCTCTGCGTTTTTTGTCCGGTCGCGCGCTTTTGCTGTCCGGACTTGCGAACGGAAGTCTTTCCCTTGTTGGGCTCCTTGGCCATGGCTTCGGCGGCGATTTTCAGATCGCTCATCCAAGCCTGAACCCAATCGGATTTCAGTTCGCGCGTTTGCCCTCTTTCCAAGTCTTTGGGAAGGCTGACCGCTCCGTAACGAACGCGAATCAGACGGCTGACCGTCAGCCCCACCGCGGCGAACATACGACGCACCTCGCGATTGCGCCCTTCACTGATCTGAACCAAATACCAACGATTCAGACTTTCGCCGCCTTTGATTTCCAACTTCGAAAACGCCGCCGGACCATCGTCCAACATAACGCCTTCTGTCAAGGCTTTGCGTCCTTCTTCCGTCAATTCGCCGGCAGCACGAACCGCGTACTCGCGCTGAATGCGATAGCGGGGATGCATCAAACGGTTGGCCAAGTCGCCACTATTGGTAAAGAGCAACAGGCCTTCGGTATTGAAGTCCAAACGACCGACCGCAATCCAACGACCTCCGGTAATCTTAGGCAGATTGTCAAACACCGTCGGACGACCTTCCGGATCGTCCATACTCACGATTTCACCGGTCGGCTTGTGATAAACGAGCAATCGCGGCGGCTTTTGGACGCCTTCGGCAGTCACGGCGCGCTTGACGATATGACCGTTCAAACGCACGACGTCGGACGGCATGACGCGCTGCCCCAAATGGGCGGGTTCGGAATTGACGGTAATGCGACCTTCGAGAATCAATTGCTCCATGTCGCGACGGCTGCCCATGCCGGCATCGGCCAGCACTTTGTGCAGTTTTTCGCTTTGCGCGATGAGCGCTTTTTTGGCCGCCAATTTCCCGCGTTGCATCACGCGCTGGTCAAAAACCGCTTCGCTCAGGAACGAGGCGTCGGCGGGCATGTCATCGCAAGCGCCCTCCTCATCGACCGCCGCATCCGCGACAGCTTCGACAGCCTGCGCGACCTTCTTGGCGGCGCGAGGCTTTCCGGTCTTACGACGATAAGGCGATCGAACCATGGAACGACGAGGCTTTTTCTCTTTACGACCCGCATCATCCTGAGCGGGCATATTGTCGTTATTCACGACGGCGATTTGGGACTTTTCGTCTTGCATTGTTTCTAGCTACCTAACGAACGGACGGTCGACGCGGTCAATCACTTAACGGACGCCTTATCGGAATCGACCATCGGATCAGGGTCAAACAAATGGAAGGTTTCAGGACTAGGTTCGGGCATCATCGGCAATTCGTCGAGGCTCTTCAAACCCAAGTCGTCAAGAAATTGTCGGGTAGTACCGAAGAGTTCCGGACGACCGGGGGTATCCCGATGCCCGACGACGTCGATCCAACCGCGCTCTTGAAAAGCTCTGAGGATGTCGGGATTGACTTTGACGCCGCGAATGTCTTCGATATCACCTCGCGTTGCGGGTTGTCGATAAGCAATAATGGCCAACGTTTCCATCGCCGCTCTCGAATAACGAGCGGGCTTTTGATCCGACAACCGCGCCAAATAGGGCATGACTTCAGGTGTTGACTGAAACCGCCAACCCGATTGCACTTGAACCAACGACAGCCCCCTGTCCTGCCAGAGCACCCGCAAATTTTCCAGCAAAACGTCGATCGCCTCGACGGACAGAGCACCGTCAAACAATTGCGACAAGCGTTGCTTGCTCAAAGGTACGGGGCTCGTCAAAAGTGCCGCCTCAATAATGCGGATGGGATCCAGTGGTTGCGTCACGATGTATTGTGCCGATGGAGTCAATCAGACAATCGGCATCGTTCGGAAAGAATCGGAATGGCTAAATGCTTGAGAAGACGGTTCTCAACGTTAAGTCGTTGTTTCCCGGACGCGATGACAGCGTCCACTGCGGAAACCGTGATCGTATCTTAGCGCTAAAACCTTCATTTGTGTGGCCTTTCCCATCAGGAGCATTACCGAGCCGTCAACCTCGTTGGGAGCGAGCCTACAGGCCAAAATAAAGGGGCTCGTTCAATTCCTTTCCTTTTTTTCTGCCCGACCGCCCCATTTGGCCGAGAATTTGCTAAACTACGCAACTCTCTCGACAACTCGATGGAAGGGTGGCAGAGAGGTCGAATGCGCCGGACTCGAAATCCGGTATACGGTTATACCGTATCGAGGGTTCGAATCCCTCCCCTTCCGCCATCGACTTGTTGATGAAATGCAAGAAGCTTCCTTCGGGAAGCTTTTTTCATTTTCAAAGCCGCTTCATCTGTCGAATCCGTCTGTTTGTGTCGCCAAAGAACGGCGGGCTGCTCCTCCGATACAACATAATTGAGACGTGCCATCAAGCCGTATTTCATTTTCAGCACGTACCAATCATTGACAGAAAAAACAGCAAAAAGAAATTTAAAAGTTTTTTAATTTCATTGCAATAACCTATTTATAGACTCCTTATAAACAAACAAGACTAAGGATATTAGTATGAATGGGACCGTCCGGTTGTTTCTCTTTTGAGATACATCCATTTTCCTAGTCGATATAAGCAGAAAAAAAAACTCGGCATCTTCGAGGCAAGAAGAAGATGCCGAGGCCTTCTCAATCAATTAACGCTGCAATCGATCAGAAGCTGTAGCGAACACCAACGTTGGCACGCCAGTCTTCGTCGAGGGCTGCCCCACCCGTACGTTCGACGTCGGCATAAACATACGTGTTCTTGTTGATGTTGAAGTTGGCGCCGATACCGTATTCGTACCAGGTGTCGCCACCGTCGAGTTCATGAGAGAGCTTTCCACCACGAACCATGGCGTCGCCCATGAATTCACGAACGACAGAGGCGCGAACATAAACATCGCCCATGTTGTTCGGGCAGGTAAAGCCCGCGGCAAAACCGGCACGACCGATCACGCTGTCGACATTGTCAAAGCCGTAGGCAGAGCCGTTGCTAAGCGCCAGATCGCTGTTGTTGACACGCGTGTAGGTCACTTCAATCTGCGGTTCCACATAGTGACGTTCGGTCATATTGAAGCGCCAGCCGGCTTCAGCGGAGAGACTCAAAGCCAAATTGTCCATCGAGCCCTTCTTGTCGCCGTCGACAACGATATCCGTATCGGCCGTTGCGATACGACCGACGACGTCGATGAACGCACCGTTGTCATACATCTTGGTGGCGTAAGCGGCCAAACCGAAGGCATCCATTTCAGCACCGCCGCGCTTCATGTCGGCGTCGGACTTGGTGTAGCTGAACGCCACACCAAAGCGCGGAGCATCGGCTACGGGTACCGTATCGATACCGAACTGCAACGTATGGAAGTCATTTTCAAGACCCATGGCGCCGGACAAACGACCGCCGTCATAACGAGCCCAAACGCCGTGCGTACCTTCGGCGGAACGAATGTTGCCCAAGCGCTTGCGAACGTCGTTCATGAGGATGCGGTTCATGGCCAAGGGAGCGGAGGCGGCCAGATCCAACGAGTTGGTCATGATGGAGTTCTTCGCCTTCTTAACGACGGCCTTCCCCTCTTCGGACATCTGACCATTTACGGCACCCTGATACATACCTTCATCCATTGCGATGGTTGCACCAACAGCAGAACCATCTTCAATAGAAATTGCCTTCGTGATGTCGCCTTCATTGGCATCATTGGCGGCACCGTCAGCCGTCAACACGAGGGTTGCACCTTCAGTGGTCAACTGACCGACCTTCGTTTGGCCCGTACCCTCAACACGCAAATTCACTTCACCCTTGGATACATCGACAACTTCGGCGGTCGAATTCACCAAAAGCAAATCTGTGACAGCGTCGTTAGCGGGATCTGCATGGAAGTGGCCTTCCTCGGCACCAAAATGCCATTTCCCATTGCTGTGATAAGTAAAGCCTCGACCGTTCACAACTTCTTTAACGGTGGATTCTTTGATCGTCACAGTCGACTTGCCAACATTGGCTTCGGCCACCCCGGTCGGATCACCATAACGGACGAGACCGCCGGCAAAAATCGTGTCGTTGACGGTTGAATTTTCGATCGTCAAATTCGCTTCTTCGACATTAGAAATGGCATTAACCCCGATCGCAGCACCACCGGCAACAATCGGTTTGTTAACCGTCGAGTTTTTGATCGTCGTATTGGCCGTACCAACGTTCAACGTCAAAACGCCGGAACCGACCTGCGGATAATACTGATTGGCCATACTACCGCCGACAACCAAGGCATTGATCGTCGCCCCGTCAATGACGGTATTGGCGGATTTCAGATACACATTGGCAACGTTATCTTTGGATGCCGCGTTGTGGGCATTGTTCTTGAAATGGTCACCACCAATTACAAGGCTTTCAAGCGTATTGGCCGTCCACTTGCTTTCAACCCCGAATTCACCACCGTTGATCGTCAATGCTGCCGTACGGGTCGTAGCCTTGTCACTTGCAACATTGTTTACTTCATTGCCGCCCGTACCACCGACCACATGCATGACGGTAACTTTTTGATTTTCCGAACTATTGATCGTCACGGAGGTGGATTCGAAACCGATCGTCTGCTCTCCCTGGGTTGCGGATGTCAAATAGCTTCCACCGAAAACATAATCCCAAGATCCCACATTGACTACAACCGAACCGGTTTTAAAGTCGTTCGTTGCGGTACTGCCACCCAACAAACGCTTCACGCCGGCGGTCGCTTCATTGACGACAAGCTCCTCGCCCTCACCAAATTGATACTGCCCCTCAGTCTTAACTGCATGCGCATTCAACGAAAATGCAAGCAAAACGGCGCTTGCCAAAAGTGTTTTTTTCATCATTTTTTGCCTCTCAGATGAACAATGAAATAAAGACCTGTCAGGGAAGTTACCCCCCCCGAAAAATTTCGGCAACTTTTCCTTTCGATTTATGGTGGTTTTGAAATACACATGTTGTTTTTTGTGACCTAGACACTACAGAATTTTGTCCGTCAAAGTTTTCTCTTGCAAACAAAAAGCCCCGACATCTCCGAGGCAAGAGAAGATGTCGAGGCCCGACTAATCAATTAAATGAATCAATTGATCAGAAGCTGTAGCGAACGCCTACGTTGGCACGCCAGTCTTCATCGAGTGCACCGCCGGAGGTGCGTTCGATGTCGGCGTAGACGTAGGTATTCTTGTTGATGTTGAAGTTGGCACCGATAGCGTATTCGAACCAGGTGTCGTCGCCGTCGAGTTCGTGGATAGCCGAGCCGCCGCGAATGGTAGCGTCACCCAAGAATTCATGTACGGCGGAAGCGCGAACATAGATGTCGCCCTTGTTGTTGGGGCAGGTAAAACCTGCAACAAAACCAGCGCGACCGATGACACTATCTACAGCATCAATGTCGTACTTCGAACCGTTGCTCAACACCAAGTCGCTGTTATTAACGTGGGTATACGTAACCTCAACCTGCGGTTCGACATAATGACGATCCGTCATGTTAAAGCGCCAACCAAATTCACCAGAGAGGCTGACGGCCAAGTTGTCCATCGAGCCCGTCTTGTTGCCGTCAACAACCATGTCGGTGTCAGCCTTTGCAATACGACCGATAACGTCAACGAAAGCACCGTTGTCGTACATCTTGGTAGCGTAAGCAGCCAAACCGAAGGCATCCATTTCGGCGCCACCGCGCTTCATGTCAGCATCGGACTGCGTGTAGCTGAAGGCCACACCAAAGCGCGGTGCATCGGCTACGGGTACCGTATCGATACCGAACTGCAACGTATGGAAGTCGTTTTCAAGACCCATGGCGCCAGACAAACGACCGCCGTCATAACGAGCCCAGACGCCGTGCATACCTTCGGCCGAGCGAATGTTGCCCAAGCGCTTGCGAACGTCGTTCATGAGCATGCGATTCATAGCCAACGGGGCAGAAGTAGCCACATCCAACGTGTTAGACATCAAGGAGTTCACAGACTTTTCTACGGTACCATCAGCGCCAACAGTCTTAGCACCATGGTATTGACCTTCCTCAATCTCTACTTCATATTGGTTATCACCGAACGACAATGCTTGCTGTACTTGATCAACGATATCTTCGGAATTATTGAGTTCACCCGGAACCGTTACAGTCGTGGATTCACTTCGAATGTCAGCTTCAGAAGCATCAACCGCGTTGGGCTCCAAGTTGTTGAGTTCAATATTCACTACATCAGCGTCAACCGTGGATCCAAACTTTACGGATGCACCTTCGTTAACAACGATATTCAAACCCGTCTGAGTAGTGCGTGCCATCCCAGATGCCAAGGGCATGCCTTGAACGGAGTGATTCATTGTCAACAAACCTTCGTTCAGAACAATCGTACCAATCCTAAGATTAGCGACCTCTTGAGCATAGTATTTGTCTTTGAAGGTATCACCAACCGATGCAAAAAGCGTATTCCCATTGATGACCAATTTGGAAATAGACACGTTTTCAACCGTCTTAGCCGTATCGGCATCGACGGGGCGAGAATACCAGTCGCCTACGTAGGTCGAATTATTAGCGAACGTTGCAGTGGTGATATTCAAAGTCTCTACAGAGTCGCTACTATTACCGGCCGTTGACAAGATGGCATTTTCACCAACAGCCACATTACCTACATTAGCGGTAAAGCCGCCTTTATAACTGTAAATATCCCCCCAACCATTGTCACTCACAGTCAGGTTTTCAGCTTCAAGATCCGTGCCGTTCAATTGAAGTTGGGAATTTTTCTGACTGGTCAAAAGAACATTCGCAATCGTTTGAGATTTCGTACCGTTGGCGAATCCAACATAAGCATCGCCGATTTCCAATGTGTCGTTAATTACAACATCGTCAGCACTGGTAAAATTCGCAGACTTTAAAACGACCAATTTATCAACGTTGAGCTTTAATTTGGCGTTTTGTACGATGTTTTTAGCACTCAAAGTTTGGGCATTAATCGTGCCGTACGCTCTAGAACCACCGCTTGTAGAATCCATACCTGCAAAAGCAAGGTCCTCGCCCGTAAGTACAGCGCTTTCATTACCGTAATAATTGCCAGAAGCGGTTAAATCCTTAACCTGAACTTCTGCAGTGGATTGATTTTTAAAAGTGCCTTTGACATTGACATCAACCAAAGCACCGTCTTTTCCTTGGATGGTTGCGGCGCCGCTCAAAGTAACAGCAGACGTGAAGTCAACAGCTTGGCCATCCACTTGAACGGTCGAACTGAACGTGCCCCCCTTAAGCGAAACCGTCTCGGCCGCTACCGCCGTAGTCGTTGCAAAAGCAAGCAAAATTGCGCTTGCCAAAAGAGTTTTTTTCATGATGATCTCCTTAGAATCAAGACCTAATCCAGTCTAGATA
>JAGBZO010000036.1 GCA_017628205.1 Duodenibacillus sp.
CTCGAGAATAGCGTCTTGCACCCGTGAGTCAAACGTGGGCTTGAAGAGCTCTAACTTTCTGTGTTGGAATCCTTGTGTCATCTCAAATCCGACTCTAGAAACATCTATAACGAAAATCCGTTTTTTCCTTGATTTTCAACGTCTTCTGCTATATTTCTTTTTTGCAACATATGAAAAGAGGATTATATAAGAAATTAAAAATACCAACAACAAAGAACTCAAACCGCCCCAGTAGAGGGCGGCTATCTTACCGCGTGTTCTTCAGCAAATTCGCACGCTCCATCTCGCTGAGATACTCCTTCCTCACGATGAAGCCGTCGGTCATAAGCAGGATGTCCGACTATCTCTCGATGAAGCGAAGAGAGCTGCGATTTCGGCATTGGAAATGGCCGTTACTTCCTCAACGATAGCCATTTGTCCCATTCGGTACCGAACCGAACAACGGTTCGTACCGAGAACGTGACGAACACCATTGCTATCCGTCCAAGCGGACAGCACACTGTACATGTGGCCCTTGTTTGCGTTGGCAGGGAAAAGCATCGACGTTTTCGACAGAATCCATGTAGTCCAAGGCGGAAACCACATCGGCCTACTTGACGTAATCAGTCAGGTCGAGGGATTTGGCGCAGCTACGTCTATGCGTGCAACGAAGGGTTGCGCCGGTATCTGCACGGTTGCATTCCGACGGCAAAGGCCTCCGACTAATAGCGAGAAAAGAATGGTCGTACGAGCAAACAAGGTGTTGCGCCCCCACGTTCGCGCCCTTTTCCACCCGACAGCAGTTCATGTACAAAAAAAGCGCAACTTTCGGCATATCTTTAGGATATGTCGAAAAAACAAACTTTTTTCATCATTTGCACGGGTGCAAGAGTAAGTGACCGTCCGCGACGCAACGACAGCGATCTCACCGACGAAGGCCCGTACAAAACGGCCTGCACGTCGTCGGAGATGCCTTCGCATCGGACAATGCAAGCGAAGATCGACAGACGTTTCCCGTTAACGGAACACCGACATCACCGCCCCAACTTCTCCAAAAACGCCTTCACGCGCTTCGGAGCCCGATACTCAAACTCGTACTGCTGACACACGGTTTCTAGCTTGGCGACCGTCACGCACACGGCTTCGACGTCGTCTTCAAAGTCCCACAACGCTTCCAAAATTTGTGCCTTCACCTTCTGGAACTCGTGATACCGCTCGTCGGTCATGGGAAGCACGTTGACGTCGTCGTCAGACAATTCGTATTTGAGGTCGTAGGCGAGGTCCGCCAATTCCGGGGGCGTGACCGTTTGACCTGACAAATCGTCGGCCACAAAGAGAACCCGAGCGGCATTAGATCCGTAATCGAGTTCAAATTCGGCCAATCGCACGCGATGGTAGGCGAGCGTATCGAGAACGGCATCGACCGTCGCTTCGGGCGTGACGGGCACGTTGCCCGCATGCAGTCCGTCGGCTCCCGCATCAAACGCCTCGTCCAAACTGTGTTCGCGTTCGGCCAATTGCTTGAACGCATCGGACGCACGAACGACCTCTCCTTCTTGCATGACGGCCAATACATGAGCGCAACCGCCCTCTTTCATTACCGGCCAGGCTTGTTGCCCGCAAAACGGACAAAACAAAGGCTTGTCATTCCAACCGAACAATGTCGTTTTGTTTTCGCTCATCGCGTGTTTCCTCAAATTCTTATACCGTTAAGGATAACCGATTCGGAAGTTCACCGTTGCTGCCCCGTCTTCTTCCCCTTGTTGGGAGCCAATTTAAACAACCTTCCCGCGACAGAGTTTGTCGTCTTGAGAACGTAACATTTGTACCCAAACGACAACGCCGTGTTGTCGGAAGACGAGAAGTCCTTTCGGCACGATAATTCCGCTCAATGACATCTTCCGATCGATTTCATGACGCCGATGAGGTATTCGATATGACCGCCGCCAATCCCTGCCCCGTTCAATTCTCCATTTCCGAGATGTTCCATGGCCATACGCTTGTGAAAGTGGATTTTGGAGAAAAATCCGACGAGTTTTGCGTTGCAAACTATTTGGACAGCGACTTTTTCGACTTGCTGGAAGTCCTGTTTTGGATGAATCCTGACCTGTATCGAGAAGGCCTCGAGCCGTTGAGAACTGCCCAGAGAAAGTCGTACGTCTTTAAGTCGGAGTCAAACTCGTACTGGCTCTATTGGAATTTGGAAGGCTCGGACGTTTATCTGACCTTGCGCCCCGTCGGCACCATGCCCGACGGCAATATCGAACTCAAAATCGAACGCGACGACGAGATGTGGATTCAAACCATTGTCCCCTACAAGGCACTCTGTTATACCGTCGTGAAGGCCGTCAACGATCTGATGGCCAAACAAGGTTTTTTAGGCATCTGTTGGTCAAATGAAAGCAAGGACTTGAACCTGAGGCACTTTCTTCACCTCAAAGCGATCGCCATGGACATGGGGCCTATTGACGACTGCGACGGGTTTACGTCCTATTCAAAGTTAGAGGACGATCTAAAATTAGTCGCTCTCCCCATGCCCTAAAGAGGTACGCTCAGCC
>JAGBZO010000037.1 GCA_017628205.1 Duodenibacillus sp.
CGCAAGCCTGACCGATGACGATCGGACCGGCACCGAGAATCAGAACGGATTGAATGTCTGTACGTTTGGGCATAGTCGTATTCAGTAATTTTGTGGATCGAGTTCACGTTCAATCAACTCGATCAAAATATGGATAACCTTGATGTGGAGCTCTTGCACGCGGTCGGCCCATCGGCCGGCCGGCGTCACGATGGCCACGTCGGCCAGCTCGGTGATGGGCGTATCGTCGCGACCGGTCAAGGCAATGACCTTGACGCCTTTTTGCTTGGCCGCCTGGGCGGCCGCCACGACGTTGCGACTCGTTCCCGAGGTCGTAATGGCCAACAACACGTCGTTCTCGCGACCGTGCGCCTCAATCCAGCGTGAAAACACATGCTCGTAACCGTAATCGTTCCCCACGCAAGCCATATGCGAGACGTCGCTGATGGCCATGGCGCGGTAGGGCGCTCGATTTTGGCGATAGCGTCCCGTCATTTCTTCGGCAAAGTGCATGGCGTCGCACAGACTGCCTCCGTTGCCGCACGAATAAACGGTGCCGCCTTGGCGCTGACTCGAGGCGATCATCTGCCCGGCTCGGGCGATCGCGGCCACGCAGGCCTTGTTTTCCATCAACGCCGTCAAGGCGGATTGAGCGTCGGTCAACGCGTCGAGAACAATGTTTTCACTCATGATGTCATGCTGTAGTTAGTGACGGGCGGCTCGCACCAGTTCGACGAAGCGGTCTAACAACACGCCGACTTCGCGAGGACCGGGACGCGACTCGGCGTAGCCTTGGAAACTCAAGGCCGGCGCGTCGTTATATCGCAACCCCTGTACGGAACCGTCAAAAAGACTCTTGTGCGTTACCGTCACGCCTTCAGGCAAGCTCTCGGCATCGACCACATCACCGTAGTTCTGGCTGGTAATGGCAACGCCGCCGGTGGAAAGATCGACGACGGGCTGATTGCCGCCGTGACGACCGAAAGCGGTCTTCACGATCTTGGCGCCGGCTGCCATGGCCATGATCTGGTGTCCCAAACCGACGCCGAAGGTCGGGATGCGCGCCTGCAAACAGGCCTTGGCGACGTCAACGGCGTAACCGCACGCCGCCGCTTGCCCCGGGCCCGTCGAGAACAGGACGCCGTCGGGCTTTTGAGCCAACAACTCTTCGGCAGATGTGTTTGCCGTAACAACCGTCACGCGTACGCCGCGATCGGCCAACTGACGCAACGTGGCGCGCTTGACGCCCAAATCGTAGACGACGACATGGCAATCGAACGCATCGCGCTCGGCAAAAGCGGGCGTGCCTTCGGGACCGACCAACTGCCACGCCCCCTGCGTCCATTCATAGGAAGCCTCGCAAGTGACGTCCTTGACCAGATCGATCGAACCGGCCGCGGCTCGATCAACGGCCGATTTCAATGCCGCGTCAATCGCCTCCGGCGTCAAATCGCCCTGGGCCGCCGCCACGATCGTGCCGACCTGCGTGCCCTTGTCGCGCAACAAACGGGTGAGACGTCGGGTGTCGATGTCGGACAAACCGACGATGCCTTCATCCTTCAAATAAGAAGACAGATCCTGCGTGGCGCGGAAGTTGCTGACCACGGGAGACAGGCATCGAACAATGAGACCGGCGGCACGCGCACGGGCGCTTTCGACGTCCTGAACGTTCACGCCCGTATTGCCGACGTGAGGATAAGTCAGCGTCACAATTTGGCCGGCGCAACTCGGATCGGTCAACATTTCCTGATAGCCGGTCACTGCCGTATTGAAAACCACGTCGGCCGTGGCGGAACCCGCCGCGCCGATGCTTTTGCCGAGAAATACCGTACCGTCGGCAAGCACCAGTGCCGCCTGAGGACGCGTATCGGTGATAATAGAGCTCAAGGTGATCTCCTTAGCGCAAAATAGTCGGGAAACAAACGCTCGTCGCTTCGTCACTCCTTCCTCCTTATTGAAAGAGTCAACGATCAAAACCGCTCTGGCGTTTTGACGGGACGCGCCGCTTTTCTCCGACTCGGTTTGGCCCCGCACTCGTCGCCGCTGTCGACATGACAGTCAAGCGACTCAAACGTACGAGCCGTAATTTTTTAATTATAGACGGATGTTTTTTTGCTTTTTATTCCGTTCGAAGTCATGACATTATCCCGAATAGGGCAATAGCCTTAGTCGAACTGAGGCATATCCAAAAACCCCGAAATTTTGTTTTTCTGTTGCAATTTGTCGTCCCGAAGCGCTCGCTTCCTTCCGTCGACGGCCACCGTTTTGTTGAGATTTGCGCTCGATTACGTCATCATTCCAAGATCCGAATCGTTCGTCGGCAAAACGCGATTTCGTCTCCGACGAATCGGTGATTTTGTCCGCTCCCCCTGCCTTATGCCCCTTTCCGCAGATCGTCCTTGCATTTTGATCGCCGAGCCCGACGAGTACAGACGTCACAAGTACGTGCTGGATTTGAACAAGGCCGAAGACGAACTGAACGTCAAGCTGTTCGTCGGCAAAAAAGACGCTCAGCGCTTTTTAATGCGCAACGGCGTCGATTTCGCCATCGTCAACATGCGCTTGCCGGACGGCAACGGGGCCGACCTCATTCGCCAAATCCTCAAACGCAACCCTCAGGCGCAAGTCCTGGTTCTGAGCAACGTCGCCGACGACAACATCGTCACGCAGGCAATTCAGGCCGGAGCGAACGGCTACCTCCTTTTTCAGGATCCGAGCGCGGGCGATCTGTTGAATTGCCTGAACCTGATGCGCGCCGGAGGCTCTCCCGTGAGCCCTCAAATCGCGCGAACCGTTTTGCGCGCGCTGCCCTGCCGCGCGGCGCAGGCCGAGTCGATGCCGATCGATTCGCCCTTGTCCAACCGCGAATTGGAAATTCTGCGATTGATCGCCAAAGGCATCAGCTTTGCCGAAATGAGCCAAATTTTGGCCATCAGCACGCACACCATCACGACGCACGTGAAAAAAATCTATCGAAAACTCGAGGTGCATTCTCGCGGCGAAGCCGTCTTTACGGCCCGCCAGCAAGGGCTTCTCTAAGTCGCATTCGTATATAATTTTCGCCACTATGACACAGACCATCTCCACCAAAGAGGCCGTCAAGGCCGCCTTAGCCCCGATCGCGACCGAAATGGCCGAAGTCGAACGCGTCATCGCCGCCGAAATGCAGAGCGAGGTCGCCCGCGTTCGCGAGATCGGCCAGTACATCACTTCGGCCGGCGGCAAGCGCATGCGCCCCGCCCTTTTGTTGCTGATGGCTCGCGCCATGGGGGCCGATCCTATCAAGGCCGCCTATCTCGGCGCCGTCATCGAGATTCTTCACACGGCCACCTTGATGCACGACGACGTCGTCGACGAAGGCAAGATGCGCCGCGGTCGTGAAACGGCCAACGCCAAATGGGGCAACGGTCCCGCCGTTTTGGTCGGCGACTTCCTTTATACGCGCTCCTTCCAGATGATGGTGCGCGCGGGCAACTTGCGCGTCATGCAGGCGTTGGCCGACGCCGCCAACCGTCTGTCCGAGGGCGAAGTCTTGCAAATGAGCAACGCGCACGACCCCAACGTGGACGAAGCGCGTTATTTCGCCGTGATCGAACGCAAAACCGCCTGTTTGTTCGAAGCCGCCGCCCACATGGCGGGCGCTCTTGCCGATGCGCCGGCCGAAATCGAAGCGTCTTGCGCCGAATACGCTTTGGCGCTTGGCAACGCTTTCCAGATTGCCGACGACATTCTCGACTATCGCGGCGTTTCCAGCGAAATCGGTAAAAATCTCGGTGCCGACCTGCGCGAAGGCAAGGTCACCTTGCCCGTGATTTACGCCATGCAAAACTGCACCCCCGAGGAAAAGGGCGTCATCGAACAAGCCATCCGCGAGGGAGACGGCGATTTTGTCGCCATCAGCGACATCATCATCCGTTCGGGCGCCATCGAAAAGTGCCAGAAACGCGCCTTGCAAGAAGTCGAACGCGGAAAAAATGCAATTTCTCGCGTTGGGACTGGACAATTCGTAGAAAGTCTGATAAAGTTCCTGTTCTTCGCCGTTAACAGAGATCGTTAACGCATCGAAGATCCTCGGGGTGTAGCTCAGCCTGGTAGAGTACTACGTTCGGGACGTAGGAGTCGGAGGTTCGAATCCTCTCACCCCGACCAGGTTTCTTTAAAAAGCGATTTAGGCAACTGAATCGCTTTTTATTTTGTCGATTTGTTTGTCGATTGAATGTCCTTCACCCGACATGCGGGGTGTAGCTCAGCCTGGTAGAGTACTACGTTCGGGACGTAGGAGTCGGAGGTTCGAATCCTCTCACCCCGACCAG
>JAGBZO010000038.1 GCA_017628205.1 Duodenibacillus sp.
ACCAACGGACAAGACGTTGATTTGTCTTATTTTGAGCGAGGTTTCAGCGTCCTTCCCGGGATTCATTGCGTCGACGTTTATATCAACAAGCAACACTACAAACGTCTGAACTTGGAATTTAAGGTCAGCGGCTCTATGTTGATGCCCGTCTTGACGAAGTCCTTGCTGAAAGAATTCGGTGTGAAAATCGATGAGATTGATGCCCTAAAGTCTTTCTCCGAAACGGACGAAGTTTTCCCATTGCCTGAATGGATTCCCAATTCCGGTGTCAAATTTGACGGTCCGAATCTTCGTTTGGATTTAAGCTTCCCTCAACTCTATATGAACACGACATCCGCTTCGCCCTATGATGTCGTGGAGCCAACGCTTTGGGACAATGGGATTACCGCCGGCGTTGTCAATTACAGTTTGACCGCGTCTCATTTTGATTATCGAAAAACGGACCATGCTTACGGTCAAAATTTGAACTTGTTGCTAAACACGCAGTTCAATCTTGGTCCTTGGCGCTTGTTCACAAGCGGCATGTTCTCTTATTCAAAGTCCAAATACGGGATTGCCCAAGACAGCCAACAGGATTGGAATTATTGGAATACTTATCTGCAACGCGACGTTGTGTCGTTAAAGTCCACTTTAAAGATGGGCGAAATCAGTACGGCCAGCGACGTGTTCGACAATTTTTCGATGCGAGGGATCTCGTTAGGTACCAATGAGCAAATGTTGCCCAACCGTGAGCGATCGTTCATGCCGACCATCACCGGCTTTGCCAACACGTACGCTCAGGTGTTTATCAAACAAGACGACCGTATCGTTTACCAAATGAACGTGGCGCCGGGGCCATGGAAACTCGATCAGATTCCGACGTTGGCGAAAGAAGGGGATTTGGTTGTCGTCGTTCGTGAAGCGGACGGTACGGAACGCGAAGAAGTGATTCCCTACACATCGGTGCCGTTGATGTTGCGTCAGGGGCAGTTTCGTTATGACCTGAATGTCGGGGAATATCATCGATCGGACGATCATTTTGATGAAATCGATCCCTATTTTGCTCAATTGTCGTTGTTGTACGGCTTGCCGTGGAACATCACTCTTTTGGGCGGCGCATTGGTGAGTCGCGATTATCAAGCGTTGGCCTTGGGCTCCGCCTTTTCTTTGGGGCGCATTGGAGCTCTCTCGTTTGACGTTATTCATGCTCGAGTCGATGAAGGGCCGGGGCGCCCTCATGACTCGTCCTCCGGCAATGCGTATCGCATTCGTTATGAAAAATCGTTGATGTCCACGGGGACAAGCGTGAATTTGGCGACGTATCGGTACGCCACGCGCAATTATCAGTCTTTCAGTGATCTGCAAAACGGCAGAAACGACGATTTGTTCGATACCAATCGAATGAAACAACGCTGGCAGTTGTCTATTTCGCAATCGTTGGGGGATTGGGGGTACTTCAGCGGTTCCGGCAATTACGTGAGTTATCACGACAACAAACGATCGAGCAAGACGTGGAGCCTCAATTACTCGAAGACTATCAAGGGGATCAGCACGCAGTTGAGTTATTCGCGTGGGCGCGAGAAATATGAAGGGCGCTGGTCCGTGAACGATCGATTGATGCTCTACGTCAACATTCCGTTGAGTCGGTTCACCGATGTCAGAAGCAGTTCGCTCAATTATTTGACGACGGATTATCAACTGGCGTCGACAAAATACGACGGCAGTCGAGACTACCAACATCGCGTCGGCTTGCGTTATCGCAATCCGAACTCCGACTTCACTTGGGGTGCCTCTCAAACACGGGGCGACAAGGACGTGAACGAATTTTCCCTGATGTTGGGTTACGACGGCGATCGCGTGGATATGAACGGATCGTATTCGCGTAATCGGAGTCAACAGTCCTATATGTTCTCGATGAACGGCGCGCTCTTGGCTCATCAAGGAGGCGTGACTTTCTCTTCCAGAACGTTTGATTCGGTGGCCTTGGTTGAAGTTCCCCAGGTTGCCGGCGTCAAAATCAATCAGTCCGCGAATGTTCATACCGACGCTTTCGGTTACGCCGTGGTGACGAGCTTGCGCAATTATTCGGCCAACGAGTTGGTCATCGATCCGACCACGTTGCCCTCGGGCGCCATGTTGCTTGAAGGAACCAACAAGTTTGTCTATCCAACGGCGGGTGCCATTACACGCGTGGTCTATCCCGTGCGTTTGGGCTACCAAGCGCTGCTGTACTTGGTTCGAAACGATGGTTCGCCTTTGCCCTTTGGAGCCCCGGTGACGTTGGTTGAGGAGGGGGCGCGGCAAGAGATGATGTCGTTTGTCGGCGACCAAGGACGAGTCTATTTTGCCGGTTTGCCCAAAGAGGGGCTTTTGAAAGCGAAATGGACCGCCAAGGGCAAGCCCGTCGAGGCTGTTTTCAGCTATCAATTGCCGGACTCGGTGGGTCACGACGCCGCTTTTGAGCATATTCCTCAACTTCACTTGAGGGAATCGGACAAGCAATAACCGAGCGATGAATATGTGGAAACGTTTTATGAAAAAGATGCTGATGGGGTTGCTGTCGTTGAGCATTTTCTCGTCGGCTCATGCCGCTTTGTCTTGGCCCGACGGCTTTGAGTTAAATCCGGATGTTCTTGCTCAAGGAAGCCAAGGGGACATTTTGGCTGAAATCGTTTTACAGATGGTTGAGCCGTGGAATCTCAACAACCCGCCCAACAACGGATTGGTTTCGCTCGCCATTTCCGATCATCAAGGCGTTCACAGCCTGAGTCAGGGCGTCTTTTCCGTGACCGAGGATGACAGTATCGGGATTGCGTTTGTTGGAACGATCACCTTTAACTATGATTCAAACTTCTATACGGACACCAAAGGTGCGTGGAATTCGCCGTTGGCTTCTCATGTGAGCGGTTGGACGGCTGCCGAAGCGCTGATTCGTACGTACGGTACGAAATCCGGCAAGAATCATTCGGTTTCTCTGTCCGGAAGATTGCTCTTCGTTCGATTGAGGTCGGGGCCGATCACGGCGACCGAAATCAAGTTTCCGAGGCTGGTTCTTGAGTATCGCGCTTCCGGCAAAGGGCCTGAAGACAATTGGATTGAGGTTTTTGTGCCGAATTCCACCGGCGGAACCATCACGACGCCTCGAACCTGCAGCGTCGTCTTGTCCGGGGCGCAGATTGACTTCGGTCACATTCGAAACATTGTGGCGCCGCAATCGACGCCGTTGAGTCAAGGCCGCAGTTCGATTGGCGTTCAATGTACGGGGATTTCGAATCAGACCACGTCGATCGATATGTCCGTTCGCTCGGCATCGGGACAAATCACCGGTGATTCGAGTTCGATTCCGATGGTCAACGCGGCCAACAATAACAACGATTTGGTTGTCAAGGGAACCTTTGGCTCGACCGTTCCCAACTGCTTTAGTACCGATGTTTTATCCGCGAGCGATACCGACTTTGAGTCCAAGTGGTTGAATGTCCTGAATGGGACGAAGTATCACCTTTTTAGATTTGATCCAAGCTCGTCGCCGACCAATGTCACTCAAAATAAAACGGTGAATTGGTACTTGTGCCGAAAGTCGGGCAGCGCACCGCTTCCCATAGGACGGTATTCCGCTTCGGCCGTTCTCTCGATTACGTTTAACTAAATCATGAGAGGCGCTAGGCGAGTAGAGAAAGGTTTATTTCTATCAGATTTTTCTCGCGTAGCGATCATAGCGTATGACGTCTGTCGTACATTTACCAATCGCAATCCGCTAGCCGTACTTCGTGCCAAAAGGTGCCGACACGAGAGCGGATAAGGTCCCGGGCACGCCTATAATGAGCAATAACCCGTGATGCGGGCGAAACGGTGTGTCATCATGCCGTCGGTTTGCCTGTCATTCTCGAAATACCAAAGGCTAACGGCTCAATAGGAGCCGTGCGGGAGTTTGCATGAAACGGTTGTTTGTGACGCTTGCCTGCCTGTATGCCTCTCTGGCCACGGCAGGAATTGAATCGTGTTGGCCTTGTCATGTACTGGATGACCGCGGGATGTTTCTTCGTTGTATCGAAGAATGCACGAAAGACGGAGTGAAAGAGCCGAAAAAAGAAAACGAGGTGATGTTCGACGTCGGTGTCAAGCGTGACGGCAGTCTGGAAATCGTCGTTCGTCCCGGGGGTGTCGCCGAGAAAGCCGGTTTGAAAACCGGCGACATCATCACGCATATCGATGGGATGGCTCTCACGACTTATGACAATTGGTCGAAGGCGATTGCCGATATTCGCCCAGGACAACGCGTCCTTGTCAAAGTCGACAGAGCGGGAGAAAAAAAGGTGATTCCCGTGACACCCAGAGCCATGACCGAAGTGGACCGCATTCGACGCGCGTTGGCAAAGAGAGGATGGGGCGTTGCGTACAGCAACGATTTCGTCCATAAACGCTCGCAAGAAGAAATTTATTACGCCGATTTCATCCAAAAGCTGCATTTGGGAATTGCCAAAGGGGACGACGGCCTTTACCTGAACGTTCTCGGAGAAGAAACGTACAAAGCGGGCAAGCGGCCCGACTGGAAGCCCGAACGCGTCGGCTGTCGGCTTCGGATCGATGACAACGCTCCCCTTACGGTTAACGCAGAATTCGAACAAGGTTTGCTTTATTTGGAGAAACTCTCGCCCAAATTGACAAATCAATTGGTTCGAGGTCAGCGACTAGCTATTTCGATTGATTTGGGGCGCTATGGCGAATACGCGGCAACGTGGGATTTGGACGGCATTGCAATGGCGCTCAAATTGCTTTTGAACCATTCGACTCCTCAAGCGCAGACGGCTCCTTAGGCCAGGGAGATTGGCGGGAGCCGACTTGTCTGCTGCAGGGAAAGGCAACGGCGTCGCGCCGGCGTCCTATGGCGTTCGTCACGTGTTTTAAGGCAAAAAACAACCGCCCTTGGGAAAACCGAGGTGGAGCGGGCGATCAATAGGAGTGGCACGTCGTATTGCCGAACATGTCGGTCGTGCAGCGGGTCGTTTGCGGTCTCGGTGCGGACATGATGCGGGCGGCTCTGACCGTGGCGTCGGCCTGTTGATGCGCCGCATTGACGGTTGCATTGGCTTGCTTGATCCGAGCGTCATACTCCACGTCCATCTTCAAATCACCGCCTTCGGGTCGGTTGACGTGAAAACTGTATTGCAGGCGGCGATCCGCATAAGCGGGAAAGCGGGAGGCTTCCAACGCCACCTTCTTACCGCTCACCCATTGTACGTAGCAGGGCGTGTCGGTGTGCCTTGTGCGATTTCCTGTCGGTTGAAGCCGAAAGGAATGACGGCGGGCGTACGGCCGACCGCAACCCAGCCGGTATCGACTTTGCAAACGATGTTGGCGCTTTCGGGGAAGCTGGTGACATACAGATCGATTCCGGGTGGCGTGGACGCGCATCCTGTCAAGATAACGGCGGCAGCCGACCAGAGCACGAAAAATCGCTTTTGCATAACAGTCTCCTGCGATTGTTTCCGTCTTATCTTACACCTTTGGTCACAACAGGCGAAAGTCTGCGTTTTGGATTCGATGAAAGGCGGGCGTTCGGCAAAATGCAGACGTGTTTGACGCGTGCTGGGAAACCTATAGTGAAAACCCCTCGTCGAATGAACGACGAGGGGTTTGACGTTCTATGTTAGATCGAGCTTAGGCTCGAGAAACGATCAGAACTTGTGGATCAAGCCAACGCCAGCCTGGTAGCCGGTAGCCTTGTCGTTAAGCTCGTCGGAATCTTCCTGGATGTAACCGACAACGCCGTAAACGCTGGTGCGCTTGCTGAAGGCATAGTTGTAACCGACGTTAGCGGTGATGAGCTGGAAGGAATCGGCACTGTCAGCAACGTTTTCGGCGTCACGATAACCGATAGCGGCCAAAACGGCACCGCCGAGAGCGGG
>JAGBZO010000039.1 GCA_017628205.1 Duodenibacillus sp.
ACCTCGTTGAGCACAGAACAATTGCAACACTTCTTTTTGACGCATCAGATCGTCTTTCTGATCGTGACTGCTCACGCGTGCATAACCCAAGGTGATGCGTTTGGAAGCATCGGAACTTTCAACGCGCATCAATTGATCGAGTCGATAGCGGCGATGACCTTTGCTCGTGCGTTCGGCAACAAGTCTCCCTTCCTTTTCCCAGCGTCTTAAGGTAGAAATCGACACCCCCAATTTTTTGGCGGCTTCACCAATTGAATATCTATCCATTTTGAATACATATAAACATATTTAGATAGATTTATCTTAATAGTAAGAAACCCCATCGTTCGGTCCAAAAAAACGCCCTTGTCATAGAAAGTAACAATTTTAAAGACAAAAGACATACTTGAAATCATATGTTTCTCATTGATATTAAAGGGAATTTTATTGGCTCGATTAGTTTTGCAAAGTCCTGTTTGTTTTTTGATTTATATCAATTTGATATGCGCATAATCGCTAGGATTTGAGCAATTGGAAATTTTGAAAGCTGATACTATTTGCAGTAATGCTCCTAAAGCATCCGTATTTTTTGTTTAACACTCTTTATGCCTTTTGCGTGAACGATACTTTTTATCGATCGCTTTGAGAAACTAAAAGGCATAGACACCGATCGAAACCCACGGAGATATGTAATGCAACATGAATCCAGTATTGAGATTGGCGCCTTGAGCAACAAAACCAAGGTTATTCCTCTTCTCTTGGGCCCTCTCGTGGCCCTGGCTCTTTTCTTCCTTCTGCCTGAAACGTATATCAATACGAAGGGAGAAGTAGCCCAATTCAGCGTAGCCGGTCGTGCCTGCTCCGCCATCACTATTTGGATGGCCATTTGGTGGTTCACCGAAGCCATTCCCATTGCGGTCACGGCTTTGTTGCCCATTGTCTTGTTCCCGATGTTTAACATCGCGAGTTCCGCTGCCACCCTCAAGCACTATGCCAGCAGTACCATCTTCTTGTTCTTGGGCGGCTTCTTGTTGGCCGGCTCCATCGCCCGTTGGGGGTTGGATCGCCGAATCGCCATGTTGACGATTCGAATCGTCGGCACCAAGCCGCAACAAATGATCCTCGGCATCTTCATCGCCACCGCTTTCTTGTCGGCCTGGGTAAGCAACACGGCTACGGCTGCCATGATGTTGCCGATCGCCATCGCCATTATGAGCGTGGTTCGTACGACGCGTGCCAACGCTCCTGTTGACAAAGCCGAACACAACTTCGGTGTCGCGATGCTCTTGGCCGTTGCCTACGGTGCCAGCCTCGGTGGTGTGGTCACGTTGATCGGTACGCCGCCCAACGGTATTTTCGCCCGCTTCGTCGAACAGACTTACGGTCAAACCGTCAACTTCGTGGACTGGATGCTTCTTGCCTTCCCGATCATTGCCGCGATGATGGCCGCCACCTATTTCATGTTCGTCAAGTGGTTGTTCCGCGAACAGATCAGTGAAATTCCGGGCGGTCGCGAATGGATCAGCAAGGAACTCAAAAACCTTGGTCCTCTGACTCGCGGTGAAAAGATTGTCTTGGCCGTCTTTGTTTGCACGGCACTGCTTTGGACTTTCGGCCCGCAACTGCGCGCCCTGGAAATCGGCGGCATCAAGCCCTTCAAGCCCCTGTCCGATGCGATCATCGCCATGGGTGCAGGCATCCTCCTTTTCATCATTCCCGTTGATATCAAGAAGGGTCAGCACGCTTTGGATTGGAAGACTGCACAGGATGCCGTTTCTTGGGACGTCTTGTTGCTCTTCGGCGGTGGTTTGTCTCTGTCGGCAGCCATTCAGTCGACCGGTACGTCTTCCGTGATCGGCGCCCAAGCCATTGCCTTGGCCGGCTTGCCTGAATGGGGGATCATCACCGGTGTGACCACCTTGTCGGTCTTCGCTTCCGAATTCACTTCCAATACGGCTTTGGCCGCCACGTTGATGCCTTTGGTCGCAGCAATGGCCGAATCGCTTAACGTAAGCCCCGAAGGCGTCTTGGTCGGTGCGACGCTCGGTGCATCCTGCGCCTTTATGATGCCCGTCGGTACGCCTCCCAACGCCATGGTCTTCGGTACCGGTCATATCAAGATTGCTGAAATGATCCGTGCCGGCTTCTGGTTGAACATCATCGCCATCGTCATTATCGTTGTCGGTGTGATGCTCTTGTCCGGCAACATCCTGCCGACCTAAATACCTACGGTTATAACCCTTAAAAACCTCGCCAAGAAATCTTGGCGAGGTTTTTTAATACGCTTCACAAAGAAGCGCATATGCATCACCTGGTCGACAAAGTCGGCGCGCTTTATGTTTCGAAAGGACAGCGTCTGCCACGACGCCCCTCAATGCGTTGTCGACCGAGATACAAATTGGGGCGTCCGGTCACACAACCGGACGCCCCATCTGTCATTGAATCATTCCCTTCGCTCTGTAGAACTCCGGTTCATTACAAGTCCATATGAACCGATCGAAACGTTACAAGACGGAGAAACTCACACCAGACTGCTGCTAATGCAATACACAACGTAAGCAAAGGCGTAAGACAAACCCATGTAAGCGAACCACAAACCGATCGGTGCCTTCCAGCTGTTCATTTCACGTTTGATGGCCGCCAAAGTAGCCAAACACGAAGGCGAGAAGACGAAGAAAGCCAAATAGCTCAACCCCATCGGAATACTCCAAACCTGTTGAACAATGGGAATCAATGCGTCTTCAGCCTCGCCGCCTACGGCATAGATGGTACCCAAAGCGGCTACGGCCACCTCACGAGCCCCCATAGCCGGAATCAGCGAGACGCACATCTGCCAATTAAATCCGATAGGAGCAAATAACGGCTCAATCGCCTGCCCGAGTTGTCCGGCAAAGCTGTAGTTAATCGCCGGATCGCTAGCCCCCGCGGGAGCGCCGGGAAACGTCGTCAACACCCACAGAATAACCGTCAACCCCAAAATGACGGTACCAACCTTTTGCAGGTAAATCCAGGCGCGAGTCCACAGACCGTGAGCAATCGGACGCCAACGGGGCATATGGTAGCAAGGTAACTCAAGCATCAACGTGCGTCGTTCGCCTCGACGTACGGCGCGGCGGCTCATCACCCAAGCCACGCACAAAGCTCCCCCCGTCCCCAACATATACAACGCAAACAGCACCAACCCTTGCAATCCGACACTCATCACGGTGACGTTGGGCACAAACGCCCCGATCATGACGGTATAAACGGGAAGTCGAGCGCTGCACGTCAGCAAAGGCGCAATCGCGATGGTCGCCCATCGATCGCGCTGATTCCCGACGATGCGGCTGGCCATAATGGCGGGAACCGCGCAGGCATAGCCGGAGAGCAACGACAAAAAGCTACGTCCCGACAAGCCGACGCCGCCCATTGTTCTGTCCAACAAGAAGGCGGCTCGGGGTAAATAGCCGGACTCTTCCATCAACAAAATGAAGAAGAAAAGAATGACGATCTGGGGCAAAAACACAGCGACGCCGCCGACGCCGCCGATTACGGCATCGACCAGAATGTCCTTGACGATACCGTCGGGCAAGTAAGTCGCGCATGCCTCACCCAACCAACCGAATCCCTCTTCGATCCATTCCATAGGTTTGGCGGCCCAAGCAAACACCGCCTGAAAGACGACAAACAAAATGGTGAAGAGCACCAAGGGGCCGAGTACCGGATGCATGACGAATCGATCGATCCGTTCGGTCAACGTGTCGGGACAAAGTTGATCCAACCCCATCGCCGTCATGATTTCGGCCACGCGCGTCGGCTCGCTCAGATTCGGCGTCGGCTCGACGCGATATTGAGCCCATCGATCCGTATCGCTCAAAAGTCGGACGAGCTCTTCCGTCCCCTTTTTGTCAATCGCAACGGTGCCGACGACGGGGATGCCGCCCAACTGCGCCGAGAGCTTTTCCAAACTCACGTGAATCCCTCGCTTGGCTGCTCGGTCCATCATGTTGACGGCCACCACAACCGACAATCCCAGTTGTTGAGCCCCCAAGACTAACTTCAGTCCACGTCTCAAATTCGTTGCGTCGACGACGCAAACGCAAATATCGGGACAGCGCTCGCCGCGCGCCTGACCACGCAAGACATCGCACGTAACGCGTTCATCGGGACTGCGGGGATGAAACGAATAGGTACCGGGCAAATCAAGCACGCGAATCGTGCGGCTTGCACCAACGAACTTGCCCTCGACGCGTTCGACGGTAACGCCCGAATAGTTGGCTACTTTTTGGTTCGAACCGGTCAGCGCATTGAACAGGGCCGTCTTCCCGGCATTGGGATTGCCTACCATGGCCACCAAAGGACCGGAGGGCACCACGTGAACTACACTTTCTTTCATGGGACTGCTTTTTGGGGCTTCTGAAATGCAATCGGGCCGAATATTGATTCGGCCGAGTCGTTTGCATGTCTTGATCGTTATTTATCGGTAGCTCGCACGCGAATGCAACGCGCTTCTGCTGCTCGGAGGGCGAACGTCGAAGCGCCGATGCGTACGGCCAACGGTTCGCCTCCCGGCATCGCCCGTTGCATGACTTTGCATTCTTCGCCTTCTGTAAAGCCAATTTCCTCAAGCCAAACCGCCCAATCGGCAGGAGCATCGTTAGCCTCCACGCCGACAACTTTCAGTGTTTGACCGACTTCGCATCGGTCGAGAGTAAGACTGTTGGACATACAAGACAACCGCTATCGATATTTAGAATTATTCTATTTGGTCCATAGAGAATTGTTCTCATTCTAATTCTCAATCAGAAACTTGTCCAGTAGTCGGCGACCTAAGAGCAAGAGACTCTAGAGCCGTGTCGTCGCTTCGTCCCGCCTTAGCTCGACCTCAACAAAAAAGGAGCCCGATGGCTCCTTTTTTGTCTAAAGCAAATCGATCATTGCTTGGGCAATCGAACGATCAAACTCGACGTATCCCAACGACTGCCACCCTTTTGCTGCACCTCACCGTAGAACTGATCGACAAGCGCGGTCAGCGGCAAGCTCGAACCGTTGATCCTGGCCTCATTCATCGCGATGCCCAGATCTTTTCTCATCCAATCGACGGCAAATCCAAAATCAAACTTGCCGTCCACCATGGTGGAACCGCGTTCGCGCATTTGCCAAGACCCGGCGGCCCCTTTCTCGATGACCTTCAAGACAGCCTTCATGTCGAGCCCGGCATTGCTGCCGAAAGCGATGGCCTCTGCCAATCCCTGCACGACGCCCGCAATGCATATCTGGTTGCACATCTTCGCCAACTGTCCGTTGCCGCTCGGCCCTAAATACGTCACGGCACAACTGAAGGCCATAATCACGTCTCGGACGGCGTTGAAAACGGATTCGTCACCGCCGCACATCACCGTCAAAACACCTTTTTGAGCGCCGGCTTGTCCGCCAGATACCGGTGCGTCGACAAACGCAAGACCATGCTCGGCAAACAGGCGCGACATTTCTCGCGCCAAGCCGGCCGAGTCCGTCGTATTGTCCACAAACACCGCTCCGGGCTTCATACCTGCCAACGCGCCGTCTTCCCCCAGAACGATACTGCGAACGTCGTCATCGTTACCGACACAAGCAAACACAACGTCGCAATCGATAACGGCTTGTCTTGGCGTTTCCGCCATGGAGCCGCCGAATTCACGAACCCAGCGTTCGGCCTTGCCGACGGTGCGGTTGTAAACGCACACATCATGTCCGGCCCGACGCAAATGCCCGGCCATTTCATACCCCATCACGCCAAGCCCGAGAAAAGCGACTTTTCTCGGTCGGCAGGGTTCGTACGTTTTATTCTCCATCACCCGTCCCCCTCTGCTTATTCGGTGGCCTGCGCCACAAATTCGGCCCAATCGTACAACGCGGACAGAATCCCTTGACGGCGTTCGAAAGCGTCCTGAGTCAACGTCCCCGCTTCAAGCAATTCTTCGTCTTTTTGAGCCATCTCGTCAATATCGTTGAAAAAAGTGTCGATGGTTCGCATGCCTTCGATACCGCAATGCAATCGGTGTCGGCAATGCTCGAGCCATTGTGCTTGCTCTTCGCCGTCCAACGTCTCGGGCCAGTTGCGTGCACGGTAGCGCTTGAGCAATTCGGTCAACCGCGGATCGTCGAAATACAGACGCCCCTCTCGAACATGTTCGGCCAATGTTTCGGGGGAAAGTGCGTGCAGTCGTTGCATCGCGCCCTTGTCGGCATAGCCAACAAATCCGTCGTACAACGCCGCATCGGCATCGCTTTCCCCTTGGGAGGAATCACCCACGGCCTCTTTGGCCAGAAGCACCGGACCTTCCAACTGAGCGTGCAGTCGAGTCAGAATATCTCCGTGTTTGACATACCGTTCAAGGTCGAGGCCGAAGCGCTCGCATACGGACGTATTGAGAATGCCGAGCGTGTTGCAAACAAAAGGAGCGGCATTGACCTTGATCGCATGCAACGGCAGCCGTTCCTCACCTTCGAGCATCGCGTCTTTTGATCCGAATGCGCGACGCGCGATCGTTTCGGGCGACAGCCCGACCAACTCGCTCGGGTCATACCGCAAATCCCATACCAAGTATTCGTTCTTGTTGTGAGGATTCACACTCAAGGGCATCACGACGCGAATGAAGCCTTTTTCCTGTCCGGCATAAGGATCAATCCAAACACAAGGACGCCCGGACCCGAGCGCGGCGATCACGGCCTCCTTCGTACGGTTCTTCAAAGCCCAATCCCACAAACGCGGCTGCTTTTGCGACAAGAGCCGTGCCAAGGCGATCGTAGCTTGCACGTCGCTAGCCGCATCGTGCGCATGCGAGTGTTCCAGATGGTTGGCCTGCGAGAGGTGTTCCAATCGGAAAGAAACGCGTTCGCTTCGTCCGTCTTTCTCGGAAACGACCGTCGGCCAGCAAATCCCCTCGGGGCGTAAAGCCCAAACGGCCAATACGAACGGAAACAAATCCCAACGCGAACAGCCCTGACTCCACTCGCGCTGATAAGGATCGTAAAAGTTACGCCAAAACAGATGTCGCGAAACTTCGTCGTCAAACCGAAGCGAGTTGTAACCGATCGACACCGTGCCCGGCCGATTCATGACCTCGAACACGTTCTCGGCGAACTTCGCCTCGCACATCCCCTTCGTCCACGCCTGCTGCGGCGTGATTCCGGTGACCAAACAGGCTTGCGGCTGAGGAAGATAGTCGAGCGTCGGTTTGCAATACCATACGTCCGCCTCGCCGATCGGATTGAATTGTTCGTCGGTTCGCTGTCCGGCGAACTGCGCCGGGCGATCGAGACGTCGATTCAAACCGAACGTTTCGTAGTCGTGCCAATAAAAAGTCGTCATAGTCTTACCAAACCCTAACTAATCTCGTGTGGAGCACTCTAGCATGTTATTGCGTCAGATCGGAACGCCTTCGACGTCCCGATAAAAAAACCGCGCTGCATCAAGACACAGCACGGTTTTGATCAGACGCTACCGAGACGATCAAGCGATCTTGGAGTAGCCGCCGGCGCGATCGGATTCGCGCAAGTAACGGTCAAATTGCATGGCCACGGCACGAACGAAAATCTTACCCTTGGCGCTGACGACGATCTTGTCGTTGGTCAATTCCACAAGTTCGTGCTTGGCGTAAGCGGTCAGCTTACGCAGTTCGTAAGCAAAGGTCGAATCAAAGTCGATCTTGAATTCTTCTTCGATTTCACGCTTGTCCAAAGAGAAGCGGCACATGATCGTCATAATGACGGCACGACGCAACAAATCTTCCTGGCTGAGCTTGAAGCCGCGGCAGGTGGCCAGACGACCGGCTCGGATCGCTTCGTAATAGGGTTCGACATCACGCGGATTGCAGGCGAAGTTGCCGTCAACATAAGAGATGGAGCTCGCGCCCAAAGCCACCATATCGCACTCGGCGCGCGTGGAGTAACCCTGGAAATTGCGCTGAATGGTACCGTTGACCTGAGCGATCGACAGTTCGTCGGTAGCCTTGGCAAAGTGATCCATACCAATATAACGGTAGCCGTTTTCCGTCAAATGCCGAATGGCGTCGAACATGATGTTGACCTTTTCCACCGTCCCCGGCAAATCGGCCGGAAGAATGCGTCGCTGAGCCTTGAAATGATTGGGCAAATGCGCGTAGTGGTACAAGGCGATGCGATCGGGCGACAGTTCGAGCACTTGATCGATCGTCTTTTTAAACGTATCGCGAGTCTGCTTGGGCAACCCGTAAATCAAGTCCATGTTGATGGAATTGAAACCGTTGTCGCGCGCCGCTTGCATGACGTCGCGAGTCAATTCGAACGGCTGAACGCGATTGACAGCCTTTTGCACTTCGGGATTAAAGTCCTGAACGCCCAAGCTCATGCGATTGAAGCCCGAGCGCTTGAGCACTTCGATTTTGTCGGTGGGACACGTGCGAGGATCGACCTCGATGGAAAATTCGCCGTCTTGTGCAAACGGGAATCGTTGAGCCAATTCACCCATCAAGCGTTCAATTTCATCATTCGTCAGGAACGTGGGCGTGCCGCCGCCCCAATGCAACTGTTCAAGCGTCTTGGACCCGGTCATAACATTCTTGACCAGATCGGCTTCTTGCAACAATACGTCGATGTATTCGCTGGAGCGAGAATGATCGCGGGTGACGATCTTGTTGCAACCGCAGTAATAGCAGACGTCGTTGCAGAACGGAATGTGCGTATATAAAGACAACCCGGCCGGCTTGGTTGCCTGATCACGCCCCCGCAAGGCGGCTTCGTAGTCTTCGGCGGTGTATCCGGCATGGAAACGGTCTGCCGTGGGGTAAGACGTGTAGCGCGGAGCGGCTACGTCGAATTTACGTAACAGTTCGGTATCGGGCAGTTCGACACCGCTCGTGGCGGGATTAGACATTAAGGCACCTCAAAAATATGACCAAAGGAAAAGTTCCTGTTATTATTCGCACAAAAATCTACTTTCATTGATAATTGTCAATTAGCAGAAATTTACGTATGCACGAACGGTAGTGTAGGCAATTTTGCGAGAGTGTCGTTGTTTAAAGCAAGATTGCCCGTCCCTACCCATCAGTGTAAACGTCGCAGATTATTTCATTATTATCGCCGCACAAGGAAGAGTCCATGAACAATCCCAATATCAACATGGCGACGTTACGCGTTGCATGTTCGAACTGTAACTTGCGCGAATTGTGCCTGCCTCTGGGTTTGAGTCTCAAAGACATCGAGCATCTCGAAGAGCTCGTCTCGACGCGAAAGCGAATCAAGCGCGGTGAAGCCTTGTACCGAGCTGGGGACAAGTTCGATGCGCTTTACGCCATTCGTTTGGGCTTTTTAAAGAGCGCCGTCATGTCCAGCGACGGGCGCGAACAAGTGACCAGTTTCCACATGTCCGGCGATATCGTCGGCTTGGACGGTTTGGCCAGCATGGTGTATTCGAGCGATCTGATCGCGCTTGAAGATACCGAAGTGTGTATTTTGCCGTTCGATCGTTTGGAAGAACTCTCCCAAAACATGCCCGCTATGAGCCTGCATTTCCAACGCATGCTCTCCAAGGAAATCGTCCGCCAGAACGGCGTCATGTTGTTGCTCGGCTCGATGCACGCCGAAGAACGCCTCGCCGCGTTCATTCTCAATTTATCCCAACGATTCGAACAGCGCGGCTATTCCCGCAGCGAATTCGTTTTGCGCATGACTCGTGCCGAAATCGGTTCGTATCTCGGCCTCAAATTGGAAACCGTCAGCCGCGTTTTGTCCCGTTTCTCGCATGACAATTTAATTGTCGTGAATCAAAAACACGTTCAGATCATGGACTTCGAGGGCTTGCGCAACATTGTCAGCGGTCAGGTTTTCGTGACCAACTCCCCGAAAAACGCAACCGTTGCGATCCACAAAGCCGATGCAATGGCCGCACCGAGCATCGACAGCGGCATTCCCGGTCTTCGTTGATTCGCTCTTTATAACGCGCGTTGAGCGAGCGTACAATAAGCGAAAGAACCTCCGCATTCGAGACTCCTCTCGGATGCGGTTTTCTTTGCAAATACCTGTTTTATGAAGTCTCATACCTCTAGCGTCGAACCTATTCATGCCGGCCCGCCCGATATTTCTTTGCGGGCGTTGGGGCGATTGGCCACGCCGATTTTCGTAGCCAATCTCGCGGTGATCGGCTCGGCTACCATCGACACAATGATGGCAGGCCGACTTGGATCCGAACATCTTGCCGCCGTCGCCGTCGGCAATGCCTCCGCCGTTATGATCTTGCTCTCTCTGGTCGGCATTTTGCAGGGACTCAGTCCGATCGTGGGGAACTTGTTCGGCGCCCGTCGGTACGAACGCATCGGTTTCGAGCTGGTTCAAAGCTTTTGGTTGTCCATTCTCGTGACGATCATCGGGGCCGGTTTGATGTTGTGGACCGATCTGTGGATCTCCATGGGCAACGTGTCGGGCAACGTGGCCGAGATGACGACCGTCTATCTCATCGGCGCGGCTCTCGGCGTCGGCGGAGCCGTAGGCAGTCGCGTCTTCATTGCGCTTAACGCCGCTATCAACCGTCCGAAAGTCACCATGTGGGTTTCTTTACTTATGTTGGCCTTGAAAGCGCCGATCAACGCGGTATTCATGTACGGTCTTTTCGGCCTTCCCGCTCTTGGCGGCGGCGGTTGCGGCATCTCCTTGGCTTTTATGGGATGGATCGGCTTTGCCATCTACTTTTATATCTGGAAAAAAGACAAGATCTACGACAAATTCCGCCCCAAGCGCTTTTACTGGCCCGAGTGGAGCAGCTTGAAAGAACACTTGCATTTGGGGATTCCCATCGGCCTGTCGAGTTTCTTTGAGGTCAGCTCTTTTACGCTCATGGCCATTTTCATCGCGCGTCTGGGTACCGTCTCGGTGGCCGCTCACCAAATCGTGGCGAACATCACCGCGACGTTTTACATGATTCCGCTCTCCATCGGGATCGCCGTCAGCGTGATGGTTTCTCAATGTATGGGCGCAAACTACCCGACGCACGCTCAAACGATCATGTACCGTGCCTACAAAACGGCCGTTTTATTGGCCTCGGCATGCGCATTACTGCTCTTTTTCAGTCGTCAATGGCTCGTATCGCTTTACACCGCCGATGAAGCGGTTGCCTCGCTCGCCTGCACGCTCTTGATTTTCGGGGTGTTGTACCACGTCACCGACGCGGCTCAGTCGGTCGCCAACTTCTCCATGCGAGGTTATCGCGTCACGGTCTTGCCCATGATCATCTTCGGGGTCCTCCTGTGGGGCGTCGGTTTGGGCGGCGGACTGTATTTCGGTTTTTCAGGCGAAGCTTTCGGCGGGCCTTACGGAGCCATTGGTTTTTGGGGGTCGACGGGCAGCGCGCTGACCTTGGCCGGCATTATTCTGACAATCATGTCCGTGCGTATTGCCAATCGCCGAATCGCAAGCCCCAGTCCAATGCGGTAACCGGCGAAGTTGACAAGGCCGAAAGCTATCGGCTCGATTATCCGCTCGCCGCTCTCGCGGCCTTCGGACGCCTTGACACGAGCGCCTTCGGATACAATCGTGTTGATTGTCTTGCATCGGATTCGACCTTCAACATCAGCCGAGTTTTAGCGAGAGAGCTCACATGAATGAACTGTTCGTATTGTTTGCCGATTTCTCCCCGTATGAAGCCGTTTTGCTCGGCACGGGATTGACGTGTTTTGCCACGGCTCTCGGAGCATCGTTCGTCTTTTTTCTCGGTCGGAAACCAAACCCGACGATGAAAAGCCTGACGTTGGGATTTGCCGCAGGCATCATGATCGCAGCCTCCGTATGGTCGTTGTTGATTCCCGCCATCGAACAAGCGGAAGAAGTCGGCCAAAACGGTCTGTGGTCGGCCGCCGGCGGTTTTGTTCTCGGCGCTCTGTTCTTGGCCTTGCTCGACAAATTATTGCCGCATTTGCACGAACCGGATGCGGAACCCGAAGGTCCGAAGACCAACTTCCGACGCACCACCCTTTTGGTTTCTTCGGTAACGTTGCACAACATCCCCGAAGGCATGAGTTTGGGACTGACGTTCGCCATCGCGGCCATGCAAAATGATCCGTTGGCCCTGTCCGGCGCCTTTGCTCTGGCTCTCGGCATGGCCATTCAAAACATTCCCGAAGGAACTGCCGTCGCTCTGCCTCTTCACGAGTGCGGTTGGTCCAAACGCAAGGCCTTTTTGGCCGGCGTCGCGTCGGGATTGGTTGAACCCATTTTCGGTCTGCTGACCGTCGTCATCATCGGATTCGTCGCGCCTTATCTGCCTTGGCTTTTGGCATTTGCCGCCGGCGCCATGATGTACGTCGTTGTCGAAGAGTTGCTTCCCGCAGCAAAACTCAACGAACACTCCGATGCCGGTACGATCGCCGTCTTGTGCGGGTTTGTTCTGATGATGATGCTCGACGTTGCTCTCGGATAATCAGCCAAACGGATCCTCGCCCGACTTAGTCGATTCTTTACGCAACAACGACTCCGTTAGCCGCTCGCGATTGTCGTCGTTCGTTGTATCCACGACAAGACTCTTAAGCTCCTCTCCAGCCTTCAGTCGCTCGGCTACGTTTTATATCTCGACAAAGGTTCTCCTGCCTCGTCAAAATCCAAACGATCGTTCAAGCCCATATCCGTTCAGGATCATTGCCAACCGAGGTTGGTCGTGAAACAACCTTCCTGAACGCCTACGGCGGCCAAAAAGGAACCTTTGCCAATTCGAAACCGCAAAAAAACACCCGTCGAAAAAGTCGACGGGTGTTTCTCTTATAAGCGATCCGAGACGATGCGTCTCGGATACTTTGCAAACCGTTTAGGCTGCCTTGGCAGGGAAAACGGACTTCCAGATCATGCCGACGACAAAGCCTACGAAGGCAAAGCCGATCCAGCCCATGCCGAGAGTATGCAACGGGACGTAGTCCTTGAGCATCTGTGCGAAGGTGCCGAGGTTGACGCCGGCCGTTTCCATACCGTTGATCGTAGCCATGACGAACGTGAAAGCAACGGTCCAAACATAGACGCATTGACGACCGTCATAGAACTTGTCGAGGAACAAGAGAACGATCAACACGACGCTCAACGGATAAATGAACATCAAAACGGGAATCGTGGAAACGATAATCGTCTTGAGGCCGAACATACCGACGAGCAAGGACATGATCGAGAAGGCGGCACACCAAGCGACGTAAGAACCGCGACCAACAAGCTTGCGGAAGTAGGTAGCGCAGCAAGAGATCAAACCGATTGCGGTCGTCAAGCAAGCGAGCAACACGATGACGGCCAAAACGACAGCACCGAAGTTACCCAAAAGCAACCGAGCGCTTTCGGTCAAGATGGGAGCACCGGTATCCTTCATTCCGATGGCCTGAACGCTTTCGGCGCCGATCTTGGCGATAAACACGTAGATGATGCCCAACAACACGACAGCAACGAAACCGGACTTATACACCTGCATCATCACCTGCTTGGGTTCGACAATACCGGTATCCTTAATGAAGCTGACGACCAAGATGGCGAATACGAAGCCGGCGATCGCGTCAAGCGTGTTGTAGCCGTCGATCACACCCTGAACGGTAGCAACCAAGGGCGTGGTGTATGCCGTACCGGCAGCCTGAATTTCGCCAAGCGGGGTCATCACCGACTTAACGACCAAAATGGCAATGGTGGCGACCAATGCGGGCGTCAAGATCTTGCCGATACGATCAACCAACTTGGACGGCGTGGCGGCAAGCCAGAAAGCAACGGCGAAGAACACGATCAAGAACACGGTCATGGCGCCGCCCGTCGCATCACTTCCGAGGAAGGGACGAACAGCAATTTCATAAGCGACCGTACCCGTACGCGGAGCGGCGAAACACGGGCCGATCGACATGTAAACGACGATCGTGAAGAGCAAACCGTAGAGCGGATGCACTCGACCCGCGGCCTCTTCCAAGTCGTTACAGCCGGAATAGCCCATGGCCATAATACTGAGCAAAGGCATGCCGACACCGGTTACGCAGAAACCAAGGACGGCCCACCAAACGTTTTCACCGGCCGCTTGCCCCATCGAGGCCGGGAAGATCAAATTGCCGGCACCAAAAAAGAGTGCAAAAAGCATCAAGCCGATCGCGATATAGCGATTACTACTACTTTGAACCATGGGATAACTCCAGTTCGAATATTTTTTATCTGTTTTTCGTTATGTTGTTTTAGTAGAAACGTTCGTCGCCTTGTAGGCTGAAAAAGACGGAACTCGGCATATCCGAGTCTAAGCATCCTTACAAACGGGGTGATGTTGCTTCGATGCTCCGCCTAACTTTCCACAAGTCCTCAATTTTACGGGCAGGTCAATGGAAAACCAATAGGCAAAGTGCTTATATACCCAATTATTTCGGGCTTTTTAGGTCGAAACAGACGAAACGGCGCACATTTGGCGCTAAAATAAGCGGATATGTTTTGTTTCAGGTCCTCATCGGCGCTTTCGTGTTGCCGGTGACGAATCGGCTTCCATTTTTTCTTTTGCATGGAGTTTTACAATGGCTCTCGTTAGCATGCGTCAGTTGCTTGACCACGCAGCAGAAAACGGTTACGGCGTTCCGGCTTTCAACGTCAACAATATCGAACAGGTGCAGGCCATCATGATGGCTGCAGCGGACGTTGGCGCTCCCGTCATCATGCAGGCTTCTGCAGGCGCCCGTAAGTACGCCGGCGAAGAGTTCTTGCGTCACATGATCCAGGCCGCCGTAGAAGCCTATCCCGACGTTCCCGTTTGCATGCATCAGGACCACGGTCAGAGCCCTGCCGTTTGTCAAGTCGCCATGCGCATGGGTTTCACGTCCGTAATGATGGACGGCTCGCTGATGGCCGACGGCAAAACGATCGCGAGCTACGACTACAACGTTGACGTAACCCGCCGTGTCGTTGAAAACGCTCACTGCATCGGTGTTTCCGTCGAAGGCGAACTCGGTTGCTTGGGTTCCTTGGAAACCATGAAGGGCGACAAAGAAGACGGACACGGTACCGATGCCGTCATGACCCGCGATCAGTTACTGACCGACCCGGATCAGGCCGCCGACTTCGTGCGCGCCACGCAGCTCGACGCTTTGGCCATCGCCATCGGTACGAGCCACGGCGCCTACAAGTTCACGAAGAAGCCCACGGGCGAAACGTTGAGCATCCAGCGCGTCAAGGAAATCCACGATCGTTTGCCCAACACCCACCTCGTCATGCACGGCTCGAGCTCCGTACCGCAGGAATACTTGGCCGAAATCCGCCAGTTCGGCGGTGACATGCGCGAAACGTACGGCGTTCCCGTTGAAGAAATTCAGGAAGCTATCAAGCACGGCGTTCGCAAAGTCAACATCGACACCGACATTCGTTTGGCCATGACCGCCGCCGTTCGTCGCTACTTGGTCGAAAACCCCAGCAAGTTCGACCCGCGCGACTTCCTCAAGGTTGCTCGCCAGGCCGCCTACGAACTGTGCAAGGCCCGCTATCTGCAGTTCGGTTGCGAAGGTCAAGGCGCCCGCATCAAGCCCGTGTCCTTGTCCGTCATGGCTTCTCGTTACGCCGACGGTTCTCTCGCTCAGAACATTCTCTAAGCGAGACGACGACAGCACGACGTCGTAGATCGCTCTAATCTCCGACGGCCTCGGGATCATTGGCAATCAATGATCCCGTTGTGTTCTTTATTCGATTGCACGATGACAATTCAAAACGCCCATCAACTCAAAGGCAAAACAGGCCTTCGTCGTTTGATCAACGCCACGCGTTATTCTCGCGACGGCATCGTGGCCGCATTCAAAAACGAAGCCGCTTTCCGTCAGGAGGCTGTTTGTTGCTTGTTTTTGATCCCCGCCGCCTTTGTACTGCCGGTCGAAACGATTTACCAATTGGCCGCGATCGGCTCGTTATTTTGGTTATTGATCGTCGAGTTGCTCAATTCCGGCATTGAGGCCGCGATCGATCGCATCGGTCCGGAGTTGCATGAAAAAAGCAAATTTGCAAAAGACGTAGGCAGCGCGGCCGTTCTGTTCGCGTTGATTCACGCAATCGTCGTATGGGTTTGCGTACTGTTGCAAGCCTTTGTTCTCTGAACGAACGCCGAGCGGACTCTTTGAGCAAAAGGGTCCGTTTTCTTTTGAACCTGAACCTCCACCTCGAGAGCAAAGGATTAAAATAGATAGGTTCGTCAGGGTTAAACGCCCTCGGTTGACATTGTCCGAGCCGCCAGCTCCAACCACATGAAGCGAACCGAATGCGCCTTGGTACAATGTCGACGACTTCGATTGAAGACGGTGGCGCCGTACCTGCTCGACAATCCGCCGAGTCGATCCGCGTTCGATCGTCGATTATTTGAGACTGTCTTTCTTTTACATTCGTTATTTGATTATGACCACCACTACCACTCCTCGCGTTGGCGTTGTCATGGGCTCCAATTCCGACTGGGCCGTCATGCAAAATGCCGTTGCCGTTCTGAAAGAATTCGGCATTCCTTACGAAGCTCAAGTCGTCAGTGCACATCGCATGCCCGATGAAATGTTCGCTTACGCCGAAACCGCCAAAGAGCGTGGTCTGGCCTGTATTATCGCCGGCGCCGGCGGTGCCGCCCACTTGCCCGGCATGATCGCCGCCAAATGCGTTGTGCCCGTCTTGGGCGTGCCCATTCCTTCGAAATACTTGCGCGGTGAAGACAGTCTCTTGTCCATCGTTCAGATGCCCAAGGGCGTTCCGGTCGCCACGTTTGCCATCGGTGAAGCCGGTGCCGCCAACGCTGCTCTGTACGCCATTTCCATCATGGCCGTGACGGAGCCCGCCCTGTATGAAAAATTACAAGCCTTCCGTGCCGCACAAAACGCCAAGGCTCGCGCCATGGAACTGCCCGAAGAGTAAGAAACGATGAAAGTCACCTTCCCCCTCGCCCCGGGCTCCAAGCTCGGTTTGCTCGGCGGCGGCCAGCTGGGTCGCATGTTCGCACAATCTGCCGCTCAGCTCGGTTATAAAGTCGTCGTGCTTGAAAAGGGCGCCTGCCCCGCCGCCGACGTCTCGCCCGAGCACATCAACGCCGTGTACACGGATGAAGCCGCGCTCGTTGAACTCAAGAATCAAGTCGGCGCCGTCACGACCGAATTTGAAAATGTTCCCGCCCGTACGCTCGAATTGTTGGCTGAAGGTGAAGACGGCGTTTTCACGGCTCCGGCCGGCAGTTCCGTCGCGATCGCTCAGGACCGTCTTGCTGAAAAGACCTTCTTGGAATCGACCGCCGGCGTTCCCGTTGCGCCGCACGCTGCGGTTTTGTCCGAAGCCGATTGCGCCGCGCTCGATGCTTCGCTCTTTCCCGCGATTTTAAAGACCACCCGCATGGGATACGACGGCAAAGGCCAGGTGACCGTCATGTCTGCCGACGATGCACTCGACGCGTTCAAGTCGTTGGGCGGCGTTCCTTGCATTTTGGAAAAGCGTTTGGATTTGGCCAAGGAAGTGTCCGTCATCGTCGCCCGCGGTCGCAACGGCGATGTCCGCACCTTCCCGGTAAACGAAAACTACCACCGCAACGGCATTTTGGCCGTTTCCATTTTGCCTGCCCGCATTGACGACGTTTTGGCCGACACGGCTCGCGCCTATGCCGCCCGCATCATTGAAGCGTTGAATTATTACGGTGTCTTGTGCATCGAGTTTTTCGTTCTCAAGGACAATACGATCGTTGCCAACGAAATGGCTCCGCGTCCGCACAACTCGGGCCACGCCACCATCGAAGCTTGCGTGACGAGCCAGTACGAGCAACAAGTGCGCGCCATGACCGGTTTGCCATTGGGCGACACAACGCCCGTGTGCTCGACGGTCATGCTCAATATTTTGGGAGATGTGTGGTACGACGAAAACAACGCGCTGGTCGAACCCAAATGGAGCGATGTCCTGGCCATCCCGGGCGCCAAATTGCACTTGTACGGCAAGGCCGAAGCACGCAAGGCGCGCAAGATGGGGCACGTTACCGTCATCGGCGCCTCTGTCGAACAGGCCATGAGTCGCGCTCGCGAAGTAGCCGCTGTTCTCGGTCTGCCCGAGCCGCAGTAATTAGCCAAAAAAAGAGAGAGTTATGTACCCGACGATTCAAAGCGATGCGATTGATCGTGCCGTCGACACCCTGAACGAAGGTGGTCTCGTTGCCATTCCGACCGAAACCGTCTACGGTTTGGCCGCCGATGCCGACAACGAAGAAGCCGTCTTGAAAATTTTCGCCGTCAAGGGACGCCCGACCAATCACCCGCTGATCGTACACGTGGCGGACATCGAAGCGATCGACGCCTGGGCGAAAGACGTTCCCGAGACTGCCTATCGCTTGGCTCGAGCCTTCTGGCCCGGCCCCTTGACGCTCGTTTTGCCCCGCGCCGAACGTTGCGGTACGTTCGTGACGGGTGGCCAGGATTCCGTGGCCATCCGTTGCCCCTCCCATCCTTGGATTCGCGAGCTGCTGACGCGGTTTGCCGGTACGACGCATCGAGGTGTCACGGCACCGAGTGCCAACACGTTCGGTCAGATTTCACCGACCTGCGCTCGTCACGTGGCCGATGACCTCGGCGATAAAGTCGACTTCATTCTGGACGGCGGCGCTTGCGACGTCGGCGTCGAATCCACCATTGTGAATTTGTCCGGCGAACATCCCGAAATTCTTCGCCACGGCGCCGTCACCCGCGCCATGCTCGAAGCCGTATTGCAGATGCCCGTCCCGGACGCCGGCAGCAATGCGCCTCGTGCATCGGGCCGTCTCAAGAGTCACTATGCTCCCAACACCAAATTGGAGCTCGTGTCGCAAGAACGGTTGACCGCTCGTTGCCAGGAACTTGCCGACAGTCGTCTTGCGGTCATGGGATCGCACGGCATTCTTCCCGATCTCGGCGTCAACGTTGTGTTTCGAACGCCCTCGCCCGAAACGCCGGAGGCCTACGCCCGCGTCCTGTATGCCCGCTTGCACGAACTGGACGACATTCAGGCCGATCGCATCTTGATTGAATTGCCTCCCGAGACCCCCGAGTGGGCCGCCGTCAACGACCGTCTGGGACGAGCCGCTGCCGACAAAGCCTGATCGGAGTCGCCATGAAAACCCAAGCCCCGATCGGGGTGCTGGATTCGGGACTCGGCGGCTTGTCCGTCCTCGTCGCCCTACGTCAGCGCATGCCCGCCGAAGACTTCGTATATTGCGCGGACAGCGGGAACGCTCCGTGGGGCGAGCGCTCCCCCGATTTCATCACGCAACGATGCGACCGCATCGTCAACTTCCTACTGGAACAGGATGCCAAAGCCATCGTTTTGGCTTGCAACACCGCAACGGCCATTGCGGCTGAACATCTGCGATGCTGGTGCCCCGTTCCCGTCATCGGAATCGAACCGGCCGTCAAACCCGCCGTACAAAGTTCCCCTTCAGGAAAAATCGGCGTTCTGGCAACTTCCAGAACAATTGAAAGCCCTCGCTACGCCTCCTTGCTCGAACGTTTTGCGCAAGACGCCCACGTCATCAGCCAGCCGGCTCCCGGGCTGATGGAGTGCGTCGAGCAAGGTCGATTCGATGCCCCGTCAACCCGCTCCCTCCTGTCCCGCTATTTGACGCCGATGCTCGGGGCAGGCGTTGACACTTTAGTCCTCGGATGCACGCATTATCCGTTTTTGTCGCCCGTCATCGGCGAACTGACGGGCAACAAACTTCGTATTCTCGAACCTGGCCCCGCCGTAGCCAAAGTCACCCGCGATCGACTGTCGAGCACCGGCACCTTGCGCTCGGGCTCTCGGCAAGGTACCGAAACGTTTTACATCAAAGATGTTCAACGGTTTTCCCACACCCTGTCCTTGTTGTGGCCTGAAAAGCGTCCCGCTCACGAATTGCCCGTTTGACCTCTCATAAACAAAAACCTCCGCGGTTCAAACCGAACGGAGGTTTTAATCAATAGAGGTCCTCAAGCGCGCAATGCGAGGGGGGTGTTCGTTTCGTCCATGACGTAAGGTTGCATTTTTTCACGCAACTGCTCGGGAATGGGCTGGGCCGACATGCCCTCTTGTTTGGAAACGCAAACAACCGTCTCGGCCATACGCAAACGCACCTGATCGGCGCATTCAAGCGTCATGCCGAAGCGAATGGAACTCACGCCCATGCGTTCGATCCACAGCTTGGCCACGCAACTATCCCCCGGCCGAGAAGGGTGCACGAAATCGCAACGGATGCCGACAACGGGCATACCGATACCGTGTCGAACCAATTCCATAAACGGAACGTTGACCACTTCACGGAAAAAGTCTTCGATCACACCGTTGAAAATCGTGAAATACTGCGGGTGAAAGACAATTCCGGCCGGATCGCAATGCGCGAACCGGATCTGAATGGGGGTTTCAAAAATTTTGTGCGACATGTGAGCGTTACCCTAAAAATCGGCCGACGTGTCGTCGGCCCGATAGGTGACAATTATCGCAGATCGCTTATCGAGATTGGGATCCGTCAAACCGCCGATTTCATCCTTGGGTCGCTTGACAACTTTTCCGGTCAACCGCCTGAAACCTTTGTTCACATGTCCATCTTTTTGGCTGAGAGACGGCAATGTAAAAATTTCGTATGCTGTGTTCAGTTTTTATTTGTAGCGGACAAACGACCGAAAATGAATACGATCCTTGAAGCTCTCTTGTCTCGACGCTCCGTCAAACCCAAACATCTGACGCAACCCGTTCCCGATTTTGAAACGCTCAAATTGGCCGCTCAAGCCGCTTTGCGAGCCCCCGATCACGGCGCGTTGGTTCCCTTCCGATTTATTTTGATTCGAGAAGAAGATCGCGCCCACTTGGCCGATTTGTTTGAGGCATCCGCCATTCGTCTCGGTTATGACGATGAAAAAGTGCAGCGCACGCGCTCCAAAGCCCTCAAAGGCCCGATGCTCGTCGCCTTTGTCACTCGCATCGATCCTCACCATCGCATTCCCGCCGTGGAACAAGAGTTGACGGCCGGCGCCGCCATCGCCCAATTCTTGCTGGCCATCGACGCGCTGGGCTTCGGCGCCATCACCCTTTCGGGTTCCATTCTCGAAGACCCCGAATTGCAAAGCGCCTTTTGTTTGGATGCCAACGAGTCGTTGGCCGGTTGGTTTACGATCGGCACTCCCGACGAGAGCACGCAAAAATTGCCGGAAACTCGCGAAGCTCCCATTTCCGTCTGGCAGCCGTAATACCGAACGCACCGACGTCATCCGATCCGCTCGGCCCGTTTGTGTTCGAGATAATTTTCAGCCAAGGCTCGCATTGTCAGCGGTGCCGAGCCTTCGGCTTTGTTGTTGGCCACAACAAACATCCGTTGTCCCGTTCGAACTGCCTGGTGCATCAACCATTCGATTCCCGAACGCGTGACAATATCGGGTTCCCGCAGAGCGTCGAATGGCGCCCATTCTTTTTTCATCCGTCGATACTCTCCGTCAAACCGCGACAGCGACCATCGCACGATGACGTCGCCTTTGGGATCCCAAACGCCTTCCTGAACGTCAGGAGCGTCCATCATCCGCAGCGCTTCCGTTTGACGCATGATCGAAGGCATCGACGGATGAATACCCAACACCAAACGCGTCCCCGTTTCGGCCATGGTCCGTACGAAGCGCGGCGTATAAAGCGCTCGCGCTCGCATTTCCACGCCGTACACGGGAACCGAATCGCCGATCCGCTTTGGTAACGCTTCCATAAAGAGCGCAACGGATTCGATCAGGCGATGCCGATCCGCCGGCTCGCGCAACAACGCTCGGGGAATCGGCGGCATTTCGAAAATCAAGGGACCCGCCTTTTGTTTCAACCCTTCGATGACGGGGTCCACAAAAATATCCTTGGCAAGTTCCGGATTCAAAAAATCGGGATTAAGTCCCGTCGGACGGCCTTTGACATCGCGCAAAACGGCATCGGTCACCTGTTGAGGCGCCTTGACAATGAAACGGAAGGTATCTGGAACTTGATCGGCGAAATGGGTGTACTGCTCGACACGCATCGGATGGTAGAAGCTACGATCGATGCCAACCGTTGAAAAAATAGGATGAGCGGCATAGGCCGAAAGCCCCTCGTTTGCCAGACGCTTTTCTCCGCTCATTGGAGAATAAACAAGTCCTCTCCAACCGGGAAAATTCCAGCTGGACGTCCCCAAAAACAGATTGGACGGCAAACGCTCTCCGAGCCGACGCAACACGGCGTCGGGAGCCATTGGTTCAATCGCCGCGTGGGTGGACGGCGTGTTGTCAAACAATGCGGGCGTATGCTCGTCGTATCTCGATGCCATTGCCATGCTCATTAGTTTAACGCAGTCCGAAGACGCGTAAAAAGGGACGCCCAAAGGCGTCCCCATACGTTAGCTCATGCTAGTCAATCAAACCTTTCCTCCGTCAGTCGCGCCAGCTTTCGCTTTCGGACAAGGCGGGGTCATGCCGGGGCCCTTCCCGATGGGGCAAGGCGCCGCGTTGCAATGCGGACGGTGCTGAGGCCCCGCGTGAAAGCGAGCCTTGGGCCCTTTCTTGAATTCATAGGTTTCGAGAACAAGCTTTTGCTTGGGATCGAGAACCTTGAGCAATTCCGCGCGCTGTTGGGCAACCTTTTCCGTCAATTTGACGTTCAATCGCGCCTTGTCGGCTCGACGTTCCAAACGCGTTTGCTCATCCATGCAAGGCACTTTATGAGCCTGACGCCATTTGGCGCGTTCTTCAAAAACGGCCAAACGCGTGTCGACGTAGGACTTCCATACCTTAGTCTGCTTTTCCGTCAAGGTCATCGTTTTGGCGACCGATTCATAGAAGGCCTTCAAATAGTCCAATCGGGATACGTCGGCCTGTTGCGTCATACACTGAGCCGGCCCCATCCCCATCGCGTGCGGATGACCACCATGGGGGCCGAAACCGTGTGCCATAGCCATGGACGTACCGGCAACCATCAAAGCCAACGTCGTAATGCGTACCATCGTCTTTTTCATTGTATAACTCCTCTATTGCCTGTTTAGTGTCGGTTCGTTCGTCAGCGCCACATCGGCGGTGGCGGAGGCATTCCCGGTCCGAAAGTTCTAATCCCGGGGCGATGCCAGCGCGGCTTCGGAGGCGGAGGCAGGCGATGAGCCTTCCTTTCTCCGACAAAGAACGTACCGTCGGCAAAATTAAAAATCAATCCAAAATTCAACCCGAAATCATGACCTCTATGGAAATCGACATGGTGTTTCGGATGGTGCATCGATCCGTGCATCGGGGCGCCTTTTCCAATCGGTCCGTGAGCTTGCGCGGCGGTGGCGCAGGCAAACGTTGCAGTTACCCCGATCAGAGCGATCAACGTCGTGCGAACTATCGGTTTCATCATACCCGCTCTCCAAGAAGATTATGAGGCTGTGATCGAAAACCAGGTCGTTTAAACGGCTTCGGTTTTCTTGATCCGAAGCGTAACGCGATCGTTTTTATCACCCAAGGGCAATTGCAAATCCCCTTTATCCAAATGTAACGCCAACAGGTCACGTCGACCAATGTTGTCATACGTTTTTACATTCGTTCGCACGCCTTTAACGCAACGGAAAGCGTAGCAACCGACAAATCCTTCGTTGAATAGGTCGATTGTTGCATGTGCTCCCGAGCCGTGCGGTACAATGCGCTGATCATTGATTTTTCCGTTTTTTTCTTTTGTCTTATTGGGAAATTGCTTCAACCATGCAAGCTTTGAATTCTCTGACCGCTTTAAGCCCTATCGACGGTCGTTATGCCCGCCACTGCGCCGAGTTGCGTGAATTTTTTTCCGAATCGGCCTATCTGAACGCTCGCGTTCGTGTTGAAATCGAATGGCTCATCGCCTTGTCCGAAGCCGGATTCGACGAACTTCCTCGTATCAGCGACAAGGGCGCCGCCTTTTTGCGCAGTCTCGCCGACAACTTCACGCTCAAGAATTGCGAAGAAATCAAGGCGATTGAAGCCACCACCAATCACGACGTGAAGGCCGTTGAATACTGGATCAAGAATCAGGTCGCTCACGATGAAGAATTGTCCCGTGCCAGCGAATTCGTTCACTTTGCTTGCACCAGTGAAGACATCAACAATACGAGCCACGCTCTGATGTTGACCAACGGTCGAAAGGCGTTGATCAACAAACTCACCGGCATTCGCGACGCCATTCGCACCTACGCTCACGCCTGGGCGGCCGTCCCCATGCTTTCCCGCACCCACGGCCAAACGGCCAGTCCGACCACCGTCGGCAAGGAATTGGCCAATACCGCCGTACGTTTGACTCGTATCATCGACGCCATTCAAACCGTCAAGTTCTATGCCAAGATGAACGGCGCCGTCGGCAACTTCAACGCTCATGTCGTCACCTATCCGGACTACGACTGGGAAGCGCACAGCCGTCGCGTCATCGAGGAGCGTCTCGGCATCAATTTCAACAGCCATACGATCCAAATCGAACCGCACGATTACATGGCCGAACTCTTCCACGAAATGGAACGCGCCAACACGGTTCTTTTGGACTTCTGCCGCGACGTCTGGAGCTACATCTCCTTGGGTTACTTCAAGCAAAAGCTCAAGGAAGGCGAAGTCGGCAGCTCCACCATGCCGCACAAGGTCAACCCGATCGACTTTGAAAACGCCGAAGGCAATCTGGGCATCGCCAACGCCCTCTTGGGGCACATGGCCGGCAAGCTGCCGATCTCGCGTTGGCAGCGCGACTTAACCGACTCCACGGTGTTGCGCAACAACGGGGTTGCTTTCGGTTACTGCTTCATCGCCTACGCCTCGTTGATGCGCGGTTTGGGCAAGCTCGAGCTCAATCAGGATCGCCTGGCCGAGGATCTCGAACAGGCTCAGGAAGTTCTGGCCGAAGCCATTCAGACGGTGATGCGTCGTTACGGCGTTCCCGCTCCGTATGAAAAGCTCAAGGCCATGACTCGAGGCAAGGGCCACATGTCGGCCGAGGTCTTCCAGGAATTCATCCGAACACTCGAAATCCCGCAAGACGCCAAGGATCGCCTGTTGGCGTTGACGCCGGCCACCTATACCGGCTTGGCCGAACAGTTGGCGTTGCGCGCCTAAACGTCGTCAAGACGCAGTCAAAGAGGAGGTTACGACCTCCTCTTTTTTATTGACGGATGTCAATTTCTTGTGGCAACCCTCGACACATTACGTCAACACAAGAAACCGAATCGATCCCACTGCTTTTTGGGCCTTCTTTCACTAATATCCCAAGGGATTCTAAAAAAGTCTTTTTGGAGCGCTTGATGCTGAAAAAATATCTGCTTACCTTCCTTGCGTTCGGCACGGCCTTCGGCGCGTACGCCGGCAGCGTCTTTACCGACGGTGAAACGTGCGGCGGATGCCGAATGATCGTGAAAAACTACCCGGGGCCCAAAGGCGTGGCGGAGTTTGCCGACGGAACGAGAAAAACGTATTGTTCGACCCGCTGTTTCGCTTGCAACATGGCTCGCATCAAAACCGACCCGATTGCCTCGGCCGCCGTCAAGCGTTTGTGGGTTCAAGAAACAAGCGCCATTAATTGGAAACTGCCTCATGCCGGCAAAGACAATCTCATTGACGCGCGCGGCGCCTGGTACGTCTACGGCTCTTCAAAGAAAGCGACGATGGGTCGTTCTTTGGCCCCGTTCGCCGACAAAGCCAAAGCTCAGGCCTTCGCCCGCGAGTTTGGCGGCACGGTACACGCTTTCGACGAGTTGACCACCGAATTTTTAGGCTGCAAAAAAAGATAAACTCAACCGAGCTCTCGCTGATCGTTTGTTTGCCGTTATAGCGTGAATGCTTCACATTTTTAGGACGGGAGTTTGTTCGCGACAAACTCCCGTTTGTCTACCGTCCGTTTGGCATAGGACGTTTAACTTACACAACGCGGTAATAACTCAAACATTGAGCAAATGCGTTGATTTAGAGTATTTTTTCCCACATTTCGCCTGATATAGTGAAAGCCTCCTTACCTGAAATGCATTGACAACGGACTCGCCATTTCCGTTGCCTCAATCGAAACTTATCGGAGCTTTTATGACGAAACGAACTTTTGTAGCTGCCGCAGCAGCATTTGTCCTCGGACTGTCCTCCAGCGTATATGCCGACACGGTATTGCGCGTTGCCGCCACACCCGTCCCTCACGGCGACATCCTGCGTCTGGTTCAACCCGATCTCAAAGCCGCCGGCTTCGATCTCAAAATCGTCGAGTTCTCCGACTTTGTCAGTCCCAACATCGCGTTGGACGCAGGTGATGTGGAAGCCAATTATTACCAGCACGTTCCTTTCTTGGACACCTCCGTCAAGAATCGCAAATTGAACATCGCGGCCGTCCGTCCGATTCATATTCTCCCGATGGCCGCCTACTCCAAGCGCGTCAAGAATCTCAACGATCTTCCCAAAGGCGCCCGCGTCAGCATCCCCAACGATCCGACGAACGGCGGTCGTGCTCTGCTTTTGTTGGAAAAGGCGGGGCTCATCACGTTGCGTCCCGATGCCGGCATCGCGGCCACCGTTTTGGACATCAAATCCAATCCCAAGCGTTTGAAGTTCACCGAAGTTGAAGCGGCGCAAGTACCCCGTACGCTCGATGACGTCGACCTGGCCGTCGTCAACTCCAATTACGCTATCGGCGTCGGCTTGAATCCCGTGAACGACTCCATTTACCTTGAGGATAAGGACAGCCCCTATGCCGTTGTCGTCGCCTCTCGCAAGGGTGACGAAGCCAAGCCGCACATTCAAGCTCTGGTCAAGGCATTGACGTCCGAAAAAGTAAAGGCCTTCATGATTGAAAAGTACAAGGGCGGCGTTGTTCCCACGTTCTGATTCTTTCCCGAACAACTCATTTGAAACCAAGTAACTTCCAGTTACTTTTCCCCCGATCCAATTTCTTTTGGGTCGGGGCTTTTTTTTGATATGATAAATTCAACAAACTGCTGTACGATTTTTAATAACTTTCGTCTATAGAACATCCCAATCTGGAACTCACCATGGCAGAACAAACGACAAACTTGAAACTACCGGTCGATCGCATGCCCGCTTTGCGTGTTGAACCCATGCCCAAGGACACGAACCAATACGGTGCCGTTTTCGGCGGTTGGGTCATGAGCCAAGTCGACTTGGCCGGCGCATCGACGGCCATGCGTTACGCTCTGTCACGTAAAGTCGTGACGCGAGCCGTGTCGTCTTTCACGTTTGAGAATCCGATTTATGTCGGCGACATCGTTTCTTTCTATACGAAGATCGTCAAAATCGGCCGTTCTTCCATTACCGTTCAAGTAGACGTGTATGCCGAGCGCCTCACCAAGGCCGACAATTCCGTCGATCTCGTCACTCAAGCCACGCTCGTTTACGTCTGCGTCGGACAGGATCACAAACCGATTACCGTACAAGAAAGCCGGGATCAGTACTTCAAGGAACATCCCGAATTCATGCTCTGTCTGCCCGAAATTTCCCAATAAATCGTAACGACAATCCTTAGAACAAAGGATCGAGGCCTCGGCTTCGATCCTTTTTTGTTGCATGCGGGCGCTTGCAGGTTTGTTTGGCCATTTTTCGACCGACGGTTTGTTCAGTCTGTTGTTACGCGAAGTGTTAAAATAATGCGTTTGTCGATGCAATGTTTCGCATTGCATTCTTCGAGGCGTTCGTCCCCGATTCGTTAAGTTTGAACCGAGAAATAATCATGAAAGAAATTCGTACTCGTATCGCTCCTTCCCCCACCGGCATGATGCACTTGGGGACGGCTCGTACGGCGATTTATTGTTGGGCAGCCGCACGTCATTTCGGCGGCAAGTTCTTGCTCCGTATTGAGGATACCGACCAGAAGCGTTCCACTGACGAAGCAACCCAAGTCATTCTTGACTCCATGAAGTGGTTGAACCTCGACTACGACGAAGGTCCCATTTACCAGATGGATCGTTTGGATCGTTACAAGGAAGTCGTCGACCAGATGTTGGCCGACGGTCGCGCCTACAAGTGCTACGCGACGCCCGAAGAACTCGAACAGATGCGCGAGGCGCAACGCGACGCCGGCCTCAAGCCGCGCTATGACGGTCGTTGGCGTCCTGAAAACTGCGCCGACAAGACCATCCCCGAAGGTGTCACTCCGGTCATCCGTTTCCGCAATCCCGATGATGGCGACGTGAGCTGGAACGATGCCGTATACGGCCGCATTACGATCTCCAACCGCGAACTCGATGACTTGATCATCATGCGTGACGGCATCCCGACCTATAACTTTGCCGTTGTCGTTGACGACTGGGATATGAAGGTCAGCCATGTCGTGCGCGGTGCCGACCACATCAACAATACGCCTCGCCAGATCAACCTTTACAACGCCTTGGGCGCGGAGATTCCTGTCTTCGCCCACTTGCCGTTGATCAACGGTCCCGACGGTCAAAAGCTCAGCAAGCGTCACGGCTCCGTATCCGTCATGGAATACGAAAACCGCGGCTTCCTGCCCGAGGCCGTGTTCAATTACTTGGCTCGTCTGGGCTGGGGACACGGCAACATGGAAAAGTTCACGCGTGACGAATTGGCCGAAATCTTTGACTTGGCCGATTGCTCTCGCGCCGCCGCTCGAATCGACTTCAAAAAGTTTGAATGGCTCAACGCTCAGTACATGAAGGAAGCCGACGACAACCGCTTGGCCGAACTGACTCGCTCGCGTATCGAAAAGCGCGGCGGCGTTGTTGAAAACGGTCCGGACTTGGCCGGCGTTTGCGGTCTGCTCAAGAGCCGTGCCGCCACGCTCGAGGCGTTGGCCGAATCAGCCATGTTGTTCTACAAGCCGTTGGAACGTGATGCCGACGCCATCAAGGCCTCTTTGGCCGACGGCAACCGTGAAGCTTTCGAAGCCTTCGTGACCGAACTGGAAAAGATCGAGGAATTCACCGCCCCCAACATTTACGGCGCCATCAAGACCGTAATGGAAGCCAAGGGCATCAAGATGAACCCGATCGCCGTTCCCTTGCGCGTCATCGTTTGCGGCACCGACAAGACCCCGCAGATTGACCGAACGCTCGAATTGTTCGGCAAGCAGGAAGTTTTGGCCCGTATCGCTTCCGGCTTGGCAATGGCCTAATGAAGCAAATTTCAACGAAATTTGCATTTTGTAAGAAACACGTATAGAATGTTTCTCCTGTGTTAAGAAAACACAGACAAAGAGTGCGCCGGTAGCTCAGTTGGATAGAGTATCTGGCTACGAACCAGAGGGTCGTGGGTTCGAATCCTGCCCGGCGCGCCAGAGATTTTTTAGACGGTTGGTCACCCAACCGTCTTTTTTTGTGTGTATAATTCATTTTATTAATGGCGAAATGAATATTGATAGTTTAGAACAATACTCTCAATAGTACGTTTCCTTTTCTCACACACCAGATACGATTCCTTGGACGCCACCTTCTATAATGGCCAAACCATTCGGAAATGGCCCAAGGGCTCACTAAACTATCAAAGGATTTACGTTATGTCTACCAACCAGCACGCTCCCGTTATCGTTCTCGGCTCCGGCCCCGCCGGTCTGACGGCCGCCGTTTACGCCGCCCGCGCCAATTTGAATCCCCTCCTCATCACTGGCATGGAACAAGGCGGGCAGCTCATGACCACGACCGAAGTTGACAACTGGCCCGGTGCCGTCAACGGCGTTCAAGGTCCGCAGCTGATGGCCGACTTGCAAGCCCATGCCGAACGTTTCAACACGCAATTCGCTTTCGACATGATCCACACCGCCCATTTGAATGAAAAGCCCATTCGCTTGGAAGGCGACGTCGGCACCTACACGTGCGACGCGTTGATCATCGCGACCGGCGCTTCGGCCAAGTACCTTGGCCTGGAAAGCGAAACGGCCTACAAGGGCAAGGGTGTTTCCGCTTGCGCCACGTGCGACGGCTTCTTCTATCGTAAAAAGCCCGTAGCCGTTGTCGGCGGCGGCAATGCCGCTCTCGAGGAGGCGCTGTACCTCTCTCAGATCGCCTCCGAAGTTCACCTCGTACATCGTCGCAACACCTTCAAAGCCGAGCCCATTATGGTTGACAAGCTCATGGCCGCCGTCAACGAAGGTCGCATCGTGTTGCACACGCCTTATCAGGTTGAAGAAGTTCTCGGCGACGGCAAGGGCGTCACCGGCCTTGCTATCGTCAATGCCGACGGCGAACGCAAGGAATTGACCGTCGACGGCGTGTTCATCGCCATCGGTCACAATCCGAATACCGGCGTCTTTGCCAACGAACTCAAGCTTGAAGACGGTTATATCGTTACCAACAAGGGCAGCCGCGCACACACCAGCACCAACGTGCCCGGCGTCTTTGCCGCCGGCGACTGCGCCGACCCGATCTATCGCCAGGCCATCACGAGCGCTGGTTCCGGTTGTCAGGCTGCTCTCGACGCTCAACGCTATCTCGAAGAACAGCACTAATTTCTGTTAGAGTATCGTCTACGAACAGATCCGAAAGGACGCCTTTCGGATCTGTTGTCATTTGGAGGTCGGATACCATGGGAAATAGTTTCGCAGCCCTCAAGGGATTGGCGGCGGATCTGCGTGTCAAAGCACGCGAAAAAGAAGAGCAAGAAACGAAGCAGAAGCAAGTTCAAGCAAAAATCGCTCGAGACACCAAGGATTTTTTAGATACGATGCATCGCACCGGCGTTAAAGCCGCTGCGGGCGTCAAGCTGGCAAAGCACACGCAGGACGACGACATCGATTTTGCACAAGCCATGCGCAAGGCTGGGGTCGAACCCCTGAATCAAGCGCCTCGCGCGCAACACAAACGCAAGATCGCTCCGATTCCGCGTCAAACAATGGCTGACCAACAAAGCGTCTTGCGCGAATCGTTAAGCGACGAGCACGACTCCATCGAATTTTTGGAAAGTGAAGACGGACTGGCTTTCCGTCGTCCCGGCATTGGGCCTGACGTACCACGCGATTTGCGTCGAGGCCGTTGGACGATTGTCGGACAGATTGATTTGCACGGCATGTTTGTTGAGGAAGCTCGCGGCGCCGTCGTCGAGTTTCTCAAACGCGCGCAACAGACCGAACGTTTGTGCGTTCGCATTATTCACGGCAAAGGCCATGGTTCTCCCGATCGCCAATCCATTCTTCGCGAAATGGTGCGCCGCTGGCTCAAGCAACGCGACGAAGTCATCGCATATGCCGAGCCAAAAGAACATGATGGCGGTGCCGGCGCCACCATCGTGCGACTCAAACCGCTCAAACGCTCCTAATGAAAAAACCGCTTTGACCGTCCGTTCAGTCAAAGCGGTTTTCGTTTATTCCTCATGCACGGTCAAAACGGCGTATTGCCGTACGACGGCAAGCCGTATCGTTCGGGATACTCGACACCGACAAGATAAAGACCGGCAGGATCGAAAGTCGGGGCCGCAACGCTTCTCGTACGAGCCTCAAGCACGTCCTTGACCCACGACTCGCTTTCACGCCCGATCCCAACGTAGACCAGACTGCCGACAATGTTACGAACCATGTGCTGCAAAAAAGCGTTGGCCGTAATCTCGATGCAAATCAATTTCCCTTGTCGGCGCACGTTCAAGCGACTGATCGTTCGAATCGGTGTGGCGGCCTGACATTCCGACGCACGGAAACTCGAAAAATCATGTTCGCCGACCAGATATTGCGCAGCCCGATGCATCGCCTCGGCATCGCAATCACGCCATACCCAACCCGTACGATTCAAAAAGATCGGCGAGCGCACCGGATCGTTGACAATCCAGTATTGATAGGTGCGAGAAAGAGCCGAAAACCGCGCATGAAAATCAGCGTCCACTTTTTTTGCCCATCGAACGACGATGTCATCCGGCAAAAAAGCGTTCACACCCCTAACCCACGAACGACATTCGCGAATACAAGGCGCATTCACGTGTACGACCTGCCCCGTTCCATGAACGGCCGTATCGGTTCGTCCGGCGCAAATCGTCGCGACGGGCTCCGTTACAAAGCGCTTTAACGCAAGCTCCAACTTATCCTGCACCGTCGGATGATCGGGTTGCGTTTGCCAACCGCAATAACGCGAGCCGTCGTATTCAATACCTAGCGCGACGACTTCGCCCTTAGAGTTATCACTCGTCATAATTCTCTCGAATGGGGTCGACGGCCGACCGACCGACGTAGACCCGCAAACCCCTCATTGATTAGTCCGAAAGCTCCGAGGCTTTCCTATGCCATTCCTTACGGTTAAGAGCCTCTCTTAGGTCAGGCTCGTACCACTCTTTCCCGCTTCGATCTCACGCATCATCTCGGCCGCTTCGCGTTTCTGCTCCGAGTTGCCTTGTTGCATCACTTGTTGCAGCACTTTGAGCGCCTGTTGATCGGCCCCCACTTGCATAAACTCCTTGGCGCTGTCGAGTTGATCTTGCATGGCTCTCGTTAACGCGTTGCGCAAATGACTGATATCTCCCAACTTGGGTTCGGCCATCGCTACCTCGGAGAGCGTGCCCTGAGTCTGCTGCGCTTCGTTCTTTTCGGCGACGCCCTCGTCCCGATGCGGAGAACCGACGAAACCGTCTTGCGTTTCCGGCAAACGATCTTGCGTCGACGGCTCCTGACGTCGAACGACAAAACCGCGCTCGGCCGCCTTATCGGCCTCAAGTCGATTGCTCAGCATCGTTTGAACGCCCTGTTCTTGTTCTTTCGTCATCCCTTCGGTACGTTTCATGAACCGGATGGGTTGTTCGAGCGGATCGCACTTCATGGCACTCTTTTTTTGTCGACGCCACAACAAGAACCCTACGCCAACCAATGTTCCCACGATGAAGAAAACGGAAAGCCAAGCCCAAAGCGTCTTTCGCTCCGATGCCGCTTTCGGTGCGGACGCCGAGTCAATCACCGCCGTTTTAGCACCTTCCGACTTGGGCGACGATTCAATCGTTTGAGCCTGAGGCACGGCGTCCTGCAAGGGACGGACTTCCTGTTTTTCATCGGTTTCCGACTTGACGGGAGCAACGTTCGTCGACGTCTTGTCCTGAGGCTTGACAGCAATCGTTGTTGCTTTGACTTGAGGCTTGCTTTCGTTCGCAGCTTTCAGGGGCGTTGTCTGAAGGGAGGCCGACCCAACGGCTCTCGATTGCTGTGTTTGCGCTCTTTCCTTTTTCAGACGATCGGCCCACACGGGATCGGTCTTTGCCAAGCGCTCCCTCGCTTTTTTCAAACTGACGGCGCTCGGTTCTTTAGTCATGTCCGCATTGGACTGAATGCGAACCAATGCCATCGCCCTATCCTGCGTAACGGCTCGCACCTGTTTGCCGCTTGGCAACCGCAACGAACACCCCAGTCGCAACGAATCGATGCGACCGTTTTTGAAACACGAGCGATTCGTTCGCACCAAGGCGACAACCACTTGATCCAAACTGGCCGAAGGATAAACGGAATGCACTTTTCGTGCCAAAGCCCACAGCGTTTGCCCCTTGGCAACGGTTATCCTGGAGCCGGGTTTTAATTTCGGCTCAACGCTTTTGCTTCCTTGCGCTTGCTTTGTCACCGGAGTAGCGTTTTTCTTGACAGGAGCCTCGTTCAATAAAACCGTATAACTCTTCGTCGTCGCTTTGCCGTTGTGCATCACTTCGACGATCAGCGGAAATGTAGATACCGCCACGTTGTTTTTTCCAACGATGCGAAGTCGGTAGGGATTCGTACCAATCACCTCGACTCGTAAACCGAGAACTTCAGGCGGTTGGATGCGTCCGGCCTTGCGATACAAATCAAGCGTCCCGACTTTGACCGCCAGCGTATCGGAAGCGCCGATTCCTTTCAATCCCAACTCCAATTGCAAAGGCTCGTTCAAATGGGAACGAACGCGAAGGTCTCCCAATTCGGCCGCTTGGACCGAGAAGGTCATCAAAGTTGAAATTGCACCGATCAAAACCGCCTGGCGCATCCGTTCCACTCCTTTTTCCACGATTTGAGGACGCTGTGTTGTCCAAACATACGTGTCGGAGTCTACAGCAATTCTTGACGCATCTCGTATGGGGATGTAACGAAAACTCCGCTGCGAGCACCCTCGCTCAAATGAAAAAAGGCCACTTCTTTCGAAGTGACCTTTTGGAAGTTCCAGGAGCCTGCGCTTAGTCCTGAGACGATTCGGCTTGTACCTTTTCGTTCAAGGCGTCGCGCATTTCCTTACCAGCACGGAAGTGCGGTACGAACTTTGCAGGAACCTGGACCGGTTCCCCGGTGCGAGGGTTGCGGCCTTCGCGGGCTTCGCGATACTTCAAACTGAAGCTACCAAACCCGCGAATTTCCACACGGACCCCGTGGCTCATCGCGCTGACCATGGTTCGCAGAACTTCGTTGACAGCGGCATCTGCCTCACGATTGGTGAGATTCAAATGGCGCTCGAAGATGCGATCGATCAGCTCAGACTTAGTCAGGGCTCGCATGCAAAGCTCCAATTACTTCTGTTCGAGCTTAGCCTTGAGCAAAGCACCGAGGTTGGTCGTGCCAGCAGCGGAATCGCTGTTAACGCGGTCCAAAGCTTCACGAGCTTCAGCGGCATCCTTAGCCTTGATGGAGAGCTGGATGGAACGGGTCTTGCGATCAACGCTGATGATCAAAGCTTCGATGGCGTCGCCAACGGAGAGCTGAGTCGTAGCGTCTTCAACGCGTTCGGCAGCGATTTCGGAAGCACGCAAGAAACCTTCGGTGTCGTCACCGAGGTCGATTACGGCACCCTTGGAATCGATAGCCTTAACGGTACCCTTCACAACGGAACCCTTTTCGTGACGGCCGGCGAATTCGGAGAAGGGATCGCCGCCCATCTGCTTGATGCCGAGGCTGATGCGTTCACGTTCCGTGTCGATGGCGAGAACAACAGCTTCGATTTCGTCGCCCTTCTTGTACTTGCGAACGGCGTCTTCGCCCTGTTCGTTCCAAGAGAGGTCGGACAAGTGTACGAGACCGTCGATACCACCAGGCAAGCCGATGAATACGCCGAAGTCGGTGATGGACTTGATCTGGCCCTTAACCTTGTCACCCTTCTTGTGGGACTGGTTGAATTCTTCCCACGGGTTGGCCTTGCACTGCTTCATGCCGAGGCTGATACGACGACGTTCTTCGTCGATGTCGAGAACCATAACTTCGGCTTCGTCACCGAGCTGAACAACCTTCTTCGGATCAACGTTCTTGTTGGTCCAATCCATTTCGGAAACGTGTACCAAACCTTCGATACCGCTTTCGATTTCAACGAAAGCACCGTAGTCGGTGATGTTGGTAACCTTACCGAAGAGACGGGTGCCCTGCGGGTAGCGGCGGGCGATACCGATCCAGGGATCTTCGCCGAGCTGCTTCAAGCCCAAGGAAACGCGGTTCTTGTCCTGATCGAACTTGAGAACCTTGGCTTCGATTTCCTGACCAACGGCAACAACTTCGCTGGGGTGACGAACACGACGCCATGCGAGGTCGGTGATGTGGAGCAAGCCGTCGATGCCGCCCAAATCAACGAATGCACCGTAGTCGGTGATGTTCTTAACGATACCCTTAACAACGGCGCCTTCCTTGAGAGCTTCGAGGAGCTTGGCGCGTTCTTCGCCCATGCTGGCTTCTACAACAGCGCGGCGAGAAACAACGACGTTGTTACGCTTACGGTCGAGCTTGATGACCTTGAATTCAAGGGTCTTGCCTTCGTAGGGCGTGGTGTCCTTAACCGGACGGGTGTCAACGAGGGAACCCGGCAAGAAAGCGCGGATGCCGTTGGTCATGACGGTCAAACCGCCCTTAACCTTACCCGTGATGGTACCGGTAACGAGTTCACCGGATTCGAGGGCCATTTCGAGGTTCATCCAAGCGGCAAGACGCTTGGCCTTGTCGCGGGAGAGAACGGTTTCGCCGAAGCCGTTTTCTGCCGATTCGATTGCCACGGAAACGAAGTCGCCAGGCTGAACGGTCACTTCACCACGGTCGTCCTTGAATTCTTCCAAGGGAATGTAGGCTTCAGACTTGAGGCCAGCGTTAACAACAACGAAGTTGTAGTCGACGCGAACGACTTCAGCGGTGATGACTTCGCCCTGACGCATTTCCTGCTTAGCGAGGCTTTCTTCGAAAAGCTGGGCAAAAGATTCGGTAAAGGTAATATCGGACATGTATGTCTCTAAAAAAAATTCTCACCCGGCCGGGGAGATTCGCTTCATTGAATCTCTTGGGGTGGTGTTTGATAAAAAAACCAACCGGCCCCGGACCGGTTGGAGAAAAAAAGCAAAAAATCGGTTACTGATTGACTTCCCGCCACCAAGACAAAACCGTTTCGACCGTTTCCTCAATCGTCAGGTTCGAGCTGTCCAGTATGCGAGAATCGGGCATCGGAACAAGCGGAGCCGTCTTTCGTTCACGGTCTCTGCGATCTCTTTCCGCCAGATCTTCAGTAAGGCTCGTAAGATTAGCAGAAATCCCTTTTTGTATCAACTGTCTATAGCGTCTTTCTGCACGAGATTCCGCCGAAGCGGTCAAAAACACCTTCAGGCGTGCGTCGGGGAAAACCACGGAGGCCATGTCACGTCCGTCGGCAACCAATCCGGGCGCTTTTTTCGCACGTCGCTGCAAGTCGAAAAGCGCTTGTCGGACGGAGGGCAACGTGGCGATTTTACTTGCCGTGATACCGACGATTTCCGCTCGAATCGCCTCGGTCACATCGCGGCCGAACAACTCGATCCGTCCGTCACGAAAGATCGGCTCGATATCCGAGGCGGCTTTGGCGCATGCGGCTTCGTCCAACAAATCCACTTGACGGTCCAAGCATGTCAAAGCCGCCAAACGATAGAGCGCGCCGCTGTCCAAATAGTGATACCCCAAACGTTGCGCGACAATGCCCGCAATCGTCCCTTTGCCGCTGGCGGTCGGCCCGTCGATGGCAATGACTTCTACCTGTTCTTGACTCACTTCGTCGTTCCTTCTCTTAATGCATCCAATCCCAAGAAAAAGGTCGGGAAAGTTTTGGCCGTGCATCCCGGATCGTTCACCGTAACGGTAACGCCGGCACAAGCGGCAATCGACAGCGCCATCGCCATGCGGTGGTCGTCGTACGTGTCGACGGTCGCGTTGCGCGGTTTTTCGCTGTGAGGCATCTCGACCTTAATCCAATCAGCGCCCTCTTCGACCAGCGCGCCAAATTTTTTCATCTCTGTCGCCATGGCCGCAATGCGATCCGTTTCCTTGACCCGCCATGATCCGATACCAGTCAAATGGACGGGGCCATCCGTCAACAACGCCATCGGGACCAACGTCATCGCAGCGTCCGGTATCGCCGTACAGTCCATGGAGATACCGCACAAGCGTCCGTACTCGGGGCCGGACACTTCAATGTAATCCATGCCGCGCGTCACGCAAGCCCCCATCCGTTCGAGCACGTCGGCAAAAGCAACGTCGCCTTGCAAAGATTGGGAACCCACGCCCAAGACGCGTACAGGCCCCTTGGCCAAGGCGCCCAATGCCAAAAAGTAGCTGGCGCCGGAGGCATCGCCTTCGACCGCGTAATGGCGCAAGGCGCAATAGCGTCCTTTGGGCACGATAAATCCGGTATCTGTCTCTCTAACCAAAATACCGAATGCATGCATCATTTTGATGGTCATCGCCACGTAGGGGCGGCTGATGAGCTCGCCTTCAATATCGATACGCAGCCCCTGTTCGGGAGCAATCACCGGTGCGATCATCAGCAAGGCGGTCAAGAACTGACTCGATACGTTGCCTCGAACCGAAACGCGATCACGTTCGAGCTTGGCGGGCTCAAAACACAACGGCGGATAGCCTTCCTTCATTTCGTAGGTGATCTTTGCTCCCAGGGTACGCAATGCGTCGACCAAATCGCCAATCGGTCGAGATCGCATACGCTCGATGCCGTCCAGTCGATAGTGGCCGCCCGAGAAAGCCAATGCCGCGGTCAAAGATCGCGCAGCCGTTCCGGCATTGCCAATGAACAAGTCGGTGGACGCATTGGGAAATTGTCCACCGCAACCGTTGACAATGACGCCGTCTTCGGAATCAAATTGAATGTCGACGCCCAACTTGATCAGACTTTCGATCATTCGGTCGGTGTCGTCGGCTTTGAGCAATCCCGTCAATCGGGTCGTGCCGTCGGCCAACGCCGCCAGCAACAACGCGCGATTGGAGATCGATTTGGAGCCGGGCAAACGAATCGATCCTTTGAGCTTTCCAATCGGCTTGACCGTCTGAGTCGGGCCGAACGCAATCGACCCCTCCGTTTTTTCCGCATTGACGGGCGGTCGCAAGCCCACCTTGCGACGAGCTTTTGACGCGCGATCGAAGACCGCCGTCAAAGCATCCGCATCATTCGTTTCCATATAGTGGCGAATGCGTTTCAGTTCCTCTTCAAACAACGTCAGACTGGACAAGATCGCATCGCGATTGGAAAAGCAAATGTCTCGCCACATGGCCGGGCTCGAAGCGGCGATACGCGTGAAATCGCGAAAACCCGCACCGACAAAATCGAATTTTTTCTCCGCGTTTGACGTTTGGGCAATCGCGTCAACGAGCGCATAGGCCAGAACGTGCGGCAAATGACTGACGGAAGCAAAAATCGCGTCGTGTTCCTGGGCCGACATTCGACGAACGGACGCCCCCACCCGCTTCCACGCCTCCTCCCAAAAGGAGAGAACCGCAGGATTCGTTGCTTCGTGCGGCGTGGAAATGACGCGACAACCGCGGAACAACTCCGCCGTGGCGTACTCGACGCCGGGCATTTCTCCCCCGGCAATCGGGTGCAACGGAGCGTAACGGGCAAAATGTTTACCCAAACCTCTGCGTGCCGCTTCGATAACGCTTTGCCGCGTCGAACCGACATCCGTCACCATGGCGTCGGGCGACATATGGCGACCGACTTCTTCAAACACGCTTTGCATCGCCAAAACGGGCACGGCCAACATAATGCAGTCGGCATGAGCCACGGCATCGGCGATTGAAGTCGTGGCCTCATCGGCAATGCCGATCTTGACCGCCTTTTGCGCGGACTCGATGGCGATGTCGCAAGCCGTTACATGCGAGACGACGCCGCACTCTCTCATCGCCCATGCCGCCGAGCCGCCAATCAAACCTGTTCCGATTAACGCTAATCGCATCCGCGTCCTCTTTGGGCTCAAGCTTTGATGATTTCGGCAAAGGCTTGAAAGAAACGTTCGTTTTCACTTGCCTTGCCGACGGATACGCGCAGCCAGGTCGGCAGACCGTAGCTGTTGACCGGACGAACGATAACGCCGCGACGCAACAATTCCTGATTGATCTGACGGGCGTTTTCACCGACCTCAACCAAAATGAAATTGCCCCACGTCGGCAGATAGCGCAAGCCCAACTCGTCGAACCCCTTCTGCAGATATTCGACGCCTTCACGATTCATGGCGTAAACGCGATCCAAAAAAGCGGCATCGTCAATACAACCGGCGGCGGCAGCCTGAGCCAACAAATTCATATTGAAGGGCGGACGAATGCGATTGAGCATTTCGATCAGAGCCGGTTGGGCAACGGCGTATCCGGCACGCAAACCGGCCAGACCGTAGGCTTTGGAGAAGGTGCGCGTCACCATCAGATTCGGGTACCGACGTACCCACTCGATCGAATTGGGGCGATCTTCGGGAGCCATGTAGTGAATGTATGCTTCGTCAAGTACGACGACGCAGTATTCGGGAACGGACGCGATAAAACGTTCGATGGCCTGCTTGTCCAAAATCAATCCGGTCGGATTGTTCGGATTGGTAATGAAAACCAAACGGGTCTTTTCATCGATGGCCGCTGCGATCCCATCCAAATCAACGGCAAAATCTTTAGCGGGGACCTCCACGCATTCGGCACCGTTTTCCTGAGCGCTCAGAGCATAGACGGAGAAAGAGTACTGCGAGTAAACGCACTTCGTGCCCGGTTCCAAAACCAAACGCGCAATCAAACCGAGCAACTCGTCCGAGCCGTTGCCGGCAATCACCCAATCACTCGTCACACCGCAATAACGCGCGACGGCGTCGCGGAACAAACGGGCGTTTCCGTCCGGATAACGCTCGCAACCAATGGCGGCCTCAATCATCGCCTTCTTGGCCGATTCGGGCATTCCCAACGGGTTTTCGTTACTGGCCAACTTGACGATGTCGTTGACGTCCAACCCATATTCACGTGCCGTTTCTTCGATCGGCTTGCCCGCCACATACGGTTCAATCGCCGAAATATACGTTTTTGCTTGGAATCCTTGAGTCATTTTCTTCTCCATCTTCGATGAACTTTCGTTCGTCACGCTTCTTTCGGATAAGAACCGAGAATTTTCACATAACTTCCGATCTTGCCGACTTCTTGCAAAGCGGCATGAACGGTCGCGTCATCTTGATGTCCTTCGACATCAACATAGAAGTTATACTCCCATGCGCCGTTTTGAGCAGGTCTGCTTTCCAATCGACACAATTGAATGCCGTAACGGCTGAACGGCTCAAGCAAAGCAAAGAGCGCCCCGGCGCGATTGGGCGTGGACAACACCAACGACGTCTTCATTTGAACGCCTGACATGTTGGTCGGCGCTTCATGCCCCAGAATCAAAAAGCGCGTCGTGTTTCGAGGGTTGTCTTGAATGGCAGATTCCACGATCTTCAAATCGTAGAGCGATGCCGCACGCTTGGAAGCGATGGCGGCGATACTCGTGTTTTCCGTCGCCAACACGGCCGCGGCAGCATTGGAATCGGCCGCGTGGGTATGCACGCCGTTGAGATGGGTCGAGAGCCACAATTGACATTGGGCCAGCGCTTGAGGATGGGCGCACACCTGGGCGATGTCCTCTCTTCGCCCCGTTTTGTTCATCAGATTGTGTTCGACCTTGACCGAAACTTCGCCGATGATGGTCAAGTCGGTCGTCAAGAGCAAATCTTCCGTACGCGTCACCGCCCCTTCCGTACTGTTTTCAATCGGAACCACGGCAAAGCCAGCATTACGCGTTTGAGCGACGCGAAACACTTCGTCGATGCTCGAGCAGGGAACGGCTTCGATAGCCGAACCGAATCGCGCCAAAACGGCCATCTCGGTAAACGTGCCGGCCGGCCCCAAGTACGCGACAACCGGCCGCGCCTCGGCCGCTCGACATGCGGCAATCACTTCTTGATAAAGCGTCGTCAGCGTGTTTGAGGATAAATGGCTCTCGAGTTGATCGTTCAGACTGACGGCACGATCGATCACCTGGCGTTCCCGTTCAGGGCGATATACCGGAGTCCCGCCCTTGGCTTGTCCGACCTCATACGCCAAACACGAACGACGGGCGAGCAATCGAACGATCTGCTCGTCCACGGCGTCGATTTCGTCGCGCAATCGTGCGATAGCCGTAGTGTTTTCTTTTTGTTGTTGCATCGTTTCCCTCCCTTCCTTGGGTCAGCGGTGTAACAAAATAGTCAAGGATGCTTAGCCGTGGCGATGAGCAAAGTCGATCATGAATTCCGACAACGCCTTGGCGGCTTCGAGCGGCAACGCGTTGTAGAGCGACGCGCGCAATCCGCCGACGATGCGATGTCCCTTCAAATTCATCAAATTGTGCTTGGAGGCTTCGCGCAGGAACAATTCGGTCAAGGCCTCTTCCTGCAAATTGAATACGACGTTCATGCGACTGCGGGCGTTGCCGGCAATCGTATTGACGTAAAAAGCATTGAACGAGTCGATCGTGCGATAGATAAGATCGGCGCGTTCGCGTGCCCGACGATCCATTGCTTCCACGCCGCCGTTACGCTTGATCCAATGGCACACCAGATTGGCCACCCAGATTGCAAACGTCGGAGGCGTGTTGTACATGGATCCGTGCTTGGCGTGCACGGCATAGTCGAGCATCGTCGGGCAGGTGTCCGTGGTAAGACCTAACAAGTCCTTGCGAATGATGACGACGCTTAAACCGGCCGGACCGAAGTTTTTCTGGGCGCCGGCAAAAACAAGCGCGTGTCGATTGAAATCGACGGCTCGCGACAGGAAGTTGGAGCTGATGTCGGCCACCAACGGGACGCAGTCGGGACCGGCGGGGGTGTAGTTGAATTCCACGCCGTTGACGGTCTCGTTCTGGCAATAGTACAAATAGGCCGCGTCATTGGGGACGTTGATCGAATCGCTGGGGGGAACCGAACCGTCGGCAGCGAGGATCGTATTGACGTGGCAGAACTTTTCGGCCTCGGCGGCAGCCTTGCGAGACCATACGCCGTTGACGATGTAGGTGGCTTCGGCAGCCGCACCCAACAAATTCAACGGGACCATTGCAAACTGCGTGTGACCGCCGCCTTGCAAGAACAAAATGTCGTGCGTATCGGGAACCTGGAGCAACTCGCGAATCAACGCTTTCGTTTCCTCGTGCAGTTGAGCAAACGTGGAACCGCGATGACTCATTTCCAGGATGCTCAAACCTTGCCCCTGGTAATTGACCATATTGTCCGCCACTTCCTGCAATACTTCTTCAGGCAAAACGGCGGGACCGGCAGAAAAATTAAACACGCGTTCCATTGTCCAACTCCTTTTCCAATTTCCTAAAACACGACGGGGCGCTTTCGCGCCCCATCATGCTGTTATTTACTCTTCGCTTGACGCTTCGGGGCCTTGTTCCGTCGCTTCGACTCCGTGTTCGGTCGGCTCGGACTTGCCTTCAAGCAAAGCCTCGTCACCGTCCGCATCGTCTTCGGCAACGCGACTGATGCGTACGAGACAATCATCCTTTACGTCGATCAGGGTGACACCTTGCGTAGCTCGTCCGCAAATACGAATGTCGCTGACTGGCGTGCGAACCAACTTGCCCAAACTCGTAAGCAGCATGACGCTGTCACTCGGGGATACCAACGTCGCCGCCACAACCTTGCCATTGCGTTCGCTCGTGGCGATGGCGATCATGCCCTTGGTGTTGCGGCCGTGACGCGTGTACTCGCTGATCGGCGTGCACTTGCCAAAGCCGTTTTCGCAGGCAGTCAAAACGAGCTGTTCTTCGTTTTCAGCCACCAACAACGCAATCAATTTTGCTCCGTCTTCCAGACGCATGCCACCAACGCCGCGCGCAGTGCGACCCATCGGACGCACGTCGCTTTCGGCAAATCGAACGGCCTTGCCGGCGTCGCTAAAGAGCATGACGTCGTGGGCGCCGTCGGTAATCGCCACGCCGACGAGACTGTCGCCTTCGTTCAATTCGACGGCCTTTTTACCCTTGCGCAACACGTTGGCAAATTCGCTCAAAGCGGTCTTCTTGACGATGCCGGACTCGGTCGCCATAAAGACGAACTTGTCTTCGCCAAATTCGCTCACGGGCAGGATGATCGTGATCTTTTCATTTTCCTGCAATTGCAAGAGATTGACGATCGCCTTGCCCTTGCTGGTTCGAGCCCCTTCGGGAATCAGGTACACGTCAAGTCGATAGACGCGTCCTTGATTGCTAAAGCACAATACCTTGTCGTGCGAATTGGCGACAAAGAGCTGTTCGATGACGTCGCCTTGCTTCATCTGCGTCGCCTTCTTGCCTTGACCGCCGCGCTTTTGTTCACGGTATTCGGTCAACGACTGTCGCTTGATATAACCTTCGCGAGACAAAGTAACGACAACGTTTTCACTGATGACGAAGTCCAACGGGTTGAAGTTGGGATCGCTCGACTGGTCGATTTCACTGCGGCGTTCATCGCCGTACTTGGTCTTGAGTTCTTCAAGCTCTGCGTCCATGATCGCGACCACGCGTTCGGGACGAGCCAGGATGTCCAACAAGTCGGAAATCTGAGCGTGAGCTTCGTGATACTCGTTGTTGATCTTGTCCTGTTCGAGACCGGTAAGCTTTTGCAAGGCCATTTGCAAAATCTTTTCGGTCTGCATGGCGCTGAGATGGTACATCCCGTCGGCCGACAAGCCGCAACCGGCTTCCACTTCTTCGGGACGGTACTTCTCGGGATCCGCGCCAGCCAACAACCCCTGAACCAACGCCGAGGTCCAACCGCGAGCCATCAGTTCGGCCTTGGCCACCTGGGGATTCGGGGCGGACTTGATGATTTCGAGGAATTCGTCAATGTTGGAGAGCGCAACGGCCTGACCTTCCAAAATGTGACCGCGCAAACGCTGCTTCTTCAAACGGAACAACGTACGACGGTTCACCACTTCGCGGCGGTGACGCAGGAAGCATTCGATGAACTGACGCAAATTGAGCACCTTCGGCTGGCCGTCGACCAAGGCCACCATGTTCATGCCGAAAGAGCTCTGCAGCGCGGTCATCTTGTAAAGCATGTTCAACAGAACTTCGCCGACCACGCCGGCTTTGAGTTCCATCACGATGCGCACATCCTTGCTCGATTCGTCACGCAAATCGCTGATGCCCTCAATCTTTTTGTCGTGCATCAGGCGGGCGATCGACTCGACCAACACCTTTTTGTTCACCTGATACGGAATATCGTCGACGACCAATGCCTGTCGGCCGTTTTTGAGTTCTTCAAAATGCGTGTGAGCTCGCATGACGACGCGACCGCGCCCCGTGCGATAGCCGTCGTGCACTTCCTTCAAACCATAGATGATGGCGCCGGTCGGGAAGTCGGGCGCCGGCATGCGCTGAATCAATTCGTCGATTGTCGCGTCGGGGTTGCGCAGCAGATGACGGCAGGCGTCAACCACTTCGCCCAAGTTGTGAGGCGGAATGTTGGTCGCCATACCGACGGCAATACCGGCCGAACCGTTGATCAACAAATTGGGCAACTTCGCCGGCAGTACGACGGGTTCTTTTTCCGAATTGTCAAAGTTCGGCACAAAATCGACGGTATCTTCGTCCAGATTCTCCAACATAGCGTCGGCAATCGCGGCCAAGCGGCATTCCGTGTAACGCATGGCAGCGGCACCGTCGCCGTCGATGGAACCAAAGTTACCCTGGCCGTCGACCAAGGGGTAACGCATCGAAAAATCCTGAGCCAAACGCACCAACGTCTGATAAGCGGCCTGATCGCCGTGCGGATGGTATTTACCGATCACGTCGCCGACGATACGAGCGCACTTCTTGGTTGCGTTGTTAAAAGTGTTGTGCAGTTCATGCATCGAGAAAAGAACGCGACGATGTACCGGCTTGAAACCGTCTCGCACGTCAGGCAAAGCACGACCGACGATCACGCTCATAGCGTAATCGAGATACGAGCGCTTCATTTCTGTTTCCAGCTCGATGGGAAGCGTCTCGTACGAGTAGGAAATCGGCATTCCGTTGGCTTCTCCCTGCTCGTTCGTATCGGTGACTTGGTTGTTCTTTTCGTCTTGTGCCATATCGTCTCTTATAAAACTTTGCACTGCAAAGTTTACTTGCCTGAAAAAAATATCGAATTAGACATTCTACCGTTTTAAGGCCCTTTTTAGTCATAATCAGGCAAGAATTTACGCTTTCCGCTTCGTGCAAAAAACGCCTCGCCGTCTCTGTGTTTTCCTGACTTCGTGAAGGTTTTTTTCGATTCGTCGACGCTGTAGGATTTCGCAACACCTCGACCGTGCATGCGTCCCAAAAATCAGGCACAATACGTTTAGGAAAATGCCCTTCGGCTCTGTGGCACTGGAACCAAAGGAAGCCATGTTATTGGGTTACACGCAATAGACATTCCGGACTCTGTAAAACAACAATCAGTGCCTTTAATCCTGAGAGGAACTATTTTTATGAAGACTTCCGTTAAGCTCGGCGGCTTGGTTGCCGCTGCATTGATCGCCACTTCCGGCGCTTCGTTTGCCGCTCCCGCCAACCCCTACGTTGTCGACAGCGCAAAGCAGAACGTGTTGTCCGGCTACGGTTTGTGCGTTCGTACCGGCTCTTGGACTCCCGCTTTGGCCGAACAGGCCGGTTGGCAGGGCAACGGTTGCAAGTGCGACAAGGACATCTTGTCCGCCCAGGCATGCGCTCAGCCCGCTCCTCCGCCTCCTCCCGCTCCGAAGGTTGCCAAGGTGACCCTCGCCGCCGATACGTTGTTTGCCTTTGACAGCGCCGCTTTAAAGGATTCCGGCAAGTCCATGCTCGACGAACTCGTCAATCGTATGGCCGGCATGGAAGTTGAGGTCATCCTCGCCACCGGTTATGCAGACCGCCTCGGCAAGCCCGCATACAACCAGAAGCTCTCCGAAAAGCGCGCCATGGCTGTTAAGAACTACCTCGTTGAAAAGGGTGTTGACGGCGAACGCATCCAGACCGAAGGTCGTGGCACCGCCGATGCCATCGTGAACTGCCAGAAGGGCGGCGTCATCAAGACCATGCTCAACTTGATCGACTGCTTGGCACCGAACCGTCGTGCCGTCATCGAAGTGATCGGTACCCGTACCGTTAAGTAATCGAACGAACAAAACGGATCCACTCGATCCGTTTTGCTACGGCAGAAACAAAAAAAGGGACTTCTCTCTGAACTGATCCCCAATTCTTGGACAAAGAATTGGGGATCAGTTCAGAGAGAAGTCCCTTTTCTTTAGGTCAACCGATTCAAACACCACCCGACCAAAGTCAACATACCGCCCAGATAGACCGCCATCGCAATCAACGCCCGACCGCGAACAACCTGAGCCAACCAAATGGCGGACAGTCCGAACGTACCGCTGGCCATCATGGCTACCAAAGCGGTGCCGATGGGCAAACCGCGGGCGCAATAGGCGTCGATCACGGGAACGGCGAACAGCGCGTCCAATGGCAGCACCATGAAAGCCGCCACAAGCACCGGGACCCCCAAGAGCGAATCAAACAAGAACGACGTTGGGTCGGGCGCCGGCAAATAAATTCGCGCGCAGGCTGAAGCCAGAATCCCCGCGAGCAACCAGGGAAAGCTTTTGAGCATCATCGCCCGAGTGGCGTCCCATGCCGCCCGATACCGATTCAGAACGCAGTGACAGGTACTGACCGAAACATGTTCTTTCGAAACGTGCTCGAACTTGAGCGACGGCAGATACCCTCCCGACCACCGAACCGAAAGCAAGTCAAGCACCCAACCGCCGAGAAAAGCGCCCAACGCGCCGATCCCGCACCAAAGCGCCGTCAGCCCCAGACCGTGGATCGTCAACACCGCCACGACGGCGGCTTCATTCAACAACATGGACGACAAAAGAAAGGCTGCCGTCATCCCAAAGGGAATGCCGGCGGCGGCAAACCCCGTCACGGCCACGACAATCACCGGCAAGGCTACGGGAACCGCGCCTCCGAGCATCACCGCCATGGCATAACCGAGGAAACGCTTTTTGCCGCAAAGCAATTCCAGCACTTCTTCCCAAATGAAGACCCCGCGCAGATACGACGCCGCATAGACGACCGAAAATACCGTCAGCAGCAACCTGGTCCCGTCAATCGTCGCCATTTCAAGCAAGCGACCGAGATCCGTTGCCGCATCCAATCCGAACACGTCGAACAACAACCAACGGAACGTCGCCGGGATGAGCGCATACAGCGCCAAACACCCCCACAAAGCGATCGTCCCGTTTCGCGCCAACACAACGCTCGGGGGCAATCTCTTACCTTCAAAAGAGCGACAACCGCAAGTCATCGAAACCTATCCCTTCCTTCGCTCGGCGCCACGCGCTTGCTCCACTCGTCGATCGCGGAGAAACATCGGATACCCCATGCATTCGTTTTGCTACAAAAAAACACTCGTTTCCTTTTGAAAACGAGTGTTGGACGTCAAACGGCATCGTCGCCGGTTTCCCCGGTTCGAATTCGAATCACTTGCTCGACTTCCATGACAAAAATCTTCCCGTCCCCGATTTTCCCGGTCCGGGCGCTCGTTTGAATCGCTTCGAGCGCCTGCTCCAACATATCGTCGGATACGACGGCTTCGATTTTGACCTTGGGTAAAAAGTCGACAACGTATTCGGCGCCGCGGTAAAGCTCGGTATGTCCCTTCTGACGACCGAACCCTTTGACTTCGGTAACGGTCAAACCGTTGATACCAATATCGGCCAATGCTTCACGCACTTCGTCAAGCTTGAACGGCTTGACTATGGCGACTACGAGTTTCATGTTTTTCTTCCTCAAATCAACAGGAACGTCTTTTAATTGTACAGATTGAAGCGCTACAAAGAGTAACCGGCCGTCATCGGATTTTTCCAATCCACGCAAAACGATACCGGCGTCACTTTGGGACCCAAAGGACTCTGTCGCCGTTTGTATTCGTTGCGATGAATCAGCGTGACGATACGACGCACAACGGCCGGATCGGTCGACTCGGCCGTCAGGGTCTCCACACTTTGACCTTGATGAACGTACCGATGCACGATGTCGTCCAAAATCGCATAATCGGGCAGGCTTTGTTGATCGGTCTGACCTTCGCGCAACTCGGCGCTGGGCGCTCGCTCGATAATGTTCGTCGGGATCACATCTCCGTCCTCTTGGGCGTTGCGCCAGCGACACAACTCCCACACCTTCGTTTTTAAAACGTCGCAAATGGGAGCGTAAGCACCGACGGAATCGCCGTACAAGGTGGAATAACCGACGGCGGCTTCGGACTTGTTGCCGGTCGTCAAGACAAGATGACCAAATTTATTGGAGTGCGCCATCAACAACATCCCGCGAATGCGAGCCTGCAGATTTTCCTCTGTCGCATCCCAAGGGCGTCCGTTAAAGTCATCCTCAAGCTCGGACATCAGCGTTTTGAAAATCCCTTCGATCGGCTTGACGGCGTAATGCAATTGCTGTCGTTCGGCCAATGCTTTGGCATCGGTCAGACTCTCGTCCGCCGTAAAACGCGTCGGCATCATGAGGCAATGCACGTTCCTCGCTCCGATAGCGTCACGCGCGATGGTCGCCACCAGAGCGCTGTCAACCCCGCCGGACAACCCCAACAAAACCGATGAGAAGCCGTTTTTGACAACGTAGTCGTGCGTGGCCATCGTCAAGGCCGCGTACAGCTCACCCGTTGCGTCCGTTGCTTTCGGCGTCAACGCCCCTTGCGTCTCGGGCATGAACAACGCCACCTGCTCTTGAAAACTCGGCAAGCGAGTGACGGTTTCCCCCTCCGCGTTAAAGCCGCAACTGCTGCCGTCAAACAAAACGGCGTCGTTTCCTCCGACGGCATTGACGAACAACAAGGGCTTGCCCAAGCGTTTGGCCAACGCGGCGTACTGCGCTTCGCGGCGAGTCGGCATGCCTTCCCAATAAGGATGGGCGTCGCTGACGATCACGACGTCGACGCTCTGAGCTTGTTGTCTGGTCACGCTCATGGCATCCTGACCGATTAGACAAAGCGCTCGACGCTCTCCAAGCTGAACGATCGGAGCAAGCCCTCGCGACGTGATCACGCGCGTTTCATCAAAAAAACCGGCACGCGTCAAATGTCGTTTCGTTGACGCCACCGTGATCTTGCCGTCTTGAACGAGGCACAGAGCATTGACGCAACGGCCTTCGTCCGACAAAATCGTTCCAACCAAAACCGGAGGCAAATCCTGCGCCTGCAATTCAGCCGCCAATGCCTTCAACTCTTGCAAGGCTTTCTCACCGACTCCATCCCGTTTAAACAAATCCAACGTCGGATAGCCGGTCAAAACACACTGAGGGGTTACCATGCAAGAGGCCCCCAATTCCTTGGCGTGTCGTGCGGCGTTGACTATCAACCGACGATTCCCGGCGAAGTCTCCGACCTTGGAATTGATCTGGGCGCAAGCCAAAGCAAAGATCTCTTGAGTCATTCGTACTACTTTCCGCAAGCCAATCCGTGATTGTGACCATTGTAGCCTGCCGAACCCCGTCTCATCGACCCGCACAAAAAAACTCTCCGCGAAAGATGACCTTCGGCGGAGAGTCCTAGGAGCCTCGTGTCACGCTCCGTAAGTTGGAGCCACGCTTGAATTAGGCGCGGAAACCGGCTTCAAGAGCGGGAACAACCTGCTTCTTGCGGCTCATGACACCTTCAAGCCACAGATTGCCCTGTTCCAAAAGGGCGGGATCCTGGCCGAAAGCCTTGGCAATACGGGCGGGCTCGTCCGAAACCATCAAAAGTTCGCTGCCTTCCTTCATGATGTCGGTCAGCAACAACAAAGCCGTGTGGCGGCCTTCCTGCTTGACGCGTTCCAATTCGGCCTGAATGTCGGCCTTCATTTCGGCAACCAAATCCAAGGAAACGAGTTCGAGCTGACCGACGCCAACCGTGCAACCGTTCATGTTGAAGTCCTTGAAATCGCGGAAGATCAAATCACGCGGAGCGGTACCGGCAACGGCGCTCTTGGCCTTGAACAGATCCATACCCAAAGCCTGAATGTCGTCGATACCGGCGATCAGAGCCAGTTCGGCGGCAACTTGCTTGTCGGTTTCGGTGCACGTCGGAGACTTGAAGATGACCGTGTCGGACAAAATGGCGCACAACATGGCGCCGGCCAAATTGGCGGGGATGCTAAAGCCCATGTAATCGAACATGCGCTTGAGGATCGTATTCGTGCAACCGACGGTCCAGATGATGCATTCGAGCGGAGCGGTACTGGTCATATCGCCCAACTTGTGGTGATCGACGATCCCCTTGAGGTTGGCTTCGTCAATATCGGCGGGAGCCTGAGCCTTGTCGGAGAAGTCGACCAAATAAACGTCGCGACCGGCAACGCTGGTGACAACTTCCGGAGCGGTCAAACCGAAACGTTCCAAAATATAGGCGGTTTCAGGAGCAGGCTTGCCCTGAGCAACGGGAACAACGTCCAAACCGCGTTCGCGATACAAATGAGCGCAAGCAATGGCGGAAATGATGCTGTCGGTATCCGGGTTCTTGTGACCGAGAATATAAGCGGACATACTGAATCCTCTAAAAATCTACATACTGAAAATCGAAACGGGCGCCCTGCTTCGGGCTAATCGATTAACTATAGCGCATTTGGACGGCGTATTTGAAAAAAAACTCCGAAATCCCAATGTTTTCGAGATTTCGGAGTCTGTGTCTATCCCGGCGAATCAACTTCTCACGATGAGATTGGACAAGATTCGCTGTCGAACCGCTTCGTCGGCCGCCGCGGAAATTTCCACGTGCTTGAAGCCCGCTTCGCGCAAACGGTCGGCGCAACGGGGATGGATGGTGATGGCGCGACCGGAAACGATCCAATCGCGCGCGCCTGGGATCGGGCGCACGGCATGCAACAACGTGGCCACGGCGTCCGTGCTCGTTATGTAGACGATCGGACCCTCGCCGCACATGGACATCGTTAACTGATCCTGTTGCTCGGGCGAGAGTTCCAAAGGAACGCGAACGTAGGCGCAGACCTTTTCAACGTCCGCCCCCAGCTGGATCAAATTCTCGGACAACCATTCGCGGCCGGACTGACCGCGAATGATGAGTACGCGAGACGGAATAACTCCGTGACGCAAAATCTCGAACAACGCTTCGCTGCCGGAGCTTTCGGCTTCCCCCGGCGGGCACAAGACCGAAACGTCGTCGCCCCAGGCGGCGCGAATGACACGCGCCGTTCCTTCGCCGACGGTTGCCAACGTCAAATGTTTGGGCCATTCGCGCACCCAATGCGCGGCGGCCGTGACGGCGGCGGGCGATGCAAGAACCACCATATCAAAATCGTCCAGATGCGCCAAACGATCGCTGACCAGCGACTCGTCCTCCGGCAAAGTAATGGCGTAGGCCGGCCAACGCCATGCCCGAATGCCGTCTTGTCGTTGCAAAAGATCTGCCAAACGATCGTTGGCGGCTCCCGGGCGCATCAAAATGACGGGTTGATGCGATAAGTTCATTCTCATTACAAAATCTGGCCCTGTTCAAAGGAGTCTGTTTCCATGGAACCGTATTCTAGAGAAAATTCCTCTCGGATAGAAATACCGGCTTCAGCGGAAAAACAACAGTGAAAAGGGGCTTCTGCGTCGGTATGACTATCGAAATCAAGCGGCCGTTTCACGCAATACCTTTTCAAGCATCGCATCGGCACCTTGTCGACGAAGTTCCTGAACCACAACAGCGGCAACCGCTTCCGGATCCTCTGCCGACATACGTACTTCGGCACGAATGGTTTCACCGGTACGGTGATCGCCCACATGAGCACGCAACCACATGCGGCCGTCTTCTTCAATAACGCCGTAGGCTGCCAGAGGAACCTGGCAAGAACCGCCCAACGCACGCGATACGGCGCGTTCAGCCATCGTGCAAGCGCGCGTATGCGGATCGTTCAAGAACTGCAACTGTTCGATCAATTCAACGTCGTCTTCACGCGTTTCGATACCCAGAGCCCCCTGGCCGGGCGACGGCAGACTGTCGGCCGGATCAATCAGGCCGCGAATGCGGTCGGACAACCCCAAACGCTTCAAACCGGCTCCGGCCATAACAAGAGCGTCATAGTCGCCGCGATCGAGCTTGGACAAGCGGGTGCCCACGTTGCCGCGAATGGATTCGATCACCAAGTGCGGGAAGCGGGAACGCAACATCAGTTCGCGACGTAAGCTGGCCGTACCGACCTTACTGCCCGCGGGCATTTCTTCCAGGCTCGCATACTTCGGGCTGACGAATGCGTCGCGGGGATCCTCGCGTTCGCTAACGGCAGCCAAGACGAAGCCCTCGGGCAGCTCCATCGGAACGTCCTTCAAAGAATGCACGGCCAAGTCGCTCGTCTTTTCCATCATCGAGGCTTCGAGTTCTTTTACAAAAAGCCCTTTGCCCCCAACCTTGCTCAAGGTACGATCCAAAATCTGATCGCCTCGGGTCGTCATTCCGAGAATTTCAACGCTGGCCTCGGGATACTGCTGGCGCAGACGACTTTGAATGTGCAGAGCCTGCCACATGGCCAACGGGCTTTCACGGGTAGCGATAACGCATTGCTTCAGTTGGGACATTTTGAGAAACCTTCATCTAAAGATAGGGACGCGTGACCTCACTCGATACGGTCGGGACACGAATTGCCGCGCATTTTAGCAACCTAATCCGACCTTAGTCTTAACACCTGGGGCGGGAAACAGGGACTGCCGCTCGATATTTTCGCTTACAAAACAACCCGTTTTCCTTTCTTGCGTCTGATAGAATGACAAATTACCGTATTGTCTTTGCTTTCAGGCACTGACACGTATTTTCTTTTTACAGTTGAATTTACCTATGACCCAAGAGCATAACAACTCCGCCGATCCCTTGCATGCCAAAAAAGAGGCATGGTCTGGCCGTTTTTCCGAACCCGTTGCGGAGTTCGTGCTCCGATACACCCAGTCCGTCAGCTTCGACAAGCGCATGGCCATGGCCGACATCCGCGGCTCTTTGGCGCACGCTGAAATGCTGGCCACCTGTGGCGTCATCTCTCAGCAAGATCTCGACGACATCCGTCGCGGCATGGAACAGATTTCCAACGAAATCAAAACCGGCAAGTTCTTGTGGCAGCTCGAACTCGAAGACGTACATCTGAATATCGAAGCGCGTTTGACCCAACTCATCGGCGACGCCGGCAAGCGCTTGCATACCGGACGAAGCCGTAACGACCAGGTTGCCACCGACTTGCGACTGTATCTGCGTGACGAAGTCGATCAAATCATCCTGAAGTTGCATCATCTGCAGGAAGTTCTCGTCAACCAGGCACGTCGTGAATACAACACGATCATGCCCGGCTTTACGCATATGCAAGTGGCGCAACCCGTCACGTTCGGCCACCATATGCTCGCTTACGTCGAAATGTTCGATCGCGATCGCGAACGCATGATCGACTTGCGTCGTCGTATCAATCGCCTTCCCTTGGGATCCGCCGCTTTGGCCGGCACCACTTACCCCATCGATCGCGAACTGACCGCCAAGTTGCTCAACTTCGACGGTGTTGCCCAGAACTCGCTCGACGCCGTCAGCGATCGTGACTTCGGCATCGAATTCACGGCGGCCGCCAGCTTGATCATGATCCACATTTCGCGTCTGTCCGAAGAGCTCGTTTATTGGATGTGTCAGCGCTTCTCCTTCATCAAGTTGCCCGACCGCTTCACGACGGGATCCTCGATCATGCCGCAAAAGAAGAACCCCGACGTTCCCGAAACGGCTCGAGGCAAGTGTGCCCGCGTCGTAGGCGACTTGATGGCCATGGCCACCCTCATGAAGGGCTTGCCTTTGGCTTACAACAAGGATCTGCAAGAAGACAAGGAACCTGTTTTCGACGCCATCGACACCGTCAAAGACACGTTGCGCGCCTTTATTGAAATGATGGACGGCGTGGAACCCAACCGAGCCGAAATGCGTGCCGCAGCAGCTGCCGGTTATCCCACCGCGACCGACTTGGCCGACTACTTGGCTCGTCGCGGCGTTCCTTTCCGTACGGCTCACGACATTGTCGGTCGCGTTGTTCGACTCGCCGGCGATCGCAACTGTGACATTTCCGACCTTTCGCTCTCCGAGCTCAAGTCCTTCAGCGACGTCATTGAAGCCGACGTCTATCAGGTTCTTACCCTCGAAGGCTCCGTCGCCGCACGCGATCATGTCGGCGGTACGGCACCCTGTCAGGTTCTCAAGCAAGTTCAGCGATGGGACAGCATCTTTGCAGAACGCAATAAGAAATAACAGCGTCTCATTCTGACAACATCACCGAAACGTCAAACCTCCATTTGTCGGTTTGACGTTTTTTTTCGTTCGTCCCCAACTGATCCAGCGGAAAGTTCAATCCAACGGAAAAACTGCCCTCGTTATCCTTGCTTGCCATATGGGAATATTTCGCATTATTTTTTGACCTTAATCGTTTATTCTAGGTATCCGACTAGGTAATTTACGTTAGTTCCTAATACGAATGGAGTACAATCTTTCAGTTCCTGTGAGACGCACCTATCCTAACGGCCCGTCCACAAGCTATTTGTTACCTCGGAGGAAAAAGATGGAATTCCGTATTGAAAAAGACTCGATGGGCGAAATGCAAGTCGACGACTCTAAGTACTGGGCCGCTCAAACGCAGCGTAGCTATGAAAACTTCCCGATCGGCACCGAAAAGATGCCCGCCGAAATCGTTTCCGCTTTCGGTTACCTGAAGTTCGCTTGCGCCGAAGCCAACCACGCTTTCGGCAAGCTCGATGACCGTCGTTACAACGCTATCACTCAGGCCTGCGAAGACGTTATCGCTGGTCGTCTTGCCGGTAACTTCCCCTTGGCCGTATGGCAGACCGGTTCCGGTACGCAATCCAACATGAACATGAACGAAGTGATTGCCAACCGCGCTACCGAATTGCTCGGCGGCAACTTCCGCAACAAGGCCGAAACGCCGAAGGAAAACCTCGTTCACCCGAACGACCACGTCAACATGTCTCAGTCTTCCAACGACACGTTCCCGACCGCATTGCACATCATGTCCGTCGTTGAAACCGAACGTACGTTGTTGCCCGCCATCGACGAACTCGAAGCCGCCTTGCTCGCCAAGACGGAAGAATTCGCACACATCATCAAGAACGGTCGCACCCACTTGCAGGACGCCACGCCCTTGACGCTCGGTCAGGAATTCTCCGGCTACGCATTCATGATGTCTCAATGCCGCGAACTGATCAAGGCTAACCTCGAAGCCTGCCGCTTGCTCGCCATCGGCGGTACCGCCGTCGGTACGGGTATCAACTCCCCGAAGGGCTTTGGCGAAAAGGTTTCCGCCGTTTTGACCGAAAAGTTGGGTCACAAGTTTGTTGACAGCCCCAACAAGTTCCATGGCTTGACCAGCCACGACGCTATCGTCGCATTGGAAGGCTCTTTGGCCGCCTTGGCTGCAGACCTCATGAAGATCGCCAACGACATTCGCTGGCTCGGTTCCGGTCCTCGCAGCGGCTTGGGCGAAATCAATCTGCCCTCCAACGAACCCGGTTCTTCCATCATGCCGGGCAAGGTCAATCCGACGCAGTGCGAAGCCGTCACGATGGTTGCCGTTCAGGTAATGGGTAATGCCGCCGCCATCAATTTCGCCGCCAGCCAGGGTAACTTCGAACTGGCCGTCTTCAAGCCCGTGATCGCTTACAACCTGATCCAGAGCATCCGTTTGTTGGCCGACTGCATGCGCTCCTTCACGAAGCGTTGCGTTGTTGGCATCACCGCCAATGAAGACAAGATCAACGAATTCATGACGCGCTCTTTGATGTTGGTTACCGCTTTGTCTCCGCTCGTCGGCTACGACAATGCCGCCAAGATCGCCAAGCATGCTCACAATACCAATTCGAGCCTCAAGGAAGCCGCTCTCGAATTGAACATGTGCACTGCCGAAGAATTCGACAAGTACGTGAATCCTGCCAACATGATTCACCCTCACTAATGCCCTAACCTAGGTCACTAGTTGAAGCAAGCCGAAGTTCCTCAGGAATTTCGGCTTCTTTTTTAGATCAAAAAAAAACCGTGGACCGACAAGCGGTCCACGATCTTCGTATGCGCACGGAGGACTTGTATGCTTAGTAGGCCAAAATGGCGCGGTAGAGCATGTACGAGGCCAAGATGAACAAATTGCAGGCGAATACGCGCTTGAGAGGTCCCGTATTCATGCTGTGGGCAACCTTAGCACCCAACGGAGCCGTCAACACGCTCGAAGCGGAGACGCTCAACAGTGCGGGCAAATGAATGTAGCCGAGCATGTAAGGAACTTGATCGAGGCCGGGCACGCCCATGCCGGTCCAAATGTAACCCAACGTACCGGCAGCGGCAATCGGGAAACCCAATGCGGCCGACGTTGCAACAGCCTTTTGCATTTGCACGTTACACCAAACCATGAACGGAACGGAGATAAAACCGCCGCCAGCGCCAACCAGAGCGGACGTACAACCGATGGCGCCGCCAACACTGAACAAACCGACCGTCTTGGGCAGTTCGCGAGAGGGCTTGGGCTTGCTCTTGCTGAACATCTTGTAGGCGGAAAAACCGACGAAGCAGGCAAAAATCGACGACAAACAGAACGTCGACATCAAACTGGCCAGCTTGGTACCCATCAAAGCACCGACCAAGATACCGGGAGCGATGAAAGCGACAACACGCCACATGACGGCACCACGCTTATGGTGAGCGCGTACAGAAGACAACGAGGTAAACATAATCGTTGCCAACGAAGTCGCAATGGCAACGTGCACAATGTGTTCGCCCGGAATAATACTGGCCAACAACAAGGTCAAAAACGGCGTAATGATCATCCCGCCGCCGATCCCTAAAAGACCTGCCAAAAACCCGGTGCAACTGCCCAAGGCCAGTAAAGCCAACACAATATACAAAGACATGATGATGAGAGTTGTAAAAGATAAATTGATTCTTCAGCCGAACGAGGCGAGTGCAGCAGCAACTCCTAAAGAAATCGGCTTTATTAAAAACGGCTCGGACAGAGTCGTCGAAGGAGCGATTGGCTCGGTCAATGAGACATCCAACCTCGGTCATTTGTTCAAATGAAACATAAGCAATGCCAGCACAGACAGGGAGATCTGACGATCAAAACCTATCTAAATAGTTGACAATCCTTTGAATCCATTTGAATTTTTTCCAAATAAAAATTATAACCGATTCCCATCCCCTATAAGACTAGGTTAAGAAAATCGGTCATCAAGTTAGATCAATAGATTTTGTTTTTTCTGGGGTACGTCACTGTGTCGGCAAGCGCTCCTTAGCGACCTTCAAATGGCGTTCCATGTAAAAAGCGGCCGCCCTCGAATCATGATCACGAATGGCCTGCAGAATCTGTTCGTGATAGAGCAACGCCTCTTGTCGACGCTCTTGCGTCGTGAGCGTAGCGCGACGAGAACTTCGAAGAATTTCAGAATAAAAACTCGTCACTAGCACCGCAATCTGATTTTTGGACATTTCGACGATCTTCATATGAAAATCGTACGAGTCCTCTTCGATCCCTCGGTCAACGTTGTGCCGAGTCTTTTCAAGAAGGCCTTCCAAGACTTCGACATCCTCGGGCGTTGCATGCTTGGCCGCTTCAGCCGCCGCATTGACTTCAACCAAAGAACGGAAGTCGAACAGCTGGCGCAACACCTCAATGGACGGCTCGACACCGAAGGGGCCAATAATGCTGAAGGTTTCGCCCAGATCAATATTCTGAACGAAAACCCCTTTTCCTCGAACGTGTTTGATGACCCCGATATACTCCAAGGCTTTCATTGCCTCGCGAATGGGGACGCGACTGACGTTGAACTCTTCGGCCATATCGCGTTCGGACGGCAAAGGTTCACCGCTTTTGTACTCACCGGACAGGATTTTTTGACGCCAAATCTTGGCAATTTGCTTGAATAACGGTTCCGAGTCTCGATCCAAAAGAAGTTTCGGGGCTTCGAAAATCTGACCTTGATTCATGTTATGTACAACTAAAAAAAACAGATCCCCAGTAACACGTGCCGAACTGTTTAGACGTGATTGTCTCTGGTCGGCTACAGAGCTTTTGGCTTTCGTCAAATACTATACTTCCGTCTCTGGCATTTCAATGCTTTGAGCGACCGAGACGACTCGTATTATTCATTCCTCTTATTAAAATCAAAAGTCGCTCTAATACTTACCTATCATCATATTTATCAAAACTACGATCGGCTACAAGAAAATAAAAAAGAGCGACACCGATAATGATGTCGCTCTCTTTTTTTTATTTACCTAACGGTAACACGTTACAGCGAGGTAAAGATGCCCAGGGCCATCCAGTACGGAACACCGATCACGGCAAAGATCACATAGGAGATTGCCACGAAGATGATACCGAGCTTGAGCCAAACCTGAACGTTTTCGTAACCTGCACCGTACAGAGCCGGACCGGCAGCGTTAGCGTAGTGGGTCAAGATAGCGCCCATAACACCGCACATCAGGAAGACGAGGAACATGTCGTATGCCGGCAAACCAGCTGCCAAACCGATCGTGAACTGAATCGGAATAACGGAAGCCATGTAGGCGCCGCAAGATACGAAGAGGTAACGGCAAGACGTACCGATCAAAACCAAGAGGATCAACAGCGTGATGTGGTTGAACTGAGAGAAGTCAACGAGGAGCTGGAGTTCCTTACCGCACCAAGCGAAGAACTTGAACTTGTTCAAAGCAGTGGCGAGACCGATGATACCACCGTACCACATCAGGGTATTCCAAATGGAGCGGTTGGTAGCCATCTTTTCGAAGGAAAGGATGCCGGTAGCCAAAGCGATGGCGATGAAGCCAAGGAGAACGGCCGTAGCGTTGATCTTCGTGTACTTGGAGGTAGCCCACAGAACGATACAACCCAAGAACAAGACAACGCAGAGGATTTCCTTACCGCTCATGGGTCCGAGCTTGGCAAGGCCTTCTTCACCGATGCGCTTACCGTCGATCTTATCGATCGTCGGCTTGTAGATCTTGTGCAAGAGCCACGGAGCGAGCAACATAACCGTCATGGCGGGAACGCAGAATGCGGTCGTCCATTCGAGCCAGGAGAGCTTCAGACCGAGCATCTGGTCAGCCAAAACCCACGTTACGGTGTTGGCAGCATAACCCGTCAAGAACGTGATACCCGTACACATCGTAACGATGTAGAGCAGGAAGGACAGGTAAGCACCGATACCGCGCGGATTGTTTTCCGGCGTGGAACCGAGAGATTCGGAAATGGACTTAAAGATCGGCCAAATGATGCCACCGGTACGGGCAGCGTTGGACGGGGTTACCGGAGCGATGACCAAGTCGGAGAAGGCGGCGGCGTAGCCGAGACCCAAAGAAGAACGACCGAACTTCTTAATCATCCAGTAGGAAATACGGCTACCGAGGTTGGTATCCTTAAATGCCTGAGCAACGATGTAGGCACCGACCACCAACCAAACCATGTTGTTGGAGAAGCCGGACAGAGCCACGGCCTGGCCCTTCTGCATGACGGCATACAAACCGATCATGATCAACAAAGCGGTAGCTTCGCCGACGGGCTGCAACATCACCATCAAAATGGCGCCAATGTAATACGGGAACAGATGCCATGCCTTAGGATCCATGCCTTGCGGCGTATCCATCAGCAGAAGCAAGAGCGGAAGAAAACTGATGCACATGCGAATCAGCTTTTGCTTCTTATCCATGATTTTCTCCTTTTGGTTATAACAATATTATCCGCGATGAACCAAACGATTAATCGCAGTAATTAAATCGCCGCAATTCTCAAGATTTTCCAGAGACTTGCACATATCGGCGAATTCGTCACAGGCTTCGTCAGACAGGATGCCATCGGTCATCATCTTGAACTTGCGAACGATGCCTTCCCAACTGACGGGGTTGTCCGGGTCACCGGACGGGCTAATTACTTCAGCATGCAATTCGGTACCGTCTTGCATGGTGGCAGTCATCACGGACGGCCAATTGCTCGGGAGCATTGCAATCAATTCGGGCACGATGTCGAGCTCGATGCGAGCCATCAAAGCGCGCGTTTCGGGATCGTGCAACGTTTCCGGCGTGAAATCCTTTTCGGAGACCAAACCGTTCATCAACGTGCGTGCAATGCAGAACTTCAAACTGAACTTGCATTCCTGAGGCGTTTGCGGATCTTCGATACCGGCAACCTGAACGGCAACGTCATACGTCTTGGCGTGAACCTTTTCAACCGACTTGTAGTCGATGCCGGCGAACTGTTCGCGAATAGCATTGGCAGCGTCGATAGCCGAATGCGTGTGACGGCAGCAGGGATAAGGCTTGATCGAGACTTCACCGGCACGCCAGTACTTGCCAAAATCGTTGAAGACTTCGGTCTTTACGGCCTGACGGGCATAACCAGCAAAGAAACCTTGAGAACCTTCAAGAATGGCCGTGGCGCCGCTGAAACCGTTTTCAGCCATGAAAGCAGCCAACACGCCGTTGGAAGCGGCCTTACCGGCATGCAAGAACTTGCTCATGCCGCCGTTCTGGAGGAACTGCCACAAACCGGCAGCCATCGTACCGGCGTTACCCAACGTCCAGTCGAGTTGTTCCTTATTAAGACCCAACAACTTACCGGCGGCCATGGCGGAGCCGAAATGACCGGTCGTAGCCGTCGTATGCCAAATCTTGTAGTGTTCCGGAGTTACGGCAGCGCCGACGCGCAACATGATTTCATAACCGGCAACGATAGCGGTCAAGAGATCCTTACCGCTCTTGCCCTTCCATTCGCCAACGGACAAAGCGGCGGGAATCACGACAGTTGCGGGATGCGAAATGGACTCGCGATCCACGTCGTCCATTTCCATAATGTGACCGCAATAACCGTTGAAGAAAGCAGCGTCGGTGATGCTCGCCTTACCTTCCTGGCATACCATCGAGGCCTGAGGGGCGCTCATGTTGTGTGCAATATATTTTTTAGCCAGTTCGGACTGAGGACGAGCTGTGCCACGAATGACACAACCCAACCAGTCCAACAAACAGACCTTCATCTGAGTGATGGAGCGTTCAGGAATATTTTCAAACTTAAGAGAGTCAACGAAGCTGGTGCACATCTGAGAGTATGCGGCATCAAATTCGCTCGGCTCGTTGTTCGCTACTACGCAACAAGGTTCCTTAGCCATGGTCGCCTCTTTTAACTACCTTTTAAGATCTAAATCTAGGTATACCATCGTAAAAAGACAACAACATGGTATACAGATTTTTACAAGTCTATGGGATTTAACCATGTTCCTGATCGTCTAGCAAACCGATTCCTCTGACACATGATTACGATCAAAACTACAACTTTTTAACTAAATTCTTTACATACTTATACCTAATTTTTCATTGTTTTAGGTTTGTTTTAGGGGTATGATGAAAAAAGTTGTAAGAACTCGTGAACAAAACGCGAGTATTTTTTGGGGTTAGTTGGTATACCAGTCTACCAACTGCAACAGTCGGTGAATGAGATTATTTACCGCATGTTAATTAATGAGAGGACTCAAATGAAAAGTCTTGAAATCTCTTATCAGGAGATCTTTGATCTGTTACACAAGGCTTGCACGTCTATTTCCCCCGATGCTTTGCATCTGCTGAAACAGTCTGCCGAAAAAGAAACCAGCGAAGAAGCCAAGACGTTCTTGCAGACCATGCTCAAGAACGTTGAATTGTCGGCTCAGACCGACAAGCCCTTGTGCCAGTCTCCCGGTTATCCGACCGTTTGGATTCGTTGGGGCGAAGCTTTCCAGCCCAACCTCGGCCAACTGACGGCCGACATCACCAAGGCCGTTCGCGAAGCCACGCTCGCAGGTTACATTCGTCCTTCTATCGTTCACCCGCTGACTCGTTCCAACCCCGGCGATTCCTCCGGTAAGGGTTGCCCCAACTTTGAACTGCAGTTCGACAAGGATTTGCCCTACGTTGAAATCATCATGAGCGCCAAGGGTTGCGGTGCCGAACTTCCGAACGTAGCCAAGATCCTCACGCCCGCCACTTTGGGCAAGAACTTCAAGGGTCTCAAGCAGCTCATTATGGATACCGCTCTCGGTGCACGCGGTTATCCCTGCCCGCCCTTCTCCATCGGTATCGGTATCGGCGGTCAGATGGACGTTGCTGCCAAGCTCTCTCGTGAAGCCATCTCCACGCGTAACTGGCTCGACAACAACCCGGATCCCTTGTTCGACTCCCTCGAAAAGGAAATCCTTGCCGACCTCAACAAGCTCAAGAACGGTCCTGCCGGTATCGGCGGCGACACGACCGCTTTGGCATGTAAGATCGGTTGGGCTGCCACGCACACGGCTATCTGCCCGGTCGTTATCAACTTCCACTGCTGGACCGCTCGTCGTTTCGGCTATCGCTTCTACCCCGACGGTCGTCGCGAAGAACTCTTTCAGGTTGGAGAATAAAAAATGGCAACGTATGAATTGACCCTCCCGGTAGACAACGCAACCATTGAGCAGTTGCACGTTGGCGACATCATCTATTTGAACGGTCTTGTTTGCACGGCTCGTGACATGGGTCACCTTTTGATGCGTGAACTCGTTGAAAAGAACGAACCCCTGCCCGAAAAGATCGAAGGCGGCGCCATTTTCCACGCCGGCCCCGTCATGAAGAAGGACGAAAACGGCAAGTGGTATCTCTCCGTTGTCGGCCCCACGACCTCTATCCGTATGGAACCCCATGCTGACTTCGTCGGCCAGCAGGGTGTCAAGATCATCATCGGTAAGGGCGGTATGGGCGAAGACACCAAGGCCGCTTTGCAGAAGTACAAGCAGGTTTACGTTCAGGCTTGCCCGGGTTGCGCCGTTGTTTTGGCCGCCGGCATCAAGAATGTTAAGGACGTTCACTGGCTTGAACAGGGTATGCCCGAAGCCATGTGGGCCATGGAAGCCGACCGCTTCGGTCCGTTCTTGGTGACGATGGACTCCCATGGTGCCAGCCGTTACGACGATGTTCGTGCTCAGGCTCAGGAAACCGTAAACGAAATCATGAAGACGAAGTAATTCGTTTTGACCGCCGCGCATTCCCCTCGCGGCGGTACCTCAGGAGACGAGGGTGTCACTCTCGTCCGCTCGCAGACAAAGGTGAGCGAATTTTCTTAGGGTTGATTGATAACTCCCAATCAACCCTGTTTTTTTCCTGTTGGAAGACTTGTCCGTCGACATGCCCAAGAAAAAACCTCGCAATGCTCCCAAAGACCATTGCGAGGTTTTTTTTATCCGAAAATCGTAGCGTCTTTTTATGTCGGAACGATCAGGACGTGGGCATATCTTCGGCATTCAGGCCAATACGCGTAGCCAACACTTTATCGATGCGTCTGCCATCCATGTCGGCAACTTCAAACTTCCAGCCTTCCCATTGAACGACGTCCCCGGTTCGAGGCAAACGTTGCAACAACAACATCATCATGCCCGACAACGTGTTGTAACGTCCCAGTTCTTCCTGCGGCACTTCGCGCAAATGGAGTTGATCCTTCAGCTCCGGTACCGGAATGATGCCGTCAAGAAAATACGAACCGTCGGGGCGCTGTACGGCCCAAGCATCATCGGTTGTTTTCGGCTTGAACTCCCCGGCAATCGCTTCGAGCAAATCTCGCGGCGTCACCAACCCGACCACTTCGCCATATTCGTCCACGACCAATGCCAACGGGGTATCGGTGTTCTTGAAATGCTCCAACAATTCCATACCGGTCAGAGACTCGGGAACGTACGCGGCGGGAGCGAGATTGTTCAAGAGATTGAGCTGACCATTCTCAACGATCTGCTGCAATAGTTGACGCGTGGTACAACACCCCTTGACGTCGTCAAGGCTGCCGCTGGCAACGATCATTCGGCTTCGATTGCTCGTCAATACTTTTTGAATGTTAAGTTCAAGACTGTCATCCAAATCGATCCATTCGATATCGCTGCGAGGCGTCATGACGGAGCCGACCTGTCGATCGTCCAAACGAAAGACATTGCGCACCATGTCGCGTTCTGTACTTTCGATGACCCCCGACTCGCTCCCCTCCTCGATCATCGCATGAATTTCTTCTTCAGTGACGCTCGCTTCTTTGTTCTTATCGGCTCCAAGAACCTTGAGCACCACCTCGGTGGACACGGACAACAATTTGACAAACGGGCTCATGATCAAGCTGAGTCCGCGCAAAGGCCCCGCCACGATACAAGCCAACCGCTCGGGATTGCCTTGCCCCAAACGCTTGGGCACCAACTCGCCCAAAACGATCGAAAAATACGTGACGGCTACCACGACGGTGACGATCCCCGCCGCCTTGGCGGTTTCGGCTCCCAAACCGAATTCCATCAAAAAACCGGCGATCGGTTCCGCCAACGCGGATTGACCGACAATACCCGACAAAACCCCGATCGACGTGATACCCACCTGAATGGTCGACAGAGCCCAAGTCGGATCGTTCTGCAACTGCATCGCCTTGGCGGCCCCCTTGTTGCCATCGTCGCTCAACACCTGCAATCGCGCGCGGCGGCTCGTGACCAACGCGATTTCGCTCATGGCAAACACACCGTTGACGCAAATCAGCCCAAGAAGGCACACAATATCGAACCAACTACCCATAAAACCTTTTAATACTCTTTCTGACAAAAACGCAGCCCTGAAGAGCTGCGTGAAAAAGCCGATCGTCGACCGATTAGAAGGGGAACTTCATTCCCGGCGGCAAAGGCATGCCGGCCGTAGCCTGTCGCATCTTTTCCTGAGAAGTGCTTTCGACCTTGTGGGCGGCATCGTTCAATGCGGCTGCGACCAAGTCTTCAATCATTTCCTTGTCGTCTTCTTCACCAGAGAACAAGCTCGGATCGATTTCAACTTTGCGACATTCATGCTTGCAGGTCATGGTGACCTTGACCAAGCCGGCGCCGGCTTCGCCAACGACTTCCGTGTTACCTAACTCAGCCTGCACACGTTCAACATTTTTTTGCATCTTTTGTGCCTGGGCGAGCAAGCCCTGGATGTTTCCTCGCATAATGCTCCAATTCCTCTATTTCTGTTTCCGTTAATAGACGTACCGACGTTTCGTCGATCGTCCCGTTGAATACATTCACGCATTGTTGCACAAACGGATCGCTTTTGAACGCTTCGATCATGGCAATGCGTGCCGCGCGGCGTTCGGCCTCTTCCAACAAGCTGACCGTTGTCGATTGCGGTGACTTTTCTTCCGGCGCAAAGTTTACGTGAAATCCCGTTCCCTTGACGCCGACAATTGCATTTTGAATCTCTTGTTTCGTGTTTTGCGTAACCAACGTATGCGAAATCGGTCTCAGAACAACTTCACTATCCGTCAGTCGAACCAACTCGCTACCGCTTGCAATCTCGCGAGCCAAGCCTTGGAGTTGAGTCTGGCACAGCAATTTTCGCCAGTTAAGCAAGTCCGACGTTACCTTGACCTCGATTGGAGGCTCGATGGCACCGCCGATTCCCGTGCGCCGTGTCTTAACTGGCTCAGCGCTCTCCCCCGCCGTCTTCCCACGGCGGCAAATCATTGAAATCGGGCTCCACGAACTCGGGTTCGACCAAGTCCACGGGCGGCTCGTTCACCGCAAGAGCGGGTTTTGCAATCTGAACCGGCTTTTGCGCCTGTTGAACCGGAACTGCGGCGGGTTGAACGGGCTTGGGCGGAACGACTCCGCGTTCGGGGACGCTGCCGGCGCGAATGTTACCTGCCGGCTTGAAAGCCAACATACGCAAAATCGCCATCGTAAAGCCGGCGTACTCGTCCGGGGCCATGGCCATGTCGTTGCGTGCCTGCAAAGCGATTTGATAATCCAACTGCACTTCGTCCGGCGTCATCTGCAAAGCCAACTTCTTGATCCCTTGCACTTCGGGATCATCGGCGGGCAAACTCTCGGGAACGCGTTGAGCGATCGCCACGCGATGCAACACGCCCGCCAGGTCGCGAATGGCCTGCGTGTACGACAAGCTGCGCATGCCCATTTCGTCGGCGATGCGAAATGCAGCCGCGGCATCACCGTCCAAGACGGTCTGCATCAATTCGATCAACACGTCGCTGTCGATCACCCCCAACATGTGACGAACGGACTCAAGCGTTACGTTACCCGAACTGAACGCAATGGCTTGATCCAGAAGGCTCAAACCGTCTCGCATCGAACCGCGGGCGCCGTTGGCCAACAAGCGCAAGGCGGCGGGTTCAAATTGAAAGCCCTCCTGCTGCATGATTCGCGCCATGTGATCGGCGATCGCCGTCGGAGCCATATTCTTCAAATTGAATTGCAGACACCGGGATAAAACGGTGACCGGCACCTTTTGAGGATCCGTGGTCGCCAAAATGAATTTCACGTATTCCGGCGGCTCTTCCAACGTCTTGAGCATGGCGTTGAACGCGTGCGTCGTCAACATATGCACTTCGTCGATCATGTAAACCTTGTAACGGGCCTGCGTCGGGGCATACATGGCGCGTTCGAGCAAGGTCGTCATTTCCTCTACGGAGCGGTTGGAGGCCGCGTCAATTTCGATGTAGTCGACGAATCGGCCTTCATCAATGGCTCGACAAGCCGCACACTTACCGCACGGCGAACTCGTGACACCGCCGGTTCCGTCCTCGCCCGTACAATTCAACGACTTTGCCAGAATGCGAGACAGCGTCGTCTTGCCGACCCCTCGCGTCCCGGTAAAAAGATAAGCGTGATGCAGACGGTTTTCATCCAGAGCATGTCGAAGAGCCGCCACAACATGTTCCTGACCGACCATACTGTCGAAATCATGAGGGCGCCACTTGCGCGCCAATACTTGATAGCTCATCGTTTACTCCTTGATCGATCCGTATGCTTTCAATGCCGGGCCGTCCAAACGACAAATGCGCCAATCGTGCAACAACGTGGCGCCAAAGCTTTCGTACAAAGCTATCGCGTTCACATTCCAATCAAGCACGTTCCACTCAAATCGTTGACAGCCCTCGTCGTTGGCAAGCTTGGCCAAATGACGCAACATGGATCTGCCGAGCCCGCGGCCCCGATACTCGGGACGCACAAACAAATCCTCCAGGTGCAATCCCTTGACCCCGGTCCAAGTCGAGAAGTTATAGAAAAACAACGCAAAGCCCGCCGTGTCGACGTTTCCCTCATCATCGCGAGAACGGGCCATGATCACGCGAACCAGTCGCTCCTCAAACACGGCGCGACGGATGTGCTCGGGCGTCACATGACAGTGTTCGGGCATCTTTTCAAACTCGGCCAAATCACGAATCATCTGAACGATAGAGTCGACGTCTTTGGGCGTTGCAAACTCAATGAAAAAATCGGGCATGGCTACGACAAACGGATCGAAAACTCAGCTAAACAATTAGCTAATTGTAGCCCATAGGATAAAGCGTATAGAACGAAACACATCCTCTCCTGCGCTTCGCGTTCTCGCAAAAAAGAAAAACGACACCGCGGTGTCGTTACGTATGGGATCGCACAAATGGAAATGGCGAGCCTTATCCTCGGCACTAAGTGACTTCCGCCATGGCTGCTTCGTTCCCGACCTGACCAGGTTAGCAGAGCACTTATGCGAGGGGACCCGCCAAGGGCGACATTTTATGGAAAAACTTAAAGAATGTCTAGACAAACGCTTTTGTCGTCGAGCTTGAGCCGTCTGCTCATTCTGGATGTTGCCGTACCTTTTTCGTGCGTCCGAAAAAACAAACCTTGTGGCCTTGCGCGTTCCTGTTCGCGCTAAAATGGAACAATTCTTTGACCTATCGAATTCAGAGTCCACGAAGTGAACCGCACCAAAACCGTTTACCGCAAAGATTACCGAGCATTTACCCACCGTATCGAGTCGGTCGAGCTTGATTTTGTACTCGCTCCCGAGTCTTCGATCGTCAAGAGCACCATGAAGGTCACGCCTTTGCCCAATGCCGGCACTGCCGATCTGGTGCTCGATGCCGACAGCATCGAATTCGTTTCCGTCAGCTTGAACGGTCAATCCCTCAACGAAGCCAACTATGAATTGACCGACAAATCGCTGACGATTCGTAATGTTTGCGACCCGTGCACGATTGACATCGTCAATCGTTTCAATGCCGCAGCCAACACGGCTCTTTCCGGTATTTATATGAGCCACGGCGCATTCATGAGTCAGTGCGAATCGGAGGGCTTCCGACGCATCACCTACTGGCCCGACCGTCCGGACGTCATGAGCCGTTTTACCGTCACCATTCACGCGGACAAGGAAACCTATCCCGTTTTGTTGTCCAACGGCAACCTCGTCGATTTTTGCGACGAGGACGATGGAAAGCATTGGACTCGCTGGATCGACCCCTTTAACAAGCCCTCGTACCTGTTCGCGCTCGTAGCCGGGGATTTCGTCGAACGCAGCGAAACCATCAAATTGAAAAACGGCAAAGAGTCGCTTCTGCAAGTTTGGACCGAACGCCAAAATCACGAAAAGAGCGCTCATGCGTTGGAAAGCCTTAAAAAAGCCATTCGTTGGGATGAAGAGCGTTTCGGTCTCGAACTCGATTTGGACCGCTTCATGATCGTTGCCACCGACGACTTTAATTTCGGCGCCATGGAAAACAAGGGATTGAACATTTTCAATTCCCGTTATGTCATGGCCACGCCGACCATGGCCACCGATGCCGATTATGACGCGATCGAATCGGTCGTCGGTCACGAGTACTTCCACAACTGGACGGGCAACCGCATCACGTTACGCGATTGGTTCCAGCTCACTCTCAAAGAGGGTTTGACCGTATTCCGCGATCAAGAGTTTTCCATGGACATGGCTCCCGACGAGTCGGCCCGTGCGGTCAAGCGTATTCAGGACGTTCGCGCCCTGCGCGCTCGTCAGTTCCCTGAGGACGCCGGCCCCATGGCTCACCCGATCCGACCGGACTCGTATCAGGAAATCAATAATTTCTACACGATGACGGTCTACGAGAAAGGTGCCGAAGTTATTCGCATGTTGCAGACCATTCTCGGGAAAGACGGCTTCCGCCAAGGGATGGACGAGTACGTTCGTCGTCATGACGGCAAGGCCGTCACCTGCGATGATTTCATCCAGGCCATGGCGGATGCCAATCACATGGACTTGACTCAATTTGCCCTGTGGTGGACTCAGGCGGGTACGCCTCGCGTCTCTTTTGAGACGGACTACGATGCCGAGGCACGCACCTTTACCCTGCGCGCCACACAATCGACTCCCGCAACACCGGGTCAAAACACCAAGCGCTCCATGTGGATCCCCATCACCATCGGATTGCTCGACAAACACGGCAATGATCTGGCGTTGCAACTTAAGGACCACGATCAGAACGACGGACAAACGTCGCGTACGCTGATGTTGACCGAAGAGTCGATGGCCTGGACGTTCACGAATATCGATCACGCCCCCGTCGTTTCCATTGGTCGCGGCTTTTCGGCGCCCGTCATTTTCGACTATCCCTACACTCGAGACGAACTGGCTTTTCTGGCCTGCCACGATTCCGATCCGTTCAATCGAGCCGAAGCCATGCACCGTTTGGCCTTGGACGTCCTCGGCGAAATGGTCGATCAAGCCGAGTGCGGACACGATCCTGTCGTACCGGAATCTTGGTTGAACACGTTCGGCACGTTGCTCAACAATGACTCTCTGTCCCCCGCTTTCCGTGCCACGGCATTGAGCATTCCTTCCGAATCGACAATCGGTCAGTCCCGCTCCATGATCAACCCGAGCACCATTCATCTGGCTCGAAAGAAGATGATCGCCACGATCGGCCAACGTTTCGATACGGATTTGTCAACGCAAATTCACAAGAACTTGACCTTGGGCACGTATCGACCCAACGCCGTCGACGCCGGCAAACGCATGCTCAAAAATTTGGCTTTGGAATTCTGGCTTGCCGCCGGCAGTCCCAAAGCGTTGTTGGCCGCCCGCGATCAATTTGATCACTCGGATAATTTGACGGACAAGTTGGCCGCGTTGCAATGCATCGTCAACAGTCCCAGTCCGGCCAAGCTCGAAGTACTTAACATGGCGGCCAGTCAGTGGGTTCACGATCCCTTGTTGATGAACAAATGGTTCACCGCACAGGCCGTCGCCCTCACGCATCCGAACGAATGCCCGCTCGTCGAGCGCATTCGCACCCTCATGAGCTTTGATGTATTCTCGTTAACGAATCCGAACAATGTTTATGCGTTGGTTTACGCATTCATGACGCGAAACGAATCAGAATTCCATCGTGAGGACGGTTCCGGCTATCGCTTCTGGGAAGAGATGGTTCTTCAACTCGACCAAGTCAATCCCCATGTAGCCGCTCGCGTTGCCCGAGCTTTGGACGGTTGGCGTCGTTACGAGCCGATGCGAGCCCGTATGATGCACAACGCCCTTGAAAAAATCAGCCACGAACCCAATTTATCCCGTGCCGTTCGCGAAATCGTGGAAAAAGCATTGAACAACAATTAATTCATTGACCAAAAGAGAGCCTTACACCATGTCCTATACGAATTTGAAAGATTTTTTCAGTGCGGAAATTGCCGAAAACGGTATGCCGCAACAACTTGCCGATTTGCTGATCGGCATCTCCGAAACCTGCAAGCACATCAGCTTCGAAGTTAGTCGTGGCGCTTTGGCCGGCGTACTCGGCATGGCCGGAACGGAAAACGTTCAAGGCGAAGATCAGAAGAAACTCGATGTCATCAGCAACGACTTGATGGTTGACGGTTGCGCGCGCACGGGCGCCGTATGCGGCATTGCCAGTGAAGAAATGGATCACTGCCTGACGGTTCCCGCCGACATGCCCGTCGGTCCCTATCTCGTTTGCTTCGACCCGCTTGACGGCTCGAGCAACATCGATATCAACGTGTCGATCGGTACGATTTTCTCCGTCCTGCCGGGACCGCGCGGCGCCGATCGCAATGTGACCGATGCCGACTTCCTGCAACCGGGTTCCAATCAACTGGCCGCCGGCTACGTTGTCTACGGTCCGCAGACTCAAATGGTCTTCACGCTCGGCCGCGGCGTGCTCATGTTTACTTTGGATCGCGAATCCAACGAATTCGTTTTGACCAACGCTACCGTTCAAATTCCTGCTGCCGCCAAGGAATTTGCCATCAACTGCTCCAACATGCGTCACTGGGAAAATCCTGTGAAACGCTACATTGCCGAACTGCTTGAAGGCAAAACCGGCGTGCGAGGCAAGGATTTCAACATGCGATGGGTGGCCGCCATGGTGGCCGAAGTTCATCGTATCTTGAACCGAGGCGGGATTTTCATGTATCCCCGCGACAATCGCGACCCCTGCAAGCCCGGCAAGTTGCGCCTGATGTACGAAGCCAACCCGATGAGTTGGCTCGTAGAACAAGCCGGCGGTCGTGCAACCAACGGTTACGACCGTATCCTTGGCATCCAACCCGAAACGTTGCACCAACGCGTCGCCGTCTTCCTTGGGGCGGCCGAAGAAGTCGATTTGGTCGGCAGCTATCACAAGGAATAACCCGTTTCTTAAGGAGTCATTTCATGAAACAGCGTGTTTGTGTTTGCCTTTTTTGTTGTGCGGCCCTCATGTCTTTCAGCGCCGGGGCGCAGACCACGGCGAAAGAGGATTTACAAGCCAGTTGGTCCGCTTTGAAAGAAAGCGCCTCAAAATCCTGGAGCGCCACGAAAAAAGCATCCAAACAGGGCTGGGAAAGCACGAAAGAAATGACCCAATCCGGGCTTGACAAGGCTGGCGAGCTCGGAAAAGACGGGTGGCAGGCTACGAAAGACGCTTTCAACGACGCCAAACGCAGCGTTCATGAAATGACCAAGTAACCAAAACGCTTGAGCCATATGACAAAACACCGCACCTTTCGGGTGCGGTGTTTTCGTTTTATCTTGAAGAGCGACGCTTAACCAAGCAGGCTCTTAAGAAATCCCTTTTTCGGTTCGGCCTCGGGAGATTCTTCCTTGGCCGTTGCCTCGGGAGTCGCTTCGGTCGTTTCCGGAACATCGCACTGCAGTTGCTTGGTCAACGCATCCACTTTGGCGTTGAGCGATCGAACCTCCTGAAGCAACGACTCGACACTTTGAACCTCCTTGCTCAATTGTTCCATCGACGCGTTGATCCCGGCCAATCGTTCATTGACGATCTGAGCGGAGCTTTCAATGCGTTGAGACATCTTGGCATCGACGCCTTCGACAGCCTCTTGCAACGCTTTGCGCGCTTCTTCCAAACGCGATTGCTCTGCATGATCGGCCAAAGACTTACTCGAGTTGGCCTCCTTATAGGCACGACGCAATTCCATGAGCGTCGAGGCGCGTTGCAACAAGGCCCAGATGATGCCGACGATCCAGAGCGTGCCAAACCCGATCAGCAGCAACAACCCCAAGGGCGCGGTAATCTCGGTGTACACAAGGTTGACAGGAACCGGTGCCACGATGGCCGGCCAGTTCACAACCAAAAATAGTGCTGCCACCGCAGCCAAAAAAATCAGAATTACCGATCGGATAGCCATAAAACAAACTCCAAAGGACGTTTAGTCTCTGTTCCGATTATAACTATCAACTTCCTTGCATTGGAAAAGAACGTTCGGTTTTTCTCTTGCAGAAGCGAGACGGGGCTTTTCCGTTTGCAACGACGTGAGGGCTTGTTCTCGCCCGCTTTGACTCAAAAGCTCTTGTGTATACTGTGTTTTTTCCACCTGATGATTGGATCTCCCATGGACAACGACCGTCAATTTCCGAATCTCACGATTATCAATCATCCGCTGATCCAACATAAATTGACGATCATGCGGCAGAAAGACACCAGCAGCAACGTCTTTCGTCAGCTTCTGAAGGAAATTACGTACCTGATGGGCTATGAAATCACCCGGGATCTACCTCTTTCGCTGCGACCGATCGAAACGCCATTGGCCAAAATGAAAGCTCCGACGTTGGCGGGAAAAAAACAAGCCCTGGTCGCCGTGTTGCGCGCCGGTCTCGGCATGATCGACGGGTTGCTTTCCTTGATGCCCGCCGCTCGTATCGGCCACATCGGCCTATACCGTGACGAGAATAAACGACCGGTCGAATATTTGGTGCGTTTGCCTAGCACGGCCGATCGCATGTTCATCGTGTGCGATCCCATGATTGCGACCGGTTACTCCGCCGCGCACGCGGTCGACGTTTTGATCGAGCACGGCGTCGATCCGAAACACATCAAGTTCTTGGCGTTGGTCGTTTCACCCGAAGGGATGGAAATCTTTCATAAAGCCCACCCCGACGTGGAAGTTTTTGCTGCCAGCCTTGACGATCAGCTCGATGAACATGCTTATATTGTTCCCGGTTTGGGGGATGCGGGAGACCGCCTGTTCGGCACGAAATAAAGGACACGAACGACTCGAAGCTCGGCTTTGCCGAGCTTTTTCTTTTTTTATCTAGAAGAAACTACCTAATTTTCTATTTTTCTTGTTTTTTAAGTGTTAACACCTATATGACATGCATGAATTGGCAATCTAATGTAAAACCACATAGGGTTAACACTAATTTTTGTTGTTTTATGCCATGATCTTTTTTAGAAAATGCTTCAAACTTTTGACAAAAATCAATATTAAGATAGCCTGAAGAGAGCATCATTACGTCATAAAAATGAGTCGCTGTCTATCCAGCGACAACCCCCAAATTTTTATTAACCAAAGGAAGTTTGTCATGACGACTCCTGAACAAATCAAATTCGCACACACCCCGGCCGGTGACGAAGTCATCGCTGGCGTTACGCTCAAGGACGCCAAGCGCGCCAGCAAGTGGCCCGCATACGTCGACGTTGCTCAGTCCGTAACCGGCGCCATCCTCGGTCTCTTCTTGTTCTGCCACATGGCCTTCACGAGCTCCATTCAGGTCAGCAAGGACTTGTTCTGGAACTTGATCCAGGTTTCCGGCGGTACGCCCGTTTTCGGTGAAGAACAGGTTTGGTTGCACTTCGTTTTCGTTGGCTTCATCACCTTGTGCGTCATCATCCACGCTTTGTGCGCTTTGCGTCGTTTCCCGACCTCTTACAAGCAGTACCGTGACATCCGTGCTCACGTCAAGTTCGTTCACCACACCGACTCCACGTTGTGGCTGATCCAGTTGATCACGGCCGTTATCCTCACCGGTACCGTATTCCCCCACGTTATGGGCATGTTGACCAGCCCGCACGACATCGATCCCAACTTGTCCTCCGTTCACACCTATCACATGGGTATGATCTGGACGTTGATCTTCCTCGTTGCCACGGAATTGCACGGCATGATCGGTCTGTACCGCGTTGCCGTTAAGTGGGACGTCATCAAGGGTCGTGCTCACGGTCTGCGCAAGGCCATGGTCATCATCTCCTTGGCTATGATCGCTTGCGGTTCCTTGACGGCTTGGACCTACTACTCCAACGGTAAGGAACTCGTTGAAAACGGTCAGGCTGCTACCCGCTATGTTCCGACCCAGAACTGGTTCGCCAAGTAATCTCTTCTGAGATGACTGAATGAACAAAAAGCGCTTCCCTTAAAAGGAAGCGCTTTTTTTTTCGATCTTCACGGATGACGTTCGCTCTGTGATTTATTAACTACAATAAAACACTTCCTCTTTTTGTCTCACGAGGCCGGTCATGAGAGAAGCTCTAATATGGTTGCAGGTCGAGACCCAGTTGCTCAAAGCCATTCGTAGCGGCACATACCCGGTTGGGTCAACCTTGCCGACCGAAGCCGAACTGCAAGCCGCGTTCAATTGCTCGCGCCATACGGTTCGTACGGCGCTCGAACATTTGGCCAACCAGGGCTATATCAACCGTCGACCTCGCATCGGTTCAGTCGTCCTGCATAACGGTTCGCACAAAAAGCAACGCGTCGTCATGCCGTCGGCCAGCGCTCTGTTGCCTTCGTGCGAAGGGCTGTCGCTCAAATTTCTCGGCGACTCATTCATCACCGCCGACAAGTCGTTGGCCTCGTTGCTCGAATTGCCCTTAGGGACCGCGCTGTTTTGCTTCAGCTTCATTCAATACGCCATTGTCAGCGGTGACAACTGGCCGACGTTAGCTCGTTTGAAATACTACATTCCCGTCAACAACACGGACTCGAGCGTTGCGGACGCTCTGGCACGCAAGTTACGCCAAGCCAGTAGTTGGGGAACGCTTTTTCCCGAAGATCTTCTGACCGACGAACTGAACGTCAACTACGCAAAGTTACACACTCGAATCACTTTGGAAGCCGTGCTGGAATCCGAAAAGCACGATGCCGTCGGCCGCGTACTGCAACTCAACCGTCGATTTGTCGATGACGCCGACAGAACGATGATGGTCTGTTTGAGCCGACATTACGACGGCCTGGAACTGTCAATCACCACCGAATCGATTTCCGGTTAATTTCAACGTCGGGTCGAGAGCCCATCCACGGCTTGTTTCAGGTAATACCCCGTCAAGCTGTTCGGGGTGTTCATCACTTGCTCGGGAGTCCCCTCCACAACCAAGTCCCCTCCGTTATGACCGCCGTCGGGACCGATATCGACAATCCAGTCGGCAAGTCGAATGACGTCCAAATTGTGTTCGATGACGATCACCGTGTTGCCCAACGCCGTCAAACGTCGCAACACACACATCAAAGCGGCCACATCGTCAAAATGCAAGCCTGTCGTCGGTTCGTCCAAAACATACAACGTGCGCCCCGTATCGCGACGCGACAACTCTTCGGCCAACTTGATGCGTTGAGCCTCGCCGCCTGAAAAAGTCGTCGCACTTTGTCCCAATCGAATATAGCCGAGCCCCACATCGGAAAGCATTTGCAACTTGCGAACGACCGCAGGCCACACGGAAAAAAACTCCAGCGCCTCGTGAACCGTCATTTCCAAAACGTCGGCAATGGATTTTCCCCGATACTTGACCTCCAAGGTTTCTCGGTTGTATCGACGCCCCATACAGGTCGAGCACGTGACGTAAACGGGCGGCAAGAATCCCATTTCAATCTTGATTTGACCGTCGCCTTCACACGCTTCACAACGTCCTCCCGGCGTATTGAATGAGAAACGTCCCGTATCGTAACCGCGTTCTTTCGCGGCCTGCGTCGTGGCAAACACCTCGCGAATCAACGTGAACAATCCGGTATAGGTCGCCGGGTTGGATCGCGGCGTTTTGCCAATGGGACTTTGGTCGACGTCGATGATTTTGTCGAAATAGTCCAACCCCTCGATACGCTCGTAAGGCAACGCCAGCTCTTTGCTCTTGTAAAAATGTCGGCGCAAAGCGGCGGCCAACGTGTCGTTGATGAGCGTTGATTTTCCCGAGCCCGACACGCCGGTCACGACAGAAATGGCCCCGACAGGAAAATGACAGGTCAAATTCTTGAGGTTGTGTCCCTTGGCGCCGACAAGTCGCAACGAGCAAGCCGTCGGATTTTCCATCGGTTCTACTTCCGCATGAACGATCGAGGCGCCGGACAAATACGCGCCGGTCTTGGACTCCGGCACGCGCGAGATTTCATCGGGAGTACCCGCCGCCACGACATAGCCTCCCAACTCTCCCGCCCCGGGCCCCATGTCGACCACATAGTCGGCTGCACGAATCACGTCGATATCATGCTCGACGACGACAAGCGTATTGCCGGCATCGGTGAGTCGACGCATCATCTTGATCAACTTTTCATTGTCTCGTTGGTGAAGGCCGATAGTCGGCTCGTCAAGCACGTAAGTGACACCCGTCAATCCGGAACCAATCTGCCCGGCCAACCGAATGCGTTGCATTTCACCGCCCGAAAGCGTTTTTGCCTCTCGACTCAGAGTGAGATACCCCAAACCGACGTCAACGAGAAAACCAACGCGTTTTTTAATTTCCGCCAACGGTCCGGCGGCGATTTGTCGTTGCTCCTCGCTCAGCGTCAAACGGTCCAATCGGGAGTACAAATCGTCCAGCGACAAAGCCGAAACCTCGACAATGTTCAACTTGTCCGCCCCCGTTCCCAAAAAAACGGAATGCACTTCTTTACGATAGCGAGCGCCCGAGCATTCCGGGCACGGCGCAATGCGGCGCATCGTTCGCAATCCCGCCTTGGTACCCTCGCTACGAGCGCCCTGCCACTGTTTGTCGAGCAAAGGAATCACGCCGTCAAAGTCGACCGGCACTTTCATTCCTTTTTCGCGTAGTGCGTCCGAACCGTATAGCACGACCGTTTGCGCCCACTCCGGCAAACGATTCCACGGTTCGTTCAACGAAAAACTCATGGCTCCCGCCAACTGAACGATTTGAGAGAAATTCACGCGATTTCGAGGGGAGTAGCCGCAAACCGCCCCTTCAAACAAACTGAGTTTGGGGTCTTTGACAACGATATTCGGATCGAACTGTTCCAAAATACCGGCCCCCTCGCACTTGGGGCACGCCCCCAACGCGTTGTTAAAACTGAACATGGCAGGCGACAAGTCCCCCATTGCATAACCGCAAACGGAGCAACCGTACTTGAGGTTGAAGTCGATGCGTTCGTCGGACGCCAAGTTGATCAACCCCGCCTTGCCTTCCGTCAACTTCGCCGCCGTTTCAAAGCTTTCGGCCAAGCGCGTGCGAGCCAAATCGCTGATCTTGAGACGATCGACGACAACGTCGATATCGTGCGCTACGTTCGCATCAATACCGCCGAGCTCCTCGCAAAGACAAACCGCGCCGTCCACGAGCAAGCGCACGTACCCGCGGCGCGTCATTTCCTTGCCCACCATCAGGGGATCGACAAGTCCCTTTCTTACGATGGGGGCCACAATCATCACCTTCGTGTCCACGGGCAGGCTTAAAGCCGTATCCACCATGTCGTGAATGCCGCTGCGTCGCAATGGTTCGCCGTGCGTCGGACAATACGGCACGCCGGCACGCGAAAAAAGCAAACGCAAATAATCGGAGATTTCCGTAATCGTCGACACGGTGGAACGAGACGAAGGCGTTGCCGTATGCTGTTCGATGGATATCGAGGGCGACAGTCCCTCGATGGCATCCACGTCGGGCTTGTCCATCACGTCCATGAATTGGCGCGCATAAGATGAAACGCTTTCAGCGTAACGACGTTGCCCCTCGGCGTACAACGTATCGAATGCCAACGAACTCTTGCCGGAGCCGGACAACCCGGTCACAACGACAAAACGATTGCGCGGAATATCCAAATCGATATTCTTCAAATTGTGCGTGCGAGCGCCTCGGATGCGAATTGTTTCCATAATTTATCGCGACGACGTCTTAAGAAATGAGAAAAACCAATTGACTAATATAACCGAAACTTGCGTTAATCGCACCGTCGCCGTTATCTGAATCGACAACGGCCATCAACTGTATTTTCTCATTATGGCTACACCTTTCGATCCCAACCGCTTGACGTCTCTCGAACGTCGGTCGGCTTTGTCTTTGGCTTCGATCTTCGCCTTGCGCATGCTGGGACTCTTTTTGATCTTGCCTGTGTTTGCCGTATTCGCCGAACAACTCCCCGGAGGGGACGACCCGTTTTTGGTCGGTCTGACACTCGGCATTTACGGTTTGACGCAAGGCATTTTGCAAATCCCGTTCGGCATGGCCAGCGATCGATTCGGCCGCAAACCCGTCATTATCGTCGGCCTGTTAATCTTTATTGTCGGCAGCGTTATCAGCGCGATCGGCCACGACATCTACACCGTGATGGTTGGCCGTGCCATCCAAGGCGCCGGCGCTATTTCGGCCGCCGTCACGGCCATGTTGTCGGATTCCGTCCGCGACCGAGTGATCACGCGCGCCATGGCGCTGATCGGCGCATCGATCGGATTGACCTTCGCGTTCTCTCTCGTGGCGGCGCCCGTCTTGGCTACGTATATCGGCGTGCAAGGCTTGTTCTGGCTCACGGCCGCCCTCTCGTTCCTGTCGATCGGCGTGATCGTGTCGACCCCGTCCCCTAGCGTCTCGCAAGCGCGAGCCAACGCGAAACACCAGCCGTGGTATCGCATCGTATTCGATCCCCAGCTGTTACGACTCAATGTCGGGATTTTCATCTTGCACACGGCTCAAATGGCCTTGTTCGTCGTCATTCCCGTCCGACTGAGCGAGCTTGATCTGCCCGTCATCAATCACTGGTACATCTATTTGCCGACAGTCTTGGTGAGTTTCGTCGTGATGATGCCGTGCATCTCCCGTGCCGAACGAGCGGGCCGACTCAAACAACTGTATCTAATTGCAATCTCCCTGCTCTGTTGTGTGTTTGTCGGTTTACACTATTTCGACGTCAGCCTATGGGCGATTACGACATTACTGTTATTTTTCTTCATAGGGTTTAATATCCTAGAGGCAAGTTTGCCGTCTCTTGTTTCAAAGACGGCGCCGCCGGCCGATAAAGGCTTGGCGCTAGGCGTGTTCAACACAACGCAGTCCATCGGACTGTTCGTGGGTGGGGCACTTGGAGGGTGGTTGTCTAGCCGTTACGGTTCTTCCGGGGTTTACCTGAGCGGTGCGGTACTGATGCTGTTATGGCTCACGTTCGCATTCGGCATGGCCAATCCCGTCAGACACGAACGCGGAAAAGAAATCGACCTTAATTGATTATTTTTGGTACGAAAGAGATATTTATGGCTTCTATTAATAAGGTCATTCTGATCGGCAATCTTGGCCGTGATCCCGAAACCCGCTATACCGCCGACGGCGGCACGGCGATCTGCAACATCGTTATCGCCACGAGCCGTCGTTACAAGGACAGCCAAGGCACGTTGCAGGAAGAAACCGAATGGCATCGCGTCGTCTTCTTCGGCCGTCAGGCTGAAGTCGCTCAAACCTATTTGCGCAAGGGTAACCCGGTCTATATCGAAGGCCGTTTGCGCACGCGTCGCTACACCGACAAGGAAGGCATCGAACGCTACCAGACCGAAATCATCTGCGAAACCCTGCAGTTGCTCGGCGGTCGTTCGCAGTCCGCTCAGCCTCAAGCCGACGACGGCTTCGAAACGCCGCGCCGCAATCCCGCTCCGCGTCCGGCCGCACCGGTGCATCAGTCGCCCGCACCGATGAGCGCCACCGCTTTGGACGATGAGGACATCCCCTTCTAAAAGGTAGTTCGTTTCACCTAGATCAAAAGCGCTTCGGTTAACCGAAGCGCTTTTTCTTTGCCCGAAACACGCAATTTGGTAGACATTGCCCGCCTTTTTGTTTACCCTTTTCCTCATCTTTTGGCGGGAAGGATTCGTTTCTTCTTTATTTTTTGTCTTTTGTTGAAAGTTATATATGGCAGCACAAGCATCTTGGCGTTCTCGCATCGGTTTTATTTTGGCCAGCGCCGGCTCCGCAGTCGGTCTTGGTGCCATTTGGAAATTCCCCTACATGGCCGGTACCAACGGCGGCTCCGCTTTCATGTTGCCGTACATCCTTTTGACCTTTACCGTTGGTCTTGCTCTTTTGATTAGCGAATTTGCCATCGGACGCGCCGGACGCGCCGGTGCTGTCGGAAGCCTTCGTCAGGTTGCCGGTCGTTTTTACGGCGTTTTCGGCGCCATCGGTACTTTGACCGGCTTCACGATTTTGTGCTTCTACTCCTGTGTCGGCGGTTGGTGCCTTAAGTATCTGGTCGACGCCGTCATGGGCCAGGGCCTTATCAGCGACGCGAACATGCTGAACCAATACTTCGGTGCGTTCGTCAGCGACGGCTTCACCAGCTACATGTATCAGCTGGTGTTCTTGCTCATTAACGCCATTGTCGTTATGGGCGGTGTCAACGACGGCATCGAACGTCTCAGCAAGGTGCTGATGCCCATGCTCTTCTTGCTGATGTTGGTTTTGATCGTTCGCGGTCTGACCTTGCCCGGTGCCTGGGCCGGCGTTGAATTCCTGTTCATGCCCAAGTGGGAAGCCGTCACGACCGACTCCCTTTTGAATGCCATGGGCTTCACTTTCTTCTCGCTCTCGCTCGGTGCCGGCACCATGGTGACGTACGGTTCTTACCTCTCCGATCGTTCCAACCTGTTGACCTCCACCAGCTGGATCGCTTTCTTGGCCATCGTCGCAGCATTGCTCGGCGGTCTGATGATTATGCCGACCGTCTTCGCTTTCGGCCTCGATCCGAATGCCGGTCCCGGTTTGACCTTCGTGACGATGCCCGCCATCTTCTCGCAGTTGCCCTTCGGTCAGTTGTTCGCCATCGCCTTCTACCTGTGCTTGACGTTCGCCGCCCTGACGAGCTCCGTCTCCATGATCGAAGCCGTCGTCGGTACCGTCACGAATGAAACGCGCATGACCCGTAAGACGACCGTCATCGTCTCGACCATCATTGCCGCAGTCATCGGTTTGTTCTGCACGCTCAGTTTCGGCGCCATGAGCGACGTCAAGTTCTTCAACAAGAACATCTTCGACCTGCTCGACTACGTAACGAGTAACGGCGGCATGCCGTTGAGCTCGATGGGATTTGCCATCGTTGCAGGTTGGATTGGTTGGCATCACGTTGCCAAGCAGTTGCAAATCGCCACCCAATTGCCCGGTTGGTCGTTGCTCCTCATCAAGTTCTTGATCGGTGTCGTATCTCCCATCGTGATCGTCACGGTCGTACTCACCAGCATCTAATCCTTGCAACACCGTTGCGCAAAATGGCCGATCCCAAAGATCGGCCATTTTTCTCTCGGCGTCCTTTCGCCTAATCGTTCCGACGTCCTCCCAATCCTTATTTTTTTCGTCGATGCGTCTTTCTTTGAAAACTGAAATGCCCGACCATCAAGACGCCTTGCCCCAAAATCCGTACGACGCAACAATCGCATCCGACCGACTCCTCTCATGCGTCGATTCGGGATGTAGCCGGCACCTTTGTCAAAGCCTCGCCGCTGCTCGATTTCATTCGCCTCATCCGCCGCGACGATGGCTTCGACCCGCCCGCTAAAAAAAACCGAGGCACGCGATGCATGCCTCGGTTAGCTCTGGCGACAATTGTCTTATTCGTGACGGACCGCTTCGATCGGATCCATGCGAGCGGCGTTGCGCGCCGGGAAGAATCCGAATACGATCCCCGTCAAAGCGGCAAAACCGAAACTCACGATATTGATCGTCAGATCGAATACGAACGGCACGTTCATGACGATCGACAACCCGTATGCCGCCCCCAGAGCCACGACGATACCCAACAGACCGCCCAAACAACCGAGCACAACGGCCTCGATGAGAAACTGCAACAAGACTTCCTTGGCCGTAGCGCCGATAGCCAGACGAACGCCGATTTCTCTCGTACGTTCCGTCACCGACACCAACATGATGTTCATGATACCGATACCACCGACGAGCAAACTGACCGCCGCAACCGCACCCAGCAAAGTCGTCATGATTTCGGTCGTGGCCGCCACGCGTGCGGCGATTTCCGCCGTATCCAAGATCATGAAATTATCGGCGTCCGTATCGGACAACGAACGACGTTCGCGCATCAGAGATCGAATCGCCTGTTTCAAGCTCTCTCGATCGCTGTCCGGATTCACACTGACAAGCAGGGTGTTCACGCGGACCTGACCGACCAAACGACGGGCCACCGTATTGAAGGGGAGAACGACCAAATCGTCCTGGTCGCCGCCCATGGCAGCCGTACCTTTTTCCTTCAACAAACCGACCACGCGACAGGAAAAACTCTTGACGCGTAACATCTTGCCGACCGGAGAAACGTCGCTCCCCCACAGTTCCTTGCGAATCGTGTTGCCAATCACGCACACGGACGAACCGGCCAACTCTTCGTTTTGTTCGAAATAGCGGCCCTCTTCAAGCTCGCGGCTGTTGGCGCCGAAATAAGCGACCGTGGAACCGACGACGGAGGTCGACCAGTTTTTGCCTTCAGCAACGACCGTCGTTGCACGCGAGATCTGCGGCGCCACGGAATCGATGCCGGCAATCTGAGTCGTCAACGCCTGAACGTCTTCCAGCTTGAAATACGGAGCGCCTTGCGCACCGCCCGCCCCCATACGCTGACCGGGACGCAACATCAACTGATTGTTCCCGAAACTCTCGATTTGCTCCCTGACCGCAACGGTCGCGCCGTTGCCGACCGTCACCATCGTGATGACGGCGGCCACGCCGATAACAATCCCGAGCACCGTCAGCAGCGAACGCAACGGATTGCGCCAAATCTGACGGAAAGCCAACAAAATCGCATTACCGAGCATCTGACACCTCCAGTGTGCGCGTGTCGGACTCAATCGCACCGTCAACGAAACGAATGCGGCGTTTGGCAAAGGCAGCCATGTCCGGCTCGTGCGTCACCAATACGATGGTGATGCCTTCGTCTCGGTTTAAATCGGACAGCAACTGCATGATTTCCAAACTGCGCTGACTGTCCAAACTCCCCGTCGGCTCGTCCGCCAACAAAAGCAACGGATGCGTGACGATAGCGCGGGCAATCGCAACGCGCTGTTGTTGACCACCCGACAACTCGGCCGGCGTGTGACTTTCCCAAGCTGACAACCCCACGCGTTTCAACGCCTCCCGAGCCATCTCGTGACGCTCTTTGGCGGGTACTCCGCGATAGAGCAGCGGAAGCTCGACGTTTTCCAATGCCGTTGTACGGGGTAACAGGTTAAACCCCTGAAAAACGAACCCCATATACTGACGTCGAAGCAAGGCCCGTTCGTCGCGCGTCAACTCTTCAACGTGCAACCCTTCGAACAGGTATTCGCCGCGCGTCGGACTGTCGAGCGCTCCGATAATGTTCATCGTCGTCGACTTGCCGGAACCGGACGGCCCCATCACGGCCAAAAATTCCCCGCGTTCGATATCCAGAGAAACGCCCTTGAGCGCGTCAAAAGCCGCCTCCCCCGTACCGTACCGCTTATAAATGTCTTTTAACTGAATGAACGGTTCTGTCATGGCGACACACTCTTAGATGTTGGACTTGAGCTGTTGCGTAATGATTCGATCGCCCTGCTTGACTTCGTCGGAAAGCAGTTCGGTCATACGCCCGTCCGTCAACCCCGTCGTCACGCGAAGTTTCTGCGCTTTGCCATCACGCAGGACATAGAGCGTCTGACGGCGTTGAACTTGCCCCTGACCGACTTCTTTTGCCGTCTTGATCGAACCCGCATGCGGACGACGCATCATCATCGGATTGATGGCGGGGCCGGATGAAGCGGCTTGAACCTTGGGGGCGAAGCGCAATGCCGTATTGGGCACCAAGAGGATGTCGTCCTTTCGCGCCGTTTCGATGGTTGCCGTCGCGGTCATGCCGGGACGCAAAGCCAAATTGGGGTTTTCGACGCTCAAATACGTCGTATACGTCACGACGTTGTCGGTCGATGCCGCCGCACCGTAAGCCACCTTCGTCAAGCTCGCCTTGAAGTGACGGTTGGGATAAGAGGCGACCGTAAACGTCGAAGGCTGTCCGGGCTTGACTTGACCCACATCGGCCTCGTCCACGTCCACTTCCAATTCCAGCTGGCGCAGATCGGTCGCGACTGTCAACAACTCGACCGCCTGCAAACTGGCCGCCACGGCATACCCCGGTTCGACCGAACGAGCCAAAACAACGCCGTCGACAGGCGACTTGATGGAGGCTTTTTGCAAATCGGTTTCCTTGGTGGCCAAGGTCGCCTGAGCGTCTTCAATGGCGGCGCGGGCGGCCAATACGGACGCCTCGGCTTTCAGAACGGTGGCCCGCTGTTCGTCAAGTTCGGCACGAGACGGCAAACGTCCACCGGACGAACGGTTAAGTTCTTCAAATCGATTCAATTTGGCCCGGGCTTCGACCACGCTGGCTTCACGCTCGGCCAAATTGGCCTTGGCGCTCGACAGCGATGCTCGGGCTTGATTGACCGCGCTTTGCAACTTGGCGGTGTCGAGCTCAATCAGGACTTGCCCGGCCTTGACTTCACTATTGACGTCGACGAGCACGCGAGCAACGATCCCGGACAATTCCGAACCGATCGACACAGTACGAACCGGCTTGAGCTTGCCGTTGGCCGTTACCGTGACCTGAATGGAGCCCTTCTTGAGCTCGACGGTTTCATAGTTAGGAGCCTTGGGCTGCGCCGACTGCCACCAATACCAACCGCAAGCCGCCGCGGCCAACGTAACGACGGAACCGAACAACCACTTGCGCCGACTCGAACGAGCCCCCGTTCCCAACAACTTTTCTTTCGCATCCATAGCCTTAGTCATAGCTCTTATTCCTTCTTGCTCGTGTCGATTTGATTCGTGTCATCAGGCGTCCAACCGCCTCCGACGGCTCGATACAGAACCACCAACTGGGTGGCCAGATCGGCATTGTTAACCTGTTCGGCGTCGCGCGCGCTGAACAAGCTACGTTGAGTGTTCAAAACATTTTGGTAATCCACCAAACCGGCGCGGTACTGTTGCAGTGCCAGATCGGCGGCCGATTCCGCAGCCTTGCGAGCCAACGCCAACGATGCGGTGCGGGTTTGCGCCGAGGCGATGCCGTTCAACGCGTTTTCCGTTTCTTCCAATGCGCCGACCAGCGTAGCCGTATAAGCGACCTGCGCTTTTTCAAGCTGCGCCTTGGCCACTTCCGTACTCGTAACTTGTTCGGCCCAATTGAACAACGGCATCGACAATGCGCCGACCAAGGCGGCCACGCCCGTGCCCGAAGCGCCCAAAGCGCTCAGCGTTGCGGCCTGCGTTCCAAGATTGCCGCTCAATCGCAACGTCGGGAAACGTTGAGCGTTGGCAACGTAAACACGTTCGGCCGCGGCCAACAATTGCATTTCGGCCGCACGCAAATCGGGACGCTGATTGAGCGTTTGTGCCGGGAAACTGATCGAAATGCCGGTCGGTGCGATCGGCACTTCGGCCGTTGCCTTCACCTTGACATCGGCCGCGTTTTGTACCGTCAAACGAGCCAACGCGTTGACATAACGCTGAATGGAAGCCTCGATAACCGGGATCTGAGCGCGAGCCGATTCCACATTGCTCAAGGATTGGTCGACGTCGGTTTGATCGACCAAGCCGGCTTCATATCGCCAACCGGCGATATGACTGGCTTCGACATAGTTGCTCAGCGTCTGTTGCGCAATTTCGCGTTTGACGTAAGCCAACTTCAACTGAATGTAGTTCTGCGCCACTTCGGAAGCGATGGCGATTCGAACGTCCTCGAGCGTCATGACGCTCGATTGCGCTTCGTAAAGAGCGGCGCGGCGCTCGGCCAGGTTGCCGCCGATAAGGGAAAACGACCAAGTGCCGTCACCCTGTGCGCTCCAACGATCGGAACTGGAGTGATTTTGACGGGAATGCGTCCCTTGTCCCGACAAGCCCAACGAAGGGAACAAGTTGGCCGTCGCCAAGTCCGCCTGAGCGGCGGCGCTTCGAACGTTCGCCAATGCCTGACGCACGTCGGTGTTGTTCTTTTGTGCAAGCTCGATCAATGCGATCAGTTCGTCGTTCTCCCACGCCTTCCACCAGTTGGCATTGGTTTGCACTGTCAAGCTTTGCGCAACGGGGGCATTCCATTGTTCTTGAATCAACGAGCCGTGGTCCTCTTGCAAAAGAGGTTCGACACTCGAGCAACCGGAAAGCAACGCTATCGATGCCAACGCCGGGATGAGAAGACGTCCGGAAAATGTTTTCGTTTTCATTGTAATTCCTCGGGGCATTGCGACTCCCCTGCTTTTACCTGATCGTATTGTGACGGAAAGCCCGGTTAATGTGCCTCGGCAACCTGTAAACAAATTTGTACGCGACCAACCGCGAGCACACTCGGACGTTGACGACACATCCTAATGGAAATCTCGGGGCGTATACCGTTTTGTCGGAAGGTATGCCATCATATTGAGTTAGTGTATTGAACTTATTACAACCGCTGACAGTCATGTATTCTCGTGCGCCCAAGATTTTGATTATTGACGACGACGTCGAACTCGTAACGCTTTTGGTCGATTATCTGACGCTCGAAGGTTTTCAAGTCTCCTCCGCTTACAACGGATTGGACGGCCTGACCGCCATTGCACAAGATCAATTCGATCTGGTTATTCTCGACGTCATGATGCCCGGAATGAGCGGCACGGACGTCCTGGTACGCTTGCGCGAACGCTGTTCGACGCCCGTGCTGATGCTCACCGCCAAGGGCGATTCTTTGGACCGCATTCTCGGACTCGAATTGGGTGCGGACGACTACGTCGCCAAGCCCTGTCCTCCGAGAGAGCTCGTTGCACGCCTGCGAGCCATTTTGCGCCGCTGCTCGCATTCGGAGTTCGTACACGGTCCCTTGATCGTCGGGCCGCTGTCCATCGACCTGCCTCACCGCCGCGTGACCGTCGACAACGAGCCGCTCAACCTCACCGGCACCGAGCTCGCGCTCATCGACATGTTGGCTCGCAAAGCGGGTTCTCCGGTTGCCAAGACGGACATTTATCCTCAGGTGCTCGGGCGTCCCATGGGACGTTATGACCGTGCCATCGACGTGCACATCAGCTCCATTCGCCACAAGCTGACCGAAGCGATCGGTCATCGCATCACCATCGAGAGCGTGCGCGGCGTCGGCTACCAAATGGTTCTGCACAACGCCTGAGCATGACCAACAAAGCCGTCAAACGCCGTGTAGGCGGTATCTTTTTACAGTTGTTCGTCGGACTGTGGATTGCGCTCATCGCCATTGCCGCCAGCGTTTGGCTGATCAGTTCCAATTACCAGGACTATCCCAGCCGCGTCAATTCGATCGACAACGGGCGCAATGCCAACCGCGCGCTCAATACCGCCTTAAACGTCCTGCATGCGGGAGGCCGCGAAGCGTTTGAAACTTGGCTCAAAGACTCCAAACGCAACAGCCGTCCCGAAATTTTCGTCGTCGATGCTCAAGGCAACGAACTGACCGGGCGCAAAGTACCGTCCAAGGCGTTGCAAGAACTCAACGCCCCCATACCCAACCGTTTGTTGGTCGTTCACATCATGACGCAACAAGGCGCGTGGCGCATGTTTGCCGTGCGCACGCAGCCGTTGCCGGCCACGTTCTTCTCTTCGCTCATGCGCACGCCGTTGTGGGTGCAATTCATGATGGCGTTACTCGCCACAACCTTGGTTGCCGGGGCTTTGGCCTGGCATTTCGCCCGACCGATTCGTAAACTGGACTGGGCCATGAGAAAGGCCGCCGAAGGCAACCTTGACATTCGCGTTGCAACGACCGTCGGTCATCGTTTCGACGAAATAGGCGCTCTGGCCCAACGCTACGACGCGATGGCGGAAAAAATCGACGGCCTGCTCGCCCGACAAAAGCGTCTCTTTCACGACGTGAGCCATGAATTGCGCAGTCCTTTGGCTCGATTGGAGATGGCCATCGGCATCGCTCAACGCGACGAAACCCGACGCGACGACATGCTCGAGCGCATTGAAAAAGAAATTCAAACCCTGGACGCCCTCGTGGAAGAGTTGCTCACCTACGCCCGTTTGGACGACAACGCTCCGATGACGTTCGAGCCCATCGACCTGGTCGAGGTGTTAAGCGACATCGTCGACAACGCCAACTTCGAAGGTGAAAAGCGTCGCATCCGCATTCTGCTCGAGAGCCCCGACAGTTGCGTGCTCAACATCCACGTCGACACGCTAGGCCGAGCCGTCGAGAACTTGATCCGCAACGCCTTGCGTTTTTCTCCCGACGACGGCATCGTCCGCGTTACGTTGAAGATCGATGGGAACCTCGTTCGTCTGGAAGTACTCGATCAGGGCCCCGGCATCGCGCCCGAGCAGCTTGAAACCATCTTCCATCCTTTCGTACGCGGTGCCAACCAGGCAACGGGCAGCGGTTTCGGTTTGGGCCTGGCCATTGCCAAGCGGTCGGTGGAACGTCATCAAGGCACGTTGACCGCCGTCAACGTACAGCCTTGCGGCCTGAGCATGCGCATCGAGTTACCCAAAACGAACTGACGCTGCAACCGTCCGACGCACCAACAACGAACCCCGTCGAGCGAACCGCCGACGGGGTTGTTTTTGCCTGAAAGAGCGACCTCAAAGGTTCAAACGATCCAATACCTGTTGATGGATCGCTCCTGCCGTGCAAACCGCGCTGAGTTCTTCAAGCGGATTGCCGCCCTTCATGGAACTGATGACTCCGCCCGCGCCTTCCACCACGGGCAACAAGGCCGCCACATCCCAATAACATAACTCGGGATCAATCATGATGTCGGCGCCGCCCGTTGCCACCGCAAAGTACCCGAAACAGTCGCCCATGGTGCGATAGAGCTTCACTTCGTCAATCAAACGTTGCAAACGCTCGTCCCCGCACTGCTCGGGCGTCGTCCAGTGGCTGGTCACCAACAAGGAAGCCCGCGAAAGCTCGCCGCAGTCACGAACCTTCACCGTACGTTGGGTGCGTCCGAATCGATTTTCAACATGCAACACGGTTTCGTCCCTGGAACCGATGGCTCGCACACCGGCGGCCGGATGCGTGATCGTCGACAGAATCGGGCGGAAGCCTTCGCCGTCGTCACGTTCAAGCGCAATCAACGTGCCGAACAAAAACGAATTCGTGATGAAACTGCGCGTACCGTCGATCGGATCGAGAATCCATCGATAGCGCACGGCCTCGGCTTGAGCGGGCTTCTCGCCCCATTCTTCACCGAAAATCCCGTGAGAAGGAAAACGCGCCTCAATCAGCTGTCTCATCCGCCATTCGGCCATCTTGTCGGCCTGCGTCACGGGCGTGCCGTTGCTCTTGTCGTCGACTTCGATGCCGGTCAAGAAGCGGGGCAAGATTTCCCCGAGAGCGCAATCGATCAATTCGTGCAAAAACGGGACGAACGCTTGTTTTTCTTTTTCGCTCATCGGAGCGGTGTACGTGTGTCGAACCATAAGATCGGATCCTCAAAATCGGGGTTGGTTTTTCATTGTAGCCGTTTGAGTCGGGGTGCACTTGAGAACGCCTATGAAAGTCCGAAGCAAATCGCAACTTTCTGCCGAAGTACCCTAGTTGATACAACAAAGTGCCTACACTTTGTCGCCATTTGCCTTTTTTACTTTCCTTTTACAGCCGATCGGGGCAGAATGGGTCGATACGTTATTTATTTGATTGGGAGAAAGAACATGTCCAATTACCCCACCGAAAACCTTCGTACTGTAGCCATCGTCGGTCACGGCGCCAGTGGTAAGACCAGCCTGATCGAAGCCATGCTGATGCGTTCCGGCGCCTTGGCCGAACTCGGTTCTGTAGAACGCGGTAATACGGTTTGTGACAACGATCCCCAGGAAAAGGCCGTCGGTCACTCCCTTCGCATGGCCGTCGCGCACATTGACACGGCCATGCCCGACCTGACTCCCGTACGCATTCACGTTGTCGACACCCCGGGGTATCCCGACTACGTCGGTCAGTCTCTGTCCGCTTTGGATGCGGTCAAGTCCGTTGCCATCGTCGTCGACGCCACCAAAGGCATCGAACTGATGACTCGTCGCATGATGCAATGGGCTCAGGAACGTAACCTTTGCCGCATGATCGTCATCAACAAGATCGACGTGCCCGACGTTGACTTGGTCAAATTGCTCGACGATTTGCGCGAAGCCTTCGGCGACGGCGTTTTGCCGATCAACCTGCCCGCCAAGTGCTGCACCCGCGTCATCGACTGCTTCGATCGCGACCACGGCGAATCCGACATCATGAGCGTTACCGACGTTCACCGTGCTTTGATCGAACGCGTCGTTGAAGTCGACGACGAAACGATGGAAAAGTATCTTGAAGAAGGCGACGCCGACCCTTCCACGTTGCACGCCCCGTTGACCAAGGCCCTGCGCGAACATCACATCATTCCAGTGTGCTTCACGAGCGCCAAGAAGTTGGCCGGTATCCGCGACTTCATGAAGGTCATCATCCGCCACATGCCGTCCCCGGCCGAAGCCAACGTTTCGTTGTTCAAGAACCCCGATCATTCCTTGCACGTTACCGAACCGCGCAACGATTTACCGGTGTTGGCTCACGTCTTCAAGGTTGTTTCCGACCCGTTCGTCGGCAAGATCGGCGTGTTCCGCGTACATCAAGGCCAGATCAAACCGGGCACCGTTTTGTACGTCAACACGTCCAAGAAGCCGATCAAGGTCGTGCGCCCGCTCATCCTGCAAGGCAAGGACACCATGGAAGTCGACGAATTGCACTCGGGCGATATCGGCGCGTTGAACAAGATCGACGAACTCACCTACGGTTGCATCCTTCACTCCGATCCCGAAGACTGCAACCTGCACATGTCGCATCTGTCCTTCCCGAAGCCCATGTTCGGCTTGGCCATTTCGCCGGCTCGCCGTGGTGACGAAGGCCGCATGAGCGAAGTCGTCGCCAAGATGATCGCTGAAGATCCGACCCTCAGCGTCGACCACGACGTCGTTTTGAACGAAACCGTCTTGCGCGGCCTGACCGAAATGCACCTGCGTACCGTTTTGCAGCGCATGAAGGATCAGTTCAAGCTCGAAGTCACGACCAAGACCCCGTCGATCCCCTACCGCGAAACCATTTCCGGTACAGCCGAAGGTCACGCCCGCCACAAGAAGCAAACGGGCGGTGCCGGTCAGTTCGGTGAAGTTTATTTGAAGGTCGAACCGTTGCCGCGCGGCGCCGGTTTCGAGTTTGTCGATCAGGTCAAGGGTGGCGTCATTCCCTACAACCTCATCCCGGCCGTCGAAAAGGGCGTACGAGAAGTGTTGAGCAGCGGTTACGTTGCCGGCTATCCGATTGAAGACATTCGCGTCATCGTTTATGACGGCAAGCACCATCCCGTCGACAGTAAGGAAGTCGCCTTCGTCGCAGCCGGTCGCAAGGCCATGCTCGACGCGCTTCAGAACGCCGCTCCGACGTTGCTTGAACCGATCGTCGAATTGACGATCACCGCTCCGGACTCCAGCATGGGCGACATCACCGGCGATTTGGCAAGCCGTCGCGGTCAAGTTGTCGGCACGGAAAACCTGCCCGGCGGCATGATGGAAATCAAGGGTACGGCTCCTTTGGCCGAACTCGACGGTTATGCAACCCGTTTGCACGCCATCACGCAGGGTGCCGGCGCCTTCACCATGGATCTGGCTTCTTATCAGCCCGTTCCCGCTCAGAAGCAGGCCGAGCTGGCCGCCAACTTCCAGCGCAAGGCTGAAGAAGACTAAGTCGGAAACGAATGCGCCCGCGGGCGCATTCGGACTCTCCCTCCAAAAGGGTCAAGCTTCGCGCTCGACCCTTTTCTTTTTATTGCTCGGACGTTCACAACCGTCGGCGATGCTCGTCCCTTGGATTTTTTCCTGAGTTGCCGTGAAAAAATTTCTTGATTGCGTCATTACGCGATAGAATGATTGGGTTGCGCCGTCCCTAGGCTACGCAAGGAAAGCGACGGCTCCGTGTTTTATTTATTACGAAAGAGATTTTTCAGCCATGTCCGACCAGATTGAACAAGTTGAAAAGAAGTACGAAATCACTCCGGATATCGTTGACGCAATGGCAACGATCCGCCGTGGCGTCGACACCCTGCTTATCGAAAGCGAACTCGAACAGAAATTGGCTCGTTCCAAGGCGACCGGTCAGCCGCTGCGCTGCAAGCTCGGCTTGGATCCGACCGCTCCCGACATTCATATCGGTCACACCGTCGTACTGAACAAGTTGCGTCAGTTGCAGGATCTGGGACACACCGTGATTTTCCTGATCGGCGACTTCACCGCAGCCATCGGCGATCCGTCCGGTCGCAACGTCACCCGCCCGCCGCTGTCTCCCGAACAAATCAAAATCAATGCCGAAACCTACCTCAATCAGGCCGGCCTCGTTCTGGATTTGGACAAGACCGAAGTGCGTTACAACTCCGAATGGTGCAACCAACTGGGCGCCACCGGTTTGATCAAGCTTGCTTCCCGTTACACCTTGGCCCGTCTTCTCGAACGCGACGACTTTGCCAAGCGTTACGCCGCACAGGCTCCGATCGCCATGCACGAACTGATTTACCCGTTGATGCAGGGTTACGACTCCGTTGCTCTGAACAGCGATATCGAATTGGGCGGTTCCGACCAACGTTTCAACTTGTTGGTCGGTCGCGAATTGCAGCGCCAGTACGGCCAGGAAGCCCAGTGCATTTTGACCATGCCTTTGCTGGTCGGTCTCGACGGCGTCGACAAGATGAGCAAGAGCAAGCACAACTACATCGGCATCACCGACTCGCCCAACGACATGTTCGGCAAGGTGATGAGCATCTCCGACTCCCTCATGTGGAACTGGTATGACTTGCTCAGCTTGAAGCCCAACGCCGAAATCGAACAGATCAAATTCGATTGCAACAACGGCCGCAATCCGCGCGACGCCAAGGTAATGCTCGCCAAGGAAATCATCGAACGATTCCACAGCGCCGCCGATGCCGAAGCCGCCGAAGCCGAATTCAACGCCCGTTTCCGCGGCGGTGCGGCTCCCGCCGACATCCCCGAAGTGACGGTTCAGTCCGTCGACGGCGTTATCGGCGTGGCCAAGATGCTCAAGGAAGCCGGTCTGGTTCCGAGCAACGGCGAAGCCAACCGCAACATCGAACAAGGCGGCGTACGCATTGACGGCGAACGTGTCAGCGATCGCGGCTTGCAATTTGCTCCCGGTTGCTACACCGTTCAAGTCGGCAAGCGTAAGTGGGCCAAGATCACCGTGAAGTAAGATCATGTTGGCATTGCTTCAACGCGTCTGCGAAGCTTCCGTCACCGTCGACGGCGCCGTTATCGGTCAAATCGACAAAGGCTTGATGGTGCTCGTTTGCGCGGAAAAAGGCGACACCGAGGACCAAGCTCGTAAATTGGCGCAAAAGCTTTTGCGCTATCGCGTGTTTTCCGATGAAAACGGCAAGATGAACCGCTCGGTCAAAGACGTCGCCGGCGACGTCTTGTTGGTTTCCCAGTTTACGTTGGCCGCCGATACCAACTCGGGCAACCGCCCGAGCTTCACCCCGGCTGCTGACCCGGAAACCGGCCGTCGCCTCTACGAGGTATTTGTCGATGAAGTTCGCCTGTCGGGTTTGAAAACGCAAACGGGCCGGTTCGGTGCCGACATGAAAGTCGCTTTGATCAACGACGGCCCTGTCACGTTTCTGTTGAAAGCCTGACGACTTGCTCCGACAAAACACCGTTTCGTTACGACGAAACGGTGTTTTTTTCATGCTCGACGGGCACGACGATCCGAGCCGCAACGTAAAGTTTTTATCAAATGCGCGGAGGGTGTCGAAGTGACTGCCCTATAATTTCACCCATACCGTCTCTCGGGCGAGAGTCGATTCGCGCCTCGAGCCCCCTCTTTTTTGGTTTTATGTCGGCGCAAGCACTCCTCGGTAAACAACTACGCCGTCTCGGCGATTCTCTCCTTTGTCGGCTGCAAGAAGCCGTGCAAAGGCCTTTGTGCGCCCGCTCCCTTTTCACGTTCGCCCTGTGTTTCATTCTGTTTGCCGCTCCTTTTTACGGCATTGTCAAAACCAGTTGGCAACACACGGTCATGGCTCGAATCAGCCCTCGTACGATGACCGTCAACGTAGAACTTCCCGATCTGAGCGAACAACTGGCCGTGTTGACGAGTCGCCAACACGTTGAGTCGCGTCGCTTGCGAATCGGCGACGATCAGACTCTCTTGTCATTACTGGCCGCATTGGGAATCAAAGATCCCGAAGCCGAGCGTTTCATTTTGAGCGAGCAAGCGGCCAAACCGTTGTTGCACCCGCGATCGGGACAGTTCGTCTCCGCCGAATTGTTCGGCGACGGAACGATCCGACAATTGAGGATTTTCCTCGACCAGCCGTTGACCGAACGCGTAGACGTATTGACGCTTTATCGCGACGGTACCCGTTTGATTTGCGAACAAACGCCGTTCGAATACGACATCCGACTCGAAGCGCTCGGCGGCGTTGTCACCGGCCCGATCGATGCGAGCCTCAAAAAAGCGGGGATTCCCGAAAAAATCATCGGTCAAATGCACGACGCTTTCGACGTCGATCGCGATCAACTGCATCAAATGCGCAAAGGCGACGCCTTCCGCATCGTTTACGAGTCGAAATTCGCCGACGGGAACTTCGTGCGTCACGGGCGCTTGTTGGCGATGCAATTTGAACATCAAGGCAAGAGTACCGAACTGTTTTGGTTCAATAACGACGATCGAGGCGGCAACTACTACGACGCGCAGGGCTTGATCTCCCGTCGCACTTTCATGCGCGTGCCGTTGGACATTCAAAGCGTCAGCAGCGAGTTTTCTCCCATGCGACGCCATCCCGTTACCGGCGTTTTGCGTCCGCACAACGGCACCGACTTCCGCGCTCCTTGGGGCGCTACGGTACGAGCAGCCGCCGACGGCGTCGTGACCTTTGCGGGCGTCGGTTCCGGATGGGGCAAATTTATCCGCATCAAACACGGCCCCGACTACGTGACGTTGTATGCTCACCTGTCCCGCATCAACAAGAACATCCGTTCCGGAACGAAAGTCAAACGCGGCGAAATCATCGGTCGCGTAGGCCAAACGGGGCTGGCAACGGGGCCGCACTTGCATTACGAACTCAAGATCGGCGACATTCAGATCAATCCGATGACCGCCCGACTGCCGGATACGGATCATTTGACCCCCTATCAGTTGGCGCGATTGACGGCTCAAATCAAGCCGTTGCGTGAACGACTCGAGTCGATCACGATCTCCGACATCGAAATGCAAGGCACTACACCATGAAACGAACGATCACCATCGGACTGATGTCGGGAACCAGTTTGGACGGCGTTGATGCGGTCGCCGTCGACTTCGACGAGGATCGCGCTCGCTTTCTCGGTCACGCCTACTTGCCGTTCGAGCCCGATCTGGCCCAAGAGCTGGCCTCGTTGTGCCTGCCCGGCGACAACGAAATCGATCGTATGGGACGAGCTGCTCTACGCCTGACTGAGCGCTACGCGCAAACCATCGAGTCTGTCCTCGCGCAAGTCGGCGTCGACAAATCCCGTGTGCTGGCCGTTGGCGTGCACGGCCAAACGATTCGGCATCGCCCTCAATGGGGATGGACGTTGCAATTGAACAATCCCGCCGACTTGGCGGAACGCCTCGGATTGGACGTTATCGCCGATTTTCGCAGTCGCGACATGGCGGCGGGCGGACAAGGCGCGCCGTTGGTTCCCGCCTTTCATCAATGCGTTTTTCAGAGTCCGACGGTTTCCCGCACGATCGTCAACATCGGCGGCATCGCCAACTTGACGTACTTGCCTGCGCAAGATCGGCCCGTCATCGGTTTTGACTGCGGCCCTGGCAACACGCTGATGGATGCGTGGAACCTGAAGCACCGATCGACGCCTTATGACAATGACGGCGCATGGGGCGCCCGAGGTCGGGTCGATTTTGATCTGCTCAATCGACTGTTGAGCGATCCGTTTTTCTCGGCGCCCTATCCAAAGAGCACTGGTCGAGAATACTTCAACCTCGAGTGGCTCGCTCGCTTTGCGCCCTGTACTGCTCCTGAAAACGTTCAGGCGTCCTTGCGCGAGTTGACCGCAATCAGCATTGCCCGCGCCATACAAAACGACGCTCCCGACACGAGGGAAGTGTTTGTTTGCGGCGGCGGAGCCTTCAATCGTCGCCTGATGCAAAGTTTGCGCGAGGCGCTCGGAGGCGGCGCAACCGTTTCGACAACTGAGGCGTTGGGCATTCATCCGATGCATGTCGAGGCGATGGCTTTTGCCTGGTTAGCCCGTCAATTTTGCCTTCGTCGGTTCGGCAACCTGCCCGACGTGACGAACGCCAGGGGCAAACGCATCTTGGGCGCTCTCTATCCGGCTTGACCGAAGGCCTGTACTCAAATAGCCACGGATGAGCAACTTTCATCAAAAATTAGAAATATACTTTCAGATTGAGTAGAATCGCCCGTTCAGTCTCTTAGCCCGAATTAGTTTGATTTTCGGGACGACGCGCGCCAGCCTAGCATGCACGAGCCACGCCGCCCCGGCGTGAGTAAGCGTCATGTCGATTACCTCTTTCGTTAAAGAAGCGGCCAAGCACGTGCCGATGGCCAAGTTCCGTCCCATCACGGTGGACGCACTTAAAAACTACAACACCCGCATGCTCACTCGAGACATCAGCGCCGGCTTGACCGTCGGTATGGTGGCTCTGCCTTTGGCCATGGCTTTCGGTATCGCCTCCGGCGTTCCGCCCGAAGCCGGTATTTATACGGCCATCATCGCCGGTTTTCTGATTTCTTTGCTCGGTGGTTGCCGCGTTCAAATCGGCGGCCCCGCAGGCGCCTTCATCGTCATCATTTACGGGATCATCGCCAACTATGGCTTGGGCAGTTTATTGCTCGCCACGATCGGCTCGGGGGTACTTCTGTTCTTGATGGGGCTGTTGAAGCTCGGCAACTTCATTCGTTTCATTCCGGTTTCCATCGTGATCGGCTTTACCAACGGTATTGCCGTATTGATCGGCCTTAGTCAGGTCAAGGATTTTCTTGGCCTGAGCATTGAAAAGATGCCCGCCGACTTTTTCAGTCAGATCAACACGTTGTCCGAGCACATCGGCACGTTCAATCCCTATGCCTTCGGCGTGGCTCTCGTCAGTCTGTTGATCGTCAAGTTCTGGCCTAAGGGCTATGCCATGGGCGGCGCCAACTGGAAAAAATGGTTGGCTCACGTTCCCGGTACCGTCGTCGTCTTGGTTCTGTCCACCGTCATCGTCACGACGTTCCAACTCCCGGTCGAAACGATCGGCAGCAAGTTCGGCGGCATTCCTCAGAATCTGCCCGAATTTGCCATCCCCGATTTCACGTGGGGCGACTTCCGCAACTTGATCGGTCCCATGCTGACGTTGGCCTTGCTTGGCGCCATTGAAAGTCTGTTGTGCGCCCGCGTCGCCGACGCGATGACGGACGATCGTCACGATCCCAATCAGGAATTGATGGGACAGGGCGTCGCCAATTTCGTCGTTCCGTTCTTCGGCGGCATTCCCGCCACCGGCACGATCGCCCGTACCGTCACGAACATCAAGAGCGGCGCGGCCTCTCCCGTTGCCGGCCTGGTGCATGCCGTCACGTTGCTGATTGTCATTTTGGCCGCGGCCCCCTTGGCCTCCAACATCCCGTTGGCCGCATTGGCCGCCATTTTGGTGTTCGTCGCCTGGAATATGGGCAACTGGGCCGAATTCAAGCGCCTGAGCAAGATGACGATGAGCTATAAGGTCACCTTGGTCACCACGTTCTTGCTGACCGTTATCTTCGACTTGACCGTCGCCGTTGAAGTCGGCCTGCTCGTGTCCTGCATCTTCTTCATCTATCGCATGAACACGTTGACGCGCGTCGTTCCCCAGACCCTGCCGTTCGACATGCCGGCCGGCGTCGAATCGTGGAAGCTGACCGGCGCTTTGTTCTTCGGTTCCGTCAGCAAACTCGAAACGGTCACCGATCCCAAGCGCATCACGGCTCGCGACGCTTCCAAGATCGTGATTTTGGATTTCTCGGATTTGCTCAACATCGACAACTCAGCCATGGATATTTTGCAGGTGTTCCAACGCGCTTTGAAGCGTCGTAATCACGAACTCATCATCGCGGGTGCTTCCGGACACCCGTTGCGTCAGTTGAATCGAACGGGCATCTCGCAATCGCTCGGCCCTAACATGGTTCCCGACATGCTTTTTGCCGAAAAGCGTGCCCGTGATCTGCTCGTGGAAATCGAACGACGCGAAACGTGCAACAAGCCCGAAATCTGATCTCGGCTTGATCCGTTCTCATTCCAACGGGGAGTCTCGTTTTTCAACGGGACTCCCTCTTTTTTTCTCCTCGGCTTTTTTTTGGTTGGGTTTTCGGTAGACTACGCGAACTAGCGACTTTTCTTTTTGAATAGATCATGCGTTCGTTGTCTTTGGCCTTGACGGCCTCCTGCCTGCTTTTTTCGATCAACATTCCGGCTCAACCCACTGCCGAAGCGCAAGAAGTGGCCGCTCGCATTTACAGTCGTACCGGGATGAAAGTCGATGAAGTGCGTCCCGCTCCCGTAGCCGGCCTGTACGAATTGTCTGTCGGCCGAAAGCTCTTTTACGTCGACGCCGAAGGGCGTCATTTAATCGCCGGCCGTATCTACGACACCGTGTCGGAAAAAGATCTGACCGCTCAACGTCTTGAAGAGCTCTCACGAATCAGTTGGAGCAAATTGCCTTTGAACGACGCGATCAAAATCACGTACGGCAAGGGCGAACGCAAAGTCGTCGTCTTTACCGACACCAAGTGCCGCTTTTGCTCCATGCTTGAGAACAGTTTTGAAGAAGTCGGCAACGTCACGGTCTACAACTTCATCTACCCCATCCTCAACTCAAATCATCTGGCCCGCGATGTTGTCTGCAGCAAGAACCCGGCTCAAACGCTTAAAGACCATTTGAGCAAAGGCCTGACGCCCCCCGCGGTCGTCGGTCCCTGCGACAGCTCGGTGCTTGATCGGAATCTGGCGTTGGGCGCACGATTCGGCCTGAACGGCACGCCGGCCATTATTTTCGAGGACGGCTCCTTGCACAACGGCGCGATGCCTCCGGCTCAGCTCGAAAATGCGTTGCAGACTCGCAAAGCCCTGAAGTAACGATTGACAAAAGCGTCGGATCATTCCGTCGCTTTTTCATTTTCAAATCACGTAGAATTGAATGATTGTCCCGTCCGCCGGATCGGACGCTCGGCTAGGAAAACAACACAAGGATTGATGCACCATGAGCTCTCTCGACTTCATTATGAAACCCCGTGCCATCGCCGTTGTCGGCGCCAGCACCAAGGCTCACACCATCGGCTCGGATATCATGAAGCGCCTGCAGGAATATGCATTCCAAGGTCCCATTTACCCCATCAATCCCAAGGGCGGCGTTATCGAAGGTTTGCCCGCTTACCCGTCCGTTTTGGACGTCCCCGGTCCGATCGATCTGGCCGTCATCGTCGTCAATTCCAATTTCGTTCTTCAAACCATCGATCAGTGTCATGAAAAAGGCATTCGCGGTTTGATCGTCATCTCGGCCGGTTTCAAGGAATCGGGCGCCAAGGGTGCCGAGCTCGAAGCGGCTCTGCTTCAGAAAGTGCGCGATTACGACATGCGTTGCGTCGGCCCCAACTGTCTGGGCGCCGTCAATACACATCCGAGCGTACGGATGGATGCTTGCTTTGCCGAAGCTTTGCCTCTGCGCGGCGACATCGGTTTCGTGTCCCAGTCCGGCGCCTTGGGCGGCGGCATTTTGAACATCCTCAAAGACCTTAACATTGGTTTCGCCCAGTTCATTTCCATCGGCAATCAAGCCGACGTCAATGCGGAAACCGCCATGGAATACTGGGAAAACGAAGAAGACGTCAAGCAGATCCTGCTTTACATGGAGTCCATCCAGAACCCCGCAAACTTCCGTCGTTTGGCCACGCGCATTTCCAAGAAAAAGCCGATCCTCGCACTCAAAGCCGGCCGTTCCGACGCGGGGGCCAGCGCCGCCAGTTCCCACACCGGTTCGTTGGCCGGTTCCGACAAGGCGGCCGACGCCCTGTTGCGTCAATCCGGCGTCATCCGTGAATTTTCCTTGCAAAAGCTCTTTGCAACGGCCAAGGTATTTTCCAATTGCCCGATTCCCAAGGGCAATCGCGTTGCCATCGTGACGAACTCCGGCGGCCCCGGCATTATGGCCACCGACGCCATTTGCGAACTGGGCATGCAAATGGCTCCGTTGTCGGACTCCACCAAAGAAACGTTGCGCAGCTTCCTTCCCGCCGCCGCTTCCGTCAAAAATCCCGTCGACATGATTGCCTCGGCTCCGCTCGAACATTATCGCCGCACGATGGAAACGGTTTTGGCCGACGACAACGTCGACATGGTGATCGCGATCTACCTGCCGTTCCTCGGTCTCAAGGACATCGACGTCGCCAAGTGCATGATGCAAGTGCGTGAAGAGCATCCCGACAAGCCCTTGCTCGGCGTCTTCATGACCACCAGCGACTTCTTCAGCACGCTTTCCGACATGGACGTGACCGTCCCCTTCTTCATGTACGCCGAAGAGGCCGTCGACGCCATGGCCCGTCTTGATCAGCAGCGTCGTTGGATCGAACGTCCCGTGGGCGAATGCGTTCGTTACGCTGTCGACCGCGACGCCGTCGTCGCCACCTTCAAACAGGCGCTTGCCGAAAATCGCGATCAGCTCACGACGCGCGAAAGCATGGACGTACTCAAAGCTTACGGCATTCGCATTTGCGGCTCGGGCTTTGCCCGCACGGCTGACGAAGCGGTCGCCATCGCCGACGCCATCGGCTACCCGGTCGTAATGAAGATGACCTCCAAGACCACGTCGCACAAGACGGACGTCGGCGGCGTTCGCGTCAACATCACGTCCGCGCAAATGCTGCGCGAACAGTACGCCGACCTCATTGCCAAGCTCGAACAAAAGGGCTTGCTTGATGGTCTCGAAGGCGTCATTATTCAGGAAATGGTCAAGGGGTCGCGTGAAATGGTCTGCGGCATCGCCACGGATCCTCAGTACGGTCCGATGATGATGTTCGGCCTGGGTGGCGTCTTCATCGAAGTCATGAAAGACGTCACCTTCCGTTTGGCTCCGCTCACGAACGTCGATGCGGCCGAAATGGTGCGCTCCGTCAAGGCCTTCAAGTTGCTCGAAGGCGCCCGCGGCACGACGCCGGCCAATATCGATCAAATCGAAGAAACCTTGCTTCGTTTGTCGCAGCTTGTCACCGACTTCCCGTTCGTCGACGAATTGGACATCAATCCGCTCATGATCAGTGAGAAAAACGGCGAAGCCATCGCCGTTGACGGACGTATCAAGGTGCGTTTGGCCGAAGCTCAGGGGGCTTTGGCTTAACGCCGTTTGCCCGTTCGGCTGAAAAAAAAAAGCGTGATTCGATCATCGAATCACGCTTTTTTATGCAATACGACGCAAAGTCCGCTTGTAAGCCGGATTCAGTGTCGGCGCGGCATGCCGTGCCGATGACAGTCATTCATCTAGACCGTTATTCGCATAACGGCTCGAGCCACCTACCCACAATCTCTCCCGAGCCGAGATCAAACGATTGCTTATTTGGTGTTGCTCCCCGTAGAGATTGCCCGTTTCACCCGGACTTAACCGGCTCGTCTCTGTTGCTCTAATCCTCGCCTCACGGCGGACAGGCGTTACCTGCTACGGCGCTCTTCGGAGTCCGGACTTTCCTCGTGCAGAACCAGGCTGCCCACGACTGTCCGGCGAACTTTGCGTGAGGCGAGACTTTACCGACAAAAGCCGAAGTATGCAAGTCCGATGTCTCGTGCGTGGTGATTTTTTCGTTTTATTTTCAAGGATGTTCTGCCAGACTGCACTTTCTTTGGTATATTTCGCGCCATGGAATCCTAGAGAGAGATTTCTCTCGATCAACAAAAAAGAAAAAAACATGAAGCGTTGTATTACTTCGATTGCCGCCGCCACTTTGACGGCGTTGTGCGGCAGCGCCCAAGCGGGCTTTCTCGATGCCTTCGTCGACACGTTGCCCGGCGGTTACACCTCCAACGGCGATACCTTCCTCGCCAATCAATGGGAAGGCATGAAGTCCATTGTCAAAAAGGGCAATACGGGTTTGGTCATGGGTTTGCACACGAACCATCCCAGCTGGGACTACGAGAACCGTGACGAAGAAAACGCCTACCCGTACGGCGGCGGCATCATCCGCAGCGTCATCGACGATCAGGGCAACGAGCGCACGATGTTCATCATGGCCTTCTCCGATTCGCACTATTCCCCCGAACCGATCATCGGTTACAGCTGGATGCACCGTTACAACCTCACGAACGACTTCCACCTGGGTGCCGGCTACATTCTCGGTTTGACCTTCCGCGAAGACTACAACTGGTTGCCCATTCCGACGCCGCTGCCCATCGTCGGCGCCGGCTACCGCAACGTCGACGTCTACATGACCTTCATCCCGATCTCGAACGTCTTCTTCTTCTACTCGACGATCAAGACCGATGACAAGGAATCGCGCATGTTCCCGTTGGAACCGAGCTCTCCCTTCTACAACAAGACGGAACTGTACGCGGCCGGCTTATGGGAAAAGACCGACTCGGCCACCGCCAAGGGCTTTATGGTGTCGTCCGATGCTGGCACGATGCTCGGCGCCCGCCACTTCCTGAACCAAACGTGGGCGATCGACGTCAACTGGACGTCCAGCGAGCATGAAACCAACTACAACCGCGTCAAGGACCGCGATTGGAAGTTGTCGTCCTACTCGGTTTCCGCCCAGTACCACATGAATCTGACCTCCTCCGTGCGCATGCACGCCGGTGCCGGCGTAGCCTACGCCAAGCTCAAGCAAGAGGGCGGCTCGGCCTCTTACTCCGACGTTTATCCCGTTGTTCAAACGGGCTTTACCTGGGCCCCCTCGGCCAACACCCGCGTATTGGGCGGCATCAACGTCCACTTCCCGCGCTTTGGCGACGTGGGTAACAACGACGAAGTGTTCATGCCTTCGCCCGTACAGTTCTATCTCGGCGCCGGCGTCGCTTTCTAAGACGCGACGATCCGTGACCGACGGGGTGACACGCACGATGTGTCGCCCTGTTTTTCCTCCGACTTCAGCTACGTCTTAAGCCAAAATTCGACTTGAGGTGCTAAGTTCTTACAGTTGGCGCAATAATTCTGACATCGACTTGACGATGCCCCTGAAACAGGAGCGCCTCTCTTTTTTAATCACGAAGGATTTACGACATGTCCACCAATGAAGCCTTGTTCGAACGTGCACAAAAAACCATCCCCGGCGGTGTCAACTCCCCCGTCCGTGCTTTCAAGAGCGTCGGCGGCGCCCCGCGTTTCATCGAACGCGCCAACGGTCCGTTCATGTGGGATGCGGAAGGCAAGCGTTACATCGATTACATTGGCTCTTGGGGTCCGATGATCCTCGGTCACAATCACCCGGCCGTCATCGAGGCCGTTGAGAAGGCCGTCACCAAGGGCCTGTCTTTCGGCGCCGCCACCGAAGGCGAAATCGAAATCGCAGAAGAAGTCTGCAGCATCATGCCCAACATCGAACAAGTGCGATTCGTCAGCTCCGGAACCGAAGCCGGCATGAGCGCCATCCGTCTGGCCCGCGGTTACACCGGTCGCAACAAGATCGTTAAGTTCGAAGGTTGCTATCACGGTCACTCCGACAGCTTGTTGGTCAAGGCCGGCTCCGGTTTGCTTACCTTCGGCAACCCCTCTTCATCCGGCGTTCCCGTCGGCACGACCGAACACACTTTGGTATTGGAATACAACAACCCGCAACAGCTGCACGACTGCTTCCGTCAGTTCGGCGACGACATCGCCTGCGTTATCGTCGAAGCCGTTGCCGGCAACATGAACATGATTCCCGCCACGCAGGAATTCATGGACACCATGCGCGCTTTGTGCACGCAGTACGGCGCCTTGTTGATCGTGGACGAAGTCATGACCGGTTTCCGCGTTGCGCTCAAGGGCGCCCAGTCCCTTTACAACGTTCAACCCGACATCACCATGCTCGGCAAGGTCATCGGCGGCGGTTTGCCCGTCGCCGCATTCGGCGGTCGCAAGGAGGTCATGAGCAAGATCGCTCCGCTCGGCTCCGTCTATCAGGCCGGCACGTTGTCCGGCAACCCGGTCGCCGTCGCATGCGGCATGGCCACGTTGAAGGAAATTCAAAAGCCCGGTTTCTACGAGGCGCTCTCGGCTCAGACGCAAAAACTCACCAAGGGTCTGACCGAAGTCGCTCAGCAAGCCGGCGTCGACTTCTGCACCCGTTCCATCGGCGGCATGATGGGCTTGTTCTTCCTGCCCGAACTTCCCAACGGCTTTAACGACGTCATGAAGTGCGATCCGGCCGTGTTCGGCACGTTCTTCAACGCCATGCTCGATCGCGGCGTTTACCTGGCTCCCTCCATCTTTGAAGCGGGCTTTGTCTCGGCCGCTCATACCGACGAGGTGATCGAAGAAACCTTGACGGCTGCACGCGAATCGTTTGCGCTGCTCAATCGTTAATCTCAAGACGGGGTGATCTCGACATGTCCGTACTGTCTCGATTGATTTCGGGAACTGTGGCCGTCATCGGTTCCGTTGTCATGGCAGCCACCGCGGCGGCCGCGCCGAATTTGTTTGAGAAAGCAAGCTCGGCGCCCATCGCGAGCCCGGGCTCGGCGCTCGGCAACAAGTCGCCCGTCAAGGTCGACATTGTCGCCAATAAAACCAACGGGACGCCCCGTTCGGATTATCAAGTCGGGATCCGCCTTCAACACGAACCCGGCTGGTACACCTATTGGCGTTTCGCCGGCGATACCGGCTATCCCACCACCGTCGACTGGAGCCTTCCCAAGAATTGGTCCGTTACGCCTTTAGGCACGCCCTTGCCTCAACGCGACAGCAAGGGCGGATTGACCAATTTCATCTTGACGGGCACAACCCTGCTGCCTTTCAAGCTCGACATTCCTTGGGGAACGCCCTACGGCACCCACGGCACGATTCGCGCCAAAGTCGAATGGCTCGCTTGCAAAGACTTGTGCGTTCCTGGCGAAGCCACGGTACGCTTCAGGGTTCCCGTCCGCGTCTCGGGCGAACCGAGCCAACACGCGGCCTTGTTCGAGACGACGCACAAACTGATTCCGGAAGTCGTCGACACCAAGTCGATTCAAGCCGTCGCGGACGAAACGCGACTGCGTATCGATTTGGATCCTATGGCAGGCAAAATCGCCCGATCCGTCGAGTTCTTCCCGACCAAGGACGAGGTCATCAACCTGAAGGTCGAGCCCGTCCAAACAACGCGTGAAGACGGCGTCACGAGCCTGTTCCTGGCAACGGACGAAGCGTTCGCCAAGCAGCCCGACCGAACCATCAGCGGCGTCTTCGTCGCCGACGGTGGCCCGTCCAAGGGCGGTTGGGCGATCGAGACGTCCATTCCCGTCGTAGCGGGCTCTGTCGTCGTGCCCGAGAGCAAACCCAAAGTAACTCCCGCGCTCCCCTCCGCAACGCAAACACTCTCCGCCGATCCCTCGTTCTCGACGTGGAGTGCGATGCTGTTTGCGCTGTTGGGCGGCATGATCCTGAACTTGATGCCGTGCGTCTTTCCCGTTCTGAGTCTGAAGATTTTGCAGCTCGTCGATACGCAGAAGCGCCGCGGTTCCTTGTTCTTGCACGGCCTGGCTTTTACGGGCGGCGTCTTGGCAAGCATGCTCGCTTTGGCAGGCACGTTGATCGCGCTGCGTGAGATCGGCTGGGCCGTCGGTTGGGGATTCCAACTGCAAACGCCTTGGGTCGTTGCCGGTCTGTCCATGCTGTTTGTCGCTTTGGCTCTGAATTTGTTCGGCGTCTTTGAATTTACGTTCGGTACCGGTCTGGCCGATACGCGCGCCGTTAATACGCTGCCCACCAAGGGACCTTCCGGCAGCTTCTGGACCGGCATGTTGGCCGTCGTCGTCGCTTCCCCTTGCACGGCCCCGTTTATGGGAGCCGCGTTGGGCTACGCCATCACGCAAAGCGCCGTTGAATCCCTGTCGGTCTTCTTGGCTCTGGGATTGGGCATGGCGTTGCCCTGGTTGTTGCTCACGTTGGTGCCGTTCTGGGTCAAGTGGTTGCCCAAGCCCGGCATGTGGATGGTGCACTTCAAGCGCGTCATGGCCGTTCCGATGCTACTGGCAGCTTTCTGGCTCGTTTGGGTATTGTCCCGACAGGTCGACGTCTTCGGACTTCTTACCGTCTTGCTGGGTATCGGTACCGGTTCGATCGTTTTGTGGCTGATCGGTCGCGAACAGTTCGGGTTGCAAATCTGTCGCATGCTCAAGTATTCGTGCGCGATCGTTACCGTCACGTGCTTGGGATTGATCGGTTTGGGACTGTTCGACCAGCAAAGCGTCGTATCGGACGAAGAGTGGAAGCCTTGGTCCGAACAGGCTGTCACCGAAGCCCTGCAGGACGGCCATCCCGTTGTAGTGGACTTTACCGCCGCCTGGTGCGTCACGTGTCAATTCAACAAACTCAACGCGTTAAGAACCGAATCGGCCACACGCGTGATGGATGATCTCGGCTACAAGCGCTTTAGCGCCGATTGGACCAACCGTGACGAATCCATTACGAAAATGCTGAACGCTTTCGGTCGCACCGGGGTTCCGTTGTACTTGGTATACGATAAAACCGGCGTGCCGACGGTTCTGCCGGAATTGCTCACCGAAGATCAATTTATCGAGGCGCTCAAGCGAAACGCAACGCAACGTTGATGTTTCTCATCCCAAGGGACGGTCCCAACGACCGTCCCTTTTGTTTGATCCTCAAAATAAAAACCTCGCCGACGCACCGTCGACGAGGTTTTCACAATCGCGCGAAAACTCAAACGCTTACGGGATCAAAGCACGCTTGAGGGTATCGTCAATGGCCTTGGGACCGAGCCAAATGCGCAACACGGCGTCATACAGCGCCTTGCCGCCGATCCCTTCGCCGATCATGCGACCGTTCAAAGAAACGCACGTCCCCTTCGTGGCGGAGAAATCAAAGTTGATCAGGTCGCCGACTTTCACGTCGCCGATCTTGTTCATCACGTCGATCAACGCGTTGAGTTCCGAAGCGATCTCTTTTTGTTGCGCCGGGGTAGAGTTGTCCATCAGCCCGTCTTTCAATGCGTCGACAAAGCTGCTGGCCGACACGTTGCGCAACAACCCGAGCTGAACGCGTACGGGGGCGCTTTGCGCCATGACGGCGTCAACGCTGGAAGCCTTCTGCCCCAAATACAATCCGGCGGAATAGACCTTAAAGAAAACCTTCTTGCGCAAACCGGCCCCGTTCAAGACCAACTGCCGTTGCTCCATCACGATGGTGTCTTCATAACGAATGTCTTCAATTTGAACGGCGGCCTGGGCGGTCAAACCGATCCCCGCCAAAGCCATAGCTACTGCCAAGCGCTTCATGAGAAACTCCGAATCAAGCACGAAAATGAGTAATTTTATTTGCCTGAAAAGCGATTGCACCGCACCGCAAACGCTAGAAAACCCCGACAAGCGGGGTTTTCCTTGCTCGGTGATTAGGCGTGCCAATCGCGAATGGCCGCTGCCGCGTCATTAATCAACGCGGGGCCCTTGTAAATAAAGCCGGTGTAAAGCTGTACCAAACTGGCACCCGACTCCATCTTGGTGACTGCATCTTCGGCGCTCATGACACCGCCCGAAGCGATGATCGGCAGCTCGCCCTTCAAGTGTTCGGCCAACACCTTGACGACGGCGGTCGAACGCTCAAACAACGGACGACCGGACAAACCGCCCTTATTGGCCGCTGCCGGCAGATGCTCAACTCCCTTGCGAGACGTCGTAGTGTTGGTTGCCGTCACGGCATCCATGCCGTACTGAACGAACACGTCAGCGGCGCTGCGCACGGCATCGTCGTCCAAATCGGGACTGATTTTAACGGTCATGGGGACATAACGACCGAACTTGTCCGCCAACATCTTGCGTCGTTCCGCCAAACCGCTTACCAAACCGTTGAGTTCGGAACAGCCTTGCAATTTCGTCAACTCGGGCGTGTTGGGGCAGGAAATGTCAATGGCGAAATAATCGGCGGCATCGTACAAATTGTCCAAACAGAAGCAATAGTCTTGCAAGGCGTTGCTCAGCGGACTGGAGTTTTGCTTGCCGATGTTGATACCGAGAATACCGCCGTTTCGACGGAATTCATCGGCACTGCGCAAATTGATCTTGGCTTGTTCAACACCGCAATTGTTAAAGCCCATCCAATTAACGACCCCCTGAGCGGGAATCAAACGCCAACAACGGGGCTTGGGATTACCCTCTTGCGGACGAGGCGTAATGGTACCCACCTCGATATGACCGAACCCCAACTTGCCGAACGCCGTCACATGGGAGGCCGTCTTGTCCATCCCGGCGGCCAGACCAATCGTATTGGGAAACGTCAACCCCATGACTTTGACAGGGTCGCTGACCACCGCACCGCTGACCAAACGCGTCAAACCGCAAGCACTGGCCCAATCAATATTGCTCATGATGACGTTGTGAGCCGTTTCAGGCTGCATCTTGAACAAAACGGAACGCGCAATTTCATACAACATGAGAATTCTCCATACGCCTCAATCTCGTCTCAGTGTCGTCCGTCCCATACGGTCCGACTACCTCGTTCGAGTATGGCTCTTCGCAATCTATTTATTTTACACCTTTGCCCAAACGGCACCTCGGGACAGCGTTCGCATCAAAACTAGGGTTTGCCCACCGTACGCGCGGCGCCCGATGCCACCCACTGTACGACGCCATCGATAAACGACTTACCTCCCTCGAGACGCTCGTCGTTAAGCATAACGACTACTACCCAACGCTCGCCGTTCGTATCCGTAACATAGCCGGCCAAAGAGCGAACATTTTTCAGATACCCCGTTTTCGCGTGCGCGCTTCCCCGAGCCAACGGACGACGCTTGAGCGTTCCGTCGACGCCTGCCATCGGAAGCGAACCGATGAACTCGGGCATGACGGCGCTCCGATACCCCGCCACCATCAATCGACCCAACGCACGGGCGCTCGCTCGGGTCTCGCGTGACAGCCCCGAGCCGTTGTCGACGACAATGCGGGTCGGATCGACGCCTTTGCTCCGTAGCCAGCGTGACAGAACGCGACGACTGCGCTCGAGCGAGGCCGGTCTCGTCGTTCCGTGGGCGTCCGCAAACGAGAGCGTGAGGAAAAGTTGCCGAGCCATCGGATTGTTGGAGAACTTGTTCACGTAGTCCGCGATGTGAGACAACGGCTCCGAATCCTGAGAGAAAATCGGTCGGCGATCGGCGGCGATCGTCCCGTCTTTGACGGTTCCGTTCCAAACTCCGCCCGTTTGTTCGAACAAGGTGCGAAAAACTCGAGCGAAATAGTCGTTGCGCTCCCACCGTGACACATGCCAATGTCGTTCGGCACAACCGGCCGGATACGCACCGTCAAAACGCAAATGAGTGGGATCGGAAAAATTGGCTTTAAGCATGGTTTTCCAATCGTCGCAACCACCGGGCGCCGTCTTCACGAGCTCAGGCAGACGCACGCCGCTCAAGCGCGGGGTCATCGCAACACGCACGCTTTTGCCGTCCGCGTTGGGCGTAAAGCGCAACGAAACGCTTTTGAAATTGGTCAACATTGCATCGGGACCGACGTTATAGCTGCGCAAAGTTGCTCCGTCGAATCCTCCTTGCTCGTAATGCGGCGTATCGAACAACCCGCGATCGATCACGATGTCTCCTTCGAGCCGTTTGACACCCAGACTACTCAAGCGTTCGACGATCAGCCACAGGCGTTCAACAACCAAATGCGGATCGCCGCCGCCCCGTAAACTCAGTCCCGACGCCGTACCGTTTGCGTCCGGCAGTCGGTCAAGATACACCCGCGTTTTCCAAACGTATGCCGGCGACAACAACTCCAAGGCGGCCAAGCTCGTTACAACCTTGATTGAACTGGCCGGTTGCATTAATGTGTCGGCGTTGTACTCGGCCGCCACATGCGAGCCGTCCGCCTTGCCGACCCACAGTCCGACAGACTCGAGCGGCACCCCGGTCGCTTGCGCGTTTCGGCCCAGAACCTCGGGCATGCCGACGGCCGTCTTGCTGGCCAGCGTTCCAATCAGAACGCAAGCCAACGCAAGACATCGTTTAAGTGCTGAATGACGCATCCGAGAGACTCTTTTACGCGAAATGAAAAAATTTCTTCAAGTTTAACGCGTAAAGGGGTTGAAAAATCGCTCGAGTGCCCCCATATAGGTTTTGCACGCATCGCGGGAGCGGTTTTGTCGTTCCGAACACGCGCGATACGATCGTTTTTACACAAGGCCGTTCCGTCGTCCAAACGGTGCGGCTCGACTATTTTCAACAGTTTGGAGTTAGAAAAAATGCAGATTCGTCCGTTGCACGACCGCGTTATCGTCAAGCGTTTGGAAGTTGAACGCACCACTCTCGGCGGCATCATCCTTCCCGATACCGCCGGTGAAAAGCCCGATCAAGGCGAAGTCATCGCCGTCGGTCCCGGCAAGCGCGATGAAGCCGGCAAGCTCATCCCCATGGATGTTCAGGTTGGCGACCGTGTACTGTTCGGCAAGTACTCCGGCCAGACCGTAAAGGTCGACGGCCAGGAATTGCTCGTCATGCGTGAAGACGACATCATGGGTGTCATCGCCTAATTGATGCCGTTCAGACGCTCACACAGAATCAATATCGTTTTTTCAAGGAAAGCATAAAAAAATGGCTGCTAAGCAAGTTCTCTTCGGCGACGACGCTCGCGTTCGCATGGTTCGCGGTATCAACACGTTGGCCAACGCCGTCAAGGTTACCCTCGGCCCCAAGGGTCGCAACGTTGTTCTCGAACGCTCCTTCGGCGGTCCGTTGGTGACCAAGGACGGCGTTTCCGTCGCTCGCGAAATCGAACTGAAGGACAAGTACGAAAACATGGGCGCTCAGATGGTGCGCGAAGTTGCCTCTAAGACCAACGACAACGCCGGCGACGGTACCACCACCGCCACCGTTTTGGCTCAGGCCATCGTTGTCGAAGGCATGAAGTACGTTGCCGCCGGCATGAACCCGATGGATCTCAAGCGCGGTATCGACAAGGCCGTTGCCGCCGCCATCGAAGAGCTCAAGAAGATCAGCAAGCCCACCACGACCAACAAGGAAGTCGCTCAGGTCGGTTCCATTTCCGCCAACAGCGATCAGGAAATCGGCGACATCATCGCTCAGGCCATGGACAAGGTCGGTAAGGAAGGCGTCATCACGATCGAAGACGGCAAGAGCTTGAACAACGAACTCGACGTTGTCGAAGGCATGCAGTTCGACCGCGGCTACCTCAGCCCCTACTTCATCAACACGCCTGAACGTCAGGCCGCCATCCTCGACAAGCCGTTCGTTCTGTTGCACGACAAGAAGGTCAGCAACTTCCGCGAACTCCTGCCGGTGCTCGAAGCCATCGCCAAGACCGGTCGTCCGTTGGTGATCATCGCCGAAGACGTCGACGGCGAAGCTTTGGCCACCCTCGTTGTCAACTCCTTGCGCGGCATCCTCAAGGTTGTCGCCGTTAAGGCTCCCGGCTTCGGCGACCGCCGCAAGGCCATGCTCGAAGACATCGCCGTTTTGACCGGCGGCACGCTCATCACGTCCGAACTCGGCTTGAGCCTCGACAAGGCCACCCTCGAAATGCTCGGTACGGCCGAACGCATCGAAGTCACCAAGGAAAACACCACGATCATCGGCGGTGCCGGTGATGCAGCCGCTATCGAAGGCCGCGTCCTCAACATCCGTCAGCAGATCGATGCCGCCAGCAGCGACTACGACCGTGAAAAGCTCCAGGAACGTGTTGCCAAGTTGGCCGGCGGCGTTGCCTTGATCAAGGTCGGTGCCGCAACCGAAGTCGAACTCAAGGAAAAGAAGGCTCGCGTCGAAGACGCTTTGCACGCCACGCGCGCTGCCGTTGAAGAAGGCATCGTCCCGGGCGGCGGTACCGCTTTGATCCGCGCCAAGCAGGCCATCAAGGATCTCGTCGGTGACAACGACGAACAGAACGCCGGCATCCGCATCGTATTGCGCGCCATGGAAGAACCGATGCGCCAGATCGTTGCCAACGCCGGTGACGAACCGAGCGTCGTCGTCAACAACGTGGCTCAGGGCGAAGGCAACTACGGCTTCAACGCTCAGTGCGGTCAGTACGGCGACATGGTTGAAATGGGCGTGTTGGATCCGACCAAGGTCACCCGCACCGCTTTGCAGAACGCCGCCAGCGTTGCCGGTTTGATCCTCACGACCGATTGCATGGTTGCCGATCTTCCGGAAGAAAAGCCCGCTTTGCCCGCCGGCATGGGCGGCATGGGCATGGACGGCATGATGTAATCTGACCGTCGGTTTCCCAATCCGATATAAAACAACCGACTCCTACGGGAGTCGGTTGGTTTTTTTTGGGGGGGGGGGGGCTTTTTTCAACAATAGCCCAACGTCAGATCGTCGGGCCCGTCGTGTAAATGTTCATGGCGCCGACGTAATGGCATTGTTCCGCTTTCGTCTGCTCGCCGTCGATCACCCGCAGGAGTTGTTCCAACAGAACTCTGGCCGCTTCATCCAAACTTTGCGTGCCGTTCATCACACCGCTGACGTCGCAGTCCATGTGCTCCCGCATGCGTTCGAGCGTACGAGGATTCCCCGTGATCTTGATCACGGGCACAAACGGGAAGCCTTGAGGCGCTCCGCGCCCCGTTGCAAACAAAACGAGCGAAGCGCCACTCGAAGAAACGCCGGTCAACAATTCCGGCTCTCTTCCGGGCGAATCCATCATGCTCAAACCGGGGACGCGAATCGGCTCGCCATACTCGATCACGTCTTCAAATCGACTCGAGCCGCTCTTGGCAAGAGCCCCCAACGACTTTTCCTCAATCGTTGTCAAACCGCCCGCGATATTGCCGCGCGTCGGTTGCCCGCCTCGCATGTCCACCCCCATCGACAACGCCCTACGTTCCATTTCATTGACCTTGCGAACGATGCATCGACCGATTTCGGGCGTCCGAGCGCGAGCGGCGGCAATATGTTCCGCCCCCATAAACTCGGTCGTCTCGCCGATCAACACGCTGGCGCCTTGAGCAATCAACCAGTCGACGGCTCGGCCGATAACAGGATTGGCCGATACGCCTTGCGTCGTGTCGGAGCTGCCGCACTTGAGCCCGATCACGAGCTTATCCAAAGAGCACGGCACGCGCTTGGCCTCTTGCAACTTCCTCTTGAAGGTTTGGACATGCGCCTGCACCGCTTCAATAGCCGCTTGCTTGCCGCCGGCTTCTTGAATGCAGACATAAGCCACCGATTTGCCGGCCTGGCGCAAAGATTCGACGACATGATCGGTTCGTACGCTTTCGCATCCCAAGCCGACCACGACGACTGCGGCCAAATTCGGATTCTTCCCGAGACCGATCAATACGTTTTCCACTCGACGCACGTCGGGCAACGTTTGCGAGCATCCTTGCTGGTGCGTAAAAACGGCAACGTCGGGGGCCGTTGAGAAATGACTGACAACGTCGTTGGCACAAGCGACGGCCGATAGCACGCCGATGTAATTTCGCGTCCCGATGCGTCCGTCGTCACGAACGAAACCCTTAAATTCCGTGGGCAATCCATCGAATGCCCGAAGATCCATCTTTTCCTCGGCGGAGAGCTCGACGCAGGCCTCTCCTGATGAATCCTGCGACTCCATCTGATCGCCTCGCGCGCGCGTACTTTCGCAGTTGTGAACGTGCACGCAACGTCCCGCTTCGATGGGAGCCGAAGCCGTCCCCATGATTTCACCGTACTTCACGACGGGAGCGCCTTTGTCGATGGGTTCCAACGCCATTTTGTGGGCATACTCGATCGGCTCGGCCGGCACCATCCGCGTCTCGCTCCCGTCGGCATGTTTAATCACGACAACGGAATCGGGACCCGCCTCTTGCAACAACGTCGCCACGTTGTCGCGCGCATGAATCTTGAGTGCCAATACTTCGTTTGTCATTCTCTCGCTCCCGTTTATTGCTCTAATTCAATGAAATCTTCCGTACATCCCAAAATACACAACCCGATCTCCTATCGGGAAATCGGGTCGCTTTTTTCGTTTAACGTGTCACTGAAACGACACGGTACAACTTGTCGTTTTCTCGAATTTTCTCAGGCACCTTGAACGTGACGTCCATCCCCTTTCGGGCCGACTGCACCTCGAGGCCGTCGGACAAAACGGATTCCGGCTCCACAAAAACGGCACCTGTTGTCGGACCGGTCACAAGCAACTTGTCTCCGACGTTAAATTCGCCCGCCTGCAGCAGGAACTGTCCCACTTGCGCCTTGGCAAAGTACTTGATGCACTTACCGACGAACACCTTCTTTTCCGTCGCCTTCGAGCCGTAATCGTCGGTCAGCTCGGCCATGGTTTTACCCATGTAATAACCGTCCCAAAAACCGCGATTAAAGACCGTTGCCAACCTGGCGTCCCATTGCGTGCGGCAGTCTTCGTTCCACCGCCCCTGCAACACGGTTTCAATCGCTTCGTTGTAGCATTCGATGACTTTTCTTACGTATTCCGGCCCGCGAGCACGACCTTCGATCTTGAAGACGCGTACGCCGGCGTCGATCATGCGGTCCATAAACCCGATCGTTTTGAGATCCTTGGGGCTCATGATGTAGCCGTTATCCAATTCAAGCTCGATATCGCGCTCTTTATCCTTGACAATGTACGTGCGACGACACGTTTGCAGACACGCCCCGCGATTGGCGCTATGTCCGCGTGTGGCCAAACTCATGTAGCACTTGCCGCTGACGGCCATGCACAAGGCTCCGTGGCAAAACATTTCGATGCGAATCGGCCGACCGGAAGGCCCGCAAATCCCCTGCTCGTCGATGGCCCGACTGATTTCTTTGACCTGATCCAGACGCAGTTCGCGCGCCAATACGACGACATCGGCAAACTGCGCGTAAAAGCGCAACGCTTCCGTATTTGAAATGTTCAGTTGCGTGGACAAATGCACTTCCTGTCCGATGCTGCGGGCGTAGGTCAAGACGGCGACGTCCGAAGCGATGACGGCGTCGATTTGCGCCTCTTTGGCGGCGTCCAAAATTTGTCGCATCAACGCCATGTCGTCGTCGTAAATGATCGTATTGACGGTCAAATAACTTTTGACGCCGGCTTGACGACACAAAACGGCTATTTCTTTCAAATCGTCGATCGTGAAAGCATTGGCCGAATGCGAGCGCATGTTGAGATTTTCAATGCCGAAATAAATCGAATCGGCATGGGCGTTCAATGCGGCGAACAACGACTCGCGAGAGCCGACGGGCGCCATGATTTCAAAGTCTGATCGTTGCATGTCTGTTCGTGTAGAGAGAATTTTTTTATTTTCTCACAGATTCCCGGCGTCAAGGCGGGACCGACCGAAATAATTCAACGTTCCCGCGCTCAGCCCCGAAACCTGCGTCGAGTGTTGCCCGAGCGCTTCCCGCACGGAACAAAATAGGCGTGAATGTTCACGCCTTTGCCAAACAGACTAAAATACGTTTTCATATCGGCGTAACGTGCGTCTCGCCCCGTCGGGACCCCGAGAGTGGGTTGCGCGCTCTTTTTCTAGGAAGTCGTCCACATGTTTGTTGAAAAGTTGCTTAATCGAACCAAAGCCGTCGACTCGATGCTCTGCGTCGGTTTGGATCCCGATCCGGCTCGTTTGCCCGAATGCGTCAAGAACGAGGAAGATCCCGTTTTCTCCTTTTGCAAGGCCATTGTAGACGCCACCGCTCCGTATGCCTGCTCTTTCAAGCCGCAAATCGCTTACTTTGCCGGTGCGGGTAACGAACGTTCCTTGGAAAAAATTTGCGCCTACATTCGCGAGAACTATCCCGACATTCCCGTGATTTTGGACGCCAAGCGCGGCGACATCGGCTCGACCGCCAAGCAATACGCCAAGGAAGCCTTCGTTCGCTACGGCGCCGACGCCGTCACCCTCTCGCCCTACATGGGGTTCGACACGATCGAACCGTACTTTGAGTACGCCGATCGCGGCGTCATCGTCTTGTGTCGCACGTCCAATCCCGGCGGCGCCGACATTGAAGAACTCGACGTCGGCGGCGAAATGGTTTACGAACGCATCGCCCGCTTGGCCGGCTCGACATGGAATAAAACCGGTCAAATGTGCCTGGTCGTCGGTGCAACGCAACCGCAAGAAATCGCCAATGTTCGCCGTTTGGCTCCGAAAGTACCCTTGCTCGTTCCTGGAATCGGAGCGCAAGGCGGCGACGTCAATGCAGCCGTCGCAGCCGGCCTTGACGCCGACGGTTGGGGCATGATGATCAATTCGAGCCGCGCCATCATCTATGCCGGCAAGGATGAAAACTACGCCGCTGCGGCCGCTCGTGCTGCCGAGGCTACTCGCGACGCCATCCGCGCTGCCAAGGCCGCCTGCCAAGGAGCCTGATCCTTTTTACTCCTCCCGACAAACACGAAGGCGACGACGTTCGGCTTCGTGTTTGCTTTTTGTTCGTTGTCATGGATCGTTATTGCATTCCCGATTTGCCTGTCGGCGTCTACCATCGCGCGGAAGAAACCATTCATCGTTCACGATTTATCGTCACGATGGCGCGCGTGCGTTCGCCTGAAGAAGCCAAAGCCTTCATCGAAAGCATTCGAAAAGAGCATGCCCATGCCACGCACAATTGCTGGGCCTTCGTTGCCGGGCGCCCCGGCAGCACGGCTCAGGTCGGCGCAAGCGATGATGGAGAACCCAAAGGAACGGCCGGGCGCCCGATGCTGACCGTCTTGCTGCATTGCGGCGTCGGAGAATTGGCCGCCGTCGTCACGCGTTATTACGGCGGGATTTTGCTCGGTACCGGCGGTCTCGTTCGCGCTTATCAGGGGCTTGTCAAACTCGGGCTCGACTCGTTGCCTACGCGTGAAAAAGAAAATACCGACGTCGTTCATCTGGAAATCGAACATCGATTCCACAATTTGGCGTTGCGCCTGTTCGAGCAACATCGCGCCACGCTACTTGAGAAAGCCTTCGAATCGAACGTTCGGCTGACGCTCGAAGTGCCGACCGAGACTAAAGACGCGCTGCTTTCGGTACTTAACGAGAAAACAGGCGGGCGCTGTATCGTCAGAAACAACGATTGAGGCGTACCATTAAATCAAAAGGGAGCGAGGTGCTCCCTTTTGATTTGCGATTCAGTTCGCCAGCAATTCGCACAAACGGCGCAACGCATGCGCAACGGTCGATTGACGCACGAGCGAACGATCGCCGTCGAACCACATCGTTTCCGTTTGAACGTCGATGCCGTCGTCCGTGCGCGTCGCAAACCCGAAACACACGGTACCGACCGGCTTGCTCGGTACGCCCCCCGTCGGTCCGGCGATCCCCGTGACCGCTACGGCATGCGTCGCCCGACTATGCTTCATGACGCCTTCGGCCATCTCGCCGGCAGTCTGAACGCTGACCGCGCCGTAAGCCCTCAGAGTAGTTTCGCAAACGTCAATCATCTCTTGCTTGGACTCATTGGTATACGTGACAAAACCGCGGTCAAACCAAGCGCTCGATCCGCTCACGTCGGTAACGGCAAAAGCGATTCCTCCGGCCGTACAACTTTCAGCCGTGGCGATCACGGCCCGTTTTTGTAGCGCCAGTTCTCCCAAAAGACGCGCCAAGGCAGTGATTTCGTCCGTCATCAGAAGACTCCGAGGAACGTCCAATCGGTGAGACGATTGACGAGCATATCGATCACGATCACAGTCCAAACGGCCCAAGCGGCGGCAAAGACGTCGTCAAGCATAATGCCCCAACCGTTATGCATCTTCTCGTCGACATACGTTGCCGGAGGCAACTTGACGATATCGAAAAGACGGAACGCGACGAAGGCCGCACACCAGGCAACGGGCGTCTGAGGCAACATCAAGCAGACGAGCCAAATGGCGACGACTTCGTCGATCACCACGCAACCGGCATCGTCAACTCCCAAATCGTCGCACGTCTTTTGACTGGCCAAAGCCCCGACGATGAAAAGCGCGACAACGCAAGCGGCCAACACTTGCCACGGCATCCACTGAACCATCAAAATCCAAACGATCAATCCGGCCAACGTTCCCCACGTCCCGGGAGCGGGACGAATGCAGCCGGCGCCGAAAAAGAGCGCGATCATATAAGCCGGATGGGAAAACGCGAAGCGCAAGCCGGGACGCACTCGATTAGCCGGATTGTCGGCCGCATATTTTTTTGCCAAGCTCATCGTCCTGTTCCTTTAGGCAAAATGGTCAAACCCGTTGGCGGCCAAACGCAGGCGTTCACCCTCGCTCGTATACACGACCAACCTTTCGCTATCGTCCTCTTTTTTCACGATTCGTCCGATCCGAGTCACTTTGGTCAAGGAGGAAATCGCCGCCTGTTCGACCAATCCGCGTTTGTCGGCCGGAGCCGTAAAAATCAACTCGTAATCGTCACCGCCGCTCAGAGCCGCCTCAAGCTGTCGGCTACGCGGCAAGTGGCGCAACGCATGATGCGCGGGGACGGCGTCCCAAACGATCTGAGCGGCGACGCCGCTTCGGTCGAGAATATGACCGAGGTCCTGTGACAGACCGTCTGAAATGTCGGCGCATGCCGTCGCGACGCTTAATAGCGCCGTACCGAGCGCGTTTCGAGGCTCGGGACGATCCATCCGCAAGGCGGCCGCGGGAAAGTCTTCCGCCGGCAACGTCCATTGCCCCTGTCGATGCATCAAAGCGGCATAGGCGCCGCCCACGTCGCCGGAAACCCACACGTCGTCGCCCTCGCGCGCGCCGCCTCGAGTCAAGCCCATTTGCAACGGCAGATCACCCATTGCCGTAATGGCAATCGTGATGGGCGCGTGGACATCGCCCACCTTGGCCGTGCGCGTCGTATCTCCGCCCAACAAAGCGCAACCGGCTTGTTGGGCCAACGCCATCATCCCCTCGGTAAACCCGCTTAACCAAGCGTCATTGCGTTCGGGCAAACCGATGGCTAGAAAAAAAGCGCGGGGAACGGCGCCGCTGGCCGCCAAATCCGACAAATTCACGGCCAACGCCTTGTAACCGACGTCTTCCGGATTGGCCGACGGCAAAAAATGCGTGCCGACGGCCATCATGTCGCAGGTCACGGACAAACGACCGGCTCCCGTGTCGATGATGGCGCAGTCATCGCCCACGCCCTTGCTGCGCCAGGCGCCGAAGGTCTCGTGCGTAAAAAAACGATCGATGATCGCGAATTCACCGTTCTGAACCATCTTGTATATCCTTTCCGTTTAGACGAAAAAAGCGTCGATCCATCGCGCCCTGATCGGCAGACGACAAATCCACGCTTTTTCGTGCGTATCGTACGTGAGAAACGCTATCAGGCGTTGTGCTCGTCCGGTCGAATGTCGCCGGCAACCTTGTCCAAAACGCCGTTGACGAGCTTGTAGCCCTTGTCCGCGCCGAAGCGCTTGGACAATTCGACAGCTTCATTGATCACGACGCGATAAGGCGTTTCGATGCAATGCTTCAATTCCCAAGCGCCGATCATCAGGCAAGCACGCTCAATAACGGACAGGCGGGCGGGATCACGATCCAAGTGCTTAGCCACGGCCTGCGTCAGTTCATCGCGTTCGTCCAGTACGCCAGCCAAAATCCGGCGATAGAACTCCTTATCGCAATGGGCAAAATCGGCTTCAGTCAATTCGCAACCACTTACGGGCTCACCTTCTTCCGTGATGACGGACAGCAAATTGGCGTCGATGGCGGCAAAATCGGCTTCCGTATCGATCAGGGATTCGTACACGCCCAACAAGGCGAACTGACGAGCCAAACGACGGTGGCCTGCCAAGGGGCTGCGCATTTTAGTATCACTCATTCTCTTCGTATTCCATCAAATCGTCTAAGGTCGGGAATTCTTTGGCCAAATTCGCCATTTCAACGGCACACAAGGCGCAATCCTTCCCCTTCATCTTGGTACGTGCCTTACATTCTTCATCCGTATTGCAGGTCAAAATGCCGTTGGCAACGGGGATGTCAAATTCCAAGCTAATACGGGAAATACCTGCACCCGATTCGTTGGCGACCAGTTCAAAGTGATAGGTCTCGCCGCGAATGACCGCACCCAAGGCGATCAAGGCGTCATAGTCGCCCGTAGAGGCCAACTTGGACAAGGCAAACGGAGCTTCCAAGGCGCCGGGCACCGAAACGAGAGTAATGTTCTCTTCCTCAACACCCAGACGAACCAGCTCGGCCAAACACGCGGCGTACAACTCCTTGCCCGCATATTCGTTAAAACGGGATACTACAATACCGATCTGCAAATCCGTACCGTCCAGATTCTGTTCGATTACGTCGACTGCCATAAAAGGACTCCTTCGTTCTACTTCTCCCACGCTCTTTCGAGCGCAAGAACAAATTCTTTAGCGTATCTGTCATTTTACCTGTTTGTTACTGTCTCAGGGGCTTTTCCGTAATAAAAGTCCTTTTGTACGCCTCTTTTTTCACTCCGTCTTTATCCTCTAGCGTCGGATTGGACACGGAGGCTCGGCCGTCCGAGAAGAACGCTTACGAGGCATTCAGACGGCATGACGAAGAATCCCCGTTCGCTCCCAAGCATTCCTTGCGAAAAACCGTTCGATTGTTTCATTTACCTCTGTCGCTTGCTCCGTCAGCGTGGCAAAATGTCACTCGATCCAAAGGAGTTCACATGTCCGATACGGCAAGCCTGTCTTTTCTCTGCTTTAGCTTCGCGCTGTTGTACACCGTTTTCGAGCTGGTACGCTTGTTTTGTCCCGTTTGGGCGATGAAATTTTCCGGCCGCTACACACGTCAAGCCGACATCCTGGCGCTGCACCGAGCCGAGGTGACCAACGCCGCTTTATCCCGTTCCGTATCCATCGACTCGACCATCAACCGATTGGTGCGCGGTACGACGGAACCGAAAGATACCGATTTCGTACGTCACTTCCGCTTGTCTTTTATCGTCTTGCTCGGTTGCATTGCCCTTAGTCTGTGGCTCGGCACGACGGAGCAACCGCGTGAAGTGATCGAACTGTCTTATGATTTGATCCCCTTGGCCGTGGGCATGATCGTTTGCCAAATCGCCAATTACCGTTGCGCTCGCGTGGCCAACCTGATCGACGCGCATTTCGGACAAGCTTCTTAACAAAACGCGTTGACAAAAAAACCAGCGGCTCGAATGTTTTCACATCCGAGCCGTTCTTTTTATCTTCGAACCATCAGAACAGATCGTCGGTTTCCGCTTCGCGCAAAGCCATCATACGTTCGACATAACGTGCGATCGTGTCGACTTCGAGATTGACATAGTCCTGCTCGCGCAAGCGCTTCAACGTGGTGACCTCCACCGTATGGGGAATCAAGTTGATCGCGACGCGAGCGCCCATGGCGGTGTCTTCCACTTCGTTGATCGTCAACGACACGCCGTTCACCGTGATGGATCCCTTATAGGCCAAATACGGCGAGAGCTTCAGAGGAGCTCGAATCACCAAACGATAGCTCTCGGCAACCTTCTCCATGCTTTCAACCATGCCGACGCCGTCGACGTGACCGCTGACCAGATGACCGTCGATACGATCGCCCAAACGCATGGCCTTTTCAAGATTGACTTCGCCAAACGTATCCAAGCCGCACGTTTTGTTCAAGCTTTCCGCACTGACCTCGATTTGGAATTCATTGCCCTGAATGTTCACGACGGTCATGCAAGCGCCGTTGACGGCGATCGAGTCACCGATCTTCACCTCTTTCAAACCGAAAGCTTCGGGCGTGAGAATCGTCAAGCGGACGCCGTTGCCAAGTTGCTCGGGTTCTCGAACCTTGCCGATCGCTTGAATAATTCCGGTAAACATGTCTGTTTCGTTCCTTTGATAAGTCAAATGATTAATCGTTTGCTCCAGACCGAGCGTGTTTGCGTAATACTAACCGAACGTCAGGCCCAATCCTATCGACGCAATGGAAATTCCAACGAAGAATCTGATCCATTTGTTCAAATCGGGGCAATTGCGCCGCCCCTCGCCCTTCGCCCATCAGCAACGGAGCGACATAATAAATCAACTCGTCGACCAAGTCGGCCTGCAAAAGCCCTCCGTTCAATCCGGCCCCCGCCTCCACATGCAAAACGTTGATCTCTCGAGAGCCGATGTCGCGAATGACGGCCTGCAGATCCAAACGGCCCTCCGCATCGCTCGGCATGGCCTTCACTTCGGCACCGACACCCTCGAGAGCCGCAACGCGATCCTTGGGCGCGGCGGCCGAAACGTAAATCGTACAGGGGGCTCCCCGAAGAATCTTTGCCGATACGGGCGTGCGGGCCATTGTATCGAGAATGAACTTGACCGGCTGCGGACAATCTTCATCCAACCGAACGTTCATTTGCGGATCATCCGCCAAAACGGTGCCGATACCGGTCAGGATCCCTTGAGCAAAGGAGCGTTGCACATGTCCGTCTCGACGGGCTTCGGCAGACGTAATCCATTGGCTAACACCGTTAAGCAACGCTGTGCGACCGTCCAATCCCGCCGCCACTTTCAGACGAATCCACGGCTTGCCGGTTCGCATGCGAGTCAAAAAACCGATATTCGACTCGATGGCTTCTTTCTCACAAACACCGACAACAACGTCAAGACCGGCCTGACGCAACAACTCGCAACCGCGACCGGCAACGAGCGGATTGGGATCCAAGGTACCGACAACAACGCGAGAGATGCCTTCGTCAATCAGCCGTAATGCACACGGCGGCGTACGGCCGTAATGGGAGCAGGGCTCCAATGTCACGTAGGCCGTCGCTCCCCTCAAATCCACTGCATTGGCTCGGGCCGTCTCGATCGCATCGATCTCGGCATGACGACCGCCGGGACGTTGCGTGAAACCGCGAGCCAACTCTTTGCCGTCTTTAACCAAAACGCAACCGACGGCCGGATTGGGCGGGGCAATGCGTTGCCCGCCGCAAGCCGCACGAATCGCCTCGCGCATCCATTGGATGTCACGCTGTTGTTGTTCCGACATGGACTAGGACTCCGTCTCGAGCTCTCGCAACAGTTGAAAAAAACCTTCGGGATTGTCAACGTTGAAGTAGACGCTGGCAAAACGGATGTAGGCGACGGAATCGAGCTTTTTAAGCTCTTCCAAGACAAACTCGCCGACACGACTGGACATCACTTCTCTTTCGCCCAACGTCCGCAAACGTTGTTCGATGGCGCCGATGGCCTCTTCAACGCGTTCGTTGTTCACGGGACGTTTTCTCAAAGCCAATCGCATGGAACCGCGAATCTTTTCTCGATCGTACTCACGGCGCGCCCCGGTTCGTTTGACGATCAGCGGCATGTTCAATTCAACGCGTTCGAACGTCGTAAAACGCTTGCCGCACGCGGAACACTGACGGCGACGTCGAATGGAATAGCCGTCGTCACTGGCGCGCGAATCAATCACGGCCGAATCTTTTTCTTTGCAGAAAGGACATCTCATGCCTATCCCCCTGGTCTGTTTGCTCGTGAGCGGCGATCGGTCGAATCGACGCTGGAACTTTTATTTTACCGCCGAGAGAGCGCCTCTGTCCGCTCAAACCGCGTAGACGGGATAGCGAGAGGTCAATTCCTGTACCTGAGCCTTAACCCGTTGCAATACGGACTCATCTTCAGGGTTGTCCAAAACGTCGGCAATCCAATGACCGATTTGACGGCATTGTTCGACACCGAAGCCTCGCGTCGTGACCGCCGGCGTACCGAGTCGAATACCGGACGTCACGAAGGGCGACTGCGGATCGTTATGGATGGAATTCTTGTTCACCGTGATGCAAACCTGTCCGAGCAAGGCTTCCGCTTGCTTGCCCGTGAGATTTTTCGCTCGCAGATCGACCAACATCACATGACTTTGGGTACCGCCCGAGACAATACGCAGACCACGTTCGGTCAACACGTCGGCCAAGGCCTTTGCATTGAGCTTCACCTGTTGGCCGTAGACTTTAAATTCGGGGGAGAGAGCTTCGCCGAAAGCGATGGCCTTACCGGCGATGACATGCATCAGCGGACCGCCCTGCAGGCCGGGGAACACGGCCGTATTCAGTTGCTTTTCCAACTCGGGACGAACAAAAATAACGCCGCCGCGAGGCCCGCGCAAGCTCTTGTGCGTCGTGGTCGTCACAATGTCGGCGTGTCCGAAGGGAGAGGGATAAACACCGGCAGCGATCAGGCCGGCGTAGTGAGCCATGTCAACCATGAGGAGCGCGCCGACGGATCGGGCGATCTTGGCGAATCGGGCGAAATCGATTTCCAAGGAATAGGCCGACGCACCGGCGATAATCATTTTGGGCTTGTGCTGACGAGCCAATGCCTCGATTTCATCGTAATCAAGCGCTTCGTTGTCATCGCGAACGCCATAAGGAACGACGTTGTAGTAACGACCGGAGAAATTAAGCTTCATGCCGTGGGTCAAATGCCCGCCGTCGGCCAAGCTCATCCCCATCACGGTATCGCCCGGCTGCAAAAACGCCATGAACACGGCCTCGTTGGCCTGCGCTCCCGAATGCGGTTGCACGTTGACCGCCATCTCCACGCCCAAAGGCTCGCAGAACAAACGCTTGGCACGATCTATCGCCAAACATTCCACGCGATCGACGTTTTCGCAACCGCCGTAATAGCGCTTCCCCGGATAGCCTTCGGCATACTTGTTCGTCATGACGCACCCCTGCGCCTGCATGACGGCCGAGCTCGTGTAGTTTTCCGATGCAATCAACTCAATGTGTTGCTCTTGGCGCAAACGCTCCGCTTGGATTGCGTTCCAAACGTCGACGTCGACATATTGCATGTCGGAAGTCAAAGTACGGTTGTTCATGATGTGACCTCAAATAGCAAAAAAAAACAAATCTCGTCATAGACCGATCAACGATCGGTCCCTATTTGTTTTTGACTATACACCAGGCGAGTTCATCAACGAACTTCGCACACTTTCTGTTGTTGTTTGATACGTTTTATTACGAGTTGGCGACTTTTAAGTCCCAAATCACATCAGTAATACGCGTGCGCGCTGATACCCAATGCACGAACGCGGTCCGCAATTCGATCGAGTTCTTCGGCGCCGGCCTTTTGCAACGTTTTGGCGGGCGTATCGCGCGAAATAGTGTATAGATCGACGCCGTTCGGATTGATCGTTCGAATGGCCTCTAGCCACGCTTGCACGGCAACCTCACCCGTATTGTCGACGCATTGACCCTCCCATGTTCCCTTCAGGAACATGGTCTGAATGACGCACTTTTTACCGATCGAGCGCATGGCCTCAAGAAGCTCGTCCAAACGGTAGACGCAGGTCGGGCGATTGACGAAGCGCACATAATCGATATCGACCGAGTCAAGCTTCAAACAAGCCCTGTCGATGCTCTCGACGGCACGGCGTACGGACGGCTTCAAAATGTTCGTCGCATTGGTCAACAAACAGACCGTGGCGTTGGGAAAATACCGATCGCGAATCGCCATGACGTCGTCCACGATCTCCTTGAAATCGGGATGGGACGTCGGTTCGCCGTTACCGGCAAAAGTAATCGCGTCGATCGTGTCGCCCGCCTCAAGCATCGCCTTTAACTTCGCCTCCAAAGCCAACGCCACTTGACGGCGCGTCGGCATGTCTTGCTTGGGCCGATGCTCAGCGTTTAACCCGCATTCGCAGTAAACGCAGTCAAAATTGCAAATTTTCCCATCCGAGGGCAATAAATTGAGACCCAAAGACACGCCCAAACGTCGACTTTTGACGGGACCGAAAATGGGAGAAGGAAACAAAATGGTGGCCACGGTCACTCCTTACAGTGAATCGAGCAGACCGTTGCAGGCACTTTGACAGTACGCAACGGTGCGGTCAAAATCCTTGTCCGATCCGTAATACGGATCGGGAACCACTTCAACGCCGGGCATGCCTGCAAAACTCATGAGCAATTCGATACGGGCCGTCGCATCGGCGGGAGCCAAACGCTTGAGATCGGACAAATTGTTCTTGTCACAAGCCAAAATCAGATCAAAATGATAAAAATCGTCTTCGCGAACCAGACGCGAGCGCAACATCGAAATGTCGAATCCCGCGCGACGACAAGCCGCCTGTGCGCGCGCATCGGGCGCCTCACCCAAATGCCAATCCCCCGTTCCGGCGGAATCCAACTCGAAACGCTCGGAGAGTCCTTTTCGGTTGAGCAAATCACGCATGGCGCCTTCGGCCGTCGGAGAGCGGCAAATATTGCCCAAGCAAACGAATAAGAGTTTGGTCATCATTTTTCAATTCCTTGTACGCCGTCGCTACCGAACACCATGCGCTTGAGCGCTTCGAGACGATCACGCAATACGGCGGCCTGTTCAAAATCAAGATCCCGAGCACATTCAAGCATGCGCTTTTCGGTTTCGCGAATCTGCTTGGAAACGCTTTTTTCGTCCATAGGCATCGCCTCGACGGGAGAAGCAGCCTCTTTAACGGCGGCATCCGGACCTTTGTAGACGCCGTCGATGATGTCGCGCACGGGTTTGGCAACGGTTCTGGGCGTGATGCCGTGCACCTTGTTGTATTGCTCCTGCTTGATGCGACGACGTTGCGTTTCGTCAATGGCGTTTCGCATGGAGTCGGTGATGCGATCGGCATACAAAATAGCCTTGCCCTTGGCGTTACGGGCCGCGCGACCAATCGTTTGAATCAAAGAACGAGTCGAACGCAGGAACCCTTCCTTGTCGGCGTCCAAAATCGCCACGAGCGACACTTCGGGGATGTCGATCCCTTCGCGCAACAAATTGATCCCGACCAACACGTCGAACAAACCGGCACGCAAATCGCGGATGATCTCGACGCGTTCGACCGTATCGATATCCGAGTGAAGATAGCGAACCTTGATGTTGTGCTCGGTAAGATACTCGGTCAACTCTTCGGACATGCGCTTTGTCAACGTCGTTACGAGAACGCGTTCGCCCAAAGCGACGCGCGCGTTAATTTCACTCAACACATCGTCGACTTGATCGACGGCCGGGCGCACTTCGACTTCGGGATCGAGCAACCCCGTCGGACGCACGACTTGTTCGACCACATGGGAGCTCTTGTCCAATTCATAAGCGGCGGGCGTTGCCGAAACGAAAACGCTGCGACGCATTTTTCGTTCGAATTCATCAAAACGCAACGGACGATTGTCAAGCGCAGAGGGCAAACGAAATCCATACTGCACCAACGTTTCCTTACGCGATCGGTCGCCCCGATACATTGCGCCGAGCTGCCCCATCATGACATGACTTTCGTCAAAGAACATAATGGTGTCGGGGGGCAGATAGTCGATCAACGTCGGAGGTGCTTCACCGGGGTTCAATCCCGTCAGATGGCGGGAATAATTTTCAATCCCCTTGCAAAACCCCACTTGGTCCAACATTTCCAGATCGAACAACGTTCTTTGCTCCAACCTCTGCGCTTCGACCAACTTGTCGTTGGCTCGGAAAAACTGCAATCGCTCTTTGAGTTCCGTCTTGATCGAGTCCATCGCTCGAACAACTTCCTGACGGGGAGTGACGTAGTGGCTTGCCGGATAAACGACAAAACGCGGGACTTTTTGTCGCACCTTGCCCGTTAACGGATCAAACAAGACGATGGCTTCGACCTCATCGTCAAACAGCTCAATGCGTACCGCGATTTCCGCATGTTCGGCGGGGAAAATATCAATGGTGTCGCCGCGGACGCGGAACGTACCTCGCAAAAAATCGGTGTCGTTACGCTTGTACTGCATTTTGACAAGCTGCTTGATGAACTCTTGACGATCTTTAGTGTCGCCTTGGCGCAGAATCAAGCGCATTTGCGTGTAGCTTTCGGGCTTGCCGATGCCGTAAATCGACGATACGGTCGCCACCACGATCGTGTCTCGACGCTCGAGAATACTCTTGGTTGCTGCCAAGCGCATCTGTTCTATGTGTTCGTTGATCGCCGAGTCCTTTTCAATAAAAAGATCGCGCGCGGGCACATAGGCCTCGGGCTGATAATAATCGTAATAGCTAACAAAATACTCGACCGCGTTGTTGGGGAAGAATTCGCGCATTTCCGAGTACAACTGCGCTGCTAGCGTTTTGTTCGGAGCTAGCACCAATGCCGGAACACCCAATCGGGCAATCACGTTCGCCATGGTGAACGTTTTACCCGACCCGGTCACCCCCAACAGCGTTTGAGCGGTCAACCCGTCCTGAAGCCCTTCGGTCAGCTCGGAGATGGCTTGAGGTTGGTCACCGGACGGCACGTAATTGGAGTGCAACTCAAACGGTGAATGAGGAAAGGTCAGAACGGAACTCACAAAAACTCTCGAGACGTAACTGTTGAGGAACGGAAATTTGATCGAACTTTACCACGGCAAAGCCCCTGTGATTTTTTACCCGCCGGCTTTCTGCGCTTTATATTGTTTCGGTTTATTTTCAACGTTAAGGATTGCAGGATCATGACCAATCGGACGTGAAAAAAAGATTTTTATAAAATCAGTTGCATTTTTCTAAATTAGTCTGTAACATACCGCTTCTGCATTCCTCGATAGCTCAGTCGGTAGAGCAACGGACTGTTAATCCGTGGGTCGTTGGTTCGAGCCCAACTCGAGGAGCCAAGAATTCTTAGAGAATGGCTTGCCATTTTCCAAAAGGGGATACGCCCCTTCTAGTCAACTAGAGAAACGATTTATTCCTCGATAGCTCAGTCGGTAGAGCAACGGACTGTTAATCCGTGGGTCGTTGGTTCGAGCCCAACTCGAGGAGCCAAATTAAAAAAGAGGCCTCTGGCCTCTTTTTTTTCATGAAAATTCGATTGCAAGAGCGATAAGAGCACCTCCCCCTTTTCTCTTAGAGCGGTTTGCCGAGAATAATCCCCCGCTATGTACGATGCGAACTCGGTCGTCTGTCCCGTGACAATCTCGACCATCACTTCGGACAGCGCACCACGCTCTTTTTCCGCACCAATGATAGCGTTTAACGATTTGGCTGCGAGAGCATCGTTTTGTTTACCGCGTACACACTTCCGGCCTTGAACTGCCAATCCATCAATCGAGCAAACGACAGCGCGATGCCTCCATCGACATACGTATTCAAACATGGCATGGTCCAAAGCTTGGATCGGATCGTCTAAGGGACGCTCCCCTTTTGGACGTGCTTGCTCGCCCAGCTGCGAGTGGCATGTCAAACCGGCTTTTATTGTTTACAAAGCAAAAGACATCACCCCTCTTTGGATGTTGTTTTTGCCAATACGATTCATTCCGCCCCATCGAGTCGGCAAGAACGACTACTGATCCTGTATCATTCATTACTTGTACAAGTTTGGTATTGCCATACGGTTATAGCTTGATCGTTAGCATTGAGCCAGTCAGAACGGTTCGCGACACATGTTCAAATCGACATTTAAATCTGCAGTTATCGAAGCATGCGTGTTGGTGGCTTCCCATACGTTTACGGCTCATACTTTCGAAAAGTTTTGGGGAAAAGTTTCTCCAAAACTGCAAGAAGGCGTTTCGTACCTCGAAAAGCATGATGCGGAGAAACTCACAAACGACAAATCTTTTCTTGAACTAGTGACGTTCCGCGACAGTAAGATGGCTCGCATTATCAACAGCTGTCTTCAGGATTTCCTCTCCTCCGAGATTGTCGATCTGATCGATCAAGTCCAAAAAATTCAGGATCAGATTGCCGAAAGAAAGACGCGCATGAACGCCTGGCGTCTCGGTCTGATTTCCGCACCGAGCACCTCGATCAATCCGTTGAGAAAAACGCGTGCCAAGCTCTATACGCGCATTAAAAAAGAACAAGCCGGCATCGATCACGATCTCAAGCAAATTGAGGTCTTGAAGTCTCAGGCACAAGAAAAATTGCATGCGGCCGGAATTGAACTGACGATCGATCAGCTTGACGGATTGCTCTACACGGCCGAAGGCGCCGAACTCGCGCAAGTCATGGCCGTCGCGGAGAACATCAAAAAGATTCAGGCTCAGCTCGGAGCCAATCTTGAACAACCGGACACGAGCGGCGAACAAGTCAAAACGTACACCGGCTTTTTAATGATGAGCTATCGCGTCTATATCGAAGCGATCGAGCGAGCCGTGAGAGCTATCGAAAAGACCTATCTAGTCAAACTGAACGATCTGTCCGAACAAGCCAACGAGCAGATCCTTCGCGCTAAGGAATTGTTTGAGCAATCGAAAAAGACGAGTACGATCGCACAGAACAATATTGAACTTAACGCGCAAACGATTCGTTTGATCAACGCCTACCGCGCCCATCTGACGGGACGTTTGATCGACCTGAAAAAGTTAAACAAGGAAATGTTTATCAACTACGAAGTGGCCGTCAATACCTACCGAACCGTAAAGGTCGGCGCTGAATTGATTGACGTTATCAGCGCTTCTGAAAAAGACATTCAAAGCGTGTTCAATTTTGAGCCGCCCAAACTCGCCAGCTTTTACGACGAGGGCCTGAAAACGGAATTCGAACGCATGACACGCAAGCTCAAAGGCGTAGAAGCCTAAACGAGTGCGTTGAGTATCAAAAAAGGGAGTTAGTTTAAAAACTAGCTCCCTTTTTTATGTGGTATGACTCAAGCGCTTCGATTACTTGGGTACCGGACCAAACCACTTTTCATAAATGCGGTCGTACGTACCGTCTGCACGCAGTTCATCCAATGCTTTTTCAAGACGTTCGCGCAGAGCGACATTACCCTTCTTAAGTGCAAAGCCGTAATCTTCGGCCGCGAACAAAACGGGGATGTGGGCCAGATTCATCTTGGCACCCTTGGTCTTCAAGAAATATTCATTGACCGGGCGATCGTTGATCATGGCGTAGCAACCCTTCTGATTGATTTCCAGGAAGGCTTCGGCAGCGGAATTGAAGGTGCGCAACTTCACGCCAGGAATCTTAGAACTAAAAATGGCGCCGGAAGAGCCGATTTCAACACAAAGCGTCTTACCTTCAAGTTCTTTCGTACCCTTGATTACGTCTCGATCGTCCTTGTGGGTCATGATGGACAAACCGGACTTGTAATACGACTTGGTGAAATCCACACGCTGAGCGCGTGCTTCGGTAATGGTCAAAGCGGAAACGGCCAAATCGATCGATCCGGACATCAATGCCGGAATCAATCCGTCGAGACCCATCGAATAAATCTTGTACTTGAAGTTGGCGCGTTCGGCAATGGCACGGATCAAGTCCATGTCAAAACCAACGTATTCACCGGTTTCAGAGTTCAAGAATTCGAAAGGAGGATAGACCGTTTGACTACCGATGCGCAGTTCTTCGGCAGCATAAGATTGAGTGGCGCTCAACGCAACAAATGCGGATGCAGCTGCAACCGCCATCTTCTTAAAAAACATAACCGCAGGTTCCTTTTCCTATTGTTGTACGGGATTGTTTCGGTTCAGCTATCTGTGGTAATAGAAAATTCAGATCGCCTAGAGAGGCCTGATGAAGGTTCTCGAGGCAATTCTAACAGGTGGCTTCGTTAGAAAGGAAAGGAATAAACGGAGATTGACGGAAACCTAACCGAATAAGCTGAAGTACTTAAGTAGGTTATAACGATTCAATCGGCGTGAGAGATAAAACAAAACCCCCGGTACCTTTCGGTATCGGGGGTTTTGAAAAGGGAAGCCTGACAATGTCCTACTTTCACTGGAAATACAACCAACTATCATCGGCCCTAAAGCGTTTCACTGTCCTGTTCGGAATG
>JAGBZO010000040.1 GCA_017628205.1 Duodenibacillus sp.
CAAAAGCGTCACAAGTTGTCGCATTCGAACGCACCATTGGAATGAAATCAAATCGAAACTCTGGGGTAACCGATTCTGGACTCGAAGTTATTGTGTTTTATCGGTTGGCGATGGAGCAAACACGGAAACAATCAAGAAATATATCCAAAATCAGCGTTCGCCGAGCTAACGCTCGGCCCGCTATCCATCCTCCTGCTCACGCAGGAGGAATTCCGTGGATTTAGTTAAAAGCAAAAAGCGCTCTCACATTAAATCGAGGGCGCTTTTTGCTTTTTTTAACGTGGAGTTGTGCACTTGCCTAGTCAAGTTTTCCTCCTTGTGCTTGTTCTCTAATGACAAACATTCCTCAAAACCAAGACGGTTCTTGTGTTTTGAATGCGCTCATCGTTGCCTCAAGGAAATGATCACTGTAAAGTTAACGGGATAGTCCAGACGGACAAGAAACACGACGAACTCTCAGCAATCAATCGAGGTAATACCCATGCGGACAATGGATGAATACAAGGCATTTCTGGCGGCAGTTAGAAAGAATACCGGCCTAGATATGTTGACTCCCGATGAAGGGGGGCTTGTGTCCGTTCGCGTGGACGGCGCATATACGTTGAATCTCCAGTTTGTGGAAGCGACGGGCAAGGTGCTGTGTTTTGTGGAGATCGCCGAGCTGCCCAAGGACGCCCCGAAGGCCGTGTACCGGGACCTGCTTGTAGGCGGACTTTTCGGCACTGAGACGGCCGGCGGTCATTTCACGCTTGAGGATGAGAGCGAGAGCGTCATCTACAATTATTTTTTCGATGGCGACGTGGTTGCCGGTGATCCCGAGGAATTTGTTTCAACGTTGGAAAAAATCTTGCAGCTCTGTGAAGCCTGGGCCGAACGTATCGGTGGCTATCTGACCGACGATACAGCCGAAGCCTCTGTGGTAGAAAGCCCTATGGATTGGGGACTTCGGGTATAGGAGCAGCACATGGAAGTGTCATTCGAGCGTTTTGCGCAACTTGCCCAGTCCACGCTCTTTCGTTCGCGCGAGATCGTTGTCGATGAAAAGAGTAACACGGCAAGGCTTGGTAACATCGTATTTTCATCCGCCAAAGACGCCAACAAGGCGACGATGAAAGCCTTTCGCGAGGCCATGTCTAGGAAGTTCGGGGTCTTTGGTGAACACGCCTTTGACACCGTGTTGGGGCGTCGGCAACAGTTGCAAAAGCCGTTGCGTAGTCACGACGTGTACAGAGTTGTGTCCAAGCTTTCGGTACTAAAAGAAAAGCGTTTCCTCAACGAACTGGCTCGTCAGATCGACACGTCGCCTAAAACGCAAGAGCTGTCGCGCGAAATGCGCATAGAGGTTCGCCATATTATTAGAAACGCACCCCTGCACCAGTGCGACTTGAAAGAATGCCGCTCGCTTGCCGACATCGCGCGTATGGCTGACAAGCGTATTCAGATGGCCATCGATTCCGTGATAGAGCGGCAGGCTAGTGGAAAGACTATTGCCATCTCCAGCAAGGCCATGGGGGACAGGCGACAGGTGGATTCGGAAATCCCCTCTGACGGAGCCACGGGACTTAAGAATCTGACAACGATTTTTAAAAAGAGCGAGACATCAATCGAGGATTTGGTCAATAAAGGGAAGTTGGGCGTCGGCATGCGCATAAACCGTTCCGCGACCAGCCCCGTGCTGTTCGACAAGCTCAAGAGCAACGGCGTGGAGCCGGGCTTTATTTACAGAAACGACTGGTCCCTTGACGATACCAGAGGCATGCTTGCCGATCATAAAAGTCAGGAAAGTTTGGATGCCCTCAACGCCCTGAAGCAGAAGTATCCTGCTCTGGCACAGAAGTGCGAAGGGCTTGCCGAACGAGAACAGATCATGCTCTTCGGTCGGTTGCATCCGGCCGGCATGTCGGCTTTGGCCGATTTCGTGATCGAAAAAAGCATGACCAATTCCAATAACTCCATCTACAGGGCCTTCTGTCAGCAGTACCCCGGCACTTCTCCCGATCAGTGGCAATTCATAGGTGTCGATCGTATCAAAAGAGACCTTTTCCCGCAGATCCGAGATCGCATTATGAATGTCGGCCCTGACGACGGTGCCTACAAGATGTCGCCAATCTTCAAGCACTTCACCGAACGACACATCGTCAAGCTTGACTACAATGAAGGCGATCGTGTCTTCACCAAGAAGGCGGCCTCCGCAGGCAAGTTCATGCGACCTGAACGCATCAAAATCGGGCGCATGATGGGACAGGTCTACCGACTTCAAACAGCGACAACGGCCGACAAGGCTTCCGCCGGGGCCGTGACCGAAGCGCTTGCGAACGATTTGACCCGAATTGCCGGCGTTCCATCGCAGGAACTCTCCATCGTGCGCGGCCAGTACTCCGACGGCCATCCCAAGTTGATGTTGGAGGCGAAGTACGCCGAAGGCTACAAGGATATGGAGAACGGCTATCTCAAGGACGGGCAGATTGTGCCGCCCAACGGAGAGAAGGTGGAGAGTCTCGGCAGATATAAAGCGTTCTTCCTCGTCACCGCCGACCGCGACGCGGTGGGGTCTCGTGGGCAGAACAAGGGCTTTGTCAAAGGTGGGGACAACATGCCCGGCACGTTCTTTGCCATCGATCCGGGCCATTCTCTGGAGGGCAACAGCCGCTTTCTTGAAGTGGATGACAACTTTTCTTTCAAGGATACTTACGGCTTCTCCACCAAGCCGCGCTTTAAAAACTTTTCCGTCTTTGACGACGATACGCGCTTTTCAAAGTTTCAGGGCGCTCTCAATTTGCGCGAATTGCAGCAGTCAGGCAAGGTAGATCAGCTCTTTTCCCAATACCGCACTGCCTTTACCCTGAATGACAACGCGCTTACCCCGGCAGAGCGACAGTTGCGAGTCGCGATCAATGCGGAGATTGACAAGAAGGAAGCCGAATTCAAGGATTCCCTTGCCAAAATTCTGCAGGTGGCCGACAACCAGTTCAAGCTCTATGACGACCTTGCAACCGAGGGGCCGGCGTTTCAAGAAAAGGCCATTGAGACCATCGAGAACCTTGAAAAACTCACTTCACCCACCACATGGGTCAGCCCTAAGGGCCAAGTGGCTCTGAAGCACCTTGCCGTCATCCCCGAAACGCGCGTTGCATGGCGGGCGCACGTCGAGGACGGCAACCTCGTCTACCATTGCGATCAGCCGCTTTCCGAGCTGGCAAAGACCCAACTGAGGGCCTTTGCGGCGTCTGCCAAAGCGCAACTCGAGATAGATGCCGAAGGTTGCGCAAGGCTGACCATTGACAGAGCCGCGGCGGATACGGCATTTACGGTCTTTTCTGAAAAGAATGTCGCTAGCGTCACTCACACAGAAGAGGCTGCCGCACGGGCTAGAGGGGAAGACGGATTGGCCGAAGCCCGAACCGTCGGGACGAACGCTAACGGGGCTGCCAACAGACCGGCTCAAGAGTCCGGGCGGTCTTTTGTCCTTCCCGATAGGCTGGATGTGCATGTGGGTAACGACACGGTTACTTTCCAAAAACAGCACTACGAGGCCATGCTCGAAAACACGCCTAAAGCCGATCGTCCTCGCAGCCTTGAAGAACTCCAGAATATTCTGGCAGGGCGGATACAACGCGGCCGTGACATCCTGGCGGCTGTCTATGCCGGCAATGGTTCTCGCTATGCGGCGACGACGCGTAATGTGGCTTGCGTGACGATGGCTCTGCATGCGGGTACCGTCAAGAAGGGCGAGCTCAATGAGCGCGGCGCCTTTTCCGTGAGCGATCCTGACGGTAGACTCTATCAGTGACTCGACACGTGCAAGGAACTCTACATGCGCACATCCACCCACGCTAGGGCCTACCACCATCTGACTGTGGACGGGCACATGAACATGCCTCGCGGTTTAGATATTCCCGAAGGCATGGGCGGCCTCATGGGCGGTATGCGCACATTGCACTACTTCTCCCTGCCGGAGACCGGCGTCGGCCAGCCGCGCCGTCTCTACCTCAAGTGCGAGACGTACGGCATTTTCCGAAGCACCATTTCAGCCAAAGAGGAAGAATCGTCGCGCGCGCTTGGCATGCAGACGCGGCAAATGCGCTCGGGCGATACGCGTGAATCCATCATGCATTGCATGTCGCTGGCCACCGTCTTTACCCGCAGAGGGAACAGCGTCGGCAATCGTAAGGAAACCACGCCTGACGTCATCCTCAAGGCCATGCAAGACGCGCAGAGCGCTCTGCGTGGGGCCGGTTTGAACGATCAGGCCACGATGCTTGGGAAGAATGTCAAGGACGGTGGGATTCGTTATCTCGTCAATAACCTGATCAGTGTTCTCGAATCTGTGCCTGATAACGCGCAAGCACGGCAAGTCGGAGACCGTCTGATGGAGGTTGTTGCGGAATACGCCAATTCAGGCCAGCGTACCGGCGAAGCCGCGAGTCGAATGGGTAATGAAGTCATGCTGGAACCGGAAGAAGTTCTGTAACAGTTGATCCCTATATAGAGCAGACAAGGCGGTCCAGGCAGCTCGAGAAGCTCTAAATAACGCCGACGTGTGGCAGAGATAGAACCTCTGACCCATGCGTTGGCGTTTGGCCGTCACCAATATCATCATTCGCAACGCGGTGGCCAGCGTATTAACGAGTACCTTGCCATGCAACGAGTTGGCGCCCACGTGCAAACGATCCCCATCCACCCAATTTTTGAGTTGATTGAAATCCTGTTCGACTACGCCACGCCGGCGATAGATGCGTAGCGCTTCAAAAGGATCGGAAATGCAGTTGGAACGCAGAACGAAATAAGCGGCTTGTTTGGACAAGCGATCGATCTTCGAGACGTTTTGCACCAGACGTGTCTTTCCGTGTTCATCGGTTGTTTCAATCAAAAAGTGACGATACTTGTCCCACAATTCGGATGGCCCACGATGATTGTTAGCCATCAAGTCCAGAATTTCTTTGGTGTTCTTCCAAATAAGAAGGCGTTGAGCCTCCTGCGGTTCGAGCTGTTGTGGCTACGGCGATCGAACCGTTTCCCACAGGTAGATGAACCAACATTCGTCGAAAATAGAGCCTTCGACCTCGACTTCCGCAACTAAGCCCAGTCGTTTTGCCGTTGTCACAAGGTCGTCGCTCTGCACAAGCGCCTGTTTCGCATTCGCATCGAGATCCGAAACCATTTGATCGACGTGCCAAATGCCTTGTCCCATATCGATGTCATAACCGATCGCAACCAAGCGTTTTCCTTGGAAGACCTCGCCGATCTCTCCTCTTTTGGTTGGCTTGATTCTTCCGTGGAAACGATCGATCGCGTGGTGGATGTCGCTCCTCTTTGCCCATGCTACCGTATACACGCCGGCGCCGGTTCGCACTTCTTGCAATTCGAGTTCTCCCAAGACGCCGTCCAACACCGTTCGATGTTCGTTTTTGAGTAATGAGCTCCATCTTTCTTCGCCTTGAGGCGTGAGAACATAGGTCAGAGACGTTCCTTCCATCGGGTTTTCTTTGTCAGGCATCAGTCCTTCTGCCCATCGGGCAAATACCGCCGACGCGCGCTTGACGACGACGTCCCGAGTCTCGTCGTCGCCCCATGCGAGCTTGAAAACGCTTGCCGGTGGCAGGCCGGAGTCGAAAACATACGAATCGCAGTCGATCCACAGGTCCTCTACAAGAAAACGCTCCACTTCGGACGATCCTAATTCCAGTCCAAGCAACTTGGCATCGCGCACGATCCGTTCCAGCCAAGGAACGAATTCGGTGAACACGTCGTCTCCGGTGGCTAAAAGAATTCCTTGATAGTCTCCGAATTCACCGTATTGGCCGACGAGAGGAATAGTTTGTTCCGTCATGGCAAGGCTCCTTTTTCAACGACGACGTCGACTCGCGATTGGAGAACGTCTTGCAGACAGGCGCTCAGTTCGTTCCAATGCGGATCCTTGTCCAGCGTGATGCGATAGCGTGGAGGCGTGATCGAACGTTGTTTGATCCAAACCGTGTCCCACCGATCGGGCGAAGTCACTTGGTAAACGAGTCGCCTCGGGCAATGAAAGTTGGGCGTATAGTCCAGTCGAATCCGTACGTCGATCAGGCGTTGTGGTTGCCGCGCCTTCATGCGTTCCCAATACCAACGGTAAAAGCCGTCGGGAAGCGCTTGGCCACCAAAATGGACGGCCGTCAAGACTTTGTCGCCAACAAAGAGAAACGGCCCGACGGCGTACGGTTTGTCATGGTGTGCTCCGTCATGCTCCAACAAGGCAAAATGCAGGCGCTCTTGCTGTTGGTATTGCAAGGTCAATCGCTCGATGTCGGAGGCACAGGCGGCCCTAAATCGCTCGAGGCTTCGTTTCTTTTGCTCGAAGGCGAGCGTCAATGACCGGATACGACGAGTCTTGTCGAAGATGGCCTCGAACAGCTCGTCGATGTCGGTGTTCATGAGACGGTTTTCAAGATCTTTCAATAGGGAGGCGGCTTCGGTTTGGATCGTCTGTTTCGCTCCCATCGGCATTCGGCAGGTAAAAAAGCTCCCTGAGCGCCCGTTAATCTCAAGGTGTTCGATATCCTGCTCAAGTCCGAGGTGCTCGATAAAGTCGTAGTTGCTTTCGATAGGAAGGGGACGATTCACGGCGTCGGCATACGATTGCAACCGTGCAAATTTCATCATGAGAGCGTCGAGCCAAGAAACGAAGTGCGTCGGATGACCGATCCCATAGCCAACAAGCACCTTTGCGTCTTTGATCGTCCCCAACATCATTCGTCTCCTTAGCAAACACCGGCTCGGGCCGAGTTCTTTCGGACGCGGCGCGTGTTGAAGAAGGCTTTCAGAGTCACCGGACTTCGGTCGATGACAATGCGCATGATACGTCTGTGATCACCGAGTTCGAATGAAATTTGTGCGTCGAGTTTCCCGTTGGGCGTGCGATGCAACAGGGCCGAGACGATCTCGTGACGGGCGATGTCGGTCCGACAACACGTCGACAGTTCTCCGTGAGAGAACCATCGGGTCAATTTGTCGAGGATGTCTTGTCGGCGATCGTCGACATTGTTCGGTACGCAGGTTGTTTCGCTGCCGACGAGAAGTTCACAATGAGGATCCATGGCGCGGAAAAAACGGAACATGCGTCCCGTCATCAACGAATCTTTCAGCAACGTCAAGTAACTTGAGTCATCGTGGAGAGCGCCGTTGGCGTATTCATCCACCGCACAATCGGCCGTCAACACGCCTTGAACGATGACGAAATTGTTTTCTTGAATGAAGGCGCGTTCGGATTCGGGAACTTGATCGAGCGGATGAATCACGCACAGCGGACCAAACCGCGTCGAAAGCCAGACGAAACATTTTTCACCTTCAAGATCCGTTGCGGGAATGCGCTCGACACAATGAATGCCGCCGGCAACGTGAACGACATTGACCTTGTCGGTTTTAAACGATTCCTCTTCATTCAACACGCGAACAGGTTCCCGACGAGCGTAAGGCATATCTTCCGGGTCATCGGTTTTCACGTAGTGCACGTACGAAGGAACTAGCGAGACCTGGATCGTAATGACCGATCCGGGCAACAAGCTGGGCAAGACGTCGCTGTGATGCAACTCGATGGGAATGGCACCGTCGAGCCCGATCGTCGGCTTGATCCAAACAAGCGTGCGAGCGTAATCGGCCGGTGTGTGATAGCGGCAGCCGGAGACGACTTTGACTTTCCAGATGGCATCGGTGGCATGGCCGATCGAGTCGCCGATCGGAAAAGTGTTCAGCGCAAGATCGTGATTGGTCCACCTATCGGAAAACATGCCCTGAGAGTATTCCCAATGATTGATATTGACGTAGCGATAGTAGGTGCAATAGCCGCGAAAGAGGCGGTCGGGACGTTCCATTCGGTCGTTGAGTGTGTGAACGGAAATCGAAGAGGGGGTGCGAGGCGTTGTCATACTGGCTCCATTGTTTCAAAAGCGGAGACAGCGTTCGTGAAGGATGCGCAAGAGACAAAAACGAACGCTTTAGCAGTTTGTTTTACGTGTCCTGCAAGTTGCTCCTTAAATCGACACGATCGATTTTTTTTTCGATAAAGCAAGTTTACTACCGGGTAACGTCAAACTCTGACGCGGCTTTGTGTTTGCCGGTGGTCAATACCGACTTTGCTCAACCATTGTCTAGCGAAACGAGGTGATAAGAAAAGAGGAAGGGTGCTGCCGATTCGGCCGTTATGGCCATGAATTGGATTATCCGTTCGTTTGTCGGGACGTGCGTTTCAATTGCTTGACAGGAACTTCTTTTTCCAACTCATCCCTTGAAAGAGGGGCCGGGTAGTTGAGTGGTGTCTCCGACTCAAAAGAGGAGTGTGCTTCCGATTCTGTCGAATCATTCCCGTAAGGCAGCATGGCTTGCAACCGTTCGAACTCTTTGCGCTGCTCTTCGGGTATGGGAAATTTTTCAGCCATATGTTCCGTCCCGGGCTCGCCATAAAAATAGAAAGGTACGCTGGAATAGAACAGTTCTTCGCCGACGAGCTCTTTTCCGTCTTGGGTGAACATGCGACCGTCGCTCGTGATGATTTTGGGCGAGTCGAATTTTCCGGTCACAACGCCTTTGTTCAGGATAAAAATCACGATACGATAGACGGCATAGACGAGCGTTAGGAAAAAGGCGACGAAGAAACAAAAGGCAAAAAGTTCGTTCATCGCGGTTCACCGAAAAAAATGAAGTAAATCAACAGCGGGACAGTGATACAAGCCAAAGTAATGCCGATGCCTTTGATCAGGTTGTTAAAGGCATTTAAAAAGCTCATAAAGTCCATGAAGCCACGGTAAATCAATCCGGGAAACTTTTCACGGTAGTGACCGTAGTAGTTTCTTTCGGTCAGGATTCGCTCGATTCGGTCGAAGACTTCGGGACTGGCGATCAACAAATACGCTTGATCGTTCCCTAAGAACCAGACTTTTCCACAAACGCGATCAACGTAATCCGTTGGGAGCGCTCCGACTGCGAACGCCTCTAAGGAGGTTTTACCGGGAGCAAACATCGCCCCCAATTTCAATGCCCCCAAGCCCAAGTTCTGTTTAACGATTTGATGGCTAATATCAAAATCGCCGATACGAGAAAGAAACAGAGGCTTACTGAGTTGGCCGTGTCGAGGAACCATACAGTCAACGTCCATCGTGTCGGAAAAGAACTCGAGTTGACCTTGTGTAACGGGATCGATCAGCGTGGCGTAAAACTCTCTTTTCATGGTCATTCAGCCGTATAAATGACAATACGCTTGGTGTTTTTGGCGATCCGTTTGCGCCAAATGGAAATTCTGTACGTGTTGTAGCCCGAGAACTTGTCCAGGTACATGTAGGTTTCGTCCATACTGATCAATACGTCATTCATATCGTAACAATTGGCTTTCAGTGCCAACATGCGATCTTGACGGAAGAATTCGTCGGTGGACGAAATCTCGAGAAAGATGTCGATCATGTCGCCGTCGATGTCATCGACGCCAATGCCGACATGATCAAGATTCAGGCCGTACTGCTTGAACGTGTTGACACGCGCGACGGTTCGCTCGCGCAGTTGTTCGGCATAACAATGGCTCAGACGTTTTTCATTGGCGGATGCGCCCCGAGATTTTTTTGTCGGAATCTTGGGTTGGCTCTTTTTTGAGGGAGCTTTCGCCACTTCCATCGATAGCGTATGCTCCGACGCGCTGGACCGACGGGCCATGTCTTGAGAACTTCCGTTCGTATTCGCACCGTTTTTTGTTTGCACCGAGCTCAAATCAACACTCCTTCGGGCGTACGTTCATTCACGCTAAGACCTCAAAAGGTCACAACTGAATACTATCAATCTTAGAGTGTACCTCGACTCGTTTCGCGCTTCGGATGCCGTTGATAAAAATAAAGAAACGGTGTGAACGTTTTGGAGTGCATAAAGTGTGTTGACAATGCAACACATGAAGAGCTCTTTCCGTTCCTTCGTCTCCATGGCGCGTTGTGTTCACGAAAGGAGGTGTCTCACCGACAGAAACTGTCAATCGAGATAAAACAAAGAGGGCCGAGAGAGGCCCTCTTTGACTGATGGACGAACCTTAGGCGCAAACGCGGGCCCGTACGATTTGCATCAGATGTAGCGGCAAATGTGGTCGACGGCGATATCGGAGAAGCCGAAAGCCTCGGCCTTCGTCTTGCGGCCGTTGGCGACTTCGATGACTTCTTGAACCAACATGTCGCCTGCCGCACGCGTGGTCATCGTGCCGTCAATGATGCCCGAAACGTCGACGTCCATGTTGTCGGCCATGCGAGCGGCGGTTTCACGATTGCCGGTAACCTTGATGACGGGGGCAAGGGCGTGCCCGGTCGGCGTGCCGCGCCCGGTCGTGAACACAACGACCGTGGCGCCGCCCGCGATCATGCTCGTGACCGAGCTGATGTCATACCCCGGGGTGTCCATAATCAAGGCGCCTTTCTTGGTCGGACGTACGCCTTCGGCCAATACTTCGACGACAGGACGGGTCCCGCCTTTCTTAATGCAACCGAGACTCTTTTCTTCAATCGTGGACAGACCGCCGAGTTTGTTTCCCGGTGTCGGTTGTCCGGCGCGACAGTCCTGGCCGGCCAAGGCCAAATGCTGTTCGTATTCTTCACAGATACGAATGATTTGGTCATGAATTTCGGGGGTGGCGCCGCGACGCGCCAAAATGTGTTCGGCACCGATGAATTCGACCGTTTCGCTCATCATGGTCGTACCGCCGGCCTCGCCGATGCGGTCGGCCATTTCGCCTACGGCCGGGTTGGACGCCAGACCGCTCGTTGCATCCGAGCCTCCGCATTCGATAGCGACGAACAAATCGCTCAGTTCGCAGGGGACGCGTTGTACGAGACTGGCCTTGGCCACCATGGCGCGTGCCGCACGAACGGCCAAAGCGGCGGTCGCGACCGTGCCGCCTTCTTCCTGAATCCCGAACGATACGATCGGTTTGTCGGTGAGTTTTTCCAGCTTTTCACGCAACTGACGGTGGCCGACCGTTTCACAACCCAATCCGATGATGACGACGCCGTACACGTTGGCGTTGAGGGCAAAGCCCGTCAAAATGCGTTGCGTCATTTCGGTATTGGCGGCAACGTCCGAGCAACCGACGTTGATGATGACGTTTTTCGTTCCCTCAACTTGGGAAGCCACGACGCGACACGTTTCGGACGCGCAGGCACAGGCCGGCAAAATCAAGACATGGTTGCGAACCCCTACGCTGCCGTCGCTTCGTTTGTAACCTAAAAATTGCATCATGCCTCCTTTGCTTTGAGGATGTATTCATCGGCATAGGCGCGCGGTTGACTGGCGATATTGGCATCGTTGGCCAATGCCCCGCGAGCGATGGCGGCCGAGGCCTTTCCAATGACTTCGCCGTACTTCAAAACGACATCGCCCTGGGCGATGTCGACCAACGCGATCTTGTTGCAATACGTGTCGTCGGTTACGGCAACAACTTCGCCCTTTGTTCCGTCGGGGCGCATGATTTCAACAACGTCGCCTTTTTTGACGGCGACCGTGCACACGGCTACGTTGTCATTCAGATGCAGTTGCAAGGCTTTTGCCATCCGATCCTCCTTATGTTTGCAGGTCGACTTTCGGTCACCCGATGTTTTTTTATGAGAAAGATTTTACGACAGGTTGCTAAAAACGCTCCTTGCTGGTGCGTGTAAAGCTTTGACGATGTTTCGGAATCTGTCAAAGGGTGGTGAATTGATACCGCTGTCGGAAGGTGAAAAATCGTCTAGGGATTGCGTGTGCGAATCGGAATGAAAATTCGTTGTATCGAAATTAAGCGTCTGACCGTGAACTAAGGTAAAATCCCTAATTTTTCCGTCATCCCCCGTCAATCGCACGAAGTGCGAGCGTGATTGCAGGCATAACATACAAACCAACGCGACACGTTCGGGGACGTCAAACCCGTAACCAAGGATTCTCATGTCAGCTTCGACTCAGCAGTCGACCGGCGCGTTCAATCGATTCCTGAATGTGATTGAATCGGCCGGTAACAAATTGCCCCATATCACGATGCTCTTTATTTGGGCGTTGGTGATCACTTGTGTTTTGTCGTTTGCGTTGTCGTTCGTTTCGTTCGATTACCGTCACCCGTCCACCGGCCAAGTCATTCAGGTCGTGAACATTCTGTCGGCGGAAAACCTGCTCGATTTGATCGTCAAGTCCGTACGCAACTTCATGAACTTCCCGCCGCTCGGTATCACGATCGTCGCTACGCTCGGTATCGGTATTGCGGAAGGCTCGGGCTTTATCAACACCCTGTTGCGCAAGCTGATGAGCTACATTCCGCGTGCCGCGCTGACGCCGGCCGTGATCGTCGTGGCCATCTTGTGTCACGTTGCGAGCGACTCGGTCTACGTCATTTTGATGCCGTTGGCCGCTTTGATGTTCTATTGTGCCGGTCGCCATCCTTTGGCGGGCGTGGCTTGTTCGTTTGCCGGTTTGGCCGGCGGCTTCACCGCTTCCTACACGCCGTCCGTCATCGATCCGATCATGCAAAGCTTCACGCAGGCAGCGGCTCAAAGCATCGATCCGTCCTATATGGTCAACGTCTTGTGCAACTACTTCTTTGCCATCGGCGGCACGTTCTTCGTGATCGCCGCCTGCTGGTATGTGACCGACAAGATTGTCGAACCGCGCCTGTGGGCTACCATGCCGCTTGACAAAGGCTTGGAAAACGATCCCGACCTGCAACTCAAGCCGATTACCGCTACGGAAAATCGTGCTTATCGTTTGGCCTGTTGGACGATTTTGGCTTTGGCCGCTTTGTTGTTCCTGCTTTGCTGGCCTGATGACTCCTTGCTTCGCGCTCCCAACGGTTCGTTGACGAGCCCGAAGGCTCCCGTCATGCAGGGTATCGTTCCGTTGCTCTTCATTTTCTTTGCCGTTCCGGGGCTCGTGTACGGTTATGTAGCGGGGACGTACAAGTCATCGACCGACGTGATCCATGCCATGGAAAAGATCATGAAGATGTTGCTCGGATTCATGGTGTTCGCGTTCTTCGCCGCTCAGTTCCTCTATGTGTTCGGCAAGTCCAACATCGGCACGCTTCTGGCCATTTCCGGCGCCGAATTCTTGAAGGGATTGGGCATGCCCTCGGGGATTTCGCTGTTCGGCGTCATTCTCTTTACCGCCATGCTGAACTTGCTCATCACGTCGGCCACCTCCAAATGGGCTATTTTGTCCACGATTTTCGTGCCGATGCTCATGATGCTGGGTATTTCTCCGGAACTCACTCAGGCCGCTTTCCGCGTGTCCGACTCGGCGGTCAACGTTTGCACGCCCATGTTCCCGTTCTACCCGTTGCTCATCATGTACTGTCAGAAGTACTGCAAGAACACGGGCGTGGGTACCATGAGTTCCATGATGCTACCGTACACGTTCGCGTTGTTGATCGTTTTGACGTTCGTGCTGTACGTTTTCTGGGGCTTGGGCCTGCCGCTCGGCTTCGATTCCGGTTACGTTTATCCGCCCGTCAAGTAAGCGATGCGCTAAACTACGCCTAAATCCATTTATCCCCGCCGCCCGAAACGGGACCAGGCGGGGATTTTTCCGTGAGGATCATTGTCGTGACCATGCCCTATGTAAACGAATTGAAAGAGCGCTTTTTGCGTTATGTCGCCGTTAGCTCCGAAAGCAATCCGAAAAACCCGACGGTGCCGAGTTCCGAGGGACAGCGTGCGTTGGCTCGCTTGCTTGAAGAAGAACTCAAAGAGCTCGGACTCGAAGAGATCGAATTGAACGAACACGCGATCTTGACAGCCAAGTTGCCCGGTAACGCGGACAACGCGCCTTCCATCGGGTTTGTGGCCCATTTGGATACGGTTCCCGTCAATCTCAGCCCCAACGTCAAGGCTCAAGTGCTGCATTACGAGGGCGGCGACGTGTGTCTCAATCGAGAACTCGACATTTGGTTGCGTCTGAGCGAACACCCGGAACTGGCCGATTACGTCGGTCAGGACATCGTGTTTACGGACGGCACGAGCGTGCTCGGTGCGGACAACAAGGCTGCGATCGCCAACGTCATGACGATGCTCGGGATCATGCAACGCGAAAACCGTCCCCACGGCGACATTCGCGTCGCTTTCGTTCCGGACGAAGAAATCGGACTGTGCGGTTCGAAATTGCTCGATCTGAACAAGTTCAAAGTGGACTTTGCCTATACGATCGACTGTTGTGCGTTGGGTGAGATCGTTTATGAGACCTTCAATGCGGGTTCCGTCGTTTTCTCGATCGACGGCGTGACGGCTCATCCCATGAGCGCCAAGGGCGTGTTGGTCAATCCCTTGTTGGTGGCGACCGATTTGATGGCGCGATTCGATCGCTTGCAAACGCCCGAACATACCGAAGGCAAAGAAGGCTACTGGTGGTTTACCGAATGCACGGCCAATGCCGCGCGTTGCACGCTGCGCATGAACATTCGCGACTTCGACCGCGTTCGTTACGAAGAACGCAAACGCTTTGCATTGGATGCGGTTGAAAGCGTCAAGGCGCAACATTCTCGTGCCAAGATCGAGGTTCAAGTCACCGACGTCTACAACAATATCGCCGACAGTCTCGGCGACGATCGTTGGCCGATCGATCTGCTCTACCAGGCGGCCGATCGATTGAACATCGCTCCCAATACGATCGCTATGCGCGGCGGTACGGACGGGTCGGCTTTGTCCGTCAAGGGGTTGCTGACGCCGAATTATTTCACCGGTGCGCACAACTTCCACAGCAACGCGGAATTTTTGCCGTTGCCCAGTTTGCACAAGAGTTTGGAAATGACGCTGACGGTATTGGATTTGGCCGCCAAACGCGGCTGATCGTATCGTCCCGTGTGTGAAGAACCGTTTGTTTCGTCTCCTTGAACGGGGCGGACAAACGGTTTTTTCTTTGTGCACGCTAGTGGAAAACGTCCTACGTTATACGTGCTTTCGAAGGTTAGAATACGTCAGTTAGGTTTCAATCAAGCCAACAACCAAAGGATAGGAAAATGAGTCAATTGCTGTTGCGCCGTGCCAACGTCTTCGCCCCGACGCCGCTGGGGGAAGTCGATATTTTGATCGTCAATCAACACATCGTGGCGATCGGTCCTGATCTCAACGTGTCCTTGCCCGATCTTCAAGAGATCGATTTGGGCGGGCGAGTGGTCATCCCGGGCGTGATCGATCAGCACATTCACGTTACCGGCGGGGGCGGCGAGGGCGGTCCCGTCACGCGTTGTCCCGAATTGACGTTGAGCGAACTGATCGGCGCCGGCATTACGACCGTCGTGGGCGTGTCTGGTACGGACAGCGTGACGCGCAGCATTCCGAACTTGTTGGGTAAAGTGCGTGCCCTCAATGCCGAAGGCGTGACGGCTTACATGTGGACGAGCAACTATCAAATGCCCGTTTGTACGGTAACCGACAGCGTTCGTATGGATCTGTTTGCGATTCCCGAAGTCATCGGCGTGAAGTTGGCGTTGGGCGATCATCGTTCCAGTTTCCCCACGCAGCAAGACGTGATGCACCTGTTGAGCGATATTCGCGTGGGTGGCATGATTGCCGGTAAACCGGGGTTCCTGCATGTGCACTTGGGTGACCTCGGCAACGTGGCTTATGACATTTTGGACGCCTGTTGCGACGGCGGGATGCCGATCAAGCACATTCGCCCGACTCATTGCGCCCGCCATCAAACGACCTGGGATCGCTCCGTCGCCTTCGCCTTGCGAGGCGGTGTGATCGACGTTACCGCAGGCCACTCGATTTTTGACTTCGCCAGCGACGCCGTTTTGGCGGCCATGGATGCGGGGGTCGATCCCACGCGCATCACGATGAGTACCGACGCACACGGGTCAATGCCGCGATTTGATGAAAACGGCGTCATGGTGGGGTTGGACGTCGCACCCGTCAACGGCGTGTGGGAAGACTTCCAGCGCTTGGTTCAGGCGTGCGGTTTTGAACGAGCCATCGGATTCGTGTCCACCAACTTGGCCAAGAACCTGGGTTTGGCGGGCAAGGGCGAAATCAAGGCCGGCGCCGATGCCGACTTGTTGGTGTTGAACGACGCCTGCGAAATCACGCATATGATGGCCAAGGGTCGCATGATGATGCGTGACGGCCAGATCGTTGTGAAGGGAACGTTCGAGCATTGACCGATCGTGTAACCGCGATGTTTGCCAATCGACTGTTTTTCAAGCTGAAAACGGTCGGTTGGCATTTTTGTTGAAAATCACTATAATACGGCGTCCCTCAGTGTGAGGGTGCTTTTTTTCTTGGCTCGATACTCGTTGTTGATATCGAGCTTGTAAATAGCGCGTCGTACTCTATCCGAGGTGAGGACACGAGTTCTTCACTACCCGTACGGCGTTAGACATTAACCTTGGAGATTAAAAATGTCCGTTAGCATGCGCGAAATGCTCGAAGCCGGTTGCCACTTCGGCCACCAGACCCGTTTCTGGAACCCCAAGATGTCTCAGTACATCTTCGGTGCCCGCAACAAGATTCACATCATCAACCTCGAAAAGACGGTTGCCAAGTTCGCTGAAGCCACCAAGTTCGTTCAGGAACTCTCCGCTCGCGGCGGTAAGGTTCTCTTCGTTGACACCAAGCGCGGCGGTCGCGACATCATCGTTGAACAGGCTCAGCGCGCCGGTTGCTGCTACGTCGATCAGCGCTGGTTGGGCGGTACGCTCACCAACTTCAAGACGGTTAAGCAGACCATCAAGCACCTCAAGGATATGGAACAGACCATTGCCGACGGCGGTGTTGAAAAGTTGACCAAGAAGGAAGCTTTGGACTTCTCTCGCGAAATCGAAAAGCTCAACAAGTCCATCGGCGGTATCAAGGAAATGACCTCCTTGCCGGACGCTTTGTTCATCGTTGACGTCGGCTACCACAAGATCGCCATTCAGGAAGCCAACAAGCTCGGCATCCCCGTCATCGCCGTTGTCGATACCAACCACAGCCCCGAAGGCGTTGACTACGTCATCCCGGGTAACGACGACGCTGGCAAGGCCGTAGCCATCTACGCCGCCGGTATCGCTGACGCCATCTTGGCCGGTAAGGAAGCTACCGCTACCGGTGAAGAAACCGAAGAATTCGTCGAAGAAACGCCCGCCGCCTAATTCATAGGCCCGTCCGTTTGGAGACCACGTAACGCCCGCGATGGAAACAGAAGCGGGCGTTAACGAAAATCAAGGGCCTTCGGCATCTACTGCCTGAGGCTCTTTTTTTTCGCTTCGCTAAAGGTTAAAATTTACTGTTATTTCAATTTCAAACGATCGCAGTCGTTTGATACCTCAATATCTTATTAGGAGTTCAACATGGCCGTTATTACTGCCGCAATGGTTAAGGCACTTCGCGAAAAGACCGATGCCCCGATGATGGAATGCAAGAAGGCTCTCACTGAAGCCAACGGGGACGCCGCCAAGGCCGAAGAAATCCTGCGCGTCAAGCTCGGCAACAAGGCCAGCAAGGCCGCTACGCGTGTAACCGCCGAAGGCGTTGTTACCGTATTCGTTTCCGCCGATCGCAAGGTTGGTGCCATCCTCGAAACGAACTCTGAAACCGACTTCGTTGCCAAGAACCCCGAATTCCTCCAGATGGCCAACTTGGCTGCCAAGCTCGTTGCCGAACAGAATCCCGCCGACGTAGCCGCTTTGGCCGCTCTCGAAGTTGAAGGTCAGACGCTCGAAGCCATCCGTACCGCTTTGGTTGGTAAGATCGGCGAAAACATGACCTTCCGTCGCTTCGTTCGTTTCGAAGCACAGGGCAACTTGCACCAGTACATCCACGGCGGTGCCAAGATCGCCGCTCTCGTCGACGTTGTCGGCGGTGACGACGAACTCGCTCACGGCGTTGCCATGCACATCGCCGCCAGCAAGCCCAAGGCTCTCGACAAGGACGGTATCGATCCTGCCGTGATCGAAACGGAACGTCGCGTTGCCATCGAAAAGGCTAAGGAAGCCGGCAAGCCCGAAGCCATGCTCGAACGTATCGCCGACGGTACGGTTCAGAAGTACCTCAAGGAAGTTACGCTCTTGAACCAGCCGTTCGTTATGGACGACAAGGTAACCGTTGGTCAGTTGCTCTCCAGCAAGGGCGCCAGCGTTGCTCAGTTCTCCTTGTACGTTGTTGGCGAAGGCCTCGAAAAGCGCAACGACGACTTCGCCGCTGAAGTTGCCGCTCAGACCGCCGCTGCTAAGAAGGCTTAATTTCGAGGGATATCCCGAAGTGTCGTAGCAAATCGTTGCGACATTGACGAAAAGCCAAAAGCGCTCTTGGAAATTTACCAAGGGCGCTTTTTTTCAGGTATTATCCACGCCAAATTGTGTCGCATGCATGTCTGTACGTCCATGCTTTGTCCGGAGATCGAGAATGCGATCGAGGCGGAGCCCGCGCGGCGGTGACGATCGAATGTTCCCGCTTGAGCCATCGGACTTCAAACGTGCCAAGTAACCTTTTTGGAGTAAAAAATGACGGAAGCTGCCACTCAGACCAAACCCCTTAAGTACAAACGTGTTTTGCTGAAGCTCTCCGGTGAGGCGTTGATGGGGGACGACGCTTTCGGCATCAACCGTAACGTGTTGGCTGAAATCGTTCAGGACATCAAGGAAGTGCTTGAACTGGGCGTTCAGTTGGGTATTGTTGTCGGTGGCGGCAATATTTTCCGCGGCGTAGCGCTCGGCGCGACCGGTATGGATCGTGCGACTGGCGACTACATGGGTATGTTGGCCACTGCCATGAACGGGATGGCGCTGCAAGACGCGTTGCGCAACGCAGGTGTCGAAGCTCGTTGCCAAAGCGCTTTGGCGATGAATCAGGTGGCAGAACCCTATATCCGCGGTCGCGCTTTGCGTTATTTGGAAAAGGGCCGCGTCGTGATCTTCGTGGCCGGTACCGGCAACCCCTTCTTCACGACCGATACGACCGCCGCTTTGCGCGGTGCAGAAATCGGAGCCGAAGTGGTTCTCAAGGCCACCAAGGTGGACGGTGTTTACACGGCTGATCCCAAGAAGGATCCGACGGCAACCATGTATAAGGAAATCACCTTTGATGAAGCCATGAAGCGCGATCTCAAGGTGATGGACGCCACGGCTTTCGCTCTGTGCCGCAACCAAAAATTGCCGATCAAGGTCTTCTCGATTCAGAAGCGAGGCGCGATGCGTCGCGTTGTTCTCGGTGAAGACGAAGGCACGCTCGTGTATTAAGATTGCACGGCAACAACCGAACATTAAACCTATTTTTAACAAAGGCCGCTTTTTATGACGACTGTAGCTCAGATTCAGGAACAGACCCAGTACAAGATGACCCGTTCTATCGAAACGTTGCGCGAGAACTTCACGAAGTTGCGCACGGGTCGTGCTTCCACCGGTTTGCTCGATCACATCCACGTTGAATATTACGGTTCCATGTCTCCGCTTTCTCAGGTTGCCAACCTCGGCGTTGCCGATGCTCGTACGTTGACCGTACAGCCTTGGGACAGCAAGATGATCCCGATGATCGAAAAGGCCATCATGCAGAGCGATCTCGGTTTGAACCCGGCCACGAACGGCAACGTGATTCGCATTCCGTTGCCTCCGCTGACCGAAGAACGCCGTCGCGAATTGACCAAGGTCGTTCGCCATGAAGGCGAAGAAGCCAAGGTCGCCGTCCGCAACCTGCGCCGTGAAGCCAACGAAGGTGTCAAGAAGTTGGAAAAGGCTAAGGAAATCAGTGAAGACGACGTTACCCGCGCCGAAAAGGACATCCAGAAGTTGACCGACAAGTACATCGCCGAAATCGATCAGCTGGTCGCCAATAAGGAAAAGGAAGTGATGACGGTTTAAACCGAAATGACTTGAGATGCCTTGGTATCTCGTTGACATGCGCCCGCAACGTAGCGTCTCGGAAGCTCGAGACGGACGACGGGCGTTTGTCGTTTCATCGTCTTTGCGAAATTTTTAACGGATAATTAGGGTTTATGGCACTTCCCAAGCATGTCGCGGTAATCATGGACGGCAACGGTCGGTGGGCTAAGGCGCGCTTTTTGCCGCGTACTGAGGGACACCGACGCGGCATTCAGTCGTTGCGCACCTTGGTTCGTTGCGCCCGAGAAAAGGGAATCGAACATTTGACCGTTTTCGCGTTTTCAAGCGAGAATTGGCGTCGTCCGCAGGAGGAAGTGTCGGCCTTGATGAGTTATTTCGTTATGGCGTTGCAAAAGGAAGCGATTCCGTTGAGCGAGGCCGACATCCAGTTGCATATTGTCGGCGATACGCAGGCCATGGGAGAAGATCTGCGAGCGGCCATTGCCCGGGCCGAAGCGACGACGATGCACTGTCGCTCCATGACGTTGAACATTTGCACGAATTACGGCGGTCGTTGGGATATTGTTCAGGCGGCCCGACAGATCGTCGACAAGGGGCTCGCGATTGACGAGCAAACCTTGGGGGAACACATGTGCATGCAGTGGGCCGGCCCCGTCGATTTGCTGATTCGTACCGGCGGCGAAAAGCGCATGAGTAATTTTTTGTTGTGGCAGGCCAGCTACGCAGAACTGTATTTCACGGACGTTTTGTGGCCGGAATACGCCGCAGAGGATTTTGAGGCGGCGTTGCAATGGTATGACGGCCGCGAGCGCCGCTTCGGACGCACCGGCGATCAGGTGCGTTCCGTCTGAAGGTTGTGCTTTTTTGTAAGGATTAGACTACATGCTTATGCAACGTATATGGACGGCGGTCGCACTGCTGTTCATCATTATCGGCAGTTTGTATGTTTCCAATGAAGCCTTTCTCGTGATTATGGCTATCGGCTTTGGCATTACGTTGGGCGAATGGTTGTTGATCGCCAAGTGCTCCAAGTCGGTCGCTTTCGTGTCCGGAACGGCTTTGGCCGCCCTCTGTTCCGCCATGGTCTGCAATCAGATCGTGCCCGACGGTCAGTGGTTCAAATTGGTGCTCGGGGCGGTCAGTCTGCTCTGGTTGGCCGTATTGATCGTGTGCATTTTGAAGCGTCACGTCGGTTTCGGCCTGCCGCGAGCTGTCAATATCGGATGTGCGTATGCCATCACACCGATCGCATGGCTGTGCTTGGCGTGGTTGATTCAGACGGGCGGTTGGGCTCTGATGTTGTCTGTGTTCATGGTCGTTTGGTTGGCGGACGTGTGCGCGTACTTTGCCGGCCGAGCGTTCGGCAAGCGTAAGATGGCTCCCGCCATCAGCCCCAAGAAAACCTGGGCCGGTGCCGTCGGTGCCGTCGTCTGCGTGTTTGGCGCCGCTTTGGCCGCCCGTGCGTTCTTGCCGGCCGACGTTGTCTACACGTCGATTTTGTTTGATCGTATCGGGCTTGTCGGCGCGTTCGTCGTTGTCTTCTTGCTCGTAGCCGTTTCCATTGCCGGCGACTTGTTCGAATCGGCGCTCAAGCGTCAAGCCGACATCAAGGACTCGAGCAATTTGTTGCCCGGTCACGGCGGCTTTTTCGATCGCTTGGATGCGGCTTTGGCCGTTTTGCCCGTTGCCGTGGCAACGTTGGTGTGGTTCTGATTTTTATCGGGGTCGACAAGGGATGCTTTGTCGACCGTTTCGTTCGCTATTTGTTTTTTTTTTTGAGATTTTATTGTGACGTTTAAGTCGGTTGCTTTGAAGGCCTTGCTCGGCTTCACCATTTTTACTTCCTCTTTTGCTGCCAGCAGCGCAACCTTGCGTATCGGTACGGAACCGACGTTCGCGCCTTTCGAGTTCATGAACAATGCCTCGGGGACTTACGAAGGTTTTGACATGGACATGATTCGCGAAGCCGTCAAGCGAATGGGGCATACGCCCGAATTGCACCAGATGGGCTTTGACTCCTTGGTGCCGAGCTTGCGCACGAATTCGATCGACATCATTGCTGCGGCAATGACGATTACGCCCAAGCGTCAGCGTGCCGTCGCCTTTACTCAGCCGTATTACGATGCGGGTCAGGGCATTATGGTTCTCGAGGCCAACCGCGATCGTTACGTTGATCTGAAGACGCTTGAAGGCGCCCGCATCGCCGTACAGATCGGTACCACGGGGGCCGAAATGGCCGTCAAGATTCCCGGCGCGAAAGTCTACAAGTACAACACGACCAACGAAGCCATTCTGGAATTGCGCAATCGTGGCGTGGATGCCGTATTGCTTGACAAACCTGTGCTCGGTTACTTCACCGTCGTCAATCCGCGCGCAGCCAAGGGGATGGTCGTTCAGCCCGGCGTGTTCGGGGCGGAAAGTTTCGGCTTTGCCGTCAACAAGCAAAACACGCAGTTGCTCAAGGGCTTGAACGAGGCGCTTGATGCGATGCGCAAGGACGGAACGTACGACCGTATCTACGCCAAGTGGTTCGGAACAACCGAACGTCGATAAGACAACTGCAAGAAGAGCACCGAAAAATCGGTGCTTTTCTTTTTGGAAGGAGTAGAATCCTGAGCGGATTTGAAGAGGTTCGAAGTGAGAGGCTCGATCTATTTCGATGCCCTCGTACAGGAAAGAACAGACCTTTTGCTATACTGAAAAAATTATTGTGTTTGTGGTTGAGGCGGAATAATGCAAGCGATTGGTTTTGACAACGAGCAGTATTTGAATACGCAATCCGAACAGATTCGTCATCGAATCGCACAGTTCGGCGGAAAGCTGTATCTGGAATTTGGCGGCAAATTGTTCGACGACATGCACGCGTCGCGCGTTTTGCCCGGGTTCGCGCCCGACAGCAAAATTCGCATGTTGCAGCATCTGAAGGACGATGTGGAAATCGTCATTACGATCAATGCGGCCGATATTGAATCGAACAAGGTGCGCGCCGACTTCGGCATTACGTATGACGTCGACGTTCTGCGCCTGATCGACACGTTCCGCGAAATGGGCTTGTATGTCGGCAGCGTCGTTCTGACGCAATACATGGGACAGCCCTCGGCCAAGGCATTCCTCAAGCGATTGGAAACCTTGGGCATTCGCAGTTACCGTCATTACCCCATCGTGGGTTATCCCTCCGATGTCGAATACATCGTCAGTGAAGAGGGGTTGGGCAAGAACGAGTACATTGAAACGACGCATTCGTTGATCGTCGTGACGGCGCCCGGACCGGGTAGCGGCAAAATGGCCACGTGCTTGAGCCAGCTCTATCACGATCACAAGCGTGGAATTCAAGCCGGTTACGCCAAGTTCGAAACGTTCCCCATTTGGAATTTGCCGTTGAAACACCCGGTGAATCTGGCCTATGAAGCAGCCACTGCCGATTTGGACGATGTCAACATGATCGACCCGTTCCACCTCGAGGCTTACGGTAAAACGGCGGTCAACTACAACCGCGACGTTGAGATTTTCCCGGTTCTCAATGCCATTTTCGAACGCATTCAGGGCGACTCGCCCTACAAGTCGCCGACCGATATGGGCGTGAACATGGCGGGCAACTGCATCATTGACGATGAGGTTTGCCGGCATGCCTCCCGCATGGAGATCCTGCGTCGTTACTATGCCGCTTGCGTCAAGCGCGTACGCGGTCACGATAACGTTCACGAAATCAACAAGCTCAAACTGTTGATGAATCAGGCCGATACGACGCCCGACATCTTCCCGTGCGTCGCCATCGCCTTGCAAAAGGCGGAGAAGACCTGCGCTCCCGCTTGTGCGTTGCAGTTGCCCGACGGTCGTATTGTGACCGGCAAAACGTCCGACACGCTCGGCGCTGCGTCGGCCATGATCTTGAATGCGCTCAAGATGTTGGCCGGACTCGAAGACATCGAATTGATCGATGCGAGCGTGCTCGAACCGATCTGCGCGCTCAAGACCGGCTATCTGTTGCACCGCAATCCGCGTTTGCACGTTGACGAAGTTCTGCTCGCCTTGACGATCTCGGCGTTGCACAATGAAAACGCCAAGTTGGCCATGCAGCAGCTCTCGCGCCTGAAGGGATCGGAAGTGCATTTCTCCGTGATCATCAGCGACGACGACGAACGTTTGTTGCGTCGCTTGGGAATCAACGTCAGTTGCCAGCCGATGTACGAGACCAAGCGCTTGTATCACAAGTAAGAATTGCCGACAAAACCTTCGCCTTCGGGCGAAGGTTTTTTTTCACAACAAAATGCCTTCAGACCCCGCTTGTCATGGCGTTTGTACTATACAGCCCGAGACGTTTGGTTATAATCGTTGGGATATGGGACTTCGCCCTCGGGGGCGAGGGCTTCTTTTGTCGTGTTTCCGACTATTGGAGTTGTGGGCGCGACGTTCTGACAAGGAAAGATTGTGAAACTTTGCGGATTTGACGTTGGTGCAGGGCAACCGTTCTTCTTGATTGCCGGTCCTTGCGCGCTCGAGGGCGAACAGATGGCCATCGACATTGCCGGCGCGATGAAAGAAACGTGCGGCCGTTTGGGCATCAACTATATTTTCAAGGCCAGTTTTGACAAGGCCAATCGTACCTCCAGCGGTTCGTTCCGTGGTCCGGGTATGGAAGAGGGTTTGCGTATTTTGCAAGAAGTGCGCCGTCAAGTCGGCGTTCCCGTTTTGACCGACGTGCACACCGAACAAGAAGTGCCGTTCGTGGCCGACGTGGTCGACGTATTGCAGACGCCGGCCTTCTTGTGCCGTCAGACCGATTTCATTCGTGCCTGCGCCAAGTCCGGCAAGCCGGTCAACTTCAAAAAGGGTCAGTTCCTCGCTCCTCACGACATGATCAACGTCGTGGCCAAAGCACGTGAAGCGGCTGCTGAAGCCGGCCTTGAGACGGATAATTTCATGGTGTGTGAGCGCGGCGCCAGCTTCGGTTACGGCAATTTGGTGAGCGACATGCGCAGTCTGGCCATCATGCGTCAGACGAACGCCCCGGTCGTGTTCGACGCGACGCACTCGGTCCAGTTGCCCGGCGGTCAGGGGACGAGCAGTGGCGGTGATCGTCGTTTTGTTCCCGTTTTGTCGCGCGCAGCCGTTGCGGTCGGCGTGGACGGCCTCTTTATGGAAACGCACCCGAATCCGTGCGAAGCCAAGAGCGACGGCCCCAATTTGGTGCCTCTGGCCCGCATGCCGGAATTGCTCGAAAGCTTGATGAGCATCGACGCCATCGTTAAGGCGCATCCGTACTTGGAAGACAATTTTGCCGCCTAAGTCGGATGACATCGTTTTTTTATCGGTCATGATTAATCACGATCGTGACGGGACTTTTTATTTTTTAAGATCGGCTTAGCCGACCGTTTATCAACTAGGAATCATTATGAGCGCTATTATCGATATCGTTGGCCGTGAAGTATTGGACAGTCGCGGCAATCCCACCGTTGAAGCCGAGGTTTATCTCGAAAGCGGCACGATCGCCCGCGCCGCCGTTCCCTCCGGCGCTTCCACCGGTGTTCGTGAAGCCATCGAACTGCGTGACAAGGATCCGAAGCGTTACTGCGGTAAGGGTGTCTTGAAGGCCGTTGAGCACGTTAACGGCGAAATCGCCGAAGCCTTGCTCGGCCTGGAAGCTTCCGATCAGGCTTATATCGATCGCACGATGATCGATTTGGACGGTACCGACAACAAGTCTCGTCTTGGTGCCAACGCCATTTTGGCCGTTTCCATGGCCGTTGCACGTGCGGCCGCCGAAGAAGCCTGCTTGCCGTTGTATCGCTATTTCGGCGGCATGGGCGCCATGCAGATGCCCGTTCCGATGATGAACGTCATTAACGGCGGCGCACACGCCAACAACAACCTCGACTTGCAAGAATTCATGATCATTCCGTTGGGCGCACCGTCGTTCAAGGAAGCCATGCGTTACGGTGCCGAAACCTTCCACGCATTGAAGAAGATCATCAACGATCGCGGTATGAGCACGGCCGTCGGTGACGAAGGCGGTTTCGCTCCGAAGTGCGAAAGCCATGAAGAAGCCATCGAATTGATCATGGAAGCTATCCGTGCCGCCGGTTACGAACCGGGCAAGGACATCGCCATCGGTTTGGACTGTGCTTCGAGCGAATTCTTCGACGGCGAAAAGTACGTGATGAAGAAGAGCTCCGGTCAGGCTTTGACCGCTGCCGAATGGGCTGCCGTTCTCGAACAGTGGTGCGAAAAGTATCCGATCATTTCCATCGAAGACGGCATGGCCGAAGGCGACTGGGAAGGTTGGAAGTACCTTACCGATTTGTTGGGCAAGAAGGTTCAGCTCGTCGGCGACGACCTGTTCGTGACCAACCCCGCCATCCTCAAGGAAGGCATTGAAAAGGGCGTAGCCAACTCCATCCTCATCAAGGTCAACCAGATCGGTACCTTGACCGAAACGTTCGAAGCCATCGACATGGCCAAGAAGGCCGGTTACACGGCCGTGATTTCCCATCGTTCCGGTGAAACCGAAGACTCCACGATCGCCGACATCGCCGTCGGTTTGAACGCCGGCCAGATCAAGACCGGTTCGATGAGCCGTTCCGACCGTATGGCCAAGTACAACCAGTTGCTGCGTATTGAAGAACACCTCGGTCGCGTTGCCGTTTACCCGGGTCGTGAAGCCTTCTACAACCTGAAGTAATACGTTGGAATGCCGTCGTGTTTGTTCGGTATGTCATTTATACGGCAATCATTGCCCTGGCCGTCGGGATTCAATATCCGCTGTGGCAGGGCAAAGGCGGCAAACTGCGCATGTACGAGTTGCAGGAACAGCTTGCGCAAACAAAAGCAGAGAACGATCGTCTGCGTCAGCATAACGAAAAGCTGGCGGCGGAAGTCGAGTCCCTTGAACAAGGGCACGAAGCGATTGAAGAGCGCGCGCGTCTGAGCCTGCACTTGGTACAAAAAGGAGAGGTTCTCGTACGTTTCGTTCCGATAGGCGCCGCCGACAAGGCGGGGATGACGAACAGCGTCGGGACCGATGCGGGGGGAGACTCCGCACAGTCTTCCAGTGTCATCCTCACGCCCAAGCGTTAGGTGTCGTAAGTCGAACCGGAAGCCCAATGTCAACCGATAGCTCAATGAAAGGAATTTAACAATGAGCCAAGTAATGCAACAGCTGACCGTACACCTCAAAGGCGGACAGACGGTTACCGTCCCGTTCAATGCCGAAAAGGCCGATACGCTCAATCCGCAAATCGAAGCCTTTTTGCAGTCGCTCGGCAACAAGGAAAAAGCTGAAGGCAACTTCTTGTTCCAGGGCGCTCGTGTCGTGCTGATTCGTTTGGCCGATGTTTCCGCCTGCGAAGTGGTTAGTTTGATTCGCAAAGAAGAAGCCAAAGCCGAATAATCGATCGTTCGAATGAACTACCACGCACTCACGTGCGTGGTTTCTTGGGAGCGTACTCCCAATTCTAATAACCGCCGAAAATCCATCTTTTGATGGATTTTTCGGATGGTTACGGGCATGTCCATGATAATGCCCCCATCGACTTCGAGTAA
>JAGBZO010000041.1 GCA_017628205.1 Duodenibacillus sp.
ACACAAAAGCCTTTGCCTGACGACCATACCGAAGTGGTACCACTCCTTCCCATTCCGAACAGGACAGTGAAACGCTTTAGGGCCGATGATAGTTGGTTGTATTTCCAGTGAAAGTAGGACATTGTCAGGCTTCCCTTTTCAGAACCCCCGATACCGAAAGGTACCGGGGGTTTTGTCTATTCAGCGAATCGATCACGTACAATGCTCCACTGACTACGGTAATGCTTATCGACATCGCTATGGGGCAACCTTTCAACATTTCCCAAAAGCAGGCGGAGATCCTGGCTGCGGTTTGCCAGATTCTTGCCGAACCCTCTCGACGCAAGTTCTCTTTGACGGATTTGGCTCAAGCCCTGCGACTCTCCCGCGCGGCTCCTTATCGCCATTTTGAGTCCAAAACGCAGGTTTGTCTGGCATTGATTGCATGGTGTCGGGCCTCCGTCGATTCAATGTTCGCAGAAATTGAACGCGAGACGGGGATGGAGATGCATGAGAAGGTGTTGAACAAAGTGCATGCGCTCTTATTGTTTGCCAAAAAGAACCCGGGGATCGTTCGGATTTTGACTTCTGAGGCCTTGGATGACGAGGAAAGCAGATCGGAATTGAATCGACTGTGGCAGCATATCTATGAGTGTATGCGTGCCTCCGTCGTATTGATCCGAGAATATGAACGTTCGCCGTTGCCGGGCTCCGAGGACGCAATCGCCGTTTTGGTCGTCGATTTCATTCGTGGTGCTTATGGACGATTTAGTGCGCAGGATTTTGAAACGGATGTTCTGACGGGCTTTCCCGCCTTTGCAGACCTGTTGGTCCACAGTCTGTCCAGGTACTGAAGAAAAGCGCCGATTGTCGGTTGACATCGGCGCTTTTTCTTAATCGCGTTTCACTTGCTTCAGAAGGCGTTCGTTTCGCATCAAATCGGCGTAGGTGCCTCGTTCCCGGATCACCTGTACCTCTTCTCCGGAGACCATAATTTCCATCGCATTGGGGCGAGAATTGTAGTTGGAGGCCATCGACATGCCGTAGGCGCCGGCAGAGAACATGGCCAAGACGTCGCCTGCCCGAACCTTCAGCCGGCGGTTTTTGTCCAACCAGTCACCGGACTCACAAATGGGGCCTACGATGTCCCATCGTTTGGCGGGTTCGTCATTCTCGACGGTCTCTACGATCGGCATTTCCGCTTCATATAAAGCAGGGCGCATCATATCGTTCATGCCGGTATCGACAATGCAAAAGTTTTTGCTTTCCGTCGGCTTCAAATATTGAACCGTCATCAAAAGAACCGCGCTACGGGCGATTAAGGATCGACCGGGCTCAAAGTAAAGCGTGAGATGTCCGTATCCGCGTTCTTCGCACAACGTCGTCAGGGCCTTGACGAGCTCGCTGGCGGCCGGAGGCGTTTCGTCAATATAACGAACACCGAGACCGCCGCCGAAATCGATGTGATCGATTTCGATGCCTTCGGCCTTGAGCGCGTCCACCAAGTCCAGAACTTTATGGCCGGCATCTAAAAAGGGAGAAAGCTCCGTAATCTGGCTGCCGATATGACAGTCAATCCCCGTCACGCGAATGTTCGGCAAGGAGGCGGCTTTTTTATACAGTTCCACGGAGGATTCGTAGGCAACGCCGAACTTGTTGTTTTTGAGCCCCGTGGAAATATACGGATGCGTTTTGGCGTCGACGTTGGGATTGATGCGGACCGACACGTTTGCAACGACACCCATGTCGGCTGCAACTTCTTGCAGGCGATCCAATTCGGGGATGCTCTCCAAGTTGAAACACAGAATGCCGGCCTGCAACGCTTCACGCATTTCCCTTACGGTTTTGCCTACGCCCGAGTAAACGATCTTCTTCGGATCGGCGCCGACGGCAAGCGCACGAGCCAGTTCACCGCCACTGACGATATCAAAGCCGCAGCCCTTGCGATTCATTAGATCCAAGATACCCAAATTGGAGTTGGCTTTCATCGCGAAAAATACGCGATGGTCGGTTCCCTTGAGTTCTTGTTGGTAATCGGCGATCGTCTCTTCAATAGCCGACCGAGAGTAGACGTAAAGAGGCGTCCCGTAGCGACGGGCCAGATCGTCCAACGGAATGTCTTCACAGTACAGTTTTCCGTTGCGGTTGGAAAATCCTACGGGGAAAGGAGAAGCGAAGGTCATAACTGTCTAAACTTACTGAGCTTTGGAGTATTCCGGGGGCTGGGGAGCCGTCGTCGGCGCCGTCGTTCCGTAGGGATCCGGCATGTACAAGTCGCCATACTGGCCACAAGCGGTCAGCCCCGCCAAGCATACAATTGCGATTAAAACGCGTAACATGGTGATGCCTTATAACTTTTTGACTTAACGATTATGACAGAAACTGAATTTCTCCAACAGGCAACGGCATTGTTCGATCGCATCGAAGCGGCGGTTGAAGAGGCCGACGTGGGCGTCGACAGTGAACGAGCCGGCAACGTATTGACATTGGAGGCCGATAGCGGCGAGCAGGTCGTCATCAATCTGCACGCTCCGACTCAACAGGTTTGGTTGGCGAGTCGGCAGGGCGGTCTACACTTTACCATGGTTGACGGTCAATGGTCTTGCACGCGCAATGCGGCAGACTTTTGGGTGGAATTGTCCAAAGCGGTCAGTTTCATTGCCGAGGAGCAAGTGCAACTGACCGCCTAAGGTTCGTTAGAAAATCTGATCGCGCAGGATGTCGCGTTCACGATTGTGTTCTTCAATTTTTCCGTCTAGCGGTACGTCACGAACAGACTGGTCGACCTGATCGGCGTAGTAGTACGTACCGTTAATCAATACGACGCTCGAGGGTTGACGGCGGACATACGTCGGCTCGTCCTTCACCGCGACCTTCATGTAATCGATCCAAACGGGCAGAACGAGCCCGCCGCCGGTTTCTTTATCCCCCAACGGACGCATTTGATCGTAACCGATCCAACCGACGGCGACCAGAGGTCCGGCATAGCCGGCGAACCAAGCGTCGTACGAATTGTTGGTCGTCCCGGTCTTGCCGCCCATGTCTTGGCGACGTAGCTGACGATAAGCGCGTGCGCCGGTGCCTTCCTTCACGACGCCGCTCAGCAGATGATGCATGACAAAGGCGTTTCGTTCATCGATCGCGCGGATGGATTCGTCGCCGGCGGGCGTCGAGTTGACGCTCATGATCACGTTGCCGTCCGAATCGCTCACGCGATCGATCAAGTACGGCTTGACGCGATATCCGCCGTTGGCAAAGACGCTGTAAGCGCCGAGCATTTCCCACGGAGTCGTCGCCCCGGCACCCAATGCGGTGGTCAATTGGGGCGGCGTGTTTTTAGCTAAGAAACCGAATTTGGTGACGAATTCTTGGGCGTAGCGGGCGCCGATCGATTGCATGACGCGAATCGAGACGAGGTTTTTGGATTTTTTCAGCGCCGTGGACAAGCTCATCGGGCCGTCAAAACGGTTGTCGTAATTGCGCGGCTCCCACAGCTCGCCACCCGTCAGACGCGGATCGATGGAGATGGGAGCGTCGTTGATGATCGTGGCCGAGTTGAAGCCCTTGTCCAAAGCGGCGGAATAGATGAAAGGTTTGAACGACGATCCGGGCTGACGCAACGCTTGCGTGGCATGGTTGTACATGTTCAAATAGAAGTCGAAACCGCCGACCAAAGAGCGAACGGCACCGGTCGTGAAGTCCGCACTGATGAACGCGGCCTGCACTTCGGGGATCTGAGTGAGCGTCCAACCCTTGGAACTTTGCGTGATGCGAACGACGGAACCGACCTGCAGACGATTATCCAGCGTCTGATCATGCAGATACTTGTCGGCAAACTTGGCGCTCTCGGCATCGAGAGAAATTATTGTGCCCGATGAGGTCGAAACACGGATGACGGCGTCGGAAATGTCCGTCACGACCGCGGCGATCAGTCCCGGCGAAGACGGCAGTTTGTTGACGGCGATTCGAATGGAATCCTTCTTGGTTTCCGGGTTGGAGATGTCGACGAACCCTTCCGGACCGCGATAGCCGTACTTGCGATCGTAAGCGATCAAACGGCGACGAACCGATTCATACGCGGCTTGTTGGTCTTTGACGCGGATCGTCGTGTACACGTTGAGCCCACGTGTATACGTCTCTTCCTTGAAGGTGTCGTAAATCAACATGCGAGCCAATTCCGCCGCATATTCGGCATGAACCGTCAGCTCGTTGGATTTCGGTTGATTGCGTCGGGATTTGGTGACCAACGGCGCCTTGAGTTCGCGTTGGTACGTATCCTCGTCAATATAGCCGAGCGTGCGCATGCGGCCCAAGACGTAGTTTTTGCGCATGGTAGCGCGTTTCATATTGACGATGGGGTTGTAGGTGGAAGGGGCGACGGGAAGCCCGGCGATCATGGCCACTTCGCCGAGCGTCAATTCGTGCAAGTTCTTCCCGAAATACGTTTGGGCGGCGGAGGCGAAACCGTAGGCGCGTTGCCCCAGATAAATCTGATTGAGATAGACCTCGAGAATCTCGTCCTTGCTCAGATTTTGCTCGATCTTGTAGGCCATGGCCACTTCATACAGCTTGCGCGTGTACGTGCGTTCGGACGACAGGAAGAAATTGCGGGCCACCTGCATCGTGATGGTGGAGCCGCCCTGGCCTTTTCGGCCGGTCAAAATGTTGGAAATGGCCGCGCGAGCGATCCCGGAAAATTCGATGCCGGAGTGTTCGTAAAAGCCGTTGTCTTCGGCCGAGAGCATGGCTTGTTTAACGATGACCGGCATGTCCGACAAGCGGACGAAATCGCGTTTTTCTTCACCGAACTCACCGATCAAAACCCCTTCGGCACTGTAAACGCGCAAAGGAACTTTCGGGCGATAGTCCGTCAGAGCATCGATGGGAGGCAACTGGGAATAGGCGATGCCGAAAATAATTAGAAACAGGGCGATTCCGGCAACGGCGGCCGACACTCCGAGGCCGACCAACCAGCCGCAGAGCTTGAAAAAGGAGAAAGAACCGGATTTGGACTTTTTGGTTGCCACGTTGAGCGAATCCTTGTGCCAGTCGGCCAAAAACGCAATGAAAAAATAGGGAAAAATCGAAGAGAAATTATAAAGACATCAGTGTGGTGCGCAAGCGCCGGGACGCGTCCGCTTCCCGAGTGTACCAGTGCGAAGTACAGGGCATTTGCAGGCAAGCCGCCGATGACGCGAGATGTTGGTACTATCGTTACGAATCAATAAAAAAAGAGGTTCGAGGATGAATCGATTGCAATTGTCGGAAGAGACGCTGAACGCGGTTTTGAAGTTTCGGGACGATCGCGGTTGGAGCCCTTTTCACAACCCGAAAGACTTGGCCGCATCGATCAGTATTGAGGCGGCGGAGCTGATCGAGTGTTTTCAATGGTCGGGCGAGTCGACCGATCCGACGTCCGACATCGAGCACGTGAAAGAAGAGATTGCCGACGTATTGATTTACACCTTGTATTTGGCCGATAGGCTCGGAGTCGATCTTGATCGGACGGTAAAGGCCAAGTTGGAGAAAAATGCGATCAAATATCCTCTAAAAGACGACAAATAATGCGTTTAAATGAAAAAGGAGCCGAACGCGGCTCCTTCTTCGACACGATGTCATTCGTCGCAGTCCGTATCGACGGCACCGGGGCCGACGCGCTCGAAGCGGGTGAAGTCAAAGAGCGTTTTGTCGCTTAGCTGCGATGCGGCGACGCGTGTCGTGCTCATGAACAGGTTGTAGATGCGACTGTCGTACTGTCGATCCCATTGAGCGATGAGTTCTTTGATTTCTTTTCGCTTTTGATTTTCGCGCGCCCCGCACAAATTCTTGGGGGCCAGGCTGAATTCGCGAATTCGCGCCCATTTGGCAATTTCGTATTCCCGAACGTAAACCATCGGACGGATGACAATGTTTTGTTTGTCGTCGCTGCGCAAGACGGGGGGCATCCCCTTGATGCGTCCGCCGTAAAACATGTTGAGCAGCAACGTGGAGACGACGTCGTCCATTTGGTGCCCCAACGCAATTTTCGTGCAACCGAGTTCGCGAGCCACGCGATACAAAATGCCGCGACGCAACCGGGCGCACAACGAACAGACGTTTTTGCCCGAAGGAATCAGTTTTTCGATGATGGAGTGCGTGTCCTGATACTCGATATGGTACGGAACCCCGATGCTTTTCAGATAGTCCTCGAGCACGTGGGTCGGTTCCCCGGGGATTCCTTGCGCCACATGCACGGCGATCAGTTCGAAACGAATGGGCGCACGACCTTGCAATCGTTGCAAAGCGTCGAGCAAAACGTAACTGTCTTTGCCCCCGCTCATGGCCACCAACACTTTGTCGCCGTCTTCGATCATGTTGTAATCGGTAATAGCTTGCGCGGTGAGGCGAACGATGCGCTTTTCCAGTTTTCTGACGGAAACGGAGGCTTGAATGTGCTTGCCGGGCGCGACCTGAATGTATTTTTTCGAGTCGCGTCCGCTTTTGCTCATGCGGGGAGGTTTGGCCGGGTTCAAAGAGATCGGAGCTTCGGTCATTTGTTCTTGGTTTTAAAGAGTTCGACGCCGATGGCACGGCAGTTCGGATAGGCTTGAGGCTTTCGGCTGGCAACGCGGACGGCTTGGACGCGCGGATCGATCAATAAACGATCGGCAATCGCATCGACAAGCGTTTCTTGCAAATCGATGTGGCCGTCGGCGACGATGGCGTCGACGGCCTGAGGAATCAGGGTGTAATCGTAGACGCCCTCGAGAGTGTCCGCATCGCTGTCGGCCGTACGAACCCAAACGTCGATGTTAAAGACGACGGGTTGAGGTTGGAGGCGTTCGACATCGTAGGCGCCGATAAACATGTCGATGGCATAGTCAAAGACCGAAAGTTTTCGGCAAGACAAAAGCAAGTGGTCGAATATCTGTGTCATAGCTTGCAGTATGCCATTAGAATCATGGCATGCGATGGATTCTTACTATTCTTATCTCTTTGATGGTCTTGATGACCTGCATCCCGTGGCTCAGTCGGTTTGGTTTGGGTCGGTTGCCTGGCGACATCAACTTTCGTTTGGGCAAGCGCAAGATCAGCATTCCGTTGGCCAGTACGGTCTTGATCGTGCTGGGCGCCTACCTGATCGGCCGCTTATTCTGATCGTTCCCATCGGCATACAACGGCTTGTAATCGCGCGCTTGCGATGGCCGAGGCAATGTCTTTCGGATTGGCGGTCGCTTTGGCGATGCGTTGGGCATCGATGTCGGCATAGGCCTGCTTCAAGCGAAGAATGCGCTCCGTGTCGAGCGAAGGATGCCGAAGGGCTACGGCTTGCACCAACTGGCTAAAGCGCTCCGGACGTCTCAAGACGTCGGATTTCTCAAATACCGAAACGAAATCGACGGCGCTGTCGGCGTGCGCCATCGCCTCGCCGACGCGGGAAAAGAGCCCGACCATTTCCACCACTTCTTTCGGCGCCCTCAGTGCCGTGAGCGCACGACGGGCAGCATCGGCGTCATGGACGTTCGAGAACAACAAAGCGCAACGCACCGGCAAAGGAGCGCGGAGTTGGGCCGCGCGATCGAGATTGACGAAAACCTCGGCGGACAGCGAGATTGTCGACATGGATCGAGACCAATAGCCGCATTCTTCAAGAATCGAGAGCATTCTCGAGGGTTGAACTTCCATGAGCCCGCGACTGAGTTCCGCCCAGACCCGTTCGGCGACCAACGCGTCCGACTCTCCGCATTGCACCATTTCCTGCATGAGCAGCAGGGTTTCCGGAGCGACGGTAAACATGGGCAGTCGAGCGGCAAATCGGGCGACGCGCAAAATACGCACGGGATCTTCCACAAAAGCGCGACTGACATGCCGAAAGACTTTTTGGCGAATGTCCCCGACGCCGCCGTACGGATCGATCAAAGCGCCGTCCGCGTCTTGCGCAATGGCGTTGATTGTTAGATCGCGGCGTTGCAAGTCTTCCTCCAACGTGATGTCTCGGGCCGTGTAAAAACTGAATCCGTGATAGCCCGCCACGGTTTTGCGCTCCGTTCGAGCCAACGCGTATTCCTCATGCGTGTCGGGGTGCAAGAAGACGGGGAAGTCCGCGCCGACGGGAAGGTAGCCTTGCGCTGTCAATTCTTCAGGCGTCGCGCCGACAACGACCCAGTCCCGATCGCCTTGGGCGGTATCGATACCTTCCTCTTTCAACAGGCGGTCGCGTACGCAACCGCCGACGGCATATACCCGATACGTCATGCTTGGTGTTCTCTTAAAAAATCGTGCAACGCTTTGCCCGTCGGCGTGTCCAAAACGGCAATGTCGGCGGGCGAGCCCGTGCCGACGAGACGGCCGCCGTCGGGACCTCCCTCGGGCCCCAAGTCGATAATGTAATCGGCTTCGGCGATTACGTCCAGATTGTGTTCGACTACCAGCACCGTGTTGCCGGCGTCGACAAGTCGATGCAGGACGTGAATCAGTTTTTCGACGTCGGCCATATGCAATCCGACGGTCGGTTCGTCCAGAATGTAGAACGTCTTGGGGTTTCGGGCGTTCAATCGCATGGCGGGCGTATAGGCTTTGGCCAATTCGGTCACCAGTTTGATGCGTTGAGCCTCACCGCCCGACAGCGTGTTGGAGGGCTGTCCCAAGGTCAAATAGCCCAGACCGACGTCTTGCAACAGTTGCAACGGGTGAGCGATCCGAGGACTGGAGGCAAAGTGTTCAAGGGCCGTGTCGACGGGTAAATTCAAAACGTCGCCGATCGATTGATCTCGCCACTTCACGCTCAACGTTTCGTTGTCAAAACGCATGCCGTGGCAGGCTTCGCACGGGACTTTGACGTCCGGCAGGAAGTTCATGCTGACGGTGATTTGGCCTTGACCTTGACACATCGGGCAACGACCTTGCGCCGTATTGAAAGAAAAGCGCGTTGCCTCATACCCGCGTTCCAGAGCCTGAGGGCTCGCCGCGAACAAGGTGCGGATTTGATTGAAAAAGCCGACGTACGTTGCAGGACAAGAACGCGGCGTTTTTCCTATGGGCGTTTGGTCCACCTCAAGTACGCGCGTGACCAGATGGGCTCCGTCCAACGCGTCGCACCCGTAGACCGACAGGTCGTTTTTCGAGTCGTTCAAACGTGCGTTCAGGCTGCGCAACAGGATGTTGCGCGCCAGCGTGGATTTGCCCGATCCGCTGATGCCGGTCAATACGATCAGTCGCCCGAGAGGGAAGCGGACGTCGATGCCTTTGAGGTTGTGCAGTCGCGCGCCTTTGAGGAACAAGCTTTCCGTTTCGTCGGTGACGGGGCGTCGAGCCTTGCCGGTGTGTCGCAGGGGGTGAGCCAGCAATCGGCCCGTAACGCTTTCGGGCGTATTCATGATGTCCGACAAGGCGCCTTGCGCCACCAAGGTGCCGCCTCGAACCCCGGCGCCCGGGCCGATGTCGATAATGTGATCCGAGCGACGAATGGTGTCTTCGTCGTGTTCAACGACCAGGACGGTATTGCCCTTGTTTTTCAAGTTGATCAACGTGGAGACGAGACGTTGATTGTCGCGGGGGTGCAACCCGATGGTCGGTTCGTCAAGAACATAGCAAACGCCCTGCAGGTTGCTGCCCAACTGGGCGGCCAAACGAATGCGTTGCGCTTCGCCGCCGGACAGGCTCGGCGCGTCGCGATCAAGGGCAAGATAGCCCAGGCCGACCTCTTTGAGGAACTGCAAGCGGGAAACGATCTCTTTGAGTGCGTCTTCGCCGATCGCTTTCTCGCGTCCTTCAAGCTCGATCCGTTGCATGGCCGTCAGACAGTCGTCGACAGACAGTTGCGTCGTGTCGCAAATGGATCGGTCGTGGAAAAGAACGGAACGGGCGATTTCGTTAAGGCGAAGGCCGTCGCAGTCGGGGCAAACGGCGTCCTCGACAAGCTCGTCGTTCCATTCGGCTTCTTCTCCTGTTTGCTGTTCGTCAAATCCCTTGAGCAGGCGACCGGTGCCGAAACACGTCGGGCACCAACCGAGCTTGCTGTTATAGGAAAACAGGCGGGGATCGGGCTCGGGGAAACTGGTCAAACAGTGAGGACAGGCACGTTTCGTGGAATACGTTTCTTGGCCGCCGTCGCTTGTATCGTCGCACGCGTTCAGCGACTGAGTTCCCCACAAAAGGGTCAACAGACCATGACCGTGAAAGAGCGCTTCGTTGACGTAGCGTCTCACGATCGGCTCCGACTCCGGCGTGATGGTCAGGGTGTGGACGGGACTTTCGATCGTGTGTTCCTTATAACGGGCCAATGCCGGGAAGGGGTGTGTAGGCACCCAGTGACCGTCGACGCGCAGGTGGGTGATGCCGCGCTCGTGAGAGGTTTTGGCCAATTCCGTATAGATGCCTTTGCGTGCGACGACAACGGGAGCGGCCAACGTGACCGTTTGATTCATCCACCGCTTCATGATGTCGGCCACGATGACGTCCGTACTTTGAACGTGAACTTCGACACGGCATTTCGGACAGTGCTGAACACCCAACTTGACATAAAGCAGACGCAGGAAATGCTGTATTTCGGTCAAGGTCGCCACGGTGGATTTGCGACCGCCGCGGCTCGTTCGCTGTTCGATGGCGACGGTCGGAGCAATGCCGACGACGGCTTCGACGTCGGCCTTGACGCCGGGCTGGATGATGGAGCGGGCGTAGGCGTTCAAACTTTCCAAATACCGGCGCTGTCCTTCGGAGAAAATCACGCCGAAGGCCAAGGAGGATTTGCCGGAGCCCGACACGCCGGTCACGGTCGTCAAGGTATTTTTCGGAACGATGGCGTTAATCGACCGCAAATTGTGTTCTTTTGCGCCGAAAACGCCTAAATCGCCGTTTTTTGCATGGCGCCAGACGCTTTGCAACGAGCGCCCCGGCGAGGGGATGGCGTCCGCCCGAGCGAACAGACCTTGCATCGGTTCGCCGCGTACGTAAGCCGACAAGGCGCGGGCGGTGTAGGTGTCGGCGCGTTGAACGAAGGCGTCGGGCGTGCCGACGCCGACGATGCGTCCGCCTTCGTCTCCGCCTTCCGGTCCCAGATCGATCAACCAGTCGCTGGCCGCCATAACGTCCAGATTGTGCTCGACGACAATGACGGTGTGACCGAGTCGAACCAAGCGACGCAACGTCTTGAGCAACAAGGCGATGTCGGAAAAGTGCAACCCGGTCGTCGGTTCGTCCAGGATGTAGAGCCGACGGTGGGAAGACGATTTGGCGCTTTCGGCCAATTGGCCGGCCAGTTTGAGGCGCTGGGCTTCGCCGCCCGACAGCGTCGGTACGGGTTGCCCGAGCTTGACATACCCCAGCCCGACGTCAGCGAGCGCCTGCAATTTGTTCGTTACTTTTTTCTGGCCGACGAAATAGGCCATGGCCTCGTCGACCGTCATGTCCAGAACGTCGGCGATGTTTTTCGGCCCTCGGCCGTCCAGATTGATCGTGACTTCCAACAATTCGGATCGATAGCGCGAGCCGTTGCAGTCGGGACAACGCAGATAGACGTCGCTGAGAAACTGCATTTCGACGCGTTCGAATCCGGCACCCTGACAGGTCGGGCAGCGGCCGTTGCCCGAGTTAAAGCCGAAGTCGCCCGCCGTATAACCGCGTGCTTGAGCGGACGCGGTTTCGGAAAAGAGTTGCCGAATTGGAGTGAACGCATCCACGTAAATGACGGGGTTGGAGCGGGAGGTTTTGCCGATGGCCGACTGGTCGATGAAGCAGACGTCGGAAATTCGATCCAACCCCTCGATGTCGGTATAGCGGCCTTGGGGAGACGGGCGACCGAAATGTCGTTCGACGGCGGGAAACAGGATGTCCGAAATGAGCGACGATTTGCCCGAGCCGGACACGCCGGTCACGCATGTCAACGCTCCCAGGGGAAAACGGGCGGTGACGTGTTGCAAGTTGTGTTGCGCGGCACCTTTGATCGTAATGCAGGGGTGTCCTGACAGATCATCGGGAAGAGGGGTCTTCGGGCAGGAGACTGGGTCGATGACGGAACGCTTGCCCGACAGATACAAGCCGGTCAAATGCGAATCGGATCGAATTTGCTCGGGCGTTCCGTCGAACATGACGGCGCCGCCGTTGCTGCCGGCGGCCGGCCCCATGTCAATGATGCGGTCCGCGCACGTCATCATTTGCGGGTCGTGTTCGACGACGACCAGCGTGTTGCCGGCGTTGCGCAAGTTGAGCATGATCGCGTTGATGCGATCGATGTCGCGCGGATGCAGGCCGATGGAAGGTTCGTCCAAGACGAACAGCGTGTTGACCAAATTACTCCCGAGGGCCGTGGTAAGGTTGACGCGTTGCACTTCGCCCCCCGAAAGAGTGCGACTTTGTCGATCCAACGTCAAATACCCCAGTCCGACGTGCTTCAAATAGTTGATGCGACGGCGAATTTCCCGAATCACCAGCAAACCGGCTTCGTCGGTCGTTTCATTTTGCAGCGCCTCGAAAAAGAGATCGAGTTGAGCGACGGGCAGAAGCATCAGATCGTGAATCGTCAGGCCCGGCAAGGTCTCCAACCGCTCGGGAGTGCACGTGACGGAACGGGGGACGAAGCGGCGATAGGGCGTTTGCATTCGATCGACGCCCAAACCGATGCGCGCGCACTCGGACGAGCCGACGCGCCACCACAGGCCCTCGGGTTTGAGGCGCGCGCCTTGACATGTTTTGCACGTGCAATACGTTCGGTACCGAGACAGCATCACCCGAACGTGCATTTTGTACGCTTTGGATTCCAGATAATCGAAATAGTGTCGGATGCCGTACCACTGACGGGACCACTTGCCGGACCATTTCGGCTCGCCTTCAACGACCCAGCGACGCTCTTCTTCCGTCAATTCGTCAAACGGGACGTCGGTTCGAATGTTGTCTCGTTTGGCGTAACGCATCATTTCCGTTTGACATTCGGCGCTAGCTCCGCTGCCTTGCCACGGTTTGACGCAGCCTTGGGCCAACGACAAGGTCTTGTCCGGGATGACCAGATCGAGATCCAATTCGATGGTGCGGCCGAACCCGCGGCAGGTGGGGCAGGCTCCGACAGCCGAATTGAAACTGAAAAGCGATCCGCTGGCGGGCGTAAAAGAGCGTTCGCAGTCCGGGCAAACGAAGCCCTTGGCATAGTGGATGGTTTCGTAATGATCGGGCGCGACTTCGACGTGCGCTTGCATGCGATGACGATAGGCGTCTTTGCCCAACTCAAGCGCTTTTTCAATGGCTTCCACGGCTCGGGAATCATCCGCACGTTTTAGGCGGAATCTGTCGACCGTCACGGCCAGAACGGACGCGTCGGGGCGTTGCGTTTCCATGTGGATGCGCGTGAAGCCTTGAGCGGACAGTGATTGTTCGACCAGGGCGCGATCGAGTGTGTTCGGAACGAGCACGTTGAACGTGATGACGATCTTGGGATTGTCAAGGCGTGCCGTTTTGGCCTGAATGTCTTGCCATATGTCCGAGGCGGACATCTCGTGCACGTGTCGGCCGCAAGACGGGCAATAAAGTTTGCCGAGACGTTCAAACAACAACTTCAGATGGTCGTTGAGTTCGGTCATGGTGCCGACAGTAGAGCGCGACGTACGAATGCCGGCCGATTGATTGATGGCGATGGCCGGAGGAACGCCTTCGATTTTGTCTACTTTGGGACGATCGCAACGATCGAGGAATTGACGCGCATACGGACTGAACGTCTCAACATAGCGGCGTTGACCTTCGGCATAAAGCGTATCGAAGGCTAACGAGCTTTTGCCCGAGCCGGATGGGCCTGTGATAACGGTGAGCGTCCCCGGAACAAAGTCGAGATCCAGGTTGCGCAAGTTGTTTTGTCGTGCCCCGCGAATGCGAATGGCGGGGTGATCGTTGGATGAACGGGTATCGGTTAGGCGCATGCGATTTACAAGAAAAACGGTCTTTTCCTGATTGTAAATGGCATACGCCCAATGCAGAAGCTATCGGGACGATAGGACGTCTTAGCCGAAGTGCTTCGGGTCGGCCCACATCGGACAGTCTTCTTGGACGAGCTCCATGGTTTCGATGTTCAAGGCCGTCAGTTTGTTTCCCCAAAGAGCGCCCGTATCGATGCAAACGGTGTTGTTGCTCGATTGCAAGCCGGCCAAGGACCAGTGGCCGAAACAAATGGTTTTATTGACTTTTCGGGGCAGTTCAAACCAAGGCAAAAGGCCTTCGGGCGCCGCGTTCGGGCCGCCCTTGCAGGCGAATTCGAGCAAGCCGTTCGAATCGATGAAGCGCATGCGCGTCAGCCCGTTGAAGATGGCGCGTCTGCGGGCGCCGCCGCGAATGCCCGCATAGTACACGTCGTTGCCGTACATATGCTTCAAATAGCGCTTCCATTTGGGGCCGCTCAACTTGTCGTGCGCCTCTTTGGCGAGACGCTTGGCGCGTTTGAGGGACCACGTCGGCGGGATGCCCGCATGGACGAAAACCATATTCGGCGTGTCGATAAGCAGCGGTTGACCGCGTAACCAATCGATCAGTTCGTCGCGATCCGATGCGTCGAGAATTTCTCCGATCGTGTCCTTTCGGCTCGGCTTGCCGTGACCGGCCGCGCAAGCAAGTAAATGCAAATCGTGATTGCCCAGAACGACTCGGGCGCGACCGTTTTCGGCCAGCTCTTTGACGCGGCGAAGCGTCGCCAAGGATTGAGGACCGCGATTGACGAGATCCCCGATGAACAGCAGGCGACAGTCTTCAGGGAGTTTTGTCAGAAGACTGTTCAAGCTTTCCAGGCACCCTTGAAGGTCTCCGATGGCGTAAGTGCTTTCGATATGCTGGCTCATAAAAGGCTACAATTAAAAGGATGTGCGGAGCGTTATTGTAGAGGCAATTTGTGCTCCGAGAAGATCAGTGAAGCGTTTTGGAGTGACGATATGAAGCCTGTTCGAAAGGTTGTTTTCCCCGTAGCCGGTTTGGGTACTCGTTTTCTGCCCGCGACCAAGGCCATGCCCAAGGAAATGTTGCCGGTAGTCGATAAGCCTTTGATTCAGTACGCCGTTGAGGAAGCGGCGGCCGCTGGTGTAACGGACATGATCTTTATTACCGGACGCTACAAGCGTGCCATCGAGGATCACTTTGACAAGAGCCCCGAACTGGAAGCGGATTTGCTGCACAAGGAAAAGATGGAGTTGTTGGATCTGGTGCATTCGATCACCCCGCGCGGCGTCAATTTCATCTACATCCGTCAGCCCGAGCCGTTGGGGTTGGGACATGCCGTAATGTGCGCTCAACCCGTGGTCGGTGACGAGCCGTTCGGTGTGATTTTGGCCGACGATTTGATTTATTCCCAGCAACCGGCGATGGGGCAGTTGATCGAGGTCCGCGAAAAGGCCGGCGGCGGCAATGTATTGGCCGTACAAAATGTCGCGCCTTTGGAAACGAAAAAGTACGGCATTGTCGGCGTCAAGGAAGATTTGGGAACAACGTCTTTGGTCAACGCCATTGTCGAGAAGCCCGATCCGCAGGATGCGCCCTCGACCATGGCCGTAATCGGTCGCTACGTACTCGAGCCGGAAGTCTTTGAAGCGTTGCGCCATGTTCAGCGCGGCGTGGGCGGGGAGATTCAGTTGACCGATGCGATCAGCGCTTGCCTGACGACGACGCCTACGTACGCCCATCGTTTTGACGGCATTCGTTTTGACTGCGGCAATAAGCAAGGGTTCTTGTCCGCCACGGCTCATTACGCTCGTTTGGCCGGTTACGAGTTCTAAAAAGACGCTATGCCGCACGAGTGCGGCATAGCGTGATGTATCGCAAGGTGCGCGGACCGTTATTGGCCGCGCACTTTTTTCAGCAGAGCTGTCGTGGAGCGTTCGTGCTCGAACGTCACGGTGACCGTTTTCCCGCCCCATGTAGCAACGAGAGCGGCTTCGGGCAGGTCTTCGATACGGTAGTCCCCGCCTTTGACATAAATGTCCGGTCGCGCTTGTTCGATGACATCGAGAGGGACTTTGTTTTCGAAGACGACGACCAAGTCGACGCTTTCCAGTCCGGCCAGAACGCAGGCGCGATCGTTTTGCGAGTTGATCGGGCGATCATCTCCTTTGCCCAACATTTTTACGGACGCATCGGAATTGACGGCAACGATCAGGCTGCCTCCGAGTTGTCGGGCCTGAGCAAGGTAAGTGACGTGCCCGCGGTGCAAGATGTCGAAGACGCCGTTGGTCATGACGACGGGTTTGGGCAGTTGTGCGGCTCGGTCGGTCAGCCGGTCGACCGAAACGATTTTTTGCTCGAAAGGCGGCGGGGGCAAACGTGTGGACATGGTCGATTGCGATAAAAAAGATGACGTTAACATCCTAACAGAAAGCGGGGGCGATAAATTTTTTTTGCTGAGCAAAAAATAAAACACAATAAAAACAGTGGGATAGCGTGTTTTTCTATGAAAAGTTTAAAAAATAAAGCAAGATGGTTTGCAATTTTTGTCGAATTAGTTTATAGTTCCAAACTCTTCGGGGGTATAGCTCAGCTGGGAGAGCGCTTGCATGGCATGCAAGAGGTCAGCGGTTCGATCCCGCTTACCTCCACCAAAGAATTTAGTCCCTATCGTCTAGAGGCCTAGGACACAACCCTTTCACGGTTGGTACAGGGGTTCGAATCCCCTTAGGGACGCCAAACAATTTGAAAGAATACCTGGGGGTATAGCTCAGCTGGGAGAGCGCTTGCATGGCATGCAAGAGGTCAGCGGTTCGATCCCGCTTACCTCCACCAAGTATTGGTCCCTATCGTCTAGAGGCCTAGGACACAACCCTTTCACGGTTGGTACAGGGGTTCGAATCCCCTTAGGGACGCCAATTCAAAGCCCGCTGGATTTCCAGTGGGCTTTTGTTTTTGCCATTGAGCGTCGTGGAGCCGGAGCAGATCGTTTTTTCGACGCAAAAAAAACCGCGGTCGAAACCGCGGTTGGGCAAGACTATACTTGATTAATGGGCGTGACGCTTGTCGTGTTCGTCTTTAACCAAGCGGCGAACCGTATCGAAAACCTTGTTGATGGCTTGCATTGCATCGGGATCGTTTTCGGTAGCGATCAATTCGCGGTGACCGCCGACACGAACGTCGAGCTTTACGGAAAATTCGCCTACGCCTTGATGTCCGACCTTGGAGATGGTGGCCTTGCATTCAGTCAGGGTATTATCGAATCGCTTCAGGGCTTCAAAGCGTTCGGCGATGTCAGCTTCGGCTGCCGGGGAACGATCGACACCATGGAAAATGACCTGCAACATATGAACCTCTCTTTCTTGTTGTTGAGTCGAAGTCTTTTTTTTGAGCGGACAAAAGATTGTCCCTTGAGGACAGTTTACTCGGACAAAAGAAAAATTTTTGTCCAAATCCGTAAAATTTTGAATCTCCCCTGATTTTGTGGGAAAAATAATTTACCGCCTGTATGGCGAATCATGTTCGTCGAAATTGTGACGAAAAGGAAATTGAAATGGATCACAAGCCTTTTGATCGTTTTTCCGATAAGCCTCATCGCAGCCGTGAAGGCCGTTTCGGTGATCGCAACGATCGTTTCTCCGGTCCGCGCGGCGACCGTTTCGCCGATCGTGGCGACCGTTTTGCCGATCGCGGCGATCGCTTTGCCGACCGTGGCGAGCGTCAGGATCGTTTCGGCTCGGATCGTCCGAAGCGTTTCTCCGATCGTCCGTTCGGTGAAAAGCGTTTTGGCGGTGACAAGCCCGGTTTCAAGAAGTTCGGTCAGCGTCGCGACAACGATCGTATGGATTTCGGCACGCGTTCCGGTCCTCGCGCAAAGGCTGTTCAGACGCGTCGTTTCTCCGATCGCGCCGCTTTCGTTCAGACGGCGACCGTTCGTTTGGACGCCGATGTGGCCAAGTATTTCAAGACGGCCGAAAGCGTTAACGAAGCCTTGCGTCAGTTGATCGCTTTGGCCGGTTTGATCAAGCCGGAAGAAAAGCAGGAACAGGTTCAGGAAGCCGCCGAGCAGCACGATGCCGACATCGTTGAAACGGATCTGGACGACGACGATCTCGACATGACGGAAGTTGTGGAAGAAGACGCTGTCGAACCCAAGACCGAATAACCCGTCAGCGAACGCAAAAAAGTCGACGAGAAGATCGTCGGCTTTTTTTGTATCTTGAGCGGCGTTTTCTAAGGACAAACTAAAGACGCTGGGGTACACTCTGAAAACAGTTGTTTGCCATCGGGCTGCGAGCGCAAGACGCGAGGCTCGGTCGTGAGAGCGGGTGTCTGCGAGTTCTCTTGCGGTAAAAATGCTAGGAAACGAGAAAAGTATGATGAATCAACAGGTTAAAGGATTGGATCGCGAGCAGACGTTGATTGGTTTGCGACAGGACAAGCTGTATGACGTGGTCATTGTCGGTGCGGGTGCGACCGGTTTGGGGCTGGCCGTGGATGCCGCCAGTCGCGGGTTGTCGACGGTCATCGTTGATAGTCAGGACTTCGGTGCCGGCACCTCGAGTCGATCCACCAAGTTGATTCACGGCGGGATTCGCTACATGCGCAACCCGAAAGAGTGGGGGCTTGTTCGACAGGCGATGGCCGAACGAACCGTTTTGATGCGCAACGCGCCCGAGTTGGTCAAGCCGTTGCCGTTTGTCGTTCCGTGTTATTCCGCGCTCCAAATGGCGATGTACACGACGGGCGTGGCGTCCTATTGTTCGATGGGAGCCGGCGGTCCTTTGGCGGGGATGAAGGTGCGCGATCGCATCGATACGCTCGCGGCCTTGCCCGGCATTCGACGTCAGGGATTGAAAGGCAGCGTGCAGTATTTCGACGCGCAGTTTGATGACGCCCGCATGGCGGTCGCGTTGTTGCATACCGCTCTGAAGTACGGCGCGCTCGCGCTCAATTACGCGCCCGTCATGCGATTGGTTCAGGACGATCGGGGGATTCAAGCCGTCGTCGTCAAGGACAAGGAAACGTCCGAAGAGCTGACAATTCGAGGCAAGGTCTTTTTCAATTGCACGGGGCCGTGGACCGATACGATTCGACGTTTGGCCGATCCGTGTTGCGACGATCTCGTGCGTATTTCCAGGGGGTCGCATATCGTGGTCGACGGATCGTTCATGCCGTCGGGATCCGCGATGGTCATTCCGAAAACACCGGACGGACGCATTCTCTTTTGCATTCCCTCCAACGGCATGTTGCAGATCGGTACGACGGACATCGAGCAGGGTCAGGCTCCGTTCGATCCGGAGGCCACTTCCGACGAAATCGATTTCATGATCGAAACGGCGAATCGTTATTTGCAGCGGCCGATCGAAAGAAAAGACGTCAAGGCCACTTATACTGGGCTGCGTCCGTTATTCAATTTCAAGGGACTCGGCAGACGCTCGGGAACGGCCGGTTCTTCCCGTGATTTCGCCGTGGTGAGCGAGTTCGGCAATCTGATTTCCGTGGCGGGCGGCAAGTGGACGAGTTATCGTTTGATGGCTCAGGAAGCGATGAAGCAGGCTCTGAAGTTGCGTTTGATCGAATCGACCAAGGGCGGCTCGTTGACCGCGTCGTTGCCTTTGTTGGTCGATACGACGCACAATCCGACGCAACTTGAGCAAGAGGCGGTGAAAGCGGCGTCGGTACAAGATGTTGTGGATCGCGTGTGCGAGTACGCACGTTATGCCGTGCGCGTATCGGGAGCGCGTACCGCGCAAGACGTCCTGTTCCGTCGTTTGCGAATCGGACAGATGTCCGAGGCGCGTGCGGCGGAGTTGATGCCGTACGTTGAGGAAGTTGTTCGACAAACGCGCGCCTGATTCGCTAGGTGATTGTTTTTTCTAAAATTTTATTTCGGGCGGATTGACATTTTTCATGGAAATATGGCATAATCCAGCCCTTTCCACGCAAGTGAAAGCGTGCGTTCGTGACAGTTTGCCTTCGGGCAAAGCACAGGACGCATTTCTTTAATATAAAAAGGTTTCGTCACTGCCTTCGGGTAGGAGCGAGACGGGCGAGGTTTATTTAAATGTACGCTATTATCAAGACCGGCGGCAAGCAGTATCGCGTTGCTGTTGGCGACAAGCTCAAGGTTGAAACCCTGACCGCCGAAGTTGGCTCTCAGGTTGTTATTTCCGACGTTCTCGCTGTTAGCGATGAAGCCGGTCTCAAGGTTGGTGCTCCCATCCTCGAAGGCGCTTCCGTAACGGCTACCGTTGTTAGCCACGGCCGTGGCGACAAGGTTCGCATTTTCAAGTTCCGTCGTCGCAAGCACTCCATGAAGAGCGCTGGCCATCGTCAGAACTACACTGAGCTCAAGATCGAAGCGATCGCAGCTTAATCGAGAAACGTAAGATTTTAGGAAGACTCTAAAATGGCACATAAGAAAGGTGGCGGTTCTACCCGCAACGGTCGCGATTCTCAGGCTAAGCGCTTGGGCGTCAAGGTTTTTGGTAATGCCTTCATCAACGCCGGCGGCATCATCGTTCGCCAGCGCGGCACCCAGTTCCACGCCGGTGACAACGTCGGTATGGGCCGCGATCACACGCTGTTCGCCAAGGTTGACGGCATGGTCGCTTTCGAAGTGAAGGGTCCGAAGAACAACCAGTTCGTTAAGGTTGTTCCGGTTGCTGGTTAATCAGCCCACTTCGTAAGAAGCAAAAGCCCTGACGGGAGTACTTTCTCGTGCGGGGCTTTTTCTTTGTCTACATGGCAAAATCTACTTCCAGGCAAACTTTTTAGGAAAACGACGTGAAATTCGTTGACGAAGCTCGAATCGAAGTGCAAGGCGGTAACGGCGGTAATGGTGCTGCCAGTTTTCGCCGAGAAAAGTTCATTCCCAAAGGCGGTCCCGATGGCGGTGACGGCGGTCGCGGCGGCAACGTCTATGCCGTGGCCGATCGCAACATCAACACCTTGATGGACTATCGTTATACGCGCAAGTTCTTCGCGCCCAATGGCGAACACGGTCGCGGTGCCGACTGCTTCGGCGCAGGTGGCGACGACATCGTTTTGCGCATGCCTGTAGGGACGCAAATTGTTGACGAAACGACAGGGGAACCAGTGGCCGACTTGACGCACCACGGCGACAAGAAATTGTTGGCGGCCGGCGGCAAGGGCGGTCTTGGCAACCTGCACTTCAAGACGAGTGTCAATCGTGCCCCGCGTCAGTGTACTCCCGGCGAACCCGGACAGTATCGCGCTTTGAGCCTCGAGCTCAAGGTGTTGGCCGATGTCGGTTTGTTGGGTATGCCCAATGCCGGCAAGTCGACCTTTATTACGGCCGTTTCCAACGCTCGCCCGAAGATTGCCGATTATCCGTTCACCACGCTGCATCCCAACTTGGGCGTTGTGCGCGTGGGTCCCGAACAAAGCTTCGTCGTTGCCGATATTCCTGGTTTGATTGAAGGCGCTAGCGAAGGCGCCGGCCTCGGTCACCAGTTCTTGCGTCACTTGTCTCGCACCAGCCTGTTGTTGCATATCATTGATTGCGCGCCCATGGATCCCGAAACCGATCCGATCGCCGAAGCCAATGCATTGGTTGAAGAGCTTGCCAAGTACGATGACGAGTTGGCCGACAAACCCCGTTGGGTCGTGCTCAATAAAATGGATCTGGTGCCCGAAGAAGAACGTTCCGAATTGCTTGCCCGCTATAAGCAGGCCTTGGGTGAAGATCGTCCCTTCTTTATCATGAGCGCGGCGACGCGAGAAGGCACTCAAGACTTGGTCAAGGCCATCGCTCAGGAGTTGGACCGCGCCCGCATTGAGAAGAACAAACATCTCGATGACGTTCGTTTCGACGAAGATCGCGGTGAGATCACCGAAGTTGATATGGCTCAGGGTGAATAAGCGCTTTGCATGAGAAAAAAGACGAGACCGCGGTCTCGTCTTTTTTTTGTGCCTGTAGAATGTGTCAAGGTGTCCATTTTGATTGTTGAAAGGAAGAATATGTTGCAATCGGCCTTACTCACGGCAAAACGAGTTGTCGTCAAGGTAGGAAGCGCCTTGGTGACGAACGATGGACGCGGATTGGATTACGAGGCCATCGCTTTGTGGGCGAAGCAAATCGCGCAATTGCAAAAGCAAGCCAAGGAGGTCGTATTGGTGAGCTCTGGCGCCGTTGCCGAAGGCGTGCTGCGTCTCGGATGGGAAAAACGCCCGACGCGCTTGAGCGCGCTTCAGGCTGCCGCCGCCGTCGGTCAGATGGGGCTGGTGCAGGCCTATGAAACGCAGTTCTCGAAGCACGGTATCGGGACGGCGCAAATTCTTCTGACGCATGCCGACCTGACGGATCGTGAACGCTATCTCAATGCCAAAGAAACCTTGCTTGAACTGTTGCGCTTGGGCGTCGTTCCCATCATTAACGAAAACGATACGGTGGTGACCGATGAAATCAAAGTGGGCGACAACGATACGTTGGGGGCTCTGGTCGCCAACCTCGTGCAGGCCGATGCGTTGGTGATTTTGACGGATCAAAAGGGGCTGTACACGGCCGATCCCCGCAAAGATCCTGAAGCCAAATTCGTCCCCGAAGCCACCGCGGGCGATCCGATTCTGGAAACCATGGCGGGCGGCGCCGCCAGCACGCTCTCCAAGGGGGGCATGATCACGAAGATTCTGGCCGCCAAGCGAGCGGCAAGATCGGGAGCGACGACGATTATCGCTTCGGGACGAGAACCCGACGTTTTGGTGCGCATGGGCGGGGGCGAGCATATTGGCACCCAGCTGATCAGTCGCCACGCGCCGTTGCATGCGCGAGAAAAGTGGATTGTCGATCAGTTGCGTTCCAAGGGGCGAGTCGTATTGGATGCCGGAGCGACCGACGCGCTGTTGAAGCAAAAAACGAGTTTGTTGCCGGTCGGCGTCAAAGCCGTGGAGGGTGAGTTCGTACGTGGCGAGGTGATCGGGTGCTTCAACGAGAGCGGGCAAGAAATCGCGCGCGGATTGACGAATTATTCGTCCAGTGAAATTCGCTTGATCAAAGGACGTCACACCAATGAGTTGGCCGCTTTTGTCGGTTACGAGGGGCACCCCGAATTGATTCACCGCGACAATTTGGTGATTATGGCGTAACGAGCCGTCGAAAAGAAAAAGGGAGCGTTTGGCTCCCTTTTTTGTCGGTCGGTGTTAGATGCCGCCGTCGTAGTTGTTTTGTCGCCACGCTTCGTAAACGGTAACGGCTGCGGCATTGCTCAAATTCAACGAGCGATTGTCGGGCATCATCGGCAAACGGATTCGCTGTTCGTTGGCAAATTGTTCTCTGACGGTTTCAGGCAGCCCGCTTCCTTCACATCCGAATACAAACCAGTCGCCGGGCAGAAACCGTTTTTGGGCGAAGACGGACGATCCCTTGGTCGTCATGGCGAACATGCGGTCTTTGGAGGGCGATTCGTTGCGCAAGAAGTCTTCCCAACTTTCATGCACTTTCATCGTCGTGAATTCGTGATAGTCCAAGCCGGCTCGAATCAAATGTTTGTCGTCGACGCTGAAGCCGAGCGGTTTGATTAGGTGCAAATTGCATCCCGTATTGGCGCACATGCGAATGATGTTGCCGGTATTGGGCGGAATTTCAGGGTGGACGAGAACGACGTTAAACATGGGTTAGTTACTCTAAGTTTTCTTTGTCGGTGCGCAAAACGTCGCGCATTTTGGCAAGCGCCTTCTTTTCGATCTGGCGTACGCGTTCAGCAGAAACGCCAAGCTCCTCGGCCAATTCTTGCAATGTCAGCGGAGCCATGTTGCCTTCGCGATCTTCATTGAGCCAACGTGCTTGAATAACGCGGCGAGAGCGTTCGTCAAGCGAACCGAGCGCGGCTCGCAAGCCGTCTCTGGCCAGGCGTTCTTTGGCGCGTTCGGTCAGAACCTGAACGGGACAGTCGTCGTCGCGCGAGAGCCAGTCGATCGGAGCGAACGAGCCGCCCTCGGTTTCAACCGAATCGGGCGATTCGATCGGCGTGTCTCCGCCGTTCATGCGTTCTTCCATGTCGAAGACTTCTTCGGGTTTGACATTGAGAGACAGAGCAATTCGATTTGCCTCATCTGTCGTCAACATCTTGTCATCTTCGCGCATTTGTCGCAAATTGAAGAATAACTTGCGTTGATTCTTTGTGGTTGCCAATTTGACGAGGCGCCAGTTTTTAATGACGTAATCCTGAATCTCGGAACGAATCCAATGCACGGCAAACGTCATCAATCGAACGCCGCGTTCGGGGTCGTAATGTTTGACGGCCTTCATCAGACCGATGTTGCCTTCTTGAATCAGATCGGCATGAGGCAACCCGTAACCTAGATAGCCGCGGGCAACCGAAACGACCAAACGCAAATGGCTGAACGTCAATTTTTGGGCGGCTTGAAGGTCGCCGGTATCGCGCAGTCGAACGGCGAGCGCGCGCTCTTCTTCGGCGGTCAGCATGGGAGCCATGTTGGCCGCACGGATGTACGCGTCCAAATCGCCCAACGAACCGGGAGTCGTGACAAGAGCGGGAACGTTGGATTTGTAGGGAACGAGCGCGCAACCAGACCGACGGCGTTTGGCGCTGTCGGTTTCGTCGGGCGTGTCGACGTCCAAAACGGTAATGGTGTCGAGCGTGTCGTTCACGAGAGGGAAATCCTTTGAAATAGAAGTGAGACGGGGCTAATCAATCGTACCACCGCGCCATTCTAAATAATTGCGGAAAAAGGGAAAAGTTCCGTATCAATATGTACGTCGGCGAATCTTGCCAAGAGCGGAGGACGCCGTTCCCGCACCGATAAGCCCGCCTAAAATCGCTGCCATACCGACATACACAAGACACCAATCGAGCGAGAGCATGGATAGGTGAACGGTCACGCCGTACAGTTGAGTAAATGAAATCAACGGATCGTGTAACAGATGCAGGCCGGCGTAACTCAGTCCCAACGAGATGGCGGCGGACAAAGCCAGGGTCATGCACCCGCGCCAGGTATAAGGACGACATATAAAGGCGTTGCTTGCGCCAAAAATGTACAACGCGGCAATTTCATCGCGTTGGGCATAGGTCGTCAGGCGAACGGAGGCGGCGATGACGATGCCGACCAAGGCCATGATAATGGAGCCCAGGATCGCCAAAATGATGCTCGCCGTGGAAAAGAGCGCCGAAACGTGTCCGGCCCACTTGTCGTCGTAGGCGACCATGTCGACATTGGTAAGTCTTTCGATTTGCTTGGCGACGGCGGCGATTTCTTGGTCTGACAAGTGCGGATGTACCGTTGCGATGACAATGTCGGGCAAGGGGTTTTGCGCCTTGGATTGTTGAGGACGCAAGCCGAGATTGTCGTGCATCATGGCCAACGCCTCTTGCTTGGGCACGACTTGCGTTTGTGCAATTTCCTCAATGGCCAAAATGCGCTCGTTCAGACGTTGAACCGATTCTTTGCCGGCACTACGATCCGCAAAAACCGTGATTTCCGTGTGCATGGGAACGGAAATGAGAGGTTCGGAGAACGTCCAAATCAAGATGCCGAGAAAGACCGGGATGGTCAAGGTCAAGCCGGCAAGCGTCACGGCCAGCATGAACTGCGTTTTCGCGTGAAAAATGCCACGAAACGTCTGTTTCAACGCCCAAATTCGCGAACTGATGAAACTCATGGCGTCACCTTCGGAACGCTAAGATGAACGGCACGGCAAGCGACGGATTTGGGTTTGAGTTCCAAATGGGACGCCACGATGACGGATACGCCGGACAGAGAAAATTCGCCGAGCAAATCCATGAGCGTTTGCGCGTTTTCCGCATCCAAATGGGCGGCGGGTTCGTCGGCCAAGATGACGACGGGGTGATTGACGACCGCTCGCGCAAGACAAACCAATTGACGCTGCCCTGCGGATAAGTGAGCGGGACGCAATCGAGCCAAGTGTTCGATGCGACACTTTTTCAGCGCCGCCAGAGCGCGGCGTTTGGCTTCGGAGCCGGATTCTTCGCTCGCCAGTGCCGGCAACATGACGTTGTCGAGAACGGAACGATCTTGAAGCAACAGGCCTTCTTGAACCATGATGCCCATCGAGCGACGCATCCACAGTTTCTGTCGATCGTTGAAGTTGTTGATCAACTCGCCGGCCACGCGCACCTGACCGGACGTCGGGGGGACGAGTCCGGCGATCATTTTGAGCGCCAATGACTTGCCCGAGCCTGTGGGACCGTGCAGACAGACGAATTCGCCGCGCGTCACGTTGAACGTGATGCGCGGGATAGCCTGCGACGCCGAAAACTCAACCGAGGCGTCGATCAATTCGATGAGCGGTGTGTTGATCACGGTGTATCAGCTTGCGGTGAGAACGAATTGTCGTCCTACGCGAGCCCAAATGACGGACTCTTGTTCCAACAGGTATTTGATCAGCGAATGGTTGTCCAACCAAGTCGCATCGATCGACAGCTCGATGCGTTGCGGCACCGTGTCGGAGCAGGTCAAAGACCATTTCGGAAGGCGCAACAGACGACGGGAGTGAGCGAAAATAATGCCTAATCGCAAAGCGCAGGCCATGCGAACGAATACGGGATCGACCAAGGCGTCCTTCACCTTGAGCAAATTGCCGCGTTGAGCCAAGACGGCGGCGGCCATCTGCTTTTGATCGTCACGAGAAAACCCCGCAAGATCGGCATGAAGCAGAATGTATTTGCTGTGGTGGTGGTAGCCGCTGGGGCTGATGGATCGGCCCGACTCGTGCAACATCGCGGCCCATTGCAACAGCTTGCGTTGTTCCTGCTCCGGGCGATTGTCGTTTAAAGCGACGAAAAAGGCGTCCGTCAAGCCGGCGACGCGAGCGGCCTGCTGTTTGTCAAGCCCGACTCGCTTGATCAATGCGGTGACCGTTTTGTCACGGGTGTCCTGTTGGTTGTGTCGGCCCAACAGGTCGTGCAATAAGCCCACGCGCAAAGCGCCGGGAGCGGGACGCATTTCTTTGATGTTGAACGTTTCAAAGACAGCGGTCAAAACAGCCAACCCGCCCGCGATGACTTCTTTACGGTCTTTCTTGAGTCCGGGGAAATCAATCTCGGAGATCGATCCTTTTTCAATCAGTTGATCGCGCAGGTACTTGAGCAAAGCGGGCGTAACAACCCCGTTGGTCAAACCAGAAGCATGACCGATATCGGCCACCGCACCGATGGTTCCCGCGCTGCCGTAGGCGGCGTCCCAATTGCGATGATTGAACTCGGGAACGACCTCTTCGAATTCGGCGCGTGCGAACATCGTGGCTTGATGAAACGCTTCGGGCGTAATTTTCCCGTCGGGGAAAAAGTCGACCGAGGTGTTGACGCAACCGACATGGAACGACTCGCAACGCTTGGGAATCAGGCCGTAGCCTACGATCAACTCGGTCGAACCGCCGCCGATGTCGACGATCAGGCGTTTTTCAGACGACGGCGGCAAGGTATGGACGCATCCGGCAAAGACCAATCTGGCTTCTTCACGTCCCGCAATGATTTCGATGGGATGCCCGAGGGCTTGTTCGGCCTTGGGCAGGAATTCCGCCGCGTTTTTGGCGATACGCAAGGCTTGGGTTCCAACGGCTCGGATGCATTTCGGATCGATGCCTTCGAGTTTTTCGCGGAAACGATGCAAAGCGGCCAATGCACGCTCCTGCACCTCTTGCGTGAAATTGCCGTCGGCATCGAGGCCGGCCGACAATCGCACGGTTTCTTTCCAATAGCCCTCGGTCACAATACGACCGTCTTCGACGCGGCCGATCTCGATGCGAAAGCTATTGCTTCCCAAATCTACAGCACCCAACAACATATTTTTTTCCTACTTATTCTTCGTCCAAACCGACAAGCGCGTTGGCAAACGCACGCGCGTTAAACGGTTGCAGGTCGTCGATTTGTTCTCCGACGCCGACGAAGTAAATCGGCAACGGTTTGTCGGCGCGAGCCGCGGTAATGGCGACCAAAACGCCGCCCTTGGCCGTTCCGTCAAGTTTCGTCACGATCAAGCCGGTCAGTTGGGCGAAAGCATCGAACGTTTTTACCTGTGCCAAAGCGTTCTGACCGTTGGTGCCGTCAACGACCAAAATGACTTCGTGGGGGGCGCCTTGCATGGCTTTGCCTTGGGCTCGACGGATACGGCCGAGCTCTTCCATCAGATTGGTTTGCGTGGGCAAGCGACCTGCCGTGTCGGCGATGACAACGTCGGTGCCGCGCGCCTTGCCTGCCGAGACGGCGTCGAAAACGACGGCGGCGGGGTCGCCGCCGGTTTGCGTAATAACTTCGATGCGATTGCGCTCGCCCCAGACGGCCAGTTGTTCGCGTGCGGCCGCGCGGAAGGTGTCGGCTGCGGCAAGGAGCACGGTTTTGTTCTGTGCGGCGAGCCATTTGGACATCTTGCCGATGGTGGTCGTCTTGCCAGCGCCGTTGACCCCCGCCATCATCATGACCATGGGTTTGGCGGTGTCGATCGACAAGGGCTGTTGTGCGGGCAATAAAATGCGTTCTAATTCGTCGCGCAGTGCGATTCGAACCTGTTCGGGCGTTTTCAAGCCCTTCAGTTTCACCGTGTCGCGCAAACGTTGTAGGATAGTGGTCGTCGGTCCGTACCCGATGTCGGCCGCGATCAGAGATTCTTCCAATTCTTCGAAGAAATCTTCATCGACGACACCGCCGGAAAACAGCCCAATCAGGTTGACGCGCGTGCGAGACAGCCCTTGTTTTAATCGAGAAAAAAAGCCCATGTCGAATACAACTAAAAAATCGGTTCAAACAAAAAGAACGAACGTAACTCAGACTAATAGTTTAGCAACCCGAGCTCGTCGAGTGGGTGTGGTACGAATTGTCGGGGGGCAATATAAACGCACTCCGTTGCCCGTTAATGACAGGGAAGGATTGAGGCCGACATCCGAACGCGTCCGAGAAACCGTGTTCGATTGGCTCACCCATTTGATGGGCGGGCTGCATGGATTGGCGGTGTGCGACATGTTTGCGGGATCGGGCGCCATGGGGCTCGAGTCGGCGAGTCGAGGCGCCGATCGAGTGTTATGCATTGAAAAGGATAGGAAAAGCGCCTTTCAAATTAAGACGTTGGTCGAGAAGTTGCGCGCAACCGATCGTGTGGATGTCGTTTGTGGTGACGCGTTTGTCGTGATGGAGCGTACGAACGAAACGTTTGACGTCATCTTTATCGATCCGCCTTTTGCCGAACGCTGGCAAGTCAAGGCGGCGGCCTTGGCGATCGAACGTCTCAAGCCGCGAGGATTGATTTATCTGGAAGCGGAGAAGGAAATGAGCGAGGAGGAATTGAACTCGCTTTCTTTGGAATCCGTGCGCCGAGGCAAAGCGGGGGCAGTATATTATCTACTCGCTCAGAAAAAATAACGGGCAAACCTCTGATAAAATTGCATACTTTCGTGTTTACGGAACTCCTGAGGCGTTTATGGTAACGGCGGTTTATCCCGGAACGTTCGACCCTTTGACGTTGGGACACTTGGATTTGATTCGGCGCGCGTCCGGCATTTTCGAGACGGTCGTCGTAGCCGTTGCTCGAAGCGAGCGCAAATCACCGTTGTTTTCGCTTGAGGAGCGAGTCGCATTGGCGCGGGAGCAAATCAACGATCTGCCGAACGTTCGAGTCGAGAGTTTCGACGGGTTGCTGTGCGACTTCGTTCGTTCGATCGACGCTCGGGTCATCGTTCGCGGGGCACGAGCTGTCAGTGATTTCGATTATGAATTTCAAATGGCAGGTATGAACCGTCGGTTGATGCCGACGGTCGAAACGGTTTTTTTAACGCCGGCGGCTGAATATCAGTTCGTTAGCGGTACGTTTGTCCGAGAGGTTGCCTTGATGGGAGGAGACGTCACGAGCTTCGTGAGCCCCGTCGTTGCCGAGGCGCTTCGGATCAAGCGTAACAAGTAATTCCATTGAGAGCAGGAAAAAACAATGGCCTTGATGATTACGGACGAATGCATCAACTGCGACGTCTGCATACCCGAGTGTCCCAACGACGCGATTTTTATGGGACAGGAACACGTGCAAATTCGTCCCGGTCGATGCACCGAGTGCGTGGGGCATTACGATGTGCCGCGTTGTCAAAAACTCTGTCCCATCGACTCATGTATCGTTCCGCATCCCACACGGGTCGAAACGAGAGAACAGTTGGAGCAAAAGTCCAAGCGATTGAAAATGCGTCAGGCATTCGAAGCTCTGAACATGTGACAAATTGATTCCCCCCTAAAAATAAACATTCACACTTAAAAAAGAGAGAGAACGATGCAGCCCTATGCAGCTGAATGGTTGTCCATTGTGCCACCCCTTGTGGCCATTGGATTGGCTTTGATTACCAAGGAAGTCTTTTCCTCGTTGCTCGTAGGCATTTTCTCGGGCACTCTGATTTACTCCATCGGCATGGGTAACAACATGGTGATGGGGATGGTCGAGACCGCCTTCAAGATGATGTCCGAAAAACTCGACCTGAACATTTTGATCTTCTGCTCGATGTTGGGCGCCTTGGTTTATGTGATTTCCATGTCGGGCGGTACGCTAGCCTACGGTCGCGCCGCCGCATCGAAGGTCAAGAGCCGTCGCGCTTCTTTGTTGTCCACGAGCGGACTGGGCATGACGATTTTTATTGACGACTACTTCAATTGCTTGACCGTAGGTACCGTCATGCGTCCGTTGACGGACTTCTACAAGGTCAGCCGTGCCAAGCTCGCTTATATCATCGACTCGACGGCAGCTCCTGTTTGCATCATCGCTCCGATTTCCTCTTGGGCCGCCGCCGTTGGCTCCAGTTTGAAGGATACGGGGGCTTTCGATAGTGAATTGGGTGCTTTCGTCGCGACGATCCCGTGGAACTTCTATGCTCTGCTGAGCTTGGCCATGGTGTTTTTCATTGCTTGCACGAGTTTGGACTTCGGTCCGATGCGTCGTGCGGAAATTCTTGCCGCGCGCGGTCTCGAAAAGCGTATGGCCGGTGAAACGACCGAAGAAGCCAAGAGCAATCCCAACGGTACGATGTGGGATATGTTGGTACCGCTGGGTGCCTTGATCCTCTTTAGCGTCCTGGCATTGATGTATACGGGCGGCTACTGGGGCGACGACGCCAAGTATCACACCATCATGGCTTCGATCGGCAATTCGTCGGCTTCGCTTTCGTTGGTGTTGGCTTCGTTTGCCGCTTTGATCGTCGCTTTGTTGATGTATGTGCCGCGCCAGCTCGTCAAGTTCTCCGACTTTGTCAACGGTACGGTTGAAGGCATGAAGTTGATGTTGCCCGCCAATATCATTTTGATTCTGGCTTGGACCTTGTCCGGCGTCTGCCGCGACTTGTTGCAAACGCCCGAATTCATGCAACAGACGGTCTTGAGCTCCGGCATCAGCGCCATGTTCCTGCCGTTGATCGTATTCGGTTTGGCCGCCTTCCTGTCTTTCTCGACCGGTACGGCATGGGGTACGTTCGGTATCTTGATTCCTATTGTTGTGCCCATCATTCAGGCGTTGGATCCCAATTTGACCGTTGTCGTACTGTCCGCCACGTTGGCCGGTTCCGTATTCGGCGATCACTGCTCGCCGATTTCTGATACGACTATCTTGTCGTCCGCAGGCTCTCGATGCAATCACATGGATCACGTTGCGACCCAGTTGCCGTACTCTTTGTTGGTAGCGTCCTGCGCGGCCGTCGGTTACCTCGTTGCCGGCTTCACCGACGGCAATTTGTTCGCCAGCTTGGCAGCCAGCTTGGTCGCGCTCTTGGCCGCGATCGTGGTCTTGCATGCATGGCAGGAAAAGGTGCAACCCGCTCATAACATCCGCGGTTGATAGTGCGCGCCGTCGATCGGCGTGATTTAACCGTAAAGACCATACGACTGTTCGGGAGGATTCTCGAACGGTCGTATTGTCGTCTGTGGGGCATGACAATTCGCAACCTTTAACAAAGGTCGCGGATGCACTAAAATCCATTGAATCAACCCCTTTTTTATTCGTCGCATGATTTTTCGTCGCTCGTTAGCTACCGAACTGGCCAATAGTGTCGGCGGTGTTTTTACCGTGCTGTTCTCCATTGTTTTGACAGTGGGGTTGGTGCGCATTCTCGGGCGTGCCGCCGGCGGACGCGTCGACTCGTCCGTCGTGTTCGAGTTGCTGATTTACACAGGGTTGACGAACTTGCCGGTGTTGCTGGCGTTGGCCCTGTTTATCGCCGTTTTAATGGTGATGATGCGCAGTTGGCAAGACAGTGAAATGTATGTCTGGTTCAGTTCGGGCGGTTTGAGCTTGTTGGCATGGATTCGTCCCGTCTTGCGCTTTACGCTTCCGTTGGTGGCTTTGGTGGCCGCTCTGTCCGTGACCGTTAGCCCTTGGTCGAAAGATCAGATCGAACGCATCACGACGGAATTCCGTCAACGAGACGACGTCAACCGTATCGCACCGGGGCGCTTTATCGAAACCATGGGCGGTCGCCGCGTTTTCTTTATTGAAGAAGTCAATGAAGGCGGCACGCATGTCAAGAATGTCTTCGTCAGCGAACATAAAGACGGTCGTGAAGTGATCGTGGAAGCCGAACGAGGCGAAATCAAGACAAACGAACTTGGGGATCGCTATATCGTTCTCACCAACGGCCGTCGCTACGAGACGGGCGTCGACGACAAGGCCGACTGGCGGGTGATGGATTTCGGCACCTACGAGTTGTTGCTCGAGGTCAAGGCCGATGGCGGCTACGGCAGTCGTCGTGTCGATGCCATGCCGTTTGAGGAGTTGTGGTCGATGAATACGCCGATTGCCGACGCCCAGATTTTGTGGCGTTTGAGTTGGCCTTTGGCCGCGATCAATTTGGTTTTGTTGGCCATTCCGTTGTCATTCGTCAATCCGCGCGCGGGGCGCAGTTTGAGTTTGGTCATTGCCGTTCTCGTCTTCATTTTGTATTTGAACGGCATTACGATGGCGCAAGCCTGGGTTAAGGCCAGAACGATGAGCTGGCAAGAGGGATTGTTGATCGTCAACGGTGCCGTATTTGCTTTGACGGCGTTGTTGTTCGTGCGTCGCGTATGGCTGCAACGATGGTTGCCTTTGTGGCTGACCGAGCTTCCCTACAAGTTGTTGGGAGAGCGCCGATGAAAGTCGTTACCCGTCATCTCAATAAAGAAACGCTCATCGCAACCGGGTTCGTTTTGTTCGCATTGAGCGCTTTGTTCGCGTTCTTTGATTTTGTCGGCCGCCTGGATGAAATCGGCACGCGCTTTTCCGCGATCGAAGTGATCGTGCTCGTGTTGCTCGAGTTGCCCAGTCGTGTGTATGAAGTGATGCCGATCGCCGCTTTGCTGGGGGCCGTGTACACCATGAGTCGATGGGCGGCGAACAGCGAATTTACCATTTTGCGCGTGTCGGGGCTCTCGCCCGTTAAATTGGCCATGATGTTGGCCGTTCCCGGCATGATCTTGGTTTCCACGACGTATTTGTTGGGTGAATTCGTCGCTCCTGCAGCCGACAAGCTTCGACTGGAATTGCGTAATGCCGATCACGGAATTTTGAAGGCCAGAGGCTATTCGTCCGGCGTTTGGATCAAGGATATTGCTCGCGACAAGGACGGCAACGTAACGCACAGCCGTTATGTCAACGTTAGCAATTTGGTGGCCGGTCAAAATAGTAAAACGGGCGCTTGGCGCGTGTTCGAATTCGACACCAAACGGAATTTGACCCGTGTTTTGCATGCGGGGTCGGCCAACTTCATTCCTCACGAAGGGTGGCATTTGTTTGATTCGAAGATCGAATCCCTGCCGAAAATGACGACGGATGAGCAGACCGTTGTGAGCAAAGCGGTCACCCGACACAATGCGGACGTTCTGTTGTCCTCCGAGTTGACGCCCGCGATTCTTGGCGTGATGACGGTCAAACCGGAAAACATGGGCATTCAGGATCTGTGGCAGTACTTGAAGCATCTCAAAGACAATCGTCAAACGACCGATCGCTACGAGATTGCTTTGTGGTCCAAGGTGTTTTATCCGATGGCCATTTTCGTTATGTTGGCCGTGGCCATGCCCTTTGCGTACCTCAATGCGCGTTCGGGCGGCGTCTCCATCAAGATTTTTGCCGGCTTGATGATCGGTATTACCTTCTACACGCTCAACAACCTGTTCTCCTTCCTTGGCGTGCTCAATACCTGGCCGCCGATTCTCGTAGCGGTGATCCCGTCCATTTTGATGTTGATCATTGCGTCCATCGGTTTGTGGTTTGTCGAACGTCGTTAAACGTTGGAATCGAAAAACAGGAAAATAAACGCAGGAAAAAGGCACCTCATCCCAAGACGAGGTGCCTTTTTTGTTCAAATCAACCGCTATGTAAAGGATCAATCGTCGCGACTGGTCGGACGGGCGTGCTTTACTCTTGATGCGGGAGAAAGCACGTTTTGTCGTTGCCGCAATCCGGGCAGGTAAATGTGTCGGGCAGGTCGTTGAAGGGCGTTCCCGGAGGGATATCCCACTCGGGGCACCCGGCAGCGGGGTCGTAGACATACCAACAAACCTTGCATTGCATGACGGTGTCTTCGCCGATGCGTTGACGATTCAACTCATCCAACAAGAGGTCGATTCGTCCGACGGGAATGGGGTTGTTATTTTGCATGTTGCACTTCCTCACTTACCCCAGAGCGCCGCGTTCAAGATCGTCATGAATCCAGGTCATGGTCTCTTCGGCCAGACGTACGGTATCGTCGATTTCTTCGGGAGCCGCAGGCACTTCAGGAGGAATGCGCGCGACAACGTACGAATCCATCAAAGGCTTGCCGGCATTGTTGAGCAGTTTCGAATGCCAAATACCGCGTACCTTTGTGTTGCGGATATAGGCCGACGCAAAACCGGTCATCGACACTTCAATCGAACCTTCGCCCAAGACTTCCTGCATGAAAGGACGATCGTTCATGATCAACGGTTGACGAGTCAACTCGACCGAGTAGGCCGGGTCGTGCGTCAAGGTGTCGACATCGGTTTTTTCCAATGTGGCTTTGAGCTCGGCAAGAATGCTCGGAGCGGCAAAGACATCCTGAGGGAAGTTGCTCGGAATGGTCAACGTTTCGGGCAACGAATCGATGGCACGACCGACGACGGAGGGCAAGAGGGACAAGACGAACGAGTCCTTGCCGTCCTCTTGGACTCGCCATAAGGCGGGGATGCCGGTTTCTTCCGCTTTGACGCGGCCTTCATCCAGAAGAATACGAACCTCGCCGGTACCGATGGTGGCGAGAATGAAGTCGATGTGGTCGGGGTTGAATTCGTCGAACGAAATTTGCCACGACAGTTCGGTTTCACGCTGTTCGGCACGAGCGGCCTCGGCCTGTTCCTTAATACGCTTTAACAGCGCATGCGTGGCAAGTGCGGCCTGACGTTCGGTTTCCGGATCCAGTTGAACGGTTGCCCAACGAGAAGAATTGCTGTGCATGGGATTGAGCATGGTACGTCTCTGAAATGAAAAAATGTTGAAGCAAAGCGTTAAGCGTTTTCTTCTTTGTTCAAAATGGCAATGACGCGGGGAGCACTGCGTTTAGTTTGCAAAATTTCGACCAACTTTTCACAGTAGTCCCCCCAGTTTTGGAGTCCTTGCACTGCACCGAGGAATTCTTGATCTCGGAAGACGGCGAGAGCGGGCATGCTGCGCAATCCCCAACGTGCGGCCAAGGAGCGAGCCACGGAGAAGTCGGCGATGACCGTCTGGCTCAAGGTGCCGTTAAATGCCTTTTTCAGTTCGGGCGCGATGACAACGATGTCGATCGTTTCTTTGCGCGTATTGGGATCATCGGCAAAAATTGCCAGCTTCAAGCCGTCGGCGGCAACAAAGGCGTCGATCGACGATTCGTCGACGGTTGAAAATCCGGCTTGATCGCGCAATCGGACGAAACTGGGATGCGTGGTGACATCGATATGGCCGATGGATTTGGTAAGGTCGTTCATTGGGCCTGTCCTTTAAAGTACTTTTTTCCCGACTTGCGACTGTAAGTGCGGCGGCAGTTGTCCGGGATTGTCAATGAGATCGCCGAAACCCTGACGCAAACCATCTTCAATGGATTCTCCGGCCAATGCGTCGCCCAAACACGCCAACGCCGCTTCGATCTGTTGGGCTTCTGTTTCGGAAACGACACGGATGGCGTTACCTTGAAAAACAAGGACGGTATCGCCTACCTCGGCTTGGGGCGTCATGACAAGGGAAATTTTTTCCGATTGACCCTGGCGGGTGACGATGGCGTGACGCATGTCGTCAATCGTTTCGATGGATCGGATTTGTTTGGGAATAGCAATGCACATGATCAGAGATTTCGCAGTCGGTAGCGAGCGTCGCCGTCTCTGGGCGCGTCTTCAGCGCTCGGGCGCTCGTTTTCATAACGTTCAATGGTCAAGGTGGACAACATCAACTCGTTGTCGGCAGTGTGTTGACGCGGCTTGACGTCATAGCCCCATCGAGACAGCTCTTGTGCGGCCAACTCGAGGGCGGCGGGAATTTGTGCCTTAACCGATTCGGTGAGACTGGCGCCGTAATCGTTAAGTTCTTGAGGTTGAATGGCGACGACGGAGAATGCGGCGGGCTCATACCCCATGATGGCGGCAGTCGCCAAAACGTCGTTCATGCCGGTCTGATGCGCGCTGATTTTCGTGCTCGACCAGATTTTGATTTCATCGTCACGCAGCAAACGCAAGGTGCCGGGCTCGGATTTGAGGTCGCAACAATCAAACAGCAAAATGCGTTTGGCGTCCATGACCTCGTTGATCAGATAGTGTCCGAGCGTTCCGCCGTCCATCAGGCGCAAGCTCGGATGATCGTCAAAGTGATGTTGAAAGGCTTCGATGGCTCGCACTCCAAAGCCTTCGTCAGCCCACAGCAAGTTGCCGATGCCGAGCACAAGTACTTCGGTACCGCAGGAGGAATTGTTCATCCGAAAGTCCTTTCGTTCAGAAAATGAAGAGAAAAAAGAAGTCGGTTGCATGCGAAGCGGTTACGCTTGGACATGCAACCGACCGTCGGTTAGTGATGTTCAGTTTCCTTGAACATGCGCAAACCGGTCGACATCGAAGAGATGGTGGTAGCGCCACCCATGACGTCCTCGCGGAACGACATGTAAATGTGGGCGATCGAGAAGAGGATGAATACGTACATCAAGGCATGGTGTACGGTTCGAACGGCTTGTACGTCACCGAACAGGGAGAAGACCCAGCCGAAATAACTCATCCAACCGGTATCCCAACCCCAGGCCTGCGCATACAGAGCAAGGCCCGTAATGATGATGGCGAAACTACCGAGTACGAACATCGCAAACATGGCCATTTGAGCCAGAGGATTGTGACCGGCGTATTCGGGAGCCGACTTTCTCAAGAAGAGGTAGTAAGCGACTTGCGCAAACACACCCTTCCACCACTTCAAGGACCACATCGGCGGGATAAAGATCATTCGAGCGTAACGGTTGCCGACACAGGCCCAGAACAGGCGGTAGACAAACAATACGCTAAAAATGATGCCCGCTACGAAATGGACCAGTCGCACGTAGCCGAAGTCGTAGGTGATCCACGTGCTACCGAGATTGGAAACCATCGGTTTGCCGATCAGGTAGCCCGTAACGATCATAAACGCCATGCAAATGGCCATCAACCAGTGCCAAATACGAACAGGAGCTTCCCATACGTAGATGGGCTTCGTTCCTCCTCGCGGATCGACTTCAAATGTGACAGGATCGATCTTCATAGTGTCGTCCTCCGTAATTAACGGACTTGCACTCGGCAAAGTTCTTCACCTTCCGGATCAAGAACGTGCGTGGCGCAGGCCAAGCACGGATCGAAGCTGTGGATCGTGCGAATGATTTCGAGCGGCAGATGGGGATCGGCCACGGGCGTACCCATCAAGGACGTTTCGAAAGCACTCTGGAGACCTTCGTTGGAACGCGGAGAAGCATTCCACGTGGTCGGTACGATGGCCTGCCAGTTTTCGATACGGGTATCCTTGATGACGCACCAGTGACCGAGAGCGCCGCGCGGAGCTTCGCAGAAGCCGACGCCGCGACATTCCTTGGGCCAGGTCTTGGGTTCCCAGAATTCCATGTTGGCGGCCACTTCGTCGCCACCCTTGATGTTGGCGATGAGATCGTCCACATACTTGACCATCTGGCGGGCAGACCAACGGCATTCCAATGCGCGGGCGGCATGACGGCCGAGCGTGGAATAGATGGCGTCCACCGGAAGATTCAATTCCTTCAACAGATCCAAAGCGGGTTCCTTGAAGTGCTTGACGTCCTTGGCAATGGACATGATCAAGCGAGCCAAGGGGCCGACTTCCATCATGTGGCCCTTGTAGCGCGGGCTCTTGATCCAGGAGTACTTGCCGTCTTCGCCGAGCCACTGGAACTTGGTCTTGGAACCGACGGATCCCTTGGACAGTTCGAAGGCCTGATCGGTGATGCCTTCCCAGGGGTGCAGACCCATCTTGTCGTCCGGGTACTTGTACCAGGAGTGATCGACGAATTCCTGAATCTGACTGGTGTCGCGCAGATCGACGTCCTGAACGTCATTGAGTTTGCCGTCGATAATGGCGCCCTGCGGCATTTGCAAGGAGGCGTCGGACCAGTCGTTGGCGATTTCGGGGAAGTCGCCGTAGCACAGAACGTTGCGCTTGACCAGACCGCCACCGTACTTGAACCAATCTGGATAGTACGACGCGATCGCCTTGATGTCGGGGAAGTAAACGTTTTCAACGAACTCGACGCAACGCTTGGCGATGTCGCGCATGTAGTTCATCGTGACTTCGTTCACCATCGTGCCGGCGGCGCCCGTGTCGTGCATGTTGATCGGGCAGGCGACGCCGCCGACCAAATAGTTCGGGTGCGGGTTCTTACCGCCCAAAATGGTATGGATCTTGATGATTTCACGCTGGAAATCCAAGGCTTCCAGATAGTGGGTTACGGCCAACAGGTTGACAGCGGGCGGCAACTTCATGGCCGGATGACCCCAGTAACCATTGGCGAAAATGCCCAACTGACCGGATGCGACGAACTTCTTCAAACGATTCTGTACGTCACGGAAGTAACCGGGCGAAGAAAGCGGATGGCTCGGGCTGATCTTTTGCTGGATGGCCGAGGTTTCGCGAGGATCGGCGGACAAAGCGCTGACAACGTCCACCCAGTCCAATGCGGACAGCTGGTAGAAGTGCACGAGGTGGTCGTGCGTGTACAGCGTCGCATTCATCAGGTTGCGGATGATGTTGGCGTTCTTCGGGATCTTGATGCCGATGGCGTCTTCTACGGAACGGACGGCGGCCAACGCATGAATGCCGGTGCAAACGCCGCAAATACGTTCGACGAAAGCCCATGCATCGCGAGGATCACGGCCCTTGAGAATGACTTCAAGACCGCGCCACATCGTGCCGGTGCTTTGAGAGTCGGTAATGATGTTCTTATCATTGATCGTTGCCTGAACGCGCAGGTGCCCCTCAATACGGGTGACGGGGTCAACAACGATACGACGGTTGTTTTCAGCCATTATTCATCCCTCCCCATATCCTTATTGGTCTTTTGTGCGCGTGCTTGTGCCACGCAGGACATCGCGGCATGCGCGATGGCGGCGGCACCGACGACGCCAACGGTGGCCAGACCGACCTTGTCAACGGTCGATTCGATTCCACCCAGACCCGGCGGGAGAACGGTAGTGTCGTGTTTGTAGAACGAGCCCTTGTCAAAGAAGTTCGGTTCGGAGCAACCGATGCAACCGTGACCGGACTTGACGGGCCAGGACAGGCCTTCGTTCCATTGAATGGTCGAGCAGGCGTTATACGTCGTGGGTCCCTTGCAACCGACCTTGTAGAGGCAGTAGCCGAGCTTGGCGCCGACGTCGTCGAATTCTTCAACGAATTGACCGGCGTCGAAGTGGGCGCGACGATAGCACTTGTCGTGAATGCGCTGACCGTAGAACATCTTGGGACGGCCGAGACGATCCAACGGAGGAATACGATCGTACGTCAAGATGTAGGTGATTACGCCGGTCATGACTTCGGGGATCGGCGGGCAACCCGGTACGAGAACGATCGGCTTGTCCTTGATGATGTCCGTAATGGGAACCGACTTGGTGGGGTTGGGCTTGGCGGCCTGTACGCAACCCCATGCGGCGCAAGACCCCCAACCGATAACGGCCTTGGCGCCCTTGGCGACATGCTTGATCTTTTGCAGGAAGGTTTCGCCACCGGGGATGCAGTTGACGCCGTCGTCGTGCAACGGAATATTGCCTTCCACAGCCAAGATGTAGTTGCCGTTGTATTTCTTGATCGTTTCTTCCAAGGCGGCTTCGGCCTGATGACCGGCAGCGGCCATGATGGTGTCGTCATAGTCCAGCGAAATCATGGACAAGACGAGATCCTTGGCAACGGGATGGTATGAACGGATGAACGATTCGGTACAGCAAGTGCATTCAAGACCATGCAACCAGATCACCGGCATACGCGGTTTGGTTTCAATTGCATGCGCAATCTCTTTGGCGCCAGCCGTGCCCAAGCCGAGGCTCGTAGCGGTCAGCGAGCAGAATTGGAGAAAGCTTCTGCGACTAATCCCTTGGCGCCGAAGTGCTTCATATTGCGTTTCGTGCATAGGGTCCTCCTAGGAAAATGTAAACAGGTCGACATGGCGATCAACGGAGTGCCACGTCAAACCGGGGGTTTAACTATCTCGACTTGAACGCGTCTGTCGATTGATCGGAGTGACGAATTCAATATCGGGACGATATCGGTAATTTGGCATAAATTCTACGATCAATCAAGTATTCAAAGGTGATAGAGAATGCTATCCGAAGGAGGTAGGTTGTAATAAGTATGTTGTTCTTGTAATGGAGAGTAAGATTCATTCGGTTTCGCTTTCTTCCCAGGGATAGAAATTGCGAAAATGAGAACGAGAAACAACCATTGCAAGAAGGGAGAAGCGGTATATGACATCGTCTGCGTTGCGGGTGTGGCAACACTCGCCGGCCGCGTTTTTCGAATCCGGTTTCAGTCGGATTGCCGAGTCGCGCATGCAGGGTCTCCCCATTGTTAATCCCGACGTGCACGTGCGCGCCATCGGATTTGATCGCTACGGCAATGATTGGTTGGGAGCGGTGGTTACACCCTGGTCCATTTTGGTTGTATTGGCCTGCGGCAATCGTTCGACCTGGGAACACGTTCCGGTCACTCAGGAGAGGACCGTGAAATTGCCTTCCGGCGACTATCGTTTCATGGGGATGAACGATCCGATTCTGGGGGAATATCAAAGTTGCAGTTTGATGAGTCCGTTGATTGGAATCGCCGATCAGCAAACGGCGGAAGCAATCGCTCATCAGGCATTGACTCTCATGCGTCAGTCCGACGTGGCGCTTCCCGAGGCCGAAGAAGGCCAAGCCTTGGTTCCCGATCCTTATATTGACCCGAAGCCCCAGAAAACTCGACGCAGTCGTCGGGCATTTTTGTTCGGAGACAGGGGGTGACGGTGTTCGGAATGGTTCAGAATGCGCCCAAAGTACTTTTGCGGCAAACTAAGACGGGCATTTCGCTGCAAAGTGAACGGACAACCAAGCTCGCCGCCCTGTTGACGGGACGGCCTCAGTCGTTTGCTCGAACCGTATTGCCCAACGTGTTGGGATTGTGTCCGGTGGCGCATGCGGAAGCGTTTGAAGCCGCTTGTGAGGGGCGGGCTGCCGAGACGGCGGCGCTTCGGATCGTCAGCGAAGCCATGTTGGAAGCGGTCCGCGTTTTTGTATTGCAGTGGTGCCGTTTTGCCGAGATCGCAATTTCTGATGCCCGTGTCTTGCCGACGATCGGTCGACTGCGTCAGCAGCTTTTTGCGGCGATGATCTCCCGTTCGGACGAGCAGTCGCAACGGGTGTATCTCGAGACGAAGCAATTTGTCAGAGAGTTTCAGAGCGTCCATGAGACGGCGTACCGTTCGCTATGCGATGCGGCTCAACGGTTTGACGGTATCATCAGTGTAGACTCGCGTCGGTGTCTGGCACCGTCGGAGTTACGTAGTCCCACCGTTCTCGACGGCATTTTGGATGAACTGCAAGCCGATCGTGATTTTGGCGTTCGTCCCAGATGGCGGGGGGCTCGCGTCTTGGGCGGATTGGCGAGAGAATGTGAACGAGGCGTCAGGTCGCCGTATTTTTCGATGCGAGACGTCGTGCGTATTCGTTGGGAAGAACTCGGAGCTTGGTCGTCGGAGAACGACGAGCAAGCCATGGCATTTGTTCCTCAGGTTCGAGTGCGTGACGACGGCTGGCGTCTTTCGACTGTCGAGACGGTTCGCGGAACCTTGTTGCATGCGGTGCGGTTGAAAGACGAAACGCTCGACGATTTCCATATGGTGGCTCCGACGGAGTGGGTGTTCCAACCGAATGGAGAGCTTGTCGAGCGCCTGAACAACGTGTCGCGTTTGCACGTCCTGCAGGGGGCGGCTCTGCAGGACGCCATGGATTTTGTGGTAACGCTATTTGACGCGTGTACCGATGTGGATATTGTTTTGGAAGAGTCTTATGCATGAACTCTCGATTGCCGAAGGCATTATTGAAGTTGTAGAGCGCACTGCTCGTCAAAACAACGTCAAACGCGTCAAAAAAGTGCGCGTTGCGATCGGTCGATTGGCCGGCGTCGATATTCCTAGTTTGCGCTTTGCCTGGGAATCCGTCACGAAAATGGGAGTGGCTCAGTCGGCGATTCTGGAAATTGAACAGCCTGACGGTCAGGCCTGGTGTATGGATTGTTCGAAAACGGTACCATTAAGTAACTTTGGAGAGCCTTGCCCGCTGTGCGGAGGCTTTCATTTAACCCCTACGGGCGGCAAAGAGATGAGAGTGATCGATCTCATCGCCGACTGACAGATTAAGTTTGGAGTGACAATATGTGTATTACTTGCGGTTGCGGCGGTCATCATCACCATCATCACGATCATGACCATCCGCATGATCACGATCACCATCACCATCATCATGAGCATCATCACACGCACGACGCCTCGATTTCCAATGAACGAGCCATCGCGATCGAAGAAGACATTTTGGGACGCAACAATGCAATCGCCGCTCAAAATCGTGCGATCTTCCGTCAAAAGCGTGTATTGGCGTTGAATTTGGTTTCTAGTCCCGGTTCCGGCAAAACCGAATTGTTGACGCAAACGATTCTGCAGGCCAAAGATCAACTCAACATGGCCGTCATCGAAGGCGACCAGCAAACGAGCAATGACGCCGACCGCATTCGCGTCACGGGGGCGCCCGCACACCAAATCAACACGGGCAAGGGCTGTCATCTGGACGCCAACATGATTCAGGAGGCGCTGCAAATGATGACGTTGCAGGACAACTCCGTCCTCTTTATTGAAAACGTGGGCAATTTGGTTTGTCCCGCCGAATTTGATTTGGGCGAAGCGCACAAGGTCGCCATCTTGTCCGTCACCGAAGGGGAAGACAAGCCGCTCAAGTACCCGGACATGTTCCGAGCGGCCGACCTCATGATCATCAACAAGGTCGATCTGCTTCCGTATTTGCGTTTTGACATCGACAAATGCGAAGAAAACGCACGAAAGGTCAATCCGAACATTCGCATTTTCCGTACGTCCGCCACCACGAAGGAAGGCTTGGATCAATGGATTAAGTGGTTGACGATGCAGTTGGCCTGGTGTCGTATGCAGTAACCCGGCGCTTTTGAAGCAACGCAACAAAAAACGAGGAAAGGTGCTATGCGTACCGTCACCCGTTACGTTCGTGTCGTCGGTTTGGTTCAAGGCGTCGGTTTTCGTCCGACCGTTTATCGCATTGCCAAGGATTTGGGCCTGAAGGGCGAAGTGTTTAACGACGCCCAAGGGGTCGGCGTCTATTTGCAGGGCGACGAGACGGCGGTCGGCCGGTTTGCCAAGGAGCTTCTTGAAAACAAGCCGCCGTTGGCGCGTATCGACGAGATAACTCAAGAGGCTTGCGAACGACGTCCGTACGATGACTTTACGATTACCGAGAGCCAAGCGGGTCGGGTGTCGACCAATATCACGGCTGATGCGGCCACGTGCGAACACTGTCTGGCCGACATGTTCGATCCGAACAATCGGCGTTGGCGTTACGCTTTCACGAATTGCACGCATTGCGGCCCGCGTTTTACGATCACGCGCGGTTTGCCCTACGATCGGCCTCAAACATCGATGGCGCCCTTTGTCATGTGCGACCGGTGTCAAGAGGAATATCACGCGCCTTTGGACAGGCGATTTCACGCTCAACCCAACGCTTGTCCCGATTGCGGGCCGGCGCTCTGGTTTGCTCGGGCCGATCGTGTTCCAGTGTCGGGCGATGCCGTTGACCTGACGGTCGAGGCACTGAGAGAAGGCAAGATCGTCGCCGTCAAGGGGTTGGGCGGTTTCCATTTGGTTTGCGACGCGCAAAATGCCGAGGCCGTCGCTCGACTTCGCCAACGCAAGCATCGTGATGAAAAGCCGTTGGCCGTCATGGTGGCCAATCTCAAGAGTGCGGAACGCTGGGTGGTGTTGGACGACGCCTCTCGCACGCTGTTAAGCGGTACGCAACGCCCCATCGTGTTGGCCCCGAGAAAAGACGACGATTGTTTGCCGGGAATCGCCGACGGGATGCGCGATTTGGGCGTGATGTTGCCGTACACTCCCGTGCATTGGTTGCTGTTTCATTCCTGGATCGGAAAACCTCGGGGGATCGAGTGGACGAAGTCCGAGGCTATCGACGTCGCACTGGTGATGACATCGGCCAATCCCGGCGGAGAACCGTTGGTCATCGACAACGACGAGGCCTACGAACGATTGGCGACGATTGCCGACGCGTGGTTGCTCCACAACCGAGAGATCTTGATTCGATGCGACGACTCCGTGGTTCGTCCCGTCGACAACAAAACCATTTTCATCCGTCGCTCGCGGGGGTATGTGCCCGAGGGGATTCGCATCGATCGGGAACTGCCCGCCGTGTTGGCAACCGGCGCCTATTTGAAGAACGTTGCGGCGCTCAGTCGTCGGAAAGAAATTTTTTTGACCCAACACATCGGCGATTTGGACAACCGCATCACCTGTTTGGCTCTTGAGGACGCGATCAAACACCTTCAGGGCGTTTTGCAGATCGCTCCGGACGTTCTGACGAGTGACTGCCACCCGGATTTTTATTCGACGCGATTGGCCGTGTCGTTGGCGCAAGAATGTCAAGTCCCGTATCTGCCGATCTACCATCATGCCGCGCATGTCGGTGCCGTGATGGGAGAGTACGGTCGAACGCAATCGACGTTGGGGCTTGCCTTGGACGGCGTCGGTTTGGGGCCGGACGGCAACGTCTGGGGCGGCGAGTTGCTCTGTGTCGACGCGCACGGTTTTGATTGGGTCGGCGGAATGCGGTCTTTGCCGTTGCCCGGCGGAGATAGAGCCGCCAAGGAACCGCGGCGTATGGCCGCGGCCGTATTGACGCTGTTGGGACGAGAAGACGAGATACAACGACGGTGGCCGCTGTTGCCCAATGCCGCTCAATTCGGTTCGTTGGTACGCAATACGCGATTGACAAAGTCAGGTAGTGCGTTGGGGCGTTGGTTTGACGCGGCCAGCGCGTTATTGGGCTTGTGCGATATTCAACGTGACGAAGCGCAGGCCGCGATGCGCTTGGAATCCGTAGCGGCCCGAGCGCAAGGCGTCGTGAAGGACGATCTGTGGCGCATTGAAAACGGACGGTTGGACTTGCTGCCGTTGATGGAGTACCTGACGGATGCGGGTGTCGATCAACGGGCTCAGGCAGCGGCCGATTTTCACCGAACCTTGGCTCGGGGATTGGCCGAGTTGACGCGACAGGCGGCCGATCGAATTGGTTATGAAGGTCCCGTTGCGCTCAGTGGCGGATGCATCGCCAATCGCTTGTTGACGCAGGCCTTGCGGATCGATTTGCAAGAGCGAGGATTTGACGTGTTGATACCGAACACGGTACCGCCCGGGGATGCCGGCATTGCTTTCGGACAAGCATGGCTGGCCGGTTTGGCGGTTGAACAGGGATGGACGTCACATCTCTGGCGAGGACAAAAATAGGAGAAAAATCATGTGTTTGGCCGTACCGGCTCAAATTGAAGAAGTATTGGACGACGGGATGGCTCGTTGTGATTTGAATGGGGTGCAAAAAGACATCAACGTCTCCTTGATTGCCGATCCGAAACCGGGCGATTGGGTGATCGTGCATGTCGGTTTTGCTCTCAACCGTATTGACGAGGCGCAGGCGCAAGAGACGCTGAAGTTGTTGGCTTCCATGGGTGAAGAGGAGCACGAGGCATGAAATATGTAACCGAATACCGTGATCCTCAAAAGGCTCGCGTCTTGATCGAGCAGATCAAGAAAGAGGCCAAGCCGGATCGGCAGTATCGTTTTATGGAGTTTTGCGGGGGGCACACGCACGTTTTGTCTCGTTGGGGATTGCTGTCGGTTCTGCCGCCGAACGTCAAGATGATTCATGGTCCCGGTTGCCCCGTTTGCGTATTGCCGATCGGGCGTATTGATATGGCGATCGAGTTGGCGCTGAATCACGACGTTATTTTGTGTACGTATGCCGATACCTTGCGCGTTCCCGCCAGTCGTTCTCAGTCGCTTTTCAAATGTCGTGCCGCGGGTGGCGACGTCCGCATGGTTTATTCGCCGATGGATGCCTTGGAGTTGGCTCGTAAGCACCCCGACAAGCAGGTTGTGTTTTTCGCCATCGGGTTTGAAACGACGACGCCCCCGACGGCAGTCGCGATTAAGACGGCAAAAGCCTTGGGGCTCAAGAATTTTTCCGCGTTGGTGTCGCACGTTCTCACTCCCGCCGCGATGGAGCACATCATGCTGAGCAAGTCCCAAGACGGTGGAGCGGTGTTGGACGGGGTCGTTGGACCGGCTCACGTATCGACCGTGGTCGGCAGCGACGCATACAAGCCCTTTGCACATAAGTGGAAGATCCCCGTGGTGATTGCCGGTTTTGAACCGCTCGACATGCTCGAGTCGATTCGAATGCTGATCGTCCAGGTCAACGAGGGACGTCACGAGGTCGAAAACGAGTTCATTCGTGCCGTTACGCCCGAGGGCAATCCGTTGGCAAAGTCGGCCGTTGACGATGTGCTGGAATTGCGCACGCAATTCGAATGGCGAGGTTTGGGATCCGTGCCGTATTCCGCGTTGAAATTGCGAAAGGAATATGAGGAATTCGACGCGGAAGTACGATTTGCGTTGCAAGAGCGTGTCGTGCCCGACAACAAGGCTTGCGCCTGCGGTGAAATCTTGCGAGGAGAAAAAGAGCCGAGACAATGCAAATTGTTCGGTAAGGTTTGCACGCCCTCTCATCCGATCGGAGCCTGCATGGTCAGCAGCGAGGGTGCTTGCGCAGCCTATTGGCGTTACGGACCGCAAATGCACGTTGAGGAGAAAGACGCATGATGGATCGAAAAAAAGACGTTCGACGACTCAATATCAAAACGGATTGCATCGACATGACGCACGGTGCCGGCGGTCTGGCATCGGTACAACTGATCGAGGCCGTTTTTGCAAAGCACTTTACGAACGAATGGTTGGATGTCGGTCATGACGGGGCGTTGTTGCCGCCGATTCAAAAGCCCGTTGCGGTGTCGTGTGACGCCCATGTCGTGTCGCCGTTGTTTTTCCCGGGCGGGGACATCGGTCGGTTGGCCGTCGCCGGTACGGTCAATGACGTGGCGATGTGCGGCGCCAAGCCGCTCTACATCACGGCGTCCTTCATTTTGGAAGAAGGTTTTCCTTTGGCCGACCTCGATCGTATCGTCGCCTCAATGGCTGAAACCGCGCGAGAAGCTGGTGTCGCTATTGTGACCGGTGATACCAAAGTGGTGGAAAAAGGCTTGGCCGACGGCGTTTACGTCGTTACCAGCGGGATTGGTGAAGCGTTGACAAGCCATCCGATCGATGGGCGCCAAGCTCGGGCGGGGGACGCCGTTCTGATCTCCGGTTCTATGGGTGATCACGGGATGGCCATTTTGTCCTGCCGCGAGAACATGACGTTCGGAACGACGATTCAAAGCGACGCGGCTCCTTTGGCCGATATGGTCGCCGCTGTTTTGGCGGCGGCTCCCGATACGCGCGTATTGCGAGACCCGACCCGCGGCGGTTTGGCCGCGACGTTGAACGAAATCGCGAATCAAAGCCAGGTCGGGATCGTGCTCGACGAAGAGGCTATTCCGGTCAAAACGGAAGTGGCCGCCGCATGTGAATTTTTGGGACTCGATCCGTTGTTCGTTGCCAATGAAGGGAAGGTCATCGTTATTTGTCCGGCAGAGCAGGCGCAAGCGGCGCTTCAAACCATGCGTTCGCATCCCAAGGGCAAGGACGCGGCGATTGTCGGCACCGTGACTGCGGACGGAGCCGGAGTGGTGGAAATGAAGACGCTCATGGGCGGTCGACGGATGGTCGATTGGCTCAATAGCGAACAATTACCGCGGATTTGTTAACATGCCTCATCGTTTAAATACGGCTAAAAAAATGCTAGTTACGAAAAGACAATTGATCACGGCCATGGCTTTGGGGGCGGCGGGCGTCGTACCGACGCAATCATGGGCCAATACCCAATTTACCGTGACGGATTTGTTGAATCGACGCGTATCGTTTGACAAACAACCGGAAAAATTCGTTGTGGCCAGTTATCTCCCTACGTATTTCATGGTGGGCGGAGCGAACGCTTTGTCGCGTCTGGTTGGTATTGCCCGTGATGGATGGGAAAAGGCACGTGTAGCCGAGTACAAGCGATTCACGGAAGCGTTTTCGGATTTGAAAACCATACCGAGCGTCGGCGGGTATCATGATTCGGTATTGAACGTGGAGCGGATCATCGGATTGCATCCCGACGTGGTGCTTGTCGATTGTTTGCAAGCGGATTCCAACGCGGCTCGATTGAGACTGCTCGAGAAGGCGGGAATTCGGGTTGTCGTTCTTGACTATCATTCAATGCGCCCCGAGCGTCACGCGCGAAGCACGCAAATTTTGGGTCGATTGTTGGGACGGGAAGATCGCGCGAACGCTTTGTGCGATCGTTATCTCGGCGTGTTGAAAACGATCGAGGAGCGTCTCAAAACGATTCCCGAAACGCAAAAAAATCAACGCGTGTATCTTGAGAACGGAAGCAACGGCGTCAGTCGCTATGGCAATACGTACAACAGCGAATTTTTATGGGGCGGCATGCTCAAACAGCTGCAAGCACGCAATATCGCCGCCGACATGAAGATGTCGTACGGCGTCTTGGATCGTGAGTACGTTATCAGCCAAAATCCCGAAGTGCTTTTTATCGCCGGCAGCGTGTGGATTAACAATGCGCAAACCGATCAAATGCACATGGGTCTGACGGTCACGCCCGAGGACGCTCAACATCGACTGAACGGATTTGTACGTCGCGAGCACTGGCAGAAGCTGTCCGCGATCAAAACCAAGCGAGTGCATGCCGTGGACCACGGGAGTATTCGCTCGATGCTCGATCACGCTTTCTTCATGTATATGGCTCAGGTTCTGTATCCCGAAACGTTTGCGGATTTTGATGCCGACAAAGAAATTCGATCGATCTATCAAACCTATTTGCCGGAGCTCGATAGCTCGGGTACGTATGTTTTGCAGTGGCGATAAGCGAGCTTTTCAATGAGCTGTCACGATCAATACGCACAAACCAACCGCAAACGACTCGGTGTGATTTTTGCCGGGGTGTTGTCGCTTGCGTTGTGTTCGTTGCTGGATATGGCGGTCGGTTCGTCCGACCTGTCGGTCCGATCGATTGTCGGCGCTTTGATGGCGGGACCTGATGCGGAAACGCTCGAAAGCGTGATTGTGTGGGAGTTGCGTTTGCCGATGACGTTGACCGCCTTGAGCGTCGGCGTGGCGTTGGCTATCGCCGGTTTGCAAATCCAAAACATCACGGGTAACGCGTTGGCCAGCCCCTCGACTTTGGGCATTACGTCCGCCGCCAGTTTTGGCGCGGCCGTTTCCATTACGATGGGCCTGAGTGTGGGCGGGATGTTGTGGCTAGGATCGGCAATGAGCGCGTTGGTCATGGCGCTTGTCGTTTCGCTGGCCATTTATTTGTTGAGTCAAAGGCGAGGCATGACGCCGCAAACGGTCATTTTGGCCGGGATCGTGATGAATTTTTTCTTCATGGCTTTGCAGCAACTCCTTGTCTATTGGGCCAGTCCCGAAATCGCACAATTGATTAACGGGTGGACGTTCGGCAACTTGGAGCGCTCCGGTTGGTTGTCGGTCTCCGTAGCCGGCTGTTGTTCCGTTCTGGCTCTGTTGGTCTTGATTCGCCATACGTGGGCAATGACGGCGTTGACGTTGGGTGAAGAACGCGCGCTCAGTTTGGGGATTCCCGTCAGACGACTGCGAGTCATGGCGTTTTGCGTCTCGGCGGTTTTGATTGCAAGCGCCGTCTCGTTTATCGGCACGATCGGTTTTGTCGGCTTGGTGGCCCCGCATTTGGCCAAATTGACGTTGGGGGATGATCAACGCTTTTTGTTGCCCGGAACGGCCTTGGCCGGCGCTCTGTTGCTGACGGCCAGTTCGGTCGTTGCGAAGCTGTTGTCGGCGGGTGCCGTTTTGCCGGTGGGTATCATGACCAGTTTGATCGGCGTGCCGTTTTTGCTCTTCTTGATGGTTCGACAGGGTGCGGGAGCGCGAGCATGATCACTTTGAATTTGAGAGGCTTGAGCGTCCGTTTGGGTAACCGAGCTGTTTTGTCGAACATCGACGCCGATTTCCAAGGCGGGCAAATTGTCAGTTTGGTCGGACAAAACGGTTGTGGTAAAACGACCCTGTTAAAGGCCGTTGCGGGTATTTGCTCGCACGATGGCGACGTATTGATTCAAGAAGACGGCAAGATCGTTTCGCGCAAAGCGGTCCGATACATGCCGCAACTTTCCACAGTCACGAGCCGACTGACCGTATTTGAAATGGTGCTGTTGGGGCTCGAGGGCCAACTGGGTTGGCGCGTGGATAAAGAAACGTTCGATCGGGTCGATCGCATGTTGCATTTGTTGGAGATCGACCGATTTGCCCATGCGCCTGTCGCATCGTTGTCGGGCGGTCAAAAACAATTGGTTTTCCTAGCGCAGGTATTCGTGTCTTCTCCCAAGGTGCTGTTGCTTGACGAACCGACGAGCGCTCTGGATTTGCGCTATCAACTCGTGGTGATGAATGCCATCGAGCGCTATACGAAAGCGACGGGGGCGGTGACCATTGTCGTCATGCACGATTTGGTCACGGCGTCGCGATTTTCTCAAAAAGTTTTGATGCTCAATGAAGGGAACGTATTGGCTTATGACGCACCGGAAAACGTTTTCTCTTCCGACAGACTGGAAAGCGTTTACGGGGTCAAGGTGTTGATTGAGCCTTCCCGTCTTGGTGCCATTCACGTGGTGCCAGTGGAGCCGATTCCTCAACCTCACGAACCTCATCACTGAGGCGTTCGGTTGGATGGCGCACGAAAAATAAAAGATTGGGATCAAAAAAAGCGATGCATTTAACGATGCATCGCTTTTTTGTTGTCCTTGAAGATTAGTGCGACAAAATCTTGGACAAGAACTGTTGAGCACGTTCGGATCGGGGAGAGCCGAAGAATTCGTCCTTAGGACTGTCTTCGATGATTTCACCAGCTTCCATGAAGATCACACGGTCGGCCACCTTGCGGGCAAAGCCCATTTCGTGGGTGACGACCATCATGGTCATGCCTTCGCGAGCGAGCTGAACCATGACGTCCAACACTTCGTTAATCATTTCCGGGTCGAGTGCGGAGGTCGGTTCGTCGAACAGCATGCAGATCGGGTCCATAGCCAAGGCACGGGCGATTGCCACGCGCTGTTGCTGACCGCCGGAGAGCTGTCCGGGGAACTTTGCGGCATGCTTGAGCAGGCCGACGCGATCCAACAGCTTGAGACCGCGTTCCGTTGCGTCTTCACGCGTACGACCCAAAACCTTCATCTGAGCCAGCGTCAGATTGTCCGTGATAGACAGGTGAGGGAACAGCTCGAAGTGTTGGAACACCATGCCGACGTGAGAACGCAACTTGGGAAGGTCGGTCTTGGGATCGCCTACGTTAACGCCGTTGACAAGGATTTCGCCCTGTTGGAACGGTTCCAACGCGTTGACGGTTTTAATCAGCGTGGACTTGCCGGAACCCGAGGGGCCGCAAACCACGACGACTTCGCCTTTTTCAACGGAGGTCGTGCAATCCTTGAGAACCTGAAAAGAGCCGTACCACTTGCTCACGTTTTTAATTTCGATCATCGGCATCGGGGTTGTATCCTTCAATAAGGCGGGCGGCAGTCTCTTGCCGTCTTTGTCATCTAAAACTTTGAGAGGGAAAGGAACGTCCGCGTTCCGCTCGGGCGGCGGACATGCCTTTAAAAATCAGCAGTATCTGTTATTTTAGAACATGTTCGCATAAAGTCGACTGAGTTTTTTCAAACAATGTGTATTTTTGCAAGATAAATAGGGGCTTTGGCGGGGTTTGTTCTAAAGTACGCTTAATGAATCGACAGATTTGCTTGAAATAACGTAAGAAACATGTTGAGTCCAAAAGTGCTTTTTCGCATTCTGAATCAATGTCTCGTTGCCGGCATGATGGGGTTGAGCGTCTGTGTCGTCCAGGCGGCGCCCGAGACGGAACGTACGGCCGAGGTCGAACCTGTCGGGTTGGTGTTGAGCGGCGGAGGCGCGAGAGGTTTCGCGCACATCGGCGTGCTCAAAGCATTGGAAGAGTTGCGCGTCCCCGTCGATCTTGTCACGGCGACCAGTATGGGCGCTTTGGTGGGCGGAGCGTACGCCGCCGGTCTTTCTCCGGAACACATTGAACGCATCACGCTGGGCGTACACTGGCCGTCGATGTTGGCGCCGAGACCTGAGCGCGAACAATTGGCATGGCGACTCAAAGAGGACGATCGTTTGGGGTTGGGACTGGCCGAAGTCGGTTTGACCAAACGAGGATTGTTGTTTCCGTCCGAAGTGATTCCCGCGCATGAACTCGAGATGTTTCTTGAACGATCTACGGCCCCCGTTCGACAGGAAACGAATTTGAACCGCTTGTCGATTCCGTTTGCCTGTATCGCGACGGATCTGCGAACCGGCGAGTCGGTCGTTTTGCAAGAAGGCGTGACGTTGCCTCAGGCCATGCGGGCGTCCATGTCGATACCGGGGGTGTTCGCTCCCGTTCGATTGAACGGACGACTGTTGGTGGACGGCGGTTTGGTCGACAATTTGCCGATTGTCGAAGCTCGAAAACTCGGTGCGAAAAAACTCATTGCCGTTAATGTCGGCACCCCGTTGGGGCAGGTGGGAGAGTTTTCCAGCATCGTTGATTTTACGGGGCAAATGATTTCGATTCTGACCGAGCAGAATGTCAAGACCTCTCTAATGCACGTGGGGGGCGACGATGTTTTGATCACGCCCGATTTGTCCGAGTTTAACTCTGCCGACTTCGAAAAGGCCGAGCAGATCATTCGCGTCGGCTATGAGGCGACCATGGCTCATAAGGAGCGACTGCAACGGTACAGTGTTTCGCCCCAAGTCTACGAACAATGGCGAGGACAACACAGACTCGCCACGTCGACTCAAGAGCAATATCGCATTGATTCGGTTCGTGTCGAAGGAGTGACGCATGCGAACAAGGACGCGGTGCTTGGATCGTTGGATATGGATATTTCCAAACCCGTCTCGGTATCGGACATTGAAGAGTCGGCGCGATTGATTTGGGCGGACGGCCATTACAGCAGCGTCCCCTATCGTTTCGAACCCGGGCCGAACAATACCGAAGTGTTGGTGTTCGAACCGAAAGAAAAGGAGTGGGGCGCTTCGACATTGCGTATCGGCGGTAACGTTCAAACGAATTTCCGCGACAACCATACGTACAACCTGTTGCTCGCGCACACGATGTCTTGGGTCAACGCTTGGGGCGCCGAATGGCGCAACGAGCTGCAGTTCGGGCATGAACGCGGTTTCCTGACGCAATGGACGCAGCCACTGGGAGCGGGCAGTCCTTGGTTCGCCCGACCGTTTGTCGATTACCGATGGCTTCCGTTTGACGTTTACGATCAAGGCGATCACCCGATCGCTCAATACAGAACGGAAAAATTCCAAACAGGGATCAAGATCGGACGTTCGATCGCCAGAAAAGCCGTTGCCAATGTGGACGTCGGGTGGATTGAACTGAAAACGGTCGAAGAGATCGGGACGTTGAACATGGGGCGCAAGCTCAACTCGCCCTATGTCGGCGGGCAGTTATGGTACGACACGTTGGACAACGCCAGCTTCCCGACCAAGGGGCTGTATGTGGAGGCGGATGCCTGGTATTACTGGGGACACGATCGTGAGCGCAGCAGTTTCAGCAACAGTAACGGAACATATCGCGTGTCCGCGATGCTTCCGATCGCTCTCAATCGTCGTTGGACGCTGACGCTGAATGGTGAAATCGGGCGTTCCGATACACCGGGTTACTTCAATCTCGGCGGTGTTTTCAAGTTGTCCGGTTCCCCGTTCGGCCGTTTCTCCGGTTCTAACATGGAGTTCGGGCGCATCAGTTTGACGCGCCGTCTGAAGGGGGATTGGTCCGGTTTGGACATGCCCATGTACGGCGGGATCAGTTTCGAGGCCGGACGGGCATACGATTCCAACGATTTCGGCCTGAAGATGTCGGATCGTGACTGGAAACAGTCCGGCAGCCTTTTTGTCGGTGCCGACACGTGGATCGGTCCCATGTATCTCGTCGTGGGACACACGCGCGGCCATAGTACGTCGCTCGTCTTTTATTGGGGACGCTTGCCGTTGTAATCAGGCGCAAATCGTGCAGTCGGGATCGCGGGTAACGGACAGTTCCTGAAACTGCATTCGGAGGGTGTCGACCAACAAAAGGCGATTGGTGAGCGTTTGCAGATTGGCGGCCGCCTTTAGCGCTTCACAGGCGGCCATCATGCCGATCATGCCGACGGACGGGGTAAAAACGCCGGTGGAGGAGGCTTTGACGTCCGTTTCTTCGTCTTCCGGGAACAAGCATCCATAGCAGGGCGTTTGGGTATGACGGAAGTCGAACACGCAAAGTTGGCCACTGAAACGCACGACGGAGCTGGTAACCAAAATTTTTCGTGCGTTTCGAGCGGCTCGATTCACGGCATGTCGCGTTTTAAAGTTGTCGGTACAGTCAAGAACGATGTCGCACGATTGCATCAACTCGGCCAGCAACGCGTCGTCCGCCCATTGGGTGACGGCGACGACGGGGACGTCGGGATTGATGTCTTTGAGCGCGAGTTGAGCACTCAGCGCCTTATTCATGCCGACACGAGCCGGCGTGTGCAAAATTTGACGCGGCAGATTGCTGATTTCGACCCGGTCGGCATCGACGATCGTCAAATGACCGATCCCCGACTCGGCCAACGCCAGAGCGGCAGGGCATCCCAAGCCGCCCGCACCGATAATGAGGCATCGCGTACGCGCGATGGCTTGTTGCCCCTCAATACCCAATTCGTCGAGAAGCGCCTGACGGCTGTAGCGCTCGGGAATGCCGGCTGTCGTCATTCGGGTTGATCCTTCTTCTTGGCGGAGTCTTGAGCTTGTCGTTCCGCTTTCAACTTGGCTTGTACGTCTTCGTGCGTAACGACTTTCTGACCGAGCAAGTGCGCTTTTGCTTGTTGCAACGGGAAGTCCTTTTCATCGCCAAAGACATAGCGCAACTTGGGCATGGTGAACTCGTGATCTTCAAGAGCGTCTTCTTCCGAATCCTCGTTGTGATCGTTGCGTTTGTTTGTCTTGTCCTCAAGGTGGTGGGCCAGATCCGCTTCACGCAGGTTGAAAGACGGGTAGTTTCCTTCGGGCGTGTCGTCCACGGCGATGTCGGGCGTGATGCCCTTGGCCTGAATCGTGCGGCCCGACGGCGTGTAATAGCGTGCGGTCGTGAGCTTGAGGCCGTTGGTGTTTTCGCCCTTGACGCGCAAGGACAGAATGGTTTGTACGCTTCCCTTACCGAACGAGCGAGACCCCATGATCGTTGCGCGTTTGTGATCTTGCAACGCGCCGGCGACGATTTCAGAAGCCGAAGCGGATGCGGGATTGATCAGAACGACAATGGGAACGGATCGCGTGGCGGCGGGCAACGAGGCGATGAAATCTTTCTCTTTGACGCTCGTGCGGTAATCTTCCAACGTGGCCTTGAACAAGCGTTCGCTTTCGGCGTCTCGGCCGCGCGTCGAGACGACCAGAGCGTTGTGCGGCAAGAAAGCGGCAGATACGCCGATGGCGCTGTTGAGCAAGCCGCCGGGGTTGTTGCGCAAGTCGATGACCAGCCCCTTGAGATTGTTCGTCTCATGGAGTTTCGTCAGTGCCTTGGCAAAGTCTTCCGTCGTATGCTCTTGGAATTGAGAGATGCGCACGTATCCGAGACCGTCGGACAAAGGCTTGGATTTGACGGACTGAATTTTGATGATGTCGCGCACGATCTTGAGGACGATCGGCTTGGCTTCGCCCTTGCGGGCGATGGTCAAAACGATGCTGGTGTTGGGTTTGCCGCGCATCAACTTGACGTTCTCGTTCAACGACAGATCGGCCGTTGCTTTGTCGTCGATTTTGATGATGAGATCGCCCGCCATGACGCCGGCACGAGCGGCCGGCGTGTCGTCGATCGGACTGACTACGCGCACGCCTCGAGAATCCTTGGTCACCTCGATACCCAATCCGCCGAATTCGCCGGACGTGCTCTCTTCCATGGCTTTGAATGCCTTGAAGTCCAAATAAGAAGAGTGCGGGTCAAGCCCTTCGACCATGCCCTTGATGGCGTTTTCCAACAACTTGCTGTCGGAAACTTCGTCAACGTAGAAATGCTTGATCGAACCGAAAACATCGGCAAACAGTTGGATGTCTTCCAGAGGCAACTCAACGGTTTGTCTTTTTTCAGCACTGGCATTGAAGCTCATGGTCATGATCAGACCGGAGACGAGCCCGGTCGTGACAAGACAAGCGGAACGAAGCAGAGAATTCATACGATACGAACGGTCGATTGATCAAAAAGTTAACGCCGAGCCATCCAAGGCTGAGGGTTAAAAGGTTTGCCCTTGTAGCGGAGCTCAAAGTATAAGCCAGGCTCGTCTTCTCCACCCGAGTTCCCGACGGTCGCAATCGTTTCACCTTGTTTCACTCGATCGCCGCGCGATTTGAGCAACGATTCATTGTTGGCGTAAACGGACAGATAGTTTGAGCCGTGGTCGACGATCAGCAAATTGCCGAAACCACGCATCCAATCACTGAATACGACCGTGCCGGAGGCTGTCGCCACGACGTTTTGTCCCTGAGGCGCACGGATGAGAAGTCCGCGCCAAGCCAAATTGGCGGCCGCCCCTTCTCGTTTTTGTCCGAATCGCGCGGCGACGGAGCCTTTGGTCGGCATCGTCAACTTGCCGCGCAAATTGCCAAAGTTCCCGACGGCGGGGGCCACGGTCGTTCTGCGGGGATCGGGTTTGGCCATCTGGGGTTTTTGTTGTGCGGCACGTTGCTTGGCTTCAGCCTCGCGTTTGGCCTTTTCTTTGGCCAGACGCTCTTTTTCCTTCCGGGCGTTCAGAGCGATTTGTCTGTCAATTGACTCAATGAGTTGGCTCAGCTGTTGCTGGTTCTTCTGCAACTGCTCGTAACGCTCTTTTTGGGAGTTCAGCTGACGGCGCAGCAAAGCTACCGCACTTTGACGGGACGACTTGTCTTGCTCCAGTTTCGCTCTGTTTTTCTTTTCATCGGCGACGATCTGAGCGAGTTCTTTCTGCGAAGCAATCGTTTCGGCCGTCACGGACTCGATGTTTTTCTGACGGTTTTCAAGTTGGTCGATCGTTCGGGTTTGTTCCCGTTCCATATAACGCAACATGGCCGACATGCGAGTCACGTCGTTCGGATTGCCGCCTTCAATGGCGTTTTGCCAAGGACTGCGACGCGAATTGACGAATTGCGCCTGACTGATTTGCCCGATCAGGGCGTCGGCGTCCTTGACTTGCATGCCGACGATGGCCGCTTGACGTTTCAGGTCGGCCAAGCGATTTTCCACGTCCGTTCGTTGTTCGGCCAGTTGCTTTAACGTGCGATTGCTGTCTGAAATGGCTTTTTCACTGGCGCGAAGGTGATCGCTTGCTTTTTCGATGGCCGCTTGCTTTTTGTCGATGTCTTTTTTGATGGATGTCAGTTGCCCTTGGATGGACTTTTGTTCTTTTTGCAGGCTACGACGTTCCGCTGTCGTCGAGGCGCTACAGGTCTCGATGAACGGAGAAAGGGGGGTGAAAGTGATCGTTCCCAATAATGGCAAGACGAAAAGCAACGCGTTGGATCTCATCGGCGTTGTTCTCCGCGACACATACTGAGGAGTTTGCGCATGTCGTTGTGGATAAGAAGAGAGTTTTCTTAACTCTATTCTATAATGTCGAAATTATTCGCACTAATCCCGCGGAACGTCGGGATGGATTTGATTGGAAATAAACATGGACTTTTTGACCCAGAACATTCTTTTGATCGCCATCATTCTCGTTAGTGGCGGTTTTTTGCTTGCGCCGCTCGTCACTCGCCGTCGTTATGGTCCCGAGGTTGACAATGCGACCGCCACGCAGATGATCAATCGCCAAAACGCACAGATCGTCGATCTGCGTGATCCGAGCGAATTCAAGAAGGAATGCATCGCACATTCCGTCAACATTCCGGCCGATCGTATCCAAAACGAATTGAACAAGTTGGACAAGGCCCGTCCCGTTTTGTTGGTTGACAACGATGGTCGTCGTTCCCGTATGGCCGCTCCGTTGTTGCGCGGTACCGGCTTTAAGGAAGTCGTGATTTTGCAAGGCGGCCTCAATGCATGGCGCGCCGGCCGCATGCCCTTCACGCGTTAAGATTTTGAAAAAATTCCGTATAAGAGAGGAAAAAAATGGCAGAAGAAAACCAGCAGCAGCCCGAACAGGCCGCCCCGTCCTTCCAGTTGGTGCGCGTATATCTCAAGGACGCGTCTTTGGAAATGCCCAACGCACCGGAAATTTTCATGACGCAGCCGACGGAAGAGCCCAACGTCAACGTTCAGTTTGAAGTGGGTCACCGTCCGTTGCCGATCGAAGGCGCTTATGAAGTTATCGTTCGCGGCACGATTACGGTCACTCTGCAGGAAAAGACGATGTTCTTGGTCGAAGGTAAGCAGGCCGGTATTTTTGAAATCAAGAACATTCCGGAAGAAGGCATCAAGCACATTTCCAACGTGATGTGCCCGACGATTTTGTATCCGTACTTGCGCGCCAATTTGGCCGACCTGATCAATCGTACCGGTTTGCCGACCATTCACATGCCGGAAGTCAATTTCGAAGCGATGTATCAGCAGCGTTTGGCACAACAGGCTCAGCAGGCTGAAGCCGCCCACGCCTAATTTGCCGATCGGTGAAAACGAGAGAGCCGTTGCGTTGGAAATCGCGGCGGCTTTTTCGTTTAGATACAACTCATTCTGCGGATTTGGTATTTATCGCATAAAATTCGGCGAGGATGTCGCAAGATGTCCGTAGGATAGAGCTCATTGGCGGGAGTTTCTCGATGTCGTGCCGAATCGAGTTTCCCGATAAAACAACGAAAGCAACACAAAGATGAAAAAGATTCGCATTGTATTGGTTGATGACCACACGCTGTTGCGTAGCGGAATCAAGGCTTTGCTGTCCCGTCAGGAGGACTTTGAAGTTGTCGGGGAAGCTGCCGACGGTCTGGAAGGCGTGAAACTGGTCGAGCAAGTCAAGCCGGATCTGGTGTTGCTTGATTTGGATATGCCGACGATGAAGGGTAACGAGGCGTTGGCACAGATTTTGGGGTCCAACCCCGACATGGCCGTCTTGATGTTGACGGTCAGTGAAGACGGCGACGATTTGGCCGAATGCATGCGTTTGGGCGCTCGCGGTTATTTGCTCAAGAAGATCGATGCGGCCTTCTTGTTGCAAAGCTTGCGACAGGCGGTTGCCGGCGACTCGGTCATTTCGCCTGAGATGACCAGCAAGTTGGTCATGAAGTTGCGCCACAAGAGCATGGGTATCGGTGCCAATACGCCCGATATTGATTCTTTGACGCCTCGCGAACGTCAAACTTTGGCCTGGCTGGCCAAGGGCGTTTCCAACAAGGAAATTGCCCGTGCTTTGGATTTGGCGGAATCGACCGTCAAGGTGCATGTACAGAGCGTGTTGCGCAAGCTCAACATCAAGAGTCGCGTGCAGGCGGCGGTTTTTGCCGTGGAACATCATCTGGATCGTTTCTGATTTCCACGCCCCTCTTTTTCATTACTTTGACGTCCGAAATTTGTTATGAATTTCGGACGTTTTTGTTTGCGCTAAACTATGGGAGCAAACCAATGGAGGAGTCTATGTTAAAGAAATCGCTGTGTCTGTTGGGGATCGGGGCGGTTTTAATTCTCGGCGGTTGCGCTCATCCGCAATTGATTGACATGGGCCAAACAAGGCAATCCGTCGTTGCGGAACTGGGCGAGCCCCATGCCGAAACGCAAATGCCCGACGGCACTACGCGTATGACCTATTCCGGTCAGCCGTTCGGACAGGACGTCTGGTGGTTGTTCCTGGACGGCTCGGGCAAGGTTGTCTCTCGCGAGCAAGGACTGCAGGAAAAGTATTTTTCGATGATTGAGATCGGCAAGTCGACGAAGGACGACGTATGGGCCCTGTGGGGGCCGTGTGCCGAGGAATATTATTTCCGACTGGTCAACGAACACGCATGGATGTACCGCTTCAAGGACTTCGGCGGCTTTGACATGGCCGTATGGCCGCAGTTCGATACCAAGGGCGTGATTCGTAGCATGGACGTTACGACGGATCCATGGAAAGATCGCGGCCCCAACGATCTTAACTGACGACAAACAGAAAGCGTGAATTCAAACCTCGAGCCGCTCGTTTTAGTAACGGGTTGGGCTCGAGGTTTTTTTTGTGAAAGTTTGACGTCGCTCTTGTGGCCGGAACGTAAAAAATCCGGTTTTCCTTCCTGTCTTTTGTCGACGTTGGACTTTTTGAAAAAAAACGTATTACTATAAAAAAGAATCCGTGGGGGATTTGGAGTCGGCCGGAGGTTTGTTTCATGTCTCCAGCCTATCAAGCTCGAGTGGATCGAGCAAAGTTTGCCGCGGCCGGTCGTTGGCCGTCCATTCTCGTTGCCAGTGGCGTCGACGCGTCTTGTTTGTCCAAGCCTAATCGACCGTGTCCGTTATGCGGAGGAACGGATCGTTTTTCTTTTACGGACAAGTTCGGCAACGGCAATTATTTTTGTCGCGGGTGCGGAGCCGGAGACGGCTTTGATTTGCTTGGACGGTTTCTCGGCTGCTCGTTTCATGAAGCCTTGAAGCGTGTCGAAGAGGCTTGCGGACTTGTCGTGGCGGAATCGAAAAGTTCAAAGGAACGGGGTAAACCGCATGATCGAGACAACGAGCATGAGATGGCGGCGATGCTCAAAACGTGGAGTCAGGCTCATCCGATTGTCGAGGGCGACGCCGTATGGACCTATTTGCTCGGTCGAGGGATCGATCCGGCTGAGTGCGGTCCGGAATTGCGATGCCACGAGGCGTTGCCTTATTACGATGAGGATCATGCCGACGGAGTTCTGTATCCGGTGATGTTGGGGCGGGTCACGAATGCGCAAGGTTGCGTGATCAACATGCACAGAACGTATTTGAGCGAAGGGAAAAAAGCGGCCGTTGATTCGCCCAAAAAACTGATGCGCGGTCCGATCAAAGGGGCTTGCGTTCAGTTGGCTCGACCGGTGACCAAGTTGGCCGTGGCCGAAGGTATCGAAACGGCGTTGGCCGTGCAACAACATACGGGGCTGCCGACTTGGGCTACGATGGGAGTGGGCAATATGAAGGCGCTCGAACAACTTCCCGAATCGGTTGAAGAAGTTTGGATCTATGCTGACAACGATCAAAATTTTGCCGGACAGGCGGGGGCGTTCGAATTGGCGCACAAATTGACGCTGAAAGGACTTAAAGTCAACGTGATGATTCCGCCCCGCTCCGGCGATTGGTTGGATGTCTGGAGCGGCAATTGAAGCGACAAAGGCCGAGGGGGCTTCGTATCGAGCATTTTTGGCTACAATGTCGTGAAGGAGCTTGTCTTTAATGCGAGCTCGAACAGAGGACTGACAGTAGGAGAAAGAAAAGATGCTGGCTAGCTTGAGAGGCGTGCTCGCAGGGATTAACGCGAGTATCGCACGTCGCGGACGTACCGTCTTGAACTATTCCTGGACGATGCAGTACGGAGACAAGATCATTCGCCATGTTCCTGCGCCGCATCGTTTCGCCCCGTCTCGAACCGTCGAATGCGTTCTGGCCAAGCCCGTCGTGGAAACGCCTGAAATTCAAGAGGCTCAGGAGCTCGGCGGGTATGTTTATGACGCGCAATTGGCCGAGCGCATTGTCAATCGATCGACACTCAAGTCGTTGAAAGCATTGCTTGAGCCGGCGTATCCGGACGTGGCGTCCATTTCCCGTAAATCGGCTTTGTTGGCTTTCTTGCAGCAAAATCCGTTGGCGCTCGAGCTGATTAAGTAAATGGCGGTGTCGCCAAGAAAGCAAAAGCCTCCGATGACGAGTCGGAGGCTTTCGTTTCTCATGGTTTGACGTCGGTTAGGCGCCGTCGGTTTGGGGCGCCTTGGCAAACGCAATCTTGCGCGGGTTGACGATGCGCTCGAAATCTTTGGCATTGATGATGATGGACGTGTCGCGGCTGCCGGCGTTGAAGGCGATTTCTTCGTAACGCGTAAATAGCGCGGGATCGACGACGTTGAGTAGTTTTTCATGGAAACTGACGGGAGGGACGGCTCCGAAAATGCAGCCGGTCAATTCCGAGACTTCGCCCGCGCTGCACAGGCCCGCGCGCGTGCCGCCCAAGCTCTTGGCTAAAACCGACAAATCGGCCTGATAATCGGCCGGCAAAACGGCTAGAACGTATTGCTTTACGCCGTTGCCTTTGACCATGCACACCAAAGCCTTGGCCCCTTGTCCGAGTTCCGTTCCCCGTAATTGAGCGACGGAAGCGCTGGAGCGGTCGCAGGCGGGGTGCTCCACGATACGAAAGCGAGCCTCTCCCTCGGAAAACAACGCGCGCAATTTGTCCAATACGTTTTCGATCATGAGGCCCTCAACAAAGTACGGTGGATAGACAGTTTGGCAGTATGCCAGATTTTGAGCTTCGACAGTCGAGGGGACATCCCACGAGGGAACGGGTTTGGAGCGAAGCGTTGCGCCGTGTCGTCGAAGAGGCGCCGGCAAGAACGTATTTGCCTCTGAAGGATGCTCTGCGCGGCGCAAAAACATTCTAAAATTAACAGTTTCAAACGAGGGCTGAGTATGAGCGATTTTGGCATCGTGTTGGGATTTGATTTCGGGTCCGTGCGTATTGGCGTTGCTTTGGGCAACGCGCTGACGTGTTCGGCGCGCGCATTGGAGATTTTGCCGGCGCGTACCAATGACGCGAAATGGGGACACGTCTCCCGCGTCATCAAGGAATGGTCTCCCGACGCTTTGATTGTCGGCGTGCCGCGTCACCCCGACGGGACCAGTCACGAGGTCACGGCGTTGGCTCTGAAATTCGCTCGACAACTCGAGGGTCGATTCGGCCTGCCGGTCTTCGTCGTCGACGAACGGTATTCGTCCGTTGCCGTGCAAGATTGTGACGGAGATATCGACGATCAAGCCGCCGCCGTCATTCTTCAGCAATGGTTTGACGAGGGGTGTCCTCGTACGATGCCTCAAACGGTTTCTTAATTGACAGATAGAAAAATGCGAAAACTGATTGCTTGCAAGCGTTTTGCGTTGGTGTTTGTTTTCATCATCGCATGCATGTACTTGATCGCCGTGATTCTGCCCGGATGCGACGCGCAAAAACTGGGACGTATCAAGAGAACGTGGTCCAACCGTATTTTGCGTTGGTTGGGATGTCGCGTTGAAATTGTCGGCCAAACGTTGGGAGAAGCCGTGCACGACACCGGCATCACTCCCGATAGCACGGGACGCCTTCTTGTCTCGAATCACGTGTCGCTTTTGGATATTTTCGCTTTGAATGCGGCGGCGCCGTCGTTGTTCGTGGCAAAGGCGGAAATCGCCAAATGGCCGGTTTTCGGCTCCATTGCCAAAGCGGTGGGGACGATTTTTATCGAACGCGGCAACAAACGCGCGTTGCTGTCGATTGCCGAGAAGATGAAAACGGTCATCAAGCAGGGGCAGACGCTCTTGGTCTTTCCGGAAGGAACGACATCGGACGGAACGGGATTGCTCAAGTTGCATTCCAATTTGTTCGACGCGGCAATCAAGTCCGAAGCGATGGTGGTTCCCGTCGTCCTGCGTTATGAAGACGCGGGTCAGCTGACGACCGATCCGGCGTATGTCGGCGATACTGGGCTGTTCGAGTGCTTGTGGAAGATCGCGTGCTGTCGCGATTTGGTCGTCAAAGTGCACGTGCTGGAACCGGTAACCGGCGAGGATCGTCGGGAAATGTGTCGCAACGCCAGCGCCGCGATGGCTCGTCAGCTGGGCGTGACAGATCCTTTGGCTTCGACGCAACAGGAGGTGGCGCCGTGATTCATCCTATCGTCAGCAAAACGTTTCAGGTTTCCGAGTCCGATATCGACGAATTGAACCACGTCAACAACCAAGTGTACGTGCATTGGTTGGAAGAGGCGGCTCGCTATGCTTCGGCTCAAAACGGCTGGTCGTCCAAGGAGTATTTCGAAAACGGTTACGCCTGGGTGGTGCGTCAGCACTGGATCGAGTACTTGCGTCCTTGCTTTTGCGGGGATGAAGTGACGATTTACACCTGGGTCAGCGCCATGAGCGAAGGCCGCTCTTTGCGTCGTTACGCGTTGGTTCGTAACGGCAAATTGTGCGTGACGGCCGCGACCGAGTGGAATTTGATCAATGTGAAAACGGGACGCGCCATCCCTTGTCCCGAGAATATGGCCGCCTGTTTCGAGATCGTGCCTGATGACGACGTACGACTCAAGGAGTTGAAAATTCATCGACCGTTGCGTTATGAACCCACCGGTTTGTAATGGCTAAAAACGACGTCGTTTATTCGGCCGAAATCGTGCAATAATAAATTGACGCACTGAATGAGGATTCAGTGCCAAGAAACAATAAAGGCGAATGCAATTGGAAGATCCTTTTTTAACAATTGAGGACGTAACGTTCAGCTACGGCGATCGATTGATTCTTGATGACGTGACGCTCAAATTCGGTCGCGGTCAGGTAGTGGCGATCATGGGCGGCTCGGGCATGGGGAAGACGACTTTGCTCAAGCTGATCGGTGGTTTGTTGATGCCTCAGAAGGGACGCATTCTCCTCGATGGCGAGCCGATCGATCCCAGAAAAGAAAAGGCGCTGTACCGCATGCGTCGCCGCATGGGGATGTTGTTTCAGTTCGGCGCGCTGTTTACGGATTTGTCCGTGTTTGACAACGTTGCCTTTCCGTTGCGCGAGCAGACCGATCTGGACGAAGAAACGATTCGCGATTTGGTTCTCATGAAATTGCATGCCGTCGGGTTGCGCGGCGCGGCCTCGCTGATGCCTTCGGACATTTCCGGCGGCATGGCTCGTCGCGTCGCCTTGGCTCGCGCCATCGCGCTCGACCCGGCCTTGATGATGTATGACGAACCGTTTGCCGGCCTGGACCCGATTTCCATGGGTATTACGGCACAGTTGATCCGTCGCCTCTCCGATGCGCTGAACGCAACGTCGATTATCGTGACGCACGACGTGGCTGAAACGTTTGCAATCGCCGACTATGTTTACATGCTCAACGCCGGACGCATTTCCGGAGAGGGGACGCCCGAGCAGTTGGCCGCATCGCAAGATCCTTATGTGCGTCAATTCCTCGATGCGGCGCCCGACGGTCCCGTTCGCTTCCATTATCCCGCGGCTGCAGTTGCCGACGACTTTAAGGTAAAGGCCCCGTGATGGAATTTTTGCTCGGAATCATTCAGTCGTTAGGACATGTCGTCGTGACGCAAATCCGCGGCGTCGGGAAACTGACGCTGTTTGCATGGCGTCTGTTGCGCAGCTTGACCGCGGGGCTTTCGCGCCCGTTTCTTGTCGTGCAGCAAATCCATTTCATCGGCATTCATTCATTGCTGATCATTACCGTATCGGGCTTGTTCGTGGGCTTCGTTCTCGGTCTGCAGGGCTATTACACCTTGGTGCGCTACGGCAGCGAACAGGCGCTGGGCGTGTTGGTCGCCTTGTCGCTGATGCGCGAACTCGGCCCCGTCGTGACCGCCTTGTTGTTTGCCGGTCGTGCCGGAACGAGCTTGACCGCCGAGATCGGATTGATGCGGGCCGGCGAGCAGTTGGCTGCGATGGAAATGATGGGCGTCGATCCCATTCGACGGATCGTCGTGCCGCGTTTTTGGGGAACGATTGTTTCCATGCCGATTTTGGCCGCCATCTTCTCGGCAATCGGCATCGTAGGAGCGTGGATTGTCGGCGTTCAATTGATCGGGTGCGACAACGGCGCTTTCTGGTCTCAAATGCAAGATGGCGTGGACGTTTACTCCGACGTGTTCAACGGCATGATCAAATCGTTCGTGTTCGGCGTGGCTGTCGGGTTGATCGCGCTCTTTCAAGGGTACAACTCTCGACCGACGCCCGAAGGTGTTTCTCGCGCCACCACCCGTACCGTCGTGATCAGTTCTCTGTTGGTTCTCGGTCTGGATTTCATGATGACGGCATTCATGTTTTCGACCATTTAAAAGTGATTAGTCATGGAACGCAAGCGTTTAGAATTTTTCGTTGGTTTGTTTGTCATTGCCGGTTTTGTCGCAATGTTGTTCATTTCGATGCAAGCCGCCAACTTGGGCAACTTTAGCTTCGCTTCGAAGTCGTATACCGTGACGGCTCATTTCGACAATATCGGCGGGCTCAAGGCTCGTGCTCCCGTCAAGAGTGCCGGTGTTGTGGTCGGTCGCGTCAAGTCGATTCGCTTCGATCAGGAAACCTTCCAGGCCAAAGTGGAGATGGAGCTTGAACAAGAGTACGTCTTTCCGGCCGATACCTCCGCCAGCATCCTGACGGCCGGTTTGCTCGGCGAACAGTACATCGGTCTGGCGGCGGGCGGTGAAGAGACCAATTTGCAAGGCGGCAGCCGCATCGAACAGACGCAATCGGCGATGGTGTTGGAAAACCTGATCAGTCAATTCCTTTTCCAAATGGCGGAAAAAGGCGGCGAAAAATAATCAATGTTTTGAATCGGATTGAGAAAAGAAAGAATGAAGGCTTGGACAGTAATGAAGCGCGGCGCGGCGGCCGTTCTGGTGGCAGTCGGTTTGTGTGGGTGCGCGCATGTTCCCGACAATGCGGGACAACACCCCGAGGATCCGTGGGAAAGCATGAATCGTCAAACGTTCTTGTTCAACTCGGCCGTCGACGAGTACGCGATCCGTCCCGTTGCCAAAGGGTATCAAGCCGTCGTTCCGACATTCGTTCAGGATCGCGTCGGGGCGTTTTTCACCAACATGACCGAACCGCGCAACATTTTGAACAATGCGTTGCAAGGCAAGGGACACGACACGATGGTGTCGTTGTATCGCTTTTTGGTGAACACGACCCTCGGTTTGGGCGGTCTGTTTGACGTTGCCGATCATTGGGCTGGGCAAAAGGTGCGTGCGGAAGACTTCGGTCAAACGTTGCGCGTTTGGGGTGTGCCTACCGGTCCTTACGTCGTGTTGCCCATTTTGGGACCGAGCACGATTTCCGATGCGACCGGCACGGTCGTCGGTTGGTATACGGAACCGCTCGCGTATGTCGACGACGATCTGGTTCAGTGGGGTAGCACCGGCCTGTATCTGTTGGATCAGCGTGTTCGCGTGATGCCCGCTACGGATTTGTTGCGAGATGCCGTCGACCCGTATGTGATGGCGCGCGAAGGCTTCTTGGCCAACCGACGCAACGCGGCCTTCGACGGCAATCCTCCCGTCGAGTTTGTCCAAGACGAATTCGAAGATCAAAAGTAAAAACGTTCGCGAGGTACGTATGCAACGACGCGTATTGATTCAGTCCGTTATGTCCGTGGGTTTGTTGTCCGTCGCGAGCATGCCCGCGTTAGCTCTTGACGCAACGGGTGATCCGGAACAATGGATCCTCGATTTGAGCAATGAAATGCTTTTTACGATTCGCAGCGACGCTAAATTGATGCAGGGCGACCCCGAGCGCGTTCGCCAGTTTGTCAATGACAAAGTCATGCCCGTCGTCGATTTTCTTCGCATGACGCGTATGTGCGTCGGGCCTCAGTGGCGTAAAGCCACGCCGGAACAGCGAGAAGAGTTGCAACATCAGTTCAGAGAGCAACTGACTCGTGTCTATTCCGGCGCGCTGGCAACCGTCAAAGATCAAAAGGTCGAGCTCGCTCCCAATCGTGTAAAACCTGCACCGGGTGAAGCGATCGTGCGCACGCTCATGACGGCGCCCGGCAAGCCCGATATGCGAATCAATTACCGACTCAAAAAGGTGGACGGCAGTTGGCGCATTATCGACGTTGACGTCGAAGGCATTTGGTTGGTCACCAACTATCGGCAACAGTTCGCCAGCGTGATCAATTCTTCGGGTATCGAAGGGCTGATCGAAACGCTCAAGGCAAAGAACGCGCGTTGAACGGGTGGTGAGTCGTCATGCGAATCGAGCAAGAGAACCTGACGCGCCTTACGGCACGCAAGATCAAGAAGGATGTTGTGAAAGCGATACAACAGGGCGATGCCGTTCTGGACTTTTCTTCGGTAAAAATCGTGGATAGTTCGGCGGTCTCGGTCGTGTTGGCCTGGATTCGCGCCGCGCAGTTCGCCACGCTTGAGCCGCGATTGATCGAAGCCCCGGCCAAGCTGTTAGATTTGGCCAAACTTTATGGCGTTTTGGGGTTGATTCAGCCGTTTTGTCGGACCAAATAAGAAATTCTTGAAAAAAGGCACAATAGGTCTTGACAAAATAAAAAATCCACCATAAAATTCCAATCCTCTTCGGCGCATTAGCTCAGTCGGTTAGAGCAGAGGAATCATAATCCTTGTGTCCGCGGTTCGAATCCGTGATGCGCCACCAGAATTTCAAAGCCCAGCTACGTGTAGCTGGGCTTTTTCTTTTTCGTTTCAAAAAGTTCGCCCTGTCGCTTAAAACCATAGTGCTTTAAGGAATTTCTATGGTTGGTTTGCTAGCATATGACCAACGAAACAGGAGATTCCGAGTGACAAGTCACGACCAAGTTAGTTTGGACATGCCGACCCAGGACGTTGCGCAAACGTTGATGCAGTTGGCGGACATCGTTGAAAGCCGCAAGCAGGCCGATCCTTCCGCCAGTTACGTCGCCAAGCTCTTTAGCAAAGGCCCCGATGCATTCTTGAAAAAAATTGGCGAAGAGGCGACCGAAGTCGTGATAGCCGCCAAGGACGTCAACCGCAAAGATATCATTTACGAAACGGCCGATCTGTGGTTTCACACGCTGGTTATGTTGGCGCATTACGGCTTGCGTCCCGAACAGGTATTGGCCGAATTGCAGCGTCGCGAAGGATTGAGCGGCTTGCAGGAAAAAGCTAGTCGTACCGAATAACCGCTATCGATACGCGAAGCGTACAGGAGAATGATCATGCAACTGGAAGATTGCATTTTTTGTAAGATCGCGCGCGGTGAGATTCCGTGCAACAAAGTGTATGAAGACGATGACGTGATTGCGTTTCATGACATTCACCCGCAAGCACCGATTCATTTTCTAATCATTCCGAAGCATCATATTACTTCTTTAGCACATGCAACGAGCGAAGACGCTGTGTTGTTGGGTAAAATGATCAATCTAGTACCGACGTTGGCCAAGCAGGCCGGTTGTGACAATGGATTCAGGACGGTGATCAACACGGGTCACGACGGGGGACAAGAGGTTCCGCATTTGCACATCCACGTATTGGGTGGTCCTCGTCCTTGGAAATAAATTTTTAATTTACTCTCACATATCTGTAAGGAGTCAAAAATGGGTTCTCTTTCTATCTGGCATTGGCTGATCGTTCTTGCCATCGTCGTCCTCGTTTTCGGTACGGGCAAGCTCAAGAACATGGGCAAGGATCTTGGTGGTGCCATCAAGGGCTTCAAGGAAGGCATGAAGGAAGGTGAAACGCCCGCCGCCGAGGCTCCCAAGCAGGTTCAGGCCGCCAAGGCTGAAACGGTTGAAGGTCAGGCCAAGGAAAAGACGCAGGCCTGATCCTCGTGCTTGGAACTCATCGTTGATCGAGGTAAAGGTGCCTTGCCGATAAGCAAGACACCTTTACCTGTTTGTTGTATCGGGCAAGAATATGTTTGATTTTGGTTTTTCGGAGTTGATGCTGATCGGTGCGGTCGCCCTCGTGGTGCTCGGCCCGGAAAAGCTGCCTGTTGTCGCCAAAACGGCCGGCGAGTGGATTGGAAAAGCACAACGCTTGGTTCAACAGGTCAAGAGTGACATTGAGCGTGAAGCCGAATTGTCGGAACTCAAGAAAATCCAAGACGAGGCCAAGACCTTGGCCGAAGATCTGAACAACACGGTCAAGAGTCAAACCGAATCGATCGGGAAAGAAGTCAAAGCGTTGGAAACGGACATTGAAAAGTCGGCGTCCGACGCGCAGCAGGCGTACACGCAACTGAACGCTGACGGCAAAGACAGCATCAACACGCCGCGTGAAAATGCGCCTACGCTCCCGAACGCATCCGAGGCCGCCGACTCGTTTACTTCGGCCTTGGACACGCCCGATCCCGTGGATGATTTTTACGGCTGGTACGGTAAGGCCGTCGATATTGAAGACGAAGAAGACGAAACAAAAGAAGGCGGCGTCAAGTCGTTCGACAAGCGATACAAGGCCGGCCCCTCCGTTGAAGAACTGGCCGAGCAGTTGCACAAGCTCAAAATGGAGCTCGGTGATCGTTCGCCGCAATTTGGCGGCAACAATCGCCGCTATACGGCGCGAGCTCGTTCCAATCGCGTGCGCATTTATCGCTAAGGGATGAACATATGGCAGAAAAGCAAGAGAAGTTGGAAGGTCCGGAAGATCCCGCGAACGAGCAACCGTTGGTCTCGCATCTGGTCGAGTTGCGTAACCGTACGGTGCGGGCCTGTATCGCGATTCTCGTGATCTTCGCGTGTTTGTCGCCTTTCATGAAACAAATTTTTGACTTCTTGTCGCAGCCGTTGATGGTGGCTTTGCCTCAAGGGGTCAAGCTGTTGGCGACCGGGGTGGTCGCGCCCTTTATGGTGCCGCTCAAGGTGACGCTTTTCGTAGCGTTTTTGTTGGCGTTGCCCTATGTTTTGTACCAGTTGTGGGCCTATATCGCCCCGGCTCTGTACCGTCACGAAAAGCGTTTGGCGTTGCCCGTCATCGTTTCGAGCATCGTGATGTTCGCGATCGGCATGGCGTATTGCTACTTCATCGTTTTCGGGATGGTGTTCAAGTTTATTGCGGGATTTTCTCCCGAATCCGTCAACTTTGCACCGGACATCGACAGCTACTTCAGCTTTGTTTTGACGATGTTCTTTGCTTTCGGCATTACGTTTGAGGTGCCGATTTTGGTGGCGGTTCTGAATCGCGTGGGTTTTGCTTCCGCGGAAAAGCTGACCAAAGCTCGTCCTTACGTCATTGTGGGCGCATTCGTGATCGCGGCCATTTTCACGCCGCCCGATGTGCTCTCTCAGTTGTTGTTGGCTATCCCGCTCGTGATTCTTTATGAAATGGGGCTCTGGTTCGTTCGAGCCTTCGGTCGAAAAGAGCCGATCGAAAAAGACGATGAAGACGAAGCCTGATTTTTGATTGGAAGTCAAAAAAGCGATTTTCCTTCGGGAAAATCGCTTTTTCTTTTTATCGGTTCTTCGTGGGATGAGCGCGCAACAAAGGCGTCAACAACCAAGCAAGTGCAATGCCGATTAAGACGGTCATTCCGAAATGACTCAGCGCGGGAGTTGACGAAAGGCTCAACAGGCCGAACGACAGCAAGGTGCTGGAGCCGGCCAAGAAAATGGACGCCCAGACCGTGGAATGCTCTCGTTCGGAATGCATGAGCAGGGCGTAATCGACGTTCAGGCCCAAAAGCAACAGTAGAGGCAAGGTGCTAAAGAGCGAAACGGGGATGCCGCACCAACCGAGTACGCCCAATGTCAGTAGGAGACTGAGCAGACAGGGCAGACAAACGTGGAGGCCGTCCTTGCGATAGAGGCGTCGCAAGAGCCAGAGCGTCATCACAAGCGATAGTCCGACAATCCACAAGAGGATCGTGCGGTAGGAGCTCAGAGAAGCGGCGATGTCGGCGGTCAAGTTGACGAAGCTGACCCCATCGAGCGAGTCGGCGATGTTCTGCAAGGCGCCCAAACTATCGGGTCCAACCCCGGAAAGCAAGACGACGGCGCCCTTGTTCGAGTTGTCGAGCCAAAGTGAGCCAAAGGGGGGCAACGCTGTCAAATCGCTTGGGTTGGCCAACGGCGTGTCTTGGGTCGGCCGTTGCAGAGAGATTTTCAAATGACGCTCGACGTAAGCCAAGGCGGAGGCGTTGGCAGCGGCGGTCAAACGGGCGTTTTCTTGTTGCCGGCGGTAATCGGGCAACCAGTCGTAAGGGCTGAAGGCTTGTCGAATGATGCCTTGCCGAACGGCGTTTTCAAGCCGAGCGTGAAGCGATGCCAGACGATCGAGCGTTGTTTTGTCGTCAGGCGCTTGAACAAGGAAAAATTGACTCGGGCTGGTATCGCTTAAGCGTTGGTTGAGAGTTGCTTGCGTATCCAACAAGGACTTGGGAATGCTGTTGAGCAGATTCAACTCATTTGTCGTTTGCAATTGAAGCACCCCGCCGATTGTCACAATGCTCGAGGCGACGATCAGGATGCGTCGTTGTTTGGGGTTTAACGGTCGGATGCAGCGGCTCATCACCTCGCAGAACGATCGGACGAAAGCGATGGAGTTTTGGGTCTGCGGTGCCAACGGCAATGTCAGCATAAGCGTCACGAAAGCCGCAGCGAGTCCGTTGATACAAAAAAGTGCCATCTGACGCAGCCCCGGAACCGGGACGGCGAGCATCAGTGCATAACCGAGAATGGTGGACAAAAGCGACAAGCCGAGGGGACGCAAGAGCTTGCGTCTAACATCGATCCCGTTTGCACCGTTCAAAAGCGCGCAAGCGGCATGAAAGACATAATCGACACAAATGCCCAAGAGCGTGGCGCCGAAGACAAAGGTGAGGACGTGTAACCGATCGAAAATCAAAACGAGGGAGCAAAAGGCAAAAGCCGTCGAGGTTCCCAAAACGAAAATCAAATAGCCGATGGGAGCAAAACGTCTGAAAAACAACCAGGTCAAAAAGACGATGCCTGCCAATGCGACCAGGCCGATCGTCGAGGTTTCAAAAGCCGCGCGCGAACTGACGGCTTCGGCGATAAGGGGAATGCCGCTCGCAAAGACGGTGCAATCGGAACAAACGCTCCGGGATCGAGCCGATGCCGCGGCAATGCCGTCGGTCAGTGTGCCCGAGGCATTGGCGGCCAACCCGGCGCCGGTTGTCAGTGACAGCACGATAGTCGATTTGGCGTCGTTGTCGAGCAACACCGTGAATCCGTCGCGTTGCGTAAATCGAGAAAAGGCATTGTGAGACAAGAGCCAGTTTTGAAATAACCCCAACGGATCGTCGGTCCAATCGAAGACGGAAAAGGATACAGGTTGATAAAGGCGTTGCAGGGCACGTTGTCCGACGGTTTGCGGGTCGGCCTCTTTGAGCCAACGAGCGTCTTGCTCGGTAAGGAAGTTGGGGATGAAGCGTCGGTACAGAGCCCGAATCGACTCAAGCGATTGCTCTGTTTCGGCAGAACGTTGGAAGTCGGAGGGCAGCGCTTCGACAAAAGTTTCGGCCGCCTTGCGCGTCTTGTGCCATGAAGGTGACTCGATTACGACCCAGATGGTTTTTGCGTTTTTGTCGGAAATGTTCGCAAGAATGTCGGAGGCTTGTCGCACCAATTTGTCTTGGGGTAAAAGTGCCTTGATGTCCGTTTCGATCATGCCGGGAGTCAAGCGCAAGACGGCAAAGAAACAAACAAGACACCAAACGATCAACCAACCGTAGCGTAACGAACGATCGAGACGCGATTCGAACGGATTTTTCATCGTACCGCCTCGAATAGACGCATCGTGCACGGATCCGGATTTTCAGGGTGTTCGATGTTTTCAAAGACGATGCGCGTGGTGTCGCCGTTGGATTGGGTGATGAGAATCCGTTCGACATGGAGGTTGCCGAAAAATGCGATCTCGGTGATCATGGATTGAACACGATCATGTTTGGGAGTGGCGATCAGAGACCAACGACCGGAAGTCGAATCCAATTGGGCGTCAAGTAAAAATTGGTCTCGGAACGAATCAAGGCGTCCGGAAACGATGCTTTCGATCTGCTCGATATAACTTTGCGTATGCCCTTGCGGTCTTACGATCCATTGCTTGCCGTCGTTCGAGAAGCCGATGCGGGTGTCGGTAAAAACGGCGAACGATTCAAAGGGTGACTGCGTTTTCCAGATGAGGCCTTGCGGTTCCGAAATGGTTAGCGTGCCGCGACTGATCAGCGGAACGGGAATGGATGCCGTTTTTTTCTCCGCGGTATAGTGGGCGACAAGGGTCGGTCGTTGGACGAGTCGGGACGCTATGTCGTCAAGCGTGTCGGCTTGAGAAACGATCGGCGTGACTCCGATGAGACACAAGCTCAGGCAAAAAGAAAACAGGCGGTTGATCACGACAAAAAGAAAAGAGAAGGGTTTCGCTTGAAATTTTAGCGAATGCACAAAAGAAAACAGCCCATCGTGTATCACGATGGGCTGGAATCTGGTGGGAGCGCAGAGACTCGAACTCTGGACCGACGGATTAAGAGTCCGCTGCTCTACCAACTGAGCTACGCTCCCGAAACCGAATTTCTGCAGGCATGACCTACAGAACACAAATTTTGGTGGGAGCGCAGAGACTCGAACTCTGGACCGACGGATTAAGAGTCCGCTGCTCTACCAACTGAGCTACGCTCCCCACTTCCAGTTGAGTTGTCTTGGTGGGTCGTGCGAGATTCGAACTCACGACCAACGGATTAAAAGTCCGCTGCTCTACCGACTGAGCTAACGACCCACGAAGCGTCGTTGAACACGAGTTCGCAGAGGAACAATCAACTGAGAACGGAATTAAACACGGTTTTTCATCTTGTGTCAAGCTAATTTTTTGAAAAAGTCACCGTGTATCAACTTACGATAGAAAAAAGATAAAACATAGGTCCGCAAAAAGTCTACTATGTTAGGGTAACCACTAACAACTTAGACAACGGAAAAAGTCGATTTTTTTGAAAAAATGGGGCATGATTCACGGTAACGATGTGAGAGAAAGTTTGTTTTAGGCGCGTCGTTATTGGGTTGGTGGATCAATTTTCAAAAAACAGTCGTTTTATTGATCCACTGAAAATAGTAAGCTCTCGCAAGAAAATTAAAGATAGATAAAAACTATCTTTAATATAGTTATATAGGAAATAAAAGGTATGGCAACCGATAAGAAGAAAGCCGGCGATATGCGTGTTGAACGTCTGAATGACCAAGACGAACGTAAAAAAGCATTGGCGGCAGCTCTGGCATATATTGAAAAAGAGTTTGGCAAGGGCTCGATCATGCGCATGTCCGAGGCCGACAGTGCCGAAGACGTCGAAGTGGTGAGCACGGGTTCCTTGGGGTTGGATTTGGCCTTGGGGGTTGGCGGCTTGCCGCGCGGTCGTGTTGTAGAAATCTTTGGTCCCGAAAGTTCTGGTAAGACGACGTTGACGTTGCAGGTGATCGCCGAAATGCAAAAACTCGGCGGTACGTGTGCTTTCATCGACGCCGAGCATGCGCTCGATGTCAATTACGCTCAAAAGTTAGGCGTCAAACTGGACGATTTGCTGTTGTCTCAGCCCGATACCGGCGAACAAGCCTTGGAAATTACCGACGCGTTGGTGCGTTCGGGCTCCGTCGACTTGATCGTTATCGACTCGGTGGCCGCCTTGACGCCGCGCAGCGAAATCGAAGGGGAAATGGGCGACGCTTTGCCCGGTTTGCAGGCGCGTTTAATGAGTCAGGCCTTGCGCAAGTTGACCGCTTCGATTACAAAGACCAAGACGTTGGTTATCTTCATCAATCAGATTCGTATGAAGATCGGTATCGCTTACGGCAATCCCGAAGTGACGACCGGCGGCAACGCGCTCAAGTTCTACAGCTCGGTTCGCATCGACATTCGTCGTAAAAACGCGTTGAAGCGCGGTGACGAAGTGTACGGTTCGGAAACCAAGGTCAAAGTGGTAAAGAACAAGGTTTCGCCTCCCTTTAAGGAAGCCGTGTTCGATATCTTGTATGGCGAAGGGATTTCGCGCGAAGGCGAATTGCCTGATTTGGGTACCGAGCTCGATGTCGTCGATAAGAGCGGTGCATGGTATAGCTATGAAGGCACCCGTATCGGTCAGGGTAAGGACAACGCACGCGAATATTTGCGCACCCATGAAGATGTGGCGCTGGAAATCGAAAATAAGATTCGCGGTCTCAAGGGAATGCGTCCTCGAACGATGTCGCTGACGCCGACTGCGCCCGTCGAGGCACCGGTCAAGGAGACTAAGACGGAAAAGAAAAAGACCAAGGCGGCTGAAGTCGTCGTGGACGATACCGTGATTGAACCGGAAGATCTGTACTAAGATAGTCAAATACCCGAGAATAGCCTTTCTCGGGTATGTTTATTCGGAGAGTATGACGGTGGCGCCAAGAACGAAACCCAGAACGCTGTTGATGAAAGGCGTTGAGTTGCTTTCTCGACGAGAGCATTCCAGAGAGGAGCTGAAATACAAGCTTCAGAGGGCGTTGTCGGAAGGTCAAACGAATACGGATGTCAGCGATTGTTTGGATACGCTCGAGGCCAAAGGCTATCTGAGTAACGCGCGATTTGCCGAAGCGCGTGTGAGGACGCGGGCTTCTCGATACGGGAACCAACGCTTAATTCAGGAGTTGCGTCAGAAAGGTGTCCGTTCCGAGGATATCGAACAGGCTTTGCAAGAGGCCGGCGACGAGGTGGCACGTGCACGTGCCATTTGGTCCAAGAAATTCGGAGCGCCTCCGATCGATTACAAAGAGCGCGCGCGTCAGATCCGATTTTTAGCGGCCAGAGGCTTTGACATTTCAACAATATCCAAAGTTTTGTCCTCATGCGGGCAAGCGGATGATTTTGAAATGTAAGGAAACGAAATTTATTGACAAATTAAATCGGAAGCGCGGTCTTCATACAATACAATAAGTGCTACCAGATTTTATGTCTTTTTTATTGACAATATTTAAGGGAGTCTAGCCGTGGAGTGGTTGTGGGACTTTTTGGCTAACATGCACTGGGGTGCCGTTGGCCAAATCATTATGATTGACATTTTGTTAGGCGGTGATAATGCCGTTGTGATTGCGTTAGCTTGTCGCAACTTGCCCAAGGAACAGCGCGTGAAGGGTGTGTTCTGGGGTACTGCCGGGGCAATTATTTTGCGTGTGATTTTGATCACGTTTGCCGTCTTGCTGTTGGATCTGCCGTTCCTGAAGCTCATCGGCGCCGCCTTGTTGATTTGGATCGGTATCAAGCTGCTGGTTCCCGAGCAAGAAGACGAACACGAGTCGATCGAGGGTTCGACCCGTTTGATGGGTGCCATCAAGACGATCATCGTCGCCGACTTCGTCATGAGTTTGGACAACGTGATCGCTATTGCCGGTGCCGCTCAGCAGGCTCATGAAGGTCATCAGACGGCTTTAGTTATCTTCGGCCTGTTGGTTTCCGTACCGTTTATCGTTTTCGGCAGCCAGATTGTTTTGAAGCTTATCGATCGATTCCCGATCATCGTTTGGTTGGGTGGGGGTTTGCTCGGTTGGATTGCGGGCGGTTTGATGACGACCGACGGCTTTGTGGTCAAGCATCTGCCGACGGCTCCCGACTATCACACCATTGCTGCGGCTGCGGGCGCTCTGGTTGTCGTGGTCTTGGGCCTCTTGGTAGGTAAGCTCCAAAAGGCGAAGAAGCAAGCATAAAACGCGTCATAAGCGCTAAATTCGGAGGTTCGACACGGATGTGTCGAACCTCTTTTTTATTTGGTCGGAGTATCCACTAACGCGACAGGCCGATTGAATGCGATTTCGAAAACAGACGCAGGATGCGTAGGCGCTAGCCGACTATCGGGCAAACGAGGATAAAAGAAAACCGCCGCAACGGGAATGTGGTGCGGCGGTTTGGCGATTAACGAGCGCTGTCGTTATCAATAAGCGTAACCTTCTTTGATCCAACGGGCTACGTCGATGGCGCAGTAAGTGAGGATGCCGTCGGCACCTGCTCGCTTGCAACAAATCATCGACTCCATCGTGATGCGCTTTTCGTCAATGCAACCGGCAGCGGCGGCGCATTTGATCATGGAGTATTCGCCGGAGACATGGTAGACGAAGGTGGGAGCCTTGAACTCGTCCTTTACGCGACGAACGACATCCAAATAGGGCAGACCGGGCTTAACCATGACCATGTCGGCGCCTTCGGCAAGGTCGAGGCCGACTTCCCACAACGCTTCGTCGGAGTTGGCGGGGTCTTGTTGGTAGACGGCCTTGGTGGATTTGCCCAGGTTGGAGCTGGATCCAACGGCATCACGGAAAGGACCGTAAAAGCTCGACGCATATTTGGCGCTGTAAGCCATGATTCGGGTGTGAATCATGCCTTCGTCTTCCAATGCCTTGCGGATGGTGCCGATACGACCGTCCATCATGTCGGAAGGAGCGACGACATCGGCGCCGGCACGGGCCTGGCACAAAGACTGACGTACAAGCATTTCAACGGTTTCGTCGTTGAGGATGTATCCCGTATCATCGATAAGACCGTCCTGACCGTGGGTCGTGTACGGATCGAGCGCAACGTCGCACATGATGCCGAGTTGAGGGAATTTTTCTTTCACAGCGCGAACGACACGAGGGACAAGACCGTCGGGGTTGGCGGCTTCGCGCCCGTCGTCGGTTTTTAAAGCGTCATCGATCACGGGGAACAGCGCGATCATGGGGATGCCCAAATCAACGCATTCCTGACAAACTTTGAGAAGTTCGTCGAGGGTATAGCGGAAAACGCCGGGCATCGTCGGAATGGGTTCACGGTCGTTTTCGCCTTCCTTGACAAAGACGGGAAGGATCAGATCATTGGGAGTGACGACGTTTTCACGCATCAGACGACGAGAGAAATCGTCGCGACGCATGCGACGCATACGAGTCATCGGGAACTGGCCGAGAGTCTGCATGGATTTTCCTTTTACGTTACTAATGGGGGCTTTAGCTCAGACGTCCTTCCGGATCGATCCAAGACAGCAAGGTTTCCTGCAATTGTTCCACCCCTTGCTTTTTTAAACCTGAAAAGAGTTGGACGGAGACGTGATCGCCGATTTCCTGAGCGCGTTTCTTGGCCAACTGCAACACCTTGGACTTTTCCTGGTTCTTGATTTGGTCGCACTTGTTGATGAGCCAGAGCTGGCGCACGTGCGTTTTGGTGGAGAAAAAGTCAATCAGCCATTCGTCGGCAGGCATGAAGGGACGACGGGCATCCATAACGATGACAACGCCGGTCAAGCTCGGGCGCGTAGCCAAATAGCCGCCCACCAGCGCGCTCCATGTTTCACGAATCTCGGGGGCGGTTTTTGCGTAACCGTACCCCGGGAGGTCAACCAAGAAGGCGACGTCTTCGCGTTCTTTGGTGTCGGGGATGCGACGGGATAAATTAAAGAAATTGATCAATTGCGTACGGCCGGGCGTTTTGGAGGCGAAAGCCAAACGACCTTGCCGAGTCAATACGTTGATCGTGGTGGACTTGCCGGCATTGGAACGGCCGGCAAAAGCAATTTCAGGCAGACCCGCGCCGGGCAGTTGGCGAATGTTGGCTGCGGAAGTTGAAAAGCGAGCGGAGTCAAATAAGGCCACGAGTAGGCTTCCTTCAAAAAGTCGCACGGAACAAACTGTAATCCGACCATTTTAGCAACTCCCCCAGCGGCACGAGATGAAAAAAATGCTCGACACGGTCGGTCGAGCATTTTGTTCGGTGCGCGGGTTTAGCGTGCCGCATCGATGCGATCGATGAAACCGCCTCCCAGACAGACGTCGCCCTGATATAACACGGCGCTTTGTCCAGGGGTGGCCGCCCACTGCGGATCGGGGAACGCCAGCTCAATCGTATCGTCGGAGGAACCGATCACGCGACAGGAACCGTCGGGGGCGCGATAACGCGTTTTGACGGTAACGGATTCGTCGGGGCTCGGAGTCTGCCCGGAAACCCAGCTGGCGTGAACGGCCGTCAGGTTGTGCGTCAGCAACCAAGGATGATCGTGGCCTTGAACAACCCACAACGTATTGGTTTTGAGATCCTTGCGCGCCACAAACCAAGGCTCGCCGTTTCCTTCGCGACTGCCGCCGATACCGATGCCTTTGCGTTGACCCAACGTGTAGAAGGACAACCCGATATGTTCGCCGATCACACGACCGTCGTCGGTCTTGATTGGCCCGGGTTGCGTGGGCAGATAACGATTCAAAAACTCTCGGAAGGGACGTTCACCAATAAAGCAGATGCCGGTCGAGTCTTTTTTGGCTGCGACGGGCAGACCGATTTGGTGAGCCAACGCGCGGACGTCGGTCTTACGCATGTCGCCGACGGGAAAAACGGCTTTGGATAACTGAGCCTGATTCAAGCGATGCAAGAAATAGCTTTGATCCTTGGTCGGATCGGAACCGCGCAACAATTCGAAGCCCTTGTCCGTTTCTCGAACGCGGCAGTAGTGACCGGTTGCGATGTGATCGGCGCCCATGCGCATGGCGTGGTCCAGAAAGGCTTTGAATTTGATTTCGGCATTGCACAAAACGTCGGGATTGGGCGTGCGACCGGCAGAGTATTCACGCAGGAAATCGGAGAAAACGCGATCTTTGTATTCTTTGGCGAAATTAACCGCTTCCAAATCGATGCCGATCAAATCGGCTGCGCTGCAAGCATCAATGAAGTCTTGGCGACTGGAGCAATACTCGGAATTGTCGTCGTCTTCCCAGTTTTTCATGAAAAGACCAATGACTTCATATCCGGCTTGTTTCAGTAAATAAGCGCTGACCGCACTGTCAACGCCGCCGCTCATACCGATGACAACAGTTCGCATGAACCCATCCGTTAATTTAGTGGTGAAAGTAGGACGTATTGTACTGCCTGTCGGATTAAAGGGCGTAAAGACGGTCGACAAAGAAAAGAGGCCTGCCTCTCAGCAAGCCTCTTTCGACCTCAAATGAGTCGTCGACTGTTACATGGTGGTCGGAACCAGCGGCTGAACGTCAGCCTGAGGAGCGTGACACAACGTGCATTCGTGACGGCTCGGATGCATGATCATGTTGCCGTCGACCTTGGTCCAGTGGGTGGACGGCATGCTGGTGGGCATACCCTTGGTCTTGGGAGCATCGATGCGGCTCTTGTTGCCGTGACACATCATGCAGGGATTGGCGTTGGGGCTGATCTTGTAGTTTTCAACCGAGTGCGGAACCATGGCGGGAGCACCGAGTTGCGTGGCGCGGTACTGACCGGCATTGAGTTCGAAAGGCTTGGAGGCCGGGGTTTCGAACGGGCTGGTCTTTTCCAAACCCATCGTGTTGATGTCGATCGGTTCGGAGGTGCTGCAGGCAGCCAAGGAAAGGACGCCGAAGACGCTGATGGAAGCAGTCAAAAGAAGCTTACGCATGAGTTTCTCCTTTTTGTTTTGTCTTAAATTGATTTTGATTGGGGGTGGCCTGCGTGCGCAGACCGAATTTCAAAGCATTTTCAGGGCAAATGGCAATGCAACGACCGCAGTTCGTACATTCGCCGCTCCGAACCATGCCGAACTCGGCGGCTCTGTTCAGGTTCAAAACCTGAGGTTCGGGACAGGCGCGAATGCAATCGCCGCAACGAGTGCACTTGTCAGCGGAAAAGATAGGTTTGATGACGCCGACGCGACCGATGACGGACCAGAACGCGCCCAAGGGGCACAAATGGCCGCACCAACCGCGACGAATTACACCGAAGTCAAGAGCGAAAACACCCAAAACGGCACTGACGAGTCCCAAACCGCAACCCCAGATGGCTTCACGCCAGAGCATGGCTTGCGGACTTACCCACTCGAATGCGGCGGTTCCGGTGACAATCGATGCGATCAACGCACCGATGGCGATACCGTAACGCGTTTTCGGGGAGACGCGAACCCATTCGACCTTGAGGTTCAGACGCGCACGCAGCCATTCGGCCGAGTCCGTCACCATGTTCATGGGACAAACCCAAGCACAGAAGGAGCGACCGCCCATGAGTGCATAAAACAGCACGACAATCGCGCCGCCGAGCATCATGGTCAGTTCGGGCGTGTGACCTGCAACGAGTTGCTGAATGACAGCAAACGGGTCGGTCATGGGAACAGTGCCGAGAATCAAGCTGCCGGACAAATCGCCGGCCAAGATGGGTTGGCCGAACAAAGTCCAACCGAATCGTGCCGTACCGATAAACAGAGCCAAAACAGCGATTTGGAAAAATCGTCGGGCTAACAGATAACGCCAAATGCGGGCCCTAACGGCATCAGGCCGCATTTGCGAAGAAGTACGTGCGGTCATAGCGTCGGGTCGTCCATGGAGTTAAGGAAGTTGAGCCCACCAGGCGTCGTCTTTTCCGTTTTCTGCGGCTGAGACGGAGGCGTGGGGTTGTGAGGCTGTTCATCGAGCCAACCGAGGCGATAGTGATCGCCGATCTTACCGAGTACGGAGTCCGGACGCAGAATGTTGATGGCCGACTTTTGAGTCGGGCAACTCCACGTACACAAACCGCAACCGGTACAGTGGTGCGGATCGATTGTCGGTACGAAGACGGCGTGTTTTGACAGCTGTCTCGGATGAGGCGCCAAAGTCAACGCTTTGTCTTGGACCGGGCAGATGCGGTAACAAACTTCGCAACGAAGACCTTGCCAGCTCAAGCAGGAGGCAGGATCGATCACGGCGATGCCCATGCGGGCTTGTTTGATGTCCTTCATCGTGCGATCCAAGGCACCGCTCGGGCACACGCGTGCACACGGAATGTCTTCGCACATATAACAGGCGATTTCACGCGGCACAAAGTAGGGCGTACCCAAAGGAGCGGGGTCACCGAGGCGTGCCAAGCGCAACGTATCGTACGGGCAGGCTTTGACGCACAACCCGCACTTGATACAGCGATCGGTAAAGCGCTCGGATGCACCGGGAGGCTGAGGCGCCCAAGCCGTGGCTTGGGCGGATTTCACCATTGCCGCCAGTCCCATGGTGGAACAGGCGGCAACGGCGCTGCCTTGCACCATCAGTTGTAAAAATTCACGTCGATCAGTTTTGATCATATTTCTTACTACTGAGGTGATGCAATCAAGCCTTCGTTACCTTGACAGCGGACTTCTTGTAATCGGGTTCGGCCGAGATCGGGTCGGTTGCGTCGATACAGAGCTTGTTCGTCTGGACGGATTCGTCGAAGAAGGCCATCCAAACCGTACCGCGAGGCATCTTCATACGACCCTTGGTTTCGACCAAAGCCTTGATCGAGCCGCGACGGCTGGTGATATTGGCCAGATCGTTGCGCTTGAGACCACGGTCGGCAGCATCCTTCGGGTGCATGTAGATCACGGCGGACGGAGCTGCGCGATGCAATTCGGGAACGCGACGAGTCATGGAGCCGGTGTGCCAGTGTTCCAAGATACGGCCCGTGCAGAGCATGAGGTCGTAGTTGCTATCAGGCACTTCGACCGGAGCGGCGTACGGACGGAAGAAGATCTTGGCGCGACCGGGCAAGGGCTTGGGCGTCTTGTCGGTAACACCGTCCAACGTACCCTGCGGGATAGCCTTCATCAGCTTGCCGTAGAACTCGAAATCGCCATTCTTAACGAACGGGTCGTACTTGGCGTTGAAGCGGTAGGTGGTGGCCTTGCCGTCGACAACAGGCCACGTCAAACCGCGGCATGCCGGGTCGAGGTAGGTGTCAAAGTCGGCCAAGTCGTGACCGTCGCCGAGCGTGAACTGACGATATTCCGTAAACAGAGCCTTTTCGGGGAACCAGTCGATCTTCAAAGCCTGAGCCGTGCTGTTTTCGGTGTTCGGGTACAGGGCGTCGGGCCACTTGCAAGTCTTAGTCGTTGCCATGCCGGCGAACAATGCGTCGTACAGGCTCATTTCGGGATCGATACCCATGGCTTTGGCCTTGTCCAAAACGTCGGGCAGAACCTTGTTGCCAACCTTCTGTTCGCACCAGCATTCCTTAACCTTGAAGCGCTTGCAGAATTCCATCATCATGGCGATGTCGCTGCGAGCCTGGCCCGGGGGCGTCACCATCTGTGCCCAACCCTGCGTACGACGTTCGGCATTACCGTACAGGCCCCACTTTTCGAAGATCATGGCAGCGGGCAGGATCAAGTCGGCGACCTTGGCAGAGAGCGTCGGATAAGCGTCGGCAACAACGATGAAGTTTTCAGGCTTGCGAGCGGCCTTGAGCCAGTGGTTCGTGTTGGGAACGGACTGGAAGATGTTGACGACCTGCGTCCACATGAAGTTGATGGAACCGTCTTCCAAGCCGCGCAACAGACCCATGATGGGCTTGCCGTTGACGGGGTTCAACGTGCCTTCGGGCAAGTTCCAGAGCTTTTCGGTCTTCTTGTGGTGAGCCGGGTTGCCGACCAACATGTCGGACGGCAGACGGTGAGAGAATGCACCGACTTCGCGAGCGGAACCGCAAGCAGACGGCTGACCGGTCAAGGAGAAGGCGCCGTTACCCGGACGGGCGTGCTTGTTGGTCAACAGATGCAATGCATAAATCTGTTCGTTGACCCATACGCCGCGAACGTGCTGGTTCACACCCATGCACCAGAAGGAGAGGATGTCGCGCTTGGCGTTGCAGTAGTAATCGGCCAATGCAACGAGCTTCTTCTTGAAGGAGTCGAGGGATTCATCGGGATCGCCCTTGGCCAACTGAGCGACGAAGTCGAGCGTGTAGGGTTCGAGACCGCGAGCATATTCCTTGAAGGAAATGTGCCAGTGAGCGCCGGCGGCGCCAGCCTGCTTTTGTTCGACTTCCTGACCTTCCTTGCGACGCTGACCGATAGCTTCTTCACGAGTCAGAATGATCTTCTTTTGCTTGGCTTGCGTGTCTTTTTCGGCTTCGAAGGCGAACTTGTCGGTCGGGCGCATGCCGTAACCGATGTCAACGTTACCGGTGGCGAAGATGCAATGGTTTTCGATGAACTTCGCATCGTAGGCCTTGCGCTTGACGATTTCGCGTGCAACGTAGTTGAGGATGGCCAAGTCGGCATTGGGCTTGAAGATGATTTCAAGATCGGCCATGCCGGAGGACAGGTTGGTGTGCGTCGTCAGGTTGATGATGCGAGTGGGCTTGTGCGTGAGCTTGCGGTCGGTCACGCGGCTCCAGAGAACCGGGTGAGCTTCGGCCATGTTGTTGCCCCACAAAACCATCGTGTCGCACTTTTCGATATCGTCGTAAATATTGGCGGGTTCGTCAACACCGAAAGTCTGATAGAAGCCGACAACGGCACTGGCCATGCACAAACGGGCATTCGGGTCGATGTTGTTGGAACGGAAGCCGGCCTTGATCATCTTGGAAGCGCAATAGGCTTCGGGAATCGTGTACTGACCGGAACCGACGATCGACACGCCCGTGGGGCCCTTTTCCTTATAGACACGACGGAACTGACGTTCCATTTCGTCAAAAGCTTCATCCCAGCTGACGGCTTCGAACTGACCGTTCTTGTCGAACTTGCCGTTCTTCTTACGCATCAAGGGCTGGGTCAGACGGTCCTGACCGTAGAGGATCTTGGCGTTGAAGTAACCCTTAATGCAGTTCAAACCGCGATTGACGGGGGCGTCGGGGTCACCCTTGGTGGCGACGACACGGCCGTTCATCGTACCGACTTGCAAGCCGCAACCAGTACCGCAGAAACGGCAGACACCCTTCTGCCACTTAATGCCAGCGTCGGCGTCCTTGGCTGCTTGGGCGGCAGCGGACGTGATGGGAATGCCAACGGAAAGGGCCGTCGTAGCGGCGATGCCGGACTTAACTAACTGTCGGCGAGAAACATTGATTGCATTGGACTGCATACTGTTGTCTCCTGTCATGGGCTAAAAAAGGGGGGTTAATAAAGAAAAGCAAATTAGTTGCTCGGAGGATCCGTATCCTCACGATGCACAACAAGGCTGACATCCGCTACGCCTTTAATCGCGCTGATCGCCTTGAATGTCTGGGTTTCGGAGTCGATCGTTTCGCCTTCAATGACGACGACGAGGCGACAGGTCTCGACATCCTTTTGATGAATTTCTACGCCAGGCATGCCCTCTAAAGTGGTGATGATGTCATCGAAATGGGGGGTGAGGCACGTGACAACAAGACCAGAGTAATACATGTTGGAAGATCCTTTCTCGAAGATAGGCCAATAAAACGCACAGTGGGCAATATTGATCATGTTACATCAAAACGGGAGACGGCATACTCGTAAAAAAGTCTCGCAAAACAAGGGGTTGTTAATCAATAACATATAGAAATGGCATGGAATTGTTGCAGGCCATTTTTTCTAGAACATTGTTTTTGTTTGATTTGTGCAACGAATTCCTAGGAACAAGGAGGGTATTCTTTCTGAGCGTAAAGATAAAAGTCGCTTTTGGTTTAAGTCAAAAAGAACGGTCAAAGTCCTTCCCGGTATGCGTTGCAAAAAATTGGCAATAAACCGTCCGTTTGACGGCTAATTAAATAGGATAAGAGTTGTCGCAAGTTGCTAATTTCGCCACGTAAATAAATAGGTCGCCAACTACTAGAAATCCCTTATATCGTGATGCCTTAACAATTAGACACAGGTCAAACAAATGCCAACAAATTACCCAAACGCGGTAAAAATCGAGGCATCATTTCAGTGTCCTATTTACCTAGGGGAAAAAAATGGAATTGGGTTTAGACTTTTGGTTGCAACTCGCAGTATTGTTGGGTTGCCTTTTTTATGCCGCTCCCAAGGGCGGTATGACGCTCGGTTTGATGGGCGGTATCGGCTTGATCATCTTCATCTTCGGCTTCGGTCTGAAGCCGGGTAAGCCGCCTGTCGACGTTATTTTGACGATTATGGCCGTTGTGTGCGCCAGCTCTGCTTTGCAGGCTGCCGGCGGTCTTGACTGCTTGCTGCAGATCGCGGAAAAGATGCTTCGCAAGCATCCGCGCTTTGTTTGCTACCTCGCTCCGTACATCTGCTGGTTCTTGACCGTTCTCTGCGGTACGGGCCACACCGTGTACACGATGCTCCCGATTATCTATGACGTGGCTATTAAGAACGGTATCCGTCCGGAACGTCCGATGGCTGCTTCTACGATCGCCGCTCAGATGGGTGTTATCTGCTCGCCCGCTTCCGTTGCTGCCGTTTCCATGATCGCTTTGTTGGACGGTTACACGGTTGGTGGCGCTCCCTTCGGCTTCCCGCAGCTCTTCAGCATCGTGATCCCGGCCGCTTTGGTTGGTTTGTTCCTCGTTGGTACCTTCTCCGTCTTCCGCGGTAAGGACCTCGACAAGGACGAACAGTTCCAGGCTTTGATCGCCGATCCCGAACAGCGCAAGTATGTTTACGGTGAAAAGACCACCTTGATCGGTGTTCAGTTCACTTCCAAGCAGTGGCTCTCCTTGTGGATCTTCTTGGCTACGGTTGCCGTCGTTGCTTTGCTCGGTTCCGTTCCGGAACTCCGCCCGCTCGTTGGCAAGAAGCGTCTGTCCATGACCTTGGTCATCCAGATGTTCATGCTCTTGGCCGGTATCCTCATGGTTATCTTCTGCAACGCCAAGGCCATCAACAAGACCAGCGTGTTTAACGCCGGTATGGTTGCCATCGTCTCCGTTTACGGTGTGGCATGGATGTCCGACACGATGTTCTCGAATCACATCGGTACCCTCAAGGCCGGTTTGACCGAATGGGTTAAGGCCGCTCCCTGGACGTTCGGTATCGTTATCCTCTTGGTTTCCAAGTTGGTTAACTCTCAGGCTGCCGCCGTTGCAACGGTTGTTCCGGTTGCTTTGGCCATCGGTACGCCTCCGGGCATCGTGGTTGCCATGGCTTCCGCTTGCTACGGTTACTACATCCTGCCGACCTATCCGTCTGACCTTGCTGCTTTGACGTTCGACCGCTCCGGTACGACGCACATCGGTAAGTTCGTTATCAACCACTCCTTCATCATTCCCGGTTTGATCGGTGTGATCACGGCTGTGTTGGTTGGTTACGGTCTCGGCATGATTTACGGCTTCATCTAATAGCCGTCTTGTGAATATCACATAAAAATAAGAAAATCTGGTATTAGGACGTAACGAGAGCTCGGTGTAAATCCGACACCGAGCTCTCAATAAAAAAAGCGAGAAGAAATTCTCGCTTTTTTTTATTATGCATTTTTGTGCTTGTTTATTTGGACGGCACGACGACGTCGTACGGCCAAGAGAGAATCCCGCCGAAATCGTAAACAGACGAGTAGTCGTGTTGAACGAGTACTTCGGCCGCAATGGCGCTGCGTCGCCCGCTGCGACAGTAAATCAGATAGGTGGCGTCGAGATCTTTCATCGGATCGTACTGCATGCTTTGCACGAGAAAATCCAAAGGCACATTCACCGCGCCCGGAATATGCCCCGTTGCAAACTCGTCGGGATTGCGAACATCGAGAATGATCGTGTCGGATCGGGTCATCAAATCTTTGGCTGTTTTCGCGTCAATTGTTTGGTAAGTCGGCATAACGGTTCGCTAATGAGTCGGTAAAACAACAGTCGTTGATGGGGGCGGAGCAAAATTCCGTATTCGTCGAGTCTATCAGTAAACTGAGAGGCCTAGCAATAAAAGCTTGAGCGGCTAACACAATGACGGGATACCGAATCGGCCTGCTCTCACGCTACTAATAACGGAGTAAAAAATGCAATCAAATCAAGGGCGATCTCAATGGGGGTCGCGTCTCGGCTTTATTTTGGCCAGTGCAGGCTCAGCCGTCGGTCTGGGCGCTATTTGGAAGTTTCCCTACATGGCGGGCGCCAACGGCGGTTCCGCTTTCATCCTTCCGTACATCGTTTTGACCGTCTTCATCGGTTTCATCGTGCTGTTGATCGAAATGGCGATCGGCCGTGAGGGCAAGAGTTGTCCCTCCAAAGCGTTGAGCGCGGTCGGAGGCAAACGATGGCATGTGTGGGGTGTTGTCAGCATCTTCACCGGTTTTCTGATTTTGGCGTTTTATCAGGTCATCGGGGGCTGGTG
>JAGBZO010000042.1 GCA_017628205.1 Duodenibacillus sp.
CGCTCCAAAGGCCTGTACGACGAAAAGAAAGAACGTGACGCTTGATTGAGCCCAAGATGAAGAACCCGGTGCCCATGCCCTTGGCGTTGCCAAGTCAAAAAATCGATTTCACGAAGATCTACAATGCGCTGAGCCTTCGTGAATTTCCTTCCACCTTCCCGTTAGGAACGCTGACGGCCGAAGTCGCGCTGATGCCGATCGCGCCTGTCTTCGAATCGGTCGTGGTGGCGACCGTTTCCGTCAACGGCCTGTCTTGGCAAATCGGCCTTGACAGCGAGCGATTCCTTGCCGCCCATCCCGTGTTCGACGAGCCGGAAGTTGAGGGGACGGATCCCTCGCAATTGCCCGTCGAACTCAAAGCGGCGTTGGCCGAAACGTTGCTCGCACCTGTCTTGGAGCGCGCTGGCGACGTACTCGGCGTGAACCTGTCGTTCGTCGACGTGGCGTTTGCGCCCAAGACGTTGAACGCATCGTTCGGTTTGTATGTGACGTTGCTCGGAAGCGAACGACAACGCCTGCAGCTCGCGTTTGTCGCGCCTTTTGCCGCGGCTGTCGACGATATGGTGTCGTTGCTGCGCGTACTGCCTAAGCGTGAGACGGGATTGATGAGCGCCGCGTTGCAAGACGTGCCGCTTACGCTGTCCGTTTGCGGCGGACAAACGCGCCTGACCGAGGCGCAGCTCAACGACTTGTCCGTCGGCGACGTCGTGTTGCCCGAGCAATGGCTCCCGACGGAAAATCGTGCGTTACTGCGCTTGACGAGCGGCACGCGTTGCCTCGATGCGGCGCATTGTCAATACGAGGGCGATTTGCTAACGTTCCTCGACACCTGGATCGGCATTTCGGAGAATGCAATGAACAAGACCGATGAATTGGAAATCACCCTGACGTTTGAACTCGATCGCAAAACCGTGACAATCGGGGAATTGAAGAGCATTCAAGCCGGGTACACCTTTGCGATGAGCAACACGTCGCAAACGCCCGTGACGATATTGGCCAACGGCAAGCCCGTGGCTCGCGGCCGTCTGGTGGATTTGAACGGCGTCATCGGCGTGCAGGTCACCGACGCCGAATAACCGAACGAAGGGGAACCCATGCCGTTCGATCCCGTCTGGCTGATCGTCGTCTCGGCGACGTTGGGGCTGTTGCCGTTGTTTTTGATTATGGCCACGTCGTACGTCAAAATCGTCGTGGTCTTGATGCTCGTGCGCAATGCCTTGGGCGTGCAACAGATTCCGCCGCAAATGGTGCTCAACGCCTTGGCGATGGTGCTCACCGTCTATATCATGGCGCCCGTCGGCAGCGACATGATGGAGCGTCTTGGCAAAGAGCCCGATTTGCAAAACTTGCAGCCGCAAGAGTTGGTCCAAGTGGCCGAGCGCGTGGCGCCGCCTTTGAAGACCTTCCTCGTCAACAACACGGACCAGCGCGTCTCGGACATGTTCGTTTCGACGGCGCACCGCATTTGGCCTGAAAAAATGCATGACGCGATCGACAAGAACAATTGGTCGATCGTGATCCCTTCGTTTACGATTACGGAGTTGACCAAAGCGTTTCAGATCGGGTTCGTACTGTATTTGGCGTTTTTAGCCATCGATTTGATTATTTCGAACATCTTGTTGGCCATGGGGATGATGATGGTCTCGCCGACAACGATTTCGTTGCCGTTCAAGCTCCTGTTGTTCGTGACGTTGGACGGTTGGTTGAAATTAACGCAAGGGCTGTTACTCAGTTATCAATGACGCCCGCATTGCATAAGGATAGAAAATGAACGTTGTGACTTCCGAAAAGAACGGTGTCGTCGTATTGAGCGTCGAAGGCAGTATGGATGCCACGACTGTCACTCAGTTTGACGCCGAGTGGAAGAAGGTGCTCGAAGGCGGTGCCAAAAAGCTCGTCATCGAAATGAGCGGCCTCGAGTACATTAGCTCGGCCGGCTTGCGCGGCATCTTGATGCTCGCCAAGATGGGCAGTATCAAGGGTGCGTCGTTGGCGTTTGCCGGCATGCGCGCGATGGTGGCCGACATGTTCAAGTTGTCGGGATTCGATTCGATTTTGAAGACCTATCCCGATGTCGACGCCGCTGTCGACGCCATGTGACACATCAAGGTTCAATCCACTGGGAGGCACTCATCATGCCGACGATCACCATTCCGGCCGCACTCGACAGCCTGGCGACGATTCGTGATTACGTGGAGCGTGAGGTTCCCGTCGCATTTCGCAACCAAGCCGCCACCGTCATGCTCGTTGCCGAAGAACTTTTGGTCAACGTGTTCAGCTACGCCTACCCCGAAGGATTTGCGGGCAGCGCCGAAGTCAATTTGACGATTATTGACGACGAGGGCGAGGACAAGCTTTTGTTCACCGTCAAGGATTGGGGGGCGCCCTTCAATCCCTTCGAAGAGGCACCGGTGCCCGATCTGACGCTCAACGTCGAAGCGCGTCCCATCGGCGGTCTCGGGGTGTTTCTCATTCGGCAGGTGTCCGAAAAACAAACGTACGCGTATGTTGACGGCGCCAACCGCATCGACATCGTCTTTAAGAAAAAAGCGGAAGGTTAACCGCATCGTGCCGAGCGACGCTGCGATACGCTCGCGTTCGGCGCGACTACAGTAGGTGAAGTGTTATGCAAACGATGGCCATGGACTATACGGCGCAAGCGCTGTACCTTGTGTTGCTCATCTCCTTGCCGCCGATTTTGATCGCTTCGGTGATCGGGATTTTGCTCAGCCTGTTGCAAGCCGTCACGCAGCTGCAAGAGCAGACGCTCGTGTTCGGCGTCAAGCTCGTCGCCGTCGTGGTGACGCTCTTTGTGCTCGGCGGTTGGATGTCGGCCGAGTTGTTGCGGTTCGCCGGCGAAATTTTCGATCGCTTCTATCTGTTGCATTGATTTGCGTCGACGCCGGAGCCTCTCGATGGAAGCGATCTTTGCCGACTACAGCGTGCAAATGCATCTGTTCGCCTTTGCTCTCGGGATGACCCGATTGATGGCGTTCGGCATTGTCTCGCCGTTTTTGGGCAACCACGTGTTGGACGTGATGACCCGCTCGTCGGTGTTGACGGCACTGTACCTGATCGTTCATCCACTCGTTCTGTCGCAAATTCCGGCCGATCTCTTTCCGCTCACGTCGGCGTCGTCCGTTTATGTCGGAGCTTTGGTTTTCAAGGAAGTCTTCATCGGGTTGGTCATCGGCTTTTTGGCCAGTCTCGTCTTCTGGGCGGTCGAAAGCGCCGGCTTTTTCATCGACAACCAGCGCGGCGCCAGTATGGCGACCGAAGTCGATCCGTTGTCAGGTTCGCAAACGTCACCCGTCGGTTCGCTCTTTTTCCAAAGCGCGACCTACGTTTTTTATTCCACGGGGATGTTCCTCACGTTCATGGGCATCGTTTACGGTACCTACGTCGTTTGGCCCGTGTGCGAGTTTTTGCCCGTCGAACTTTTTACCAACGGCTCGGCCGCTTTGTTCTTCGGCAAGTGCCTGAGCAATCTTTTCATGAGCATGATGCTGCTGGCGGCGCCCGTCGTGTTGTGTTGCCTCTTTACCGACATGGCGTTGGGGTTGGTGAATCGCTTTGCGCCGCAGTTGAACGTCTTCATCTTGTCTTTGCCGATCAAGAGCGCGCTCGCCGCCTTGCTGTTGATCTTTTATTTCTCGATTTTCACGAGCCAATTGCCCGAACGCTTCGGTCTGTTCTCCGTTGATTTGTCGGCTTTCCGGAATTTGACGCCATGAGTGAAAAGACCGAACAACCGACACCGAAACGACTGCGCGACGCACGGGAAAAAGGGGATATCTGCAAAGGTCAGGACGTTGCGCCCGCGGCGACCATTCTCGGCTTTACGCTCTACGCCATCGCCAATGCCGAAAGCCTCTACGAGCAACTCGTTTTGCTCGTGACGGTACCGTTCGAGGTGTTTCATCTGCCGTTTGACCAAGCGCTCGCGCGCGCCGGCACTGTCGTCATCGACCTGTGCATCGCCATCGTGCTACCCATCGTGGTGGTGGTGATGCTCTCGGCCCTTGTCGTGCTCTTGAGTCAAACGGGGTTTTTGTTCGCGCCCAAGGCGGCCGCTCCGAAACTGGAAAATCTCAACCCGACCAAATGGTTCAAAAAGGTATTTTCCATGAAAAACCTTTTTGAGCTCACGAAGAACATCGTCAAAGTGCTCGTGCTCGGTTACGTCGTCTATGTCGTGTTGGACAAGTACGTGCCCTTGCTCTTTAGCATTCCGTCGGGGGGACTCGGCACGCTGTGGCTTTTGTTGGGCCAAGCGACCGCCGAAATGCTCTTTTACGCCTCGGCGGCTTTCGTCGTGGTGGCCGCCATCGACTACTTGTACCAGCGCTACAAGTGGAACAATGACCATATGATGAGCATCGAAGAAGTCAAGCGCGAGTTTAAGGACGACGAGGGCGATCCGATCGTCAAGAATCAGCGCAAACAGCTCTACAACGAATTGATGAACCAAAACGCGTTGGGCAACACGCGAAAGGCGAAAGTACTTGTGACCAATCCGACCCATTTTGCCGTAGCGCTCGACTACGACCAGGAAAAGACCCCGTTGCCGGTGATCCTTGCCAAGGGCGAGGGTGCGCTCGCCCAACGCATGATCGAAGTGGCCAAAGAAGAGGGGATTCCCATCATGCGCAACGTGCCGTTGGCCCGCGCTCTGTACCGCGACGGGATGGAAAACGCCTATATTCCGCGCGATTTGATCGCGCCCGTCGCCGAGGTGTTGCGGTGGGTGCAGAGTTTGGACAAAAACGGATCGAACGGCTAAGGTGCCCGGCATGGGGTCCGAGGTATTGACGACGAGGCGCTCGACGGGACGCTTCGTTTGCTTTTTCCGCCTTATTCTTTGCTGAAATCAATGGCATTGTCTGTCTCGAAAGCCCCTGTTAGGGGGGCTGCCCGACGTGTTCGTTCGGGTCGGATTGTTGTTTCGATAAGACATTTGCCGTCAGCCGAAAATCCAGTGTCGCATTTAGTCGAACCAGCGTGCCAAAGCGTGCGAAAAGTTATCGGAAAATGCCGATAAAGGTTGCAAAATCGCCTAAAATAGATCTGTTCAATAGAGATTGGAGTTCGGGTTTTTAGCTAAGACAAAACCCGAACTTGTCAGGGAAAAAATAAAGGAGCCGACAATGGATCTTGCCACGCAAAAAGAACACCTCGAACGCCTGCGTGCCGAACTTGAGCGCCTCAACCGTGCTTGCGCCGAATGCAAAACCGTCATGGGCGTCAAAGACGACGCCGAGCTTGAGGTCGCCGCCATGACCCCCGATTTGAACGCCATGATGCAAGAAGCCCGTCTTCAGGCCGAACGCGACAGCCGTCAGGCCGTCGCCTGTTTGAATGTCGACGCCACGCCGAGCGCCGCTCCCAAGCGTGCGCGTCGCTGTGCCATCAACATTTGATACGATCGTAACGAGAAGAAGGGGACAACACGATGACGAACGTAATGAACGTACAAGGCGAAGCCGGGATCCGAGAAATTCTCGCCGATATGGATTTGGGGCCGGCCGACTCGATCCAATTTGCCTTCGCCAAGTTGCAGCTGGCGCAGTCGATGATTTGCAAGAACAACGCCGAAGCGTTCTTGAAGCAGATTGAAGATACGCAGGCTGAACAGACGAAGACGGCCGAAATGATTTCACGCGCACGCGCTTTGCAAAACGCCTGCCAGTCCGAGGACGGCGATTGCCCGTGGTCCAAGAAAGCGTCCATGATGCCCGCGGACATGGTCGCCTTTTTCAAGGAACGCAATTTGGCGTTCGACACCCACGGCGCGGACGGAGCCCACAACTTTGACGAATGGACCTTCAATATCCAGTCGTTGACGAATTATCAGGAAAGCGTGAACAACTCGACGCAAACGAAGATGGTTTACTTGCAGGACATGATCAGCCAGTACAACTCGTATCTGCAAGGCGCCATGTCCGCCATTCAAAAGGCGACGACCGTTCTCGAACGCATTGCCACCAGCGCCTGATCGGTTCGACGCCGATCCCCCCGAACAACACGATTTATACGTTGCCGTGTTTTACTTGTCGATCACGGCAACGACAGTTACAAAAAAGGATCACACCATGACCGAAGTCAACAACACGAGCGGCCAGCTTTCCGTTTCTCAAATTCTCGCCGACATGGATCTCGGTCCGGCCGACAGCATTCAGTTTGCTTTCGCCAAGCTTCAGCTCGCCCAATCCATGATCTGTAAGAACAACGCCGAACAGTTCTTGAAGCAGATCGAAGAAACCCAGGCCGAACAGACCAAGGCCGCCGAAATGATTTCCAAGGCCCGCGCTTTGCAGCAGGAAGCCAAGAACAAGGACGAGTGCGTTGCCATGCCCGCCGACATGGTCGCCTACTTCAAGGAACGCAATCTCTCGTTCGACACGGCCGGCGAAGACGATTTGCACACCTTCGAAGAGTGGACCTACAACATCCAATCCTTGACGAACTACCAGGAAAGCATCAACAACACGACGCAGACCAAGATGGTGTATTTGCAGGATATGATCAGCCAGTACAACTCGTACTTGCAGGGCGCCATGTCCGCCATCCAGAAGGCCACCACGGTCCTCGAACGCATCGCCACCAGCGCCTGATCAATTCAATTTAGGAGAAAGTATCATGGCCCAAGAAGGCTCTCTTTTGTTGTCGAACGAACAGCTCCGCCAGCTGATCGCCGGTTTGATGGACGGTCAAACCGTTGCCCGTGTCACCGGTGTGAGCGACGAAACGCTCGAATCGATGTACGCGCTTGCGCACGGTCTCTACACCTCGGGCAGCCACCACGACGCTCAGGTGGTGTTTCAGGCTTTGTGCGTCTACAACCCGAACGACTATCGCTTCTGGATGGGCCTGGCAGGTTCCCGCCAAGCGCTGGAACAGTACGCCGCGGCGATCGACGCCTATCAGATGGCGGCCGTTTCCACGCAGCTGTCCACGCCCGAACCGTTCTTGTTTGCCGCACGTTGCCTCTTGAAGTTGGGTCGTAAGGACGATGCCGTCATCGCCATCAAGGCGTTGCTCAAGTTGGGCGACTCGGCCGATCCCCGTCATACCGAAATTCATAACAAGGCCAAGGCCTTGCTCGCTTTGCTCGAAAAAGAGGATTGATCATGTCCGTCGTCAACAGTGTGAACGGGCTTGATACGACGCTGTATACCGACAGCGTCGATCGGGTTCGAACCGGTGCCAAAGGCAATGAGAACGCAACCGTGATGCCTTCGGGCGACTCGGCTCTCGACGCCATTCTCAAGGATTTGGAACTGCCGACGTTGCCCGTGTCGATGCGCGGGATTCAGATCGATCAGATCATGTCCGCCATCGCCAATGAAGCGCGTCGCAACGGCGTCCGAGACGCGGTCGACGCGATCCAGAGTCAAGGCGAAGACATCAAGGCCGAAAACGACAAGAAGCTCGAAAAGATTCGCGAAGAAATGCAAAAAATCGAACAGGAATCGTTCTGGGACGGTTTTTGCAAGACGTTCAAAATCATCGGCCTCGTCTTTGCCGCCGTCGGTTCCGTCGCCACCGCCACGGTCGGCGTGTTGTCGGGCAATCCCGCATTGGTTGCCGCCGGCGTTGTCGGAGCCGCGATGACGATCGACGGCATCGTATCGCTCGCCACGGACGGGAAATACAGCATTGCCGCAGGCTTTACGGCGCTCGGCAAATCCTGCGGGATGAGCGACGAGTCCGCCAAGTGGTTCGGCTTCGGGATGAATTTGGCCATTATGTTGGCCGGCATCGCCGTGAGCTTCGGCGCGTCGGCTGCCATGAGCGGCGGCAAGATGGCCGAATCGGCCGGGCAAGCCCTGGGCAGCATGGCCAAGATCGGCGCTTTCTCCAACATCGGTTCGGGCCTCTCGAACGCCGCCGGCGCCGCCGGTCAAATCGGTTTGGCCGTCGTTCAGTACGGTCTGGCCACCGTTCGTGCCGAAAAGATCGATATCGACGCCATCTTGGAAACGTTGCGCAACAATATCAAGATGAACGAAGACTTGATCGAAGTACAGATGCAGACCGCCGAGGCGCTGATGAACGATGTCATCGACATCGTCGGCAATTGTGAAGAGACCGCCAACGCCATTTTGACGGCTTCTCCCTCGGTCGCTTGATTGGAAGGAAAAAATCATGATTAATACGAATTACGACAACCAATTGCTTTCGACCGTTCGTCAAGCCGAAGGCGTGCAGAGCACCGAACCGGTCAAGACGCCTCAGGTCAACGATCAGGTGATGATTCTGCCGACCGAAGCGACGGACGAGGGTTCCGTGTTGCCCGGCATGCCCGCTCCCAAGGGCAAGGCCGACGCAGCCGCATTGGATCAGATCCTGACGGTGATGCCGTCGTTGGGCGCAATCGCCCTGTCGCTGACGACCGAACTGTCCGACTCGATCCGTCGTTCCAACAATGAAGCCCGCTTTCAGGAACAGCAGGCCATCGTCGAACAAGTCAAAAAGCAGGCCGACACGATGCGCGATCAGGCGATTACGAACCTGTGCATGGCCATTGCCGTGGCCGGCGTTCAGATTGCCATGAGCGCCTATCAGGTCAAGGCGAGCGCCGGTGCGATGGCCGATGCCAAGGGTATGGCCGGCGACATGCAGGCGGCTTTCTTGCAGAACCAGAATCTGCAGATTCAAGGGACGGCCGCCGGTATCGGTGCCGTAGGCTCCTTGTTGGGCGGCGTCAAAGACTTCGTCAGCAACATGTTCGACGTTGAAATGAAGGCGCGCGACGCCGATATCGAACGTCTGCGCTCGTTCTTGATGCAGTTGGACAGCTTGAACGAATCGCTCAAGGAAGTGATTCAGTCCTCCATCCAGAATCAAAACGCCATTCAGCGCAACATGAACGAAACGCGCGTCAAGATTTTGACGTAAGCGTTTCACTCGCGGGTTGTCGAGGCGGGGAAGCATTTTTCCTCGCCGAACCCGCATTTTTTCGCTCGTAACCAACGAAAGACATTTTGACATGACGTTCAACGCGTTATCCCTTCGTCTCAAGCTCGTGCTCGTGACGGCCGGCGCTTTGATGCTGGTCGGTTTGCCGATGATTTATATGGGCTATCACGACACGTACGACAGCTCGCTCGAGGCGCAAACGCAGCGATTTCGCAACATTAGCCGCATCATCGACGAAAGTTTGCAAACCAACTATTTGAACGCCCAAACCTTGATCGTGGAAAAAATCGCGATCGAACGCTCCGATATGACGGAAGGCGTCAATATTGTTGAAGAATCGTTGGCAACGGACGATAAGTCCTATTTGAACAACGTCGTGCGATTTCTATCCGAAGGGTATGACGCGCACGTGGCGGTACTCGATCGACAAGGCCGCTATGTCTTTTCCTCTTCCGAAGTCGTCAAGGACGTGATTCGTCGCAATCTGACCGACTATCTCAATGTCAACTTGGCCGAGTATTTCAATCTGGCTCGACGCAATCCCGAACGCGATTACTTCGGTTATTTCCTGTTGCCCCGTCGCGATGACAAACCGCTTCCCGTTTTGCTGTTGTTGCGCCATACGGGCACCCACAGCATCGTCTACGTTCAGGTGGCCGATTACATCGACGACGTGTTGATCGAGCGTGAAGGCGGCGTGCGCGAACACATCGTCGACGTGGTCAACAGCCTCGAACTTAATCCTACCGTGAGTTTGGCCGTATTGTCCGGACAGGGCGAGCGGATCGCCACGCGCGGTCCGAAACGCAAAGCCGATGCGTTCGCTCGTCATCCCGCTATTTACGCCGACGCCCGTCAAACGGGAATGGCGACGGGTAAAGTCGACGACGTCGCATACGCCGTGCGATATTTCAAAGCGTTCGATTGGTACATCCAAGCCACGGTTCCGCTTTCCGACATCGCCAAGCCCGCCCGTCTTTACGCGCTGAAGATGGCGTTTTTCATTCTCGTCATTTTCTCGTTGGTGGCGCTGGCCGTGGCGGTGTTGATGCGACGCTTTCTGCAACCCATGAAACAATTGGCCAATGCGGCCAAAGCCTTGGAAACGACCGACTTCAAATCCAACACGTTGGCGCAGGAATTGCGCGACGTGAGCAAGGGGCTGCCATTGCACTCGCAGGATGAAGTGGGGCAGGTGGCCTTGGCCTTCAACCGTATGACGGTGGCGATGGAAAAGAACATTGCTGATCTGAAATTGTCGATCAGTCGCCAACACAGTATCGAAGGGGAATTGAATGCCGCCCGCGACATTCAGCAAGGCATGTTGCCGCCGGCGGACCGTGATTTCCGCAGCGAAGGCTTTGACGCGGCCGCCATCATGCAGGCCGCCAAAGAAGTCGGCGGCGACTTCTATGAAATTCTCGATACGCCCGACGGCCGCAAAGCGTTGATCCTGGGTGACGTATCGGGCAAGGGCGTGTCGGCGTCTTTGCTGATGGCCATGGCGTTGACCTTGGTGAAAAATGCCGTGCGACAAGGTCTTGAACCCGCGGCCATTCTCAAGCAGGTCAATGACGATTTGGCCGCCAACAATCCCAATTGCATGTTCGTGACCCTGTGGGTCGGCTTCTTCGATCCCAAGACCGGACGACTCGATTATTGCAACGGCGGTCATTGCCCGCCCGTCTTGTTGAGCGATCGGGCCGACGAACCGATTCAGTGGTTGCGCACCGTCAACGGTCCTTTGGTCGGCGTACTCGAGATGGCGCAATTTACGCAGTCGAGCTTGGATTTGGCTCAAGGCGACGTGGTATTGATCTACAGCGACGGACTGTCGGAGGCGATGAACAAGGATCGCGAACTCTTCGGGGAAAAGCGTATACAAGAAGCCCTGGGCGGTTGCCGTGCGCTTTCGCCCAAGGCGATTTTGAACGTCTTGTTGCAACAAATTCAACGGCACCGCGGCGAGTGCGAAGCGTCGGACGATTTGACGATGCTCGTGTTCACGCGAACGAATCGGGAGTAACCCATGAAACGTCGGATCATCAGCTTGCTTGTCGGTGCCACGTTGTCGTTGTCCGGTTTGGCTTGGGCCAAGCCGTTGAACGTCGTTTTCGTCTCGAGCGGTCCTTTCGACCGATATCAGACCATTTTGGAACACACCGCGTACGGTCTCGAACGCATCGGTTTGATCGAGCGGGTGCCCAAGCGCTTCGAGGTCGAGGGGATTTCGAGTCGGCCGATTTGGGATTGGTTGGCTCAAAACGCGGGCGGCGACGCCTTGCGCTTTTTACCCGACGGTTTTTACAGCTACGACTGGGACCCCGCACGACGCCAATCTCAACGTGAGGCCGTCTTGAAACGCATCGCCGAGCGCAAGGACGTCGATCTGATCCTCACGGTCGGATCGCCCGCCGGGGTCGACATGGCGCGTGCGGTCAACACGGTGCCCGTTCTTTCGATCGGTTCGTCGGACCCGGTGCGCAACGGTATCGTCAAGAGCGTTGACGACTCGGGCAAAGACAATGTTCACGCCGTGATTCTCGACGAGTTTTATCGCTGGCAGGTCCAGCGCTTTCACTCGGTATTTCACTTTAAAAAACTCGGTTTGCTCGTTGTCGAAGGCCTTGAAACGCGTAGCGGCGTTGCCGAAAGCGAGGCCGTTTGCAACGAGTTGGGGGTGGGATTCGAGAAAGTGACCTACTCCGTCGGCACGGGCTCGGAAGATAGCGACTTCAAGGCGCTCAAGGCGGGGCTTGAAGCGTTGATTGAAAAGGGGGTCGACGCAGTCTTTTTTCCGGAAGTCCGTTGTCCCAACGATCGGTTTCAGGAATTTTTGGAGGTCATGACCTCGCGCGGCATCCCGTCCTTTTCTCAGGTCGGTGAAGAGCCGGTTTCCCGCGGCATCTTGATGGGAGTGGGTGAAGGCGATATGCGCAGCTACGGTTTATTCGAAGCCAAAGTCATCGCCAAGGTGCTCGAGGGGGTCAGTCCTCGACGGATCGGCCAACGCTACTCCCACAATCACGGGATGGTGCTGAACCTTAAAACCGCCATGCAGATGGGGTGGAAACCGCCCTTGGGCATGTTGCTGACAGTCGAAAAGACCTTTGCGACGCACCAGCCGCAAGTGCGATGAAATCAAAAAACGCGAGTTTTCTAACTCGCGTTTTTTGTTTCCGTCATACGAAATGCCGTTCGGTGCGTAAGAGATAATCGCCCGATCATCGGCCTGTCGGTGTAGCCCACAAATCATGAAGATGATGAGCTTTTTCCGGGAATCAACCTTACTCCGTCGTTGTGACGGAACAGCCCTCGGCGTTGCCAAAAGAGCAAGTTCCGCGCGAACAAGGGAAGCAATCGGCATATTTTGTTACATTTATGCTAATGGTACGAGATAACCCTGACTAAAACTTGAGTTTTTGTTTGGAGAGGGTGACTATTAAGCTATTGCGTTCCTACCGACAGAGGCAAATCATGTTTAAGAAAACCCCCGTAGCGTTGGCGATTTTGTCCGTCGCCGCCTCGATGAGCGTTGCTTGCGCCGATGACATCACGTCGATTACGACACCGAATTGGCAACCGTACGAATCCCCTCGTGAAGGTCTGTATTTCACCGAAATCCGTGCGTCCGACAAAGCCGTCGGTCAACCGATTACGATTCAAACGACCGATGCAATCGGGTTTCATCATCAAGGCAACAACCAGATCTATCTGAAAGGCAATACCTACGCCAAAGACAAAGGCTTTACCGATCCTCAGAAGGATGCCGTGACCAGTTTGAACATTCAATCGGTTAATGGCAACGCTCTGCAGTTTGATTCGGGCAATTTGGCTCTGGGTTTTACAGTCGTCGATCATCAAGGTGTAACGCCTGAAGATATCAGTGGCTTTACTCCGCTCCAATCGTTGACCCTTCATTCTGAAAAGGGAAGTGCCATTTACGGCAAGGTGACGCCCGGGCTCGAGGGCATGAGCGATCATTGCGGGGGCGAACTCAACATTCTCGCCAAAAACATTACGTTAACGTCGAACTCGACTGACCACGCCACGGTGTCTTTGAATGGTCAAGCGCGTGAGGCGAACCTTGACTTTGACGGTTCTCAGGTTGAAATCCGTCGTTATGATGAAACCAGTTGGAATCGCGCGGACGAACCCAGTTGGATCGGTAAAGATCAAAACGGCGAGGATGTTTACGACGAAGCCGAGGCCAAGTATTACGGTGTCTTTACCGATGACGAAATCAAAGCGGGCAAGCATCAAACCCTGACCGTTGTCGGTGTCAATCAAGCGCTTCGTTTGGTTAACGGCGGTCTCTTTGACGTCATGGCCGGTACCGTCGACATCACGGGCAATACCTACATCCATAACGGTAGTATCGTCGAAATGGGGTTCACCACCAACGGTCTGACGGATCTTCCCGACGCTTGGGTGTCTTGGGAATCCTATCCTGAAGGCGGCGGCCACTACGTCGTTGAGGAAGGCCCGAACCAAGAAAATTATTATGAATTGATCAACTCCGTCACCATTCGCGGCACGGCGATTCCGGCGAACGATCCGGACGGGCAAAAGGCCGCCATTCACGTCGAGGCCGGCAGTATGTTTGCGACCGCAGCCAATCACGTCTCGATTTCCGGTGCCGTCATTGAAAAGGACAAAGACAGTCCCCATCAGTCTCGCAAGCCCGTCAATGAATTCTTTAAACAAGTGAAGAATCATTTCGGCAGCGACTTCCGTTTGCTGCAAGCTTGGCAGGATCAAGTCAAACAACACGGTCATGACGGATCCGTCGTGTACGGCAACGCCATTTATATGACCACCGACAAGTCGTCTCAATACGAACTGAGGTTCGAAGACGGCACGATGAAAGAAAGCGCCATTCCGTCCATTGTTTCCATTTGGGGTGAAAAGACGCTTGAAATCAACGGCGACATCGTTTTGGATTTCAAGGATCATTACTCCGGTTCGCTGCTTTACATCGGCGCGCATGAAGATGCCAAGGTCTTGATTAACGGCGATATCCACGTCTATAACGACAAGGACGGCGACCACGAAAATACGATTAAGCTTGATCTTCACGAAGGTCAGCTCTTCATTGGTTCCATTATCGACCATACGGTGGAAGAGCCCCAGAAACAGGCGAAGTTTATGATGCGACGCTCGGGCCCGATGCTTGCCGCCGCAACCGAAGAAAGCAAGGCCGGCACGCATCTCACCTTACGCAACAACCACAGCACGATTTTGACGGACGACTCCGTTATTACGCGCGTGACGACCGATAACGCGTCCATTATGACGATTGACAATGCGCCGGTCACGATTAAACAACTGAACCTCGAAGGCGACACGAACTTCTACACGTTCGACGTCACCAAGGGACAATTCAAGATTGAAGGCTTGTCCGTCGGCGCCCCGACGACGTATAGCTTAAGGGCTCGCGATGATGAACTGACGCCGAAGCTTGGCTTTACGGTTGCCAATATTCCGGCCGACATGTCCGACAAGGATGTAGCGGGATTGGTCCAGTTCGGTGACGGCAGCGACGGGGCCGACGCGATTAATCCGGGCTACACGGTCACGATGAACGAATCGGCCGACGGGCCTGAACGCACGGTGAACGTTTCGAGCGGCAGTCTTGCCGACGCAACGATTACCGGCAAGCAAGAAGACAACACGAGCGTTTCCAAGGCGATCCGGGATGTCGCAGGCTTAAGCGTTCTGGCCTGGCGTGCTCAAATGAACGACGTCAACAAGCGCTTGGGCGACCTTCGTACCTATAAAGGCCAATACGGCGCTTGGGCTCGTGCCTACGGTAGCGAAAGCAAGTTCGGCGATTTGGGCTTGAAGAGCGAATCCAATACGATTCAAATCGGTGCGGACATGAAGTTGGCCGACGAGTTCTACTTCGGTGCGACGGCCAGCTACACGGACGGCAAGGGTACGCTCGATAACGGCGCGACGGATGATCGCTCTTACAGCTTCGGCGTGTATGGCGGTTGGATGGCCGACAACGGTCAGTTCGTCGACGTCATCGTTAAGGCAGCCAACTTCAAGAATGAATTCGACCTGCGCTACACGACGGGCGAACGCAGTCAGGGCGAGTTGGATCTTTGGGGTGCCAGTGTTTGTGCCGAATACGGTTGGCGCTTGAATATTGCCGACGGCTTCTGGGTTGAACCGCAGGCCGAAGTGACCTACGGCTACATGAACGACGTGACCTACTCGTATTCCGGCGACGTGAAGGCCACGCAGGAAGCCACGGAAAGCTTGGTGGGTCGCTTGGGCGTCGCCTTCGGTTCGACGTTCGATCAAGGTTCCGCTTACGTAAAGGCGTCCGTTGCACACGATTGGAAGGGTGAAACGGAAATTTCGATGAGTAACGGCAACAAGCCGATGACCGAAGACTTGGGCGGCACCTGGGGCGAATTCGCCATCGGCGGCACCTACAACTTCACCAACGGTTGGGCCGTCTACGGCGAATTCCAAACGGCCAAGGGCTCCAAGATGAAAACGCCGTACCAATGGAATATCGGTGCTCGTTACGTTTTCTAATCGTTAAACGTTAACGAATACGAAAAGGCCGGTCATTCCGAACCGCACCCCGTCGCGTAGCGAA
>JAGBZO010000043.1 GCA_017628205.1 Duodenibacillus sp.
CTCCAACGAAGGCCCGTTCCAGCTGGGCTCCGTGCCCGCCAAGATCGCCCAGCTCATTGTGGTGGATCTCCTGTTTCAGGAGTTCTGCTACCGCAATCGGGCGGCCTGCGAACAGAGCGTTCGCCGCAGTGCCTCCGCCCGTTTGTTGCGCGACAACGTCGTGATCTACACCGGCGAATTGGCCTCCTTGAAGCACTTCAAGGACGACGTTCGCGAAGTCAAGGCCGGCAACGAATGCGGTTTGTCGCTCAAGGGCTACGATGACATCAAGGAAGGCGATCAGCTCGAAATCTTCGAGGTGACCGAAGTCGCCCGCACGCTCTAAGGCGTGCTTGTCGAGGAGGAGAATCGGTTCGTCCGAGTCGGCCTCCTCGATGCGATTGGCGGGCTTGCGGTGTTTGACCGCGAGCCGAAGATTCAACGGTTCGTTGTGGCGGGCGGGTGTTCGTCCCCTGCCGAACCGCCAGTTTTAGAGACACTATGAAAGCAGCAAAACCCGGCCGTGGCAAGCGTGTTGCCGATCAAATCGCACGCGACCTGGCCGAATTGATTCCGATGCAAGTGCGAGACCCTCGTGTCGGTCTCGTCACCATCACCGACTGTGAAATCACGCCCGATTACGCGCATGCGACGGTGTATTTCACGGCGCTCGGTTGTGACGCCGAGCAATGCCGTCGCGGCTTGACCGCCGCAGCCGGCATGTTGCGCAACCTGATTTTCAAGCGTTTGCGCATTCACACCGTTCCGACGTTGCACTTTGCCATCGACACGAGCGTGGAACGCGGCTTCGCCATGGATCAGGTGATCAACGAAGCGATGGAACAGACGCGTGCCAACGAAGCCAAAAACGGTTCGACCGAATAAGGTTGCGGTACGATGAAGAAAACCTGGGATCCGGTCGACGGCGTGATGTTGTTGGACAAGCCCGAGGGCATGAGCTCGAATTGGGCGTTGCAACTGACGCGTCGACTGATTAATGCGTTGAAGGCGGGCCATACCGGCACGCTCGATCCGATGGCCACGGGCTTGTTGCCTTTGGCTTTCGGCAACGCGACGAAATATTCCGCCGACTTGTTGCATGCCGACAAGCGCTATTTGGCGACGATTCAGTTCGGCACGGCGACCGATACGCTCGACCGACTCGGCGAAGTGACCGAGCAAAACGACGTCGTCGTGACCAAAGAGGCGTTGCAAGCCGTGTTGCCGGAATTCACGGGGGAAATCGAACAGGTTCCTCCGATGTATTCGGCTATCAAACAGGGCGGAAAAAATTTGTACGACCTCGCCCGAAAGGGGATCGAGGTCGAGCGTAAGGCACGCAAAGTGACCGTGCATTCGATCGAAATCGTGAGTTTCGGCGACAACAGCGCGGTCATCGACGTTTGCGTGAGCAAGGGAACCTACATTCGCGTGTTGGCCGACGACATCGGTCGACGTTTGGGCACGTTCGCTCATTTGACGGCGTTGCGTCGCACGCAAGTAGGCGATTTGAAGATCGAAGACGCCGTACCGTTTGCTTGGGTCGACGACAAAACGAAGACGGTCGAAGAGCGTCGCGCTCTGTTAAAGGGCGCCGACTTCCTGTTGCAGTCGTTGCCGGCGATCGAGCTGGACGCGGTTTGCCGCGATCGTTTGCGCAACGGACAACGTTTGCCGTTGAAGTCGGAAATTCGCGGTCAGGCTCGCGCCTACGGCCCCGGACGACAGCTGCTCGGCGTCGTCACGGTGGACGAGCGAGGCACCCTGCATCCTTACCGAATGATTACTTTTACAACTACTGAGAACCCGTCTTGACGACGGGAAAGTGAAAAACATGACACGAGCCATTCGTAATATTGCAATCATCGCACACGTTGACCACGGTAAGACCACCATGGTCGACAAGTTGTTGCAGTGCGCCGGTACGTTCCGTTCCAATGAAAAGGTGGACGAACGCGTTATGGACAGCGGCGACATCGAAAAGGAACGCGGCATTACCATTTTGGCCAAGAACTGCGCCGTTCAATACGAAGGTATTCACATCAACATCATCGACACCCCGGGGCACGCCGACTTCGGCGGCGAAGTCGAACGCGTTTTGTCCATGGTGGACGGCGTGTTGCTGTTGGTCGACGCTGTTGAAGGTCCCATGCCTCAGACGCGCTTTGTGACGCGCAAGGCTTTGGCCGCCGGTTTGAAGCCCATCGTCGTCGTCAACAAGGTCGACCGTCCGGGCTCTCGTCCGGACTGGGTTGTCAATCAGACGTTCGACTTGTTCGACAAGCTCGGCGCCACGGAAGATCAGCTCGACTTCCCCGTCATTTACGCTTCCGCTCTCAACGGCTTTGCCGGTTTGACGAGCGACATCGACGAACTCAAGGCCATCGGCAACATGCGCGCCGTTTTCGACACCGTGATCGAACACGTTCCGGTGCGTGACGACGAAGTGGACGCTCCGTTGCAGTTGCAGATCTGCTCTTTGGATTACAACTCTTACGTCGGCAAGATCGGTATCGGTCGCGTGCAGCGCGGTCGCATCAAGGCCGGTCAGAACGTCGTGATCATGAATGGTCCCGACGACAAGCCTCAGGCTGCCAAGATCAATCAGATCATGCAGTTCGAAGGTTTGGATCGCACGCTTGTCGAAAGCGCCCAGGCCGGCGACATCGTTCTTGTCAACGGTATCGAAGATCTCAACATCGGTACGACCATTTGCGATCCGCAGGCTCCGGAAGCTTTGCCGATGCTCTCCGTCGACGAACCCACCTTGACCATGAACTTCATGGTCAACACGTCGCCCTTGGCCGGTCGCGAAGGCAAGTTCGTTACGAGCCGTCAGATTCGCGAACGTTTGGAACGCGAACTCAAGAGTAACGTTGCCATGCGCTTGCGCCCGACGACCGACGAAACCGTTTGGGAAGTGTGCGGTCGCGGCGAATTGCACTTGACGATTTTGTTGGAAAACATGCGTCGCGAAGGCTACGAATTGGCCGTTGGTCGTCCCCGCGTTTTGCTCAAGGAAGTCGACGGTGTCAAGCTCGAACCGTACGAAATGTTGACGGTCGACGTTGAAGAAGACCACCAGGGCAGCGTCATGGAAGAATTGGGTCGTCGCAAGGGCGATCTGACCGACATGCAGCCCGACGGCAAGGGTCGCGTTCGCTTGGAATACCGTATTCCGGCTCGTGGCTTGATCGGCTTCCAGTCGATGTTCATGACGATGTGCCGCGGCACCGGCATCATGAGCCACGTGTTTGACGACTACGGTCCCATCAAGCAGGGCGATGTCGGCGAACGTCGCTCCGGCGCCATCATCAGCCAGGACGACGGCAACGCCGTGGCCTACGCTTTGTGGAAGATTCAGGAACGCGGCCGCTTGTTCGTCAGCCCCGGCGACGCCCTCTATGAAGGCATGATCATCGGCGAACATTCCCGCGACAACGACATTGTCGTCAACCCGATCCGCTGCAAGCAGTTGACCAACATCCGCGCCTCCGGTACCGACGAAGCCATTCGTTTGGTTCCGCCGGTTCAGTTGACGCTCGAACACGCCGTCGAATTCATCAACGACGACGAAATCGTTGAAATCACGCCCAAGAACATTCGTTTGCGCAAGCGTTGGTTGAAGGAACACGAACGCCGTCGCGCCGCTCGCGTCGAACGCGACGAAATGACGCTCTGATCGAGGCTCACGGATGAGTAAGAAAACGTCCGCCACGTGTCCCTGCGGGTCCGAACGTCCCCATGACGCCTGCTGCGGACGTTTCTTGTCCGGTCAGACGTACCCGGAAACGGCGCTCGAGTTGATGCGCTCGCGCTATTGCGCATACGCCATCGGGCGTCTGGATTGGGTGCGTCAAACGTGGGCGCCCGAGACGTGTCCCGAGGATGTGGCCAACGACGCGACGATCAAATGGCTTGGGCTGAGCGTCAAGTCGCATCGCGAGATCGATGAAACGCACGCCGAAGTCGAGTTCGTCGCTCGCGGGCGTTACGGCAATCGAGGCGCGTTTCGCATGCACGAGCGTTCCCGCTTTGAGAAGCGGGAGGGCAAATGGCTGTACGTTGACGGTGACGTCACGGAATAAGTCGACATGCTCCGTTCTTCGGGACGGAGCATTTTTTCCAATGGTGGTAAGAACATGTCTTTAACTCTCGATCCCAAAGCATGGCGATTCTGTGTTGCGCCGATGTTGGACTGGACCGACACGCATTGCCGCGTGTTTCATCGCGCTTTGTCGCGTCATGCCCGTTTGTATACGGAAATGATCACGACCCCGGCATTGGTCTACGGCAATCGGGATTTCCTGTTGCGTTTTGACGAGTGCGAGCATCCCGTCGCCTGTCAGTTGGGCGGCAGCGAACCGGCCGAGTTGGCTCGTGCGGCCAAGTGGGTTGAGGAGCGCGGCTACGACGAAGTGAATTTGAACTGCGGCTGTCCGTCAGAGCGCGTGCAACGCGGCAGCTTCGGCGCCTGTTTGATGCTCGAGCCCAATCTGGTGGCCGATTGTTTCAAAGCCATGCAAGACGCCGTCTCGATTCCGGTCACGATCAAACACCGTATCGGGGTCGATCAAAACGATTCGTATGAATTCGCTCGCGATTTTGTCGGAACGCTTTATGAAGCAGGCTGTCGCGTCTTTATCGTGCATACCCGTTCGGCTTGGCTCAAGGGACTTTCTCCCAAGGAAAACCGCGAAGTGCCGCCGCTCAAGCGCGACTACGCGCTGCGATTGAAAGCCGAGTTCCCCGACGCGGTGATTTGTGCCAACGGTGCGATTCGTGACTTGACGACGGCCGAAGACCTGGTACAAACGCTCGACGGGGTGATGGTCGGTCGCGAAGCCTATCAAAATCCCTGGTTGTTGACAGACGTCGACGCCCGCTTGTACGGTGACGATCACGCCGCCGTGACGCGTGCCGAGATTATCGATCAAATGACCGAGTACATGAAACGCGTCGTACCGGAGCATCCTCAGGCATTGCGCGGGACGGCCCGCCACATGTTGGGCCTGCTCAACGGGTTGGCCGGAGCCAAGGCGTGGCGCCGCACGTTGTCCGATCCGGCAGCTTACGCCGCTTTCGGTACGGAGTTGTTGCACGAAGCGTATGCGCGCGCCGGTTGGCGCGACAGCGCCATGGGCGACGATCGTTTCGACGATGACGAATATTGATCGATCGGGCGGATAAAGAAGAAGCGTCGCTTTACGGGCGACGCTTTTTTTCCTTTCGTCCGTGCTCCGACGCAACGATCGACGGGGGCCGAGCGAATGCTCTTGTGTAAGATCGACACGTCGAGGACATTGCGAATTGTTCCTGACATTTGTGAATAATCGCAACAACAGGCTTGAAAACGTTGAGAAAGTTCGAGTGCCTAAAAAATAGGCAACTAAGTAAAATCTACTAGCCGAAAACTGGTTAGAATGGATGCGTTCAAACATGGAGGAATCGGCATGACGATTGCGTTTATCGGGGGTGGCAATATGGCCGGAGCCATTGTGGCCGGCTTGTGTGCCAACGGTACGGATCCGAACACGGTGTGTGTCAGCGATCCGAATCGGGACAAGTTGGATGCGTTGCGTCAAACGTACGGCATTCGTACCTTTGAGGTCACGAGCGATTGGTTGCTTGAGGCCGACATCGTGGTCTTGGCGGTCAAACCGCAAGTGCTCAAAGACGTGTGCGAGCACATCGCCGCCTTCATCCGACCGACGGCAACGGTTCTGTCCATTGCGGCCGGCGTGACTTCCGAAAGTATCGGGCGTTGGTTGAATCATGAACGCATCGTTCGTTGCATGCCCAATACGCCGGCGATGGTCGGCAAAGGGATGAGCGGACTGTATGCACCCGATGCGATCGACGCTCGGACGCGCGAAGCGATTCAAGACGTCATGCAGTGCGTGGGCCGCGTTCGCTGGGTGGAAAAGGAAGACGACCTGCACGTGATTACGGGCGGATCGGGCTCGGGCCCCGCTTACGTCTTTCATTTCCTGCAGGCCCTGCAAGAAGCGTTGCAAGCGCAGGGGATGGATTTGGAAACGGCGCGAGACGTCGCGTTGACGACGGTGGAAGGCGCGGCTGCGTTGGCGCGTGCGAGCGCCGAGCCGTTTGAAGACTTGAGAGCCAAGGTCACCAGCAAGGGCGGGACGACGGCCAAAGCGATCGAGGTGTTTGAGGCCCGCGACTGTCGGGGTATTGTCGATCAGGCCGTTCGCGCCTGTATCGCCCGATCGCGAGAAATGGCCGAACTCTTCAAATAACCGTTCGGGCGCGTCCACTCAATCGGACGCGCCTTTTTTCGGTCGCGACGAAAGCGGTCAGTCGGCGGGAAAGCCGACGCTCACGGCCATCAGCGCAATGTAATCGTCGTCCAAGCCCAAGCGTTGACGCAGGTGTACGGGATCGAGCGAGGCGCGTGCGACGCTGCTCAGTCCCATTGCCGAGGCGGCCAGTTGAGCGGCTTGAACCATACAACCGGCATCGACGGCCAAACACAGATCGCGCAATTGACCGAGCTGATCGCCGCAACGCTTCAGATCGGCGATGAAAACGACGGAGACGGGAGCCTGACGAACAAAGTCTTGGCCCGTCGTTGTGTCGCCTCGCAGGTCGCCTTCCGCGAGGCGCGTTAACGTATTGTCGACTTCGTCGTAGCGCCAGACGCCGCGTTCGTCAAATACATAGGCCGAAAGCGTTCTCAAATTGCGAGCCGAAGGAACCGTTCGACGTCCTTCCATGTCGGTTCGGCCGGCACAGGCCCACAACAGAGCCGAGAGCAAAGGCAAATCCAAGGGACGGGGACTGAATTCGCGCGACGTACGACGTCGACCGAAGGCCTGAGTCAGCGGCGTGGACATGAGCATGGGAGAAGGAAGTTGAATGACGGTCACGATACAATCTCCAGAAAAAACGAACGCGATCGCAGACAAGAATAACCAAATTCACCGCTTTTGTCCTTTCCGTCCGTTTTTTCCCTAGGTTCCTTTCTGAGTTGACGCAACGTGGATCGACACTACCGCCGCATTTTGCACATTGACATGGATGCGTTTTTCGCCTCCGTCGAGCAACGCGACAATCCCGCGTTGCGCGGGCGTCCCGTTGCCGTCGGTCACGCCGACGGACGAGGCGTCGTGGCGGCGGCCAGTTATGAGGCTCGCCGTTTCGGCGTGCACAGCGCCATGCCGAGCCGCCGTGCCAAGGAGCTTTGTCCCGACATCATTTTCGTCGAAGGGAGGATGGGTTTCTTACTGTTAAAACAAACCTATCTAAATATGTTTATATATATTCAAAATAGATAGATATTCAATTGACGAAGCCGCCAAAAAATTGGGTGTGTCGATTTCTACCTTAAGACGCTGGGAAAAGGAAGGGAGACTTGTTGCAGAACGCACGAGCAAAGGTCATCGCCGCTATCGAC
>JAGBZO010000004.1 GCA_017628205.1 Duodenibacillus sp.
AAGCCTTATTGTTAGGCGGGGTATCGGACAGAGGTCAACAATACCTAGTTTTTTGAGGAGAGATAATTCAAAATTATAGCCCTGATTTCACTTCGTGATTTTCTCTTGTGATTTTAGTGGAAAAATCAATTGATGTATTGCTAGGCATAGCATCTTTAAAAATACTTTCGATACTTGACGAAATCCATAAGAAGCAATTAACAGTGATTAATGGAAGAGTCTCATGCCGTTATCAAGAAGACGTGAGCCATAGATTGAAAAGTGGATAAGGCGCCATTCATTGCTACGCCTAACACTACGCCTTATAGGCCGAGTTGTGATTTCGAACTTTTTGTCGCAGATCTGTTCAATACGGCATACGGACACGAGCTCCAATCGTGGTAAGACGATACGCGCATTCATTTTCTTGGGGAATTGGATGGCATGAGTCGGTTTTATCAATCGATTGATCTGCTCGTTGCTCCGTCGATTGTTCCCGAGGCGTTCGGATTGTCGATTTGTGAAGCGATGTCCTATGAGCTGACGGTAGTGACGACCACGTCCGGCGCTCAATCCGAAATTATTCAAGATGGAGTGAACGGCTTTTTGATTCGCCCCGATGACGTCGACCAGTTGAAGGAAACGTTGGAGCGGTTGTTGCAAGATGTGCCCTTGCTTCGTACGGTTGGACAAAACGCCCGCCGACGGATCGAATCGGCTTTTACAATGGATCACTTGTACGCGAAATTGAATCGACTTTACGACTCGTTCTGAGTCGTTCGAGTTCAATCGCTCGATGGCGTTTGAGTTCTCCGTTCGAGTGCCAATGATTGGTAGTAGGCGATGTCACGCGGATGGGTTCGTGTGTCATCGCTTTTTTTGCGCTGAAGCCCCGGCATGTCGGGCGCGTCGGTTTCAAGTACGATCGCCGATTCGGGCAGCTCCTTAAAGACGCGGCGAATCCGATTGGCGCCGGGGTTGGTCAAAACGCCGCCAAATCCCAACTTAAATCCTAAATCGATCAATTGCCGCGCTTGTTCCAACGAGCCGTTAAAGGCATGCACGATACCGGCGATCGGTCGATGACGGCGTAATGCGGCAATGACAAGATCAATAGCGCGGTGTGCATGCAGGCTGACGGGCAAGCCGTATCGACAAGCTAAGCTGAGCTGGGCCTCAAACCATGGCAATTGAGCGTCCAGCGGCGTATCGACCAACGTGCCGTCCAAACCAATTTCACCGATCGCCACAAAGAGCGGATCGGCCGATGCGTTGTCAATAGCGGATTCAAGACGCCGGATTTGCTCGTTTAAAGCAGACTCAGTATCAAGAAAATAGGGGTGAATGCCCAACCCATAATGACAACCCAGTCGTCGTGCAACCGATTGCGTACGCTCGAAGCGATCGGGATGGACGGAGCAGATCAAGGCGTCGACAACACCGGCCTTTTGTGCCTCTTGCCACAGAGCGTCTCGATCGGGATCAAACCGCTCGTCATCATAGTGACAGTGCGTGTCGATCAGCGGGCTGGTTAGCCCGCTGTAGGACGCCTCAAAGGGATGCCACAGCGCTTTCACACATGGCTCCGTTTTTGAGAACCAAGGTACGGTCGCATTGCGCCGCAATGTTGGGATCGTGCGTCACGATGACGACGGCCGTCCCTTCTTGTTTGGCTAGTTTCACAAAGGAGGCAAAGACGTGTTTGGCCGTTTCGCCGTCCAGGTTGCCCGTTGGTTCGTCAGCCAAAATGCAGGCCGGTTTCGTGACGACGGCGCGAGCGATCGCCGTGCGTTGTCGTTCGCCCCCGGAGAGTTGACCGGGCAAGTGGTGTAGGCGGTGTGCGAGCCCGACGTCGGTCAAGACGGCTTCGGCCGCTTTGAGCGCGACATCTCGCGGCGTGCGCCGAATGATGAGCGGCATGGCCACGTTTTCCAATGCGGTAAATTCCGGTAACAGGTGATGGAACTGGTAAACGAAGCCGAGCGACTTGTTGCGAAGGCGAGTGCGTTGCGCATCGGACAGTTCCGCGAGGGATTGACCGTTGATGCGCACTTCGCCGGCATCAAACGTATCGAGCCCGCCGACCGTATGTAAGAGCGTGCTCTTGCCCGAGCCCGAGGCGCCGATAACGGCGACGATTTCACCGGCGTTCACATGGAAAGAGACGTCGGTCAAAATCGTGACGCGTTGTTCCGCGCTATCGCCGTACGTTTTTTTCAGGTGAGCGACCTCGATCGATTTATTCATAACGCAACGCCTCCGCGGGACGAATACGAGAAGCGCGCCAAGACGGATAAAGCGTGGCGGCCAAACTCATCAAGAAACTGAACACGGCAATCGGAATGATGTCGGATGCGCGTGGATCCGACGGCATCTGACTGATGTAATAGATTTCCTTGGGCAGGAACTGGGTTCCCGTGACGGCCTCAATCGCAGGAACGATGACGTCCAGGTTGCAGGCGATGCCCAACCCCAGGGCTACGCCCAGGGAGACACCGATAAAGCCCACGACGGCGCCTTGAATCATGAAAACGGTCATGATCGATCGAGGCGTGGCGCCCAAGGTGCGCAAAATGGCGATGTCCGCTTGCTTTTCGGTCACGGTCATGACGAGCGTGGAGACGAGACCGAATGCGCCGACCAACACGATCAGGAACAAAATGATGCCCATCATGCGCTTTTCCACTTGGACGGCGGCAAACCACGTGCGGTTTTGGCGCGTCCAGTCGGTGGCGTAGAGCCCCAACGGCAAGGTGGCGGAGAGTTCCGTCGCAACGTCTTTAGCTTGCTGCATATCATGCAGCTTCACGCGAATGCCGCTCGGTCCCACCAAGCGGTAGAGCGTGGCGGCATCTTTCAGGTTGGTAAAGACCATGCCGCTGTCGTACTCGTAATGTCCCGAGGAAAAGAGGCCGGTGACGGTCATCTGCTTCATGCGCGGCACGAAGCCGGCCGGCGTGACGTTGCCTTTGGGAACGATGAAGGTGAGCTTGTCGCCGATGCGTACACCCAAAATACGCGCCAGATCCTGACCGATCACGATATGGAAGCTGCCGGGGGTGAGCGACTGAAGCACGTTGGCGCCGATCGTGGAGGCGACGTCGCTAACAGCGGGTTCTTTCTCCGGATCGATGCCGCGCAACAGGGCGCCGCGCACGTTGCGTCCCGTACTGACGAGGGCTTGGCCGGCAACGTAAGGCGCGCTGGCTACGACCGCTTCGTGTTGTTTGAGCGTTGCGGTCACGTCTTCCCAATTGGTGACGGTGCCGCTCACGGCATGAACTTCCACGTGCGAGAGCACAGAGAGCATACGATCGCGCACTTCTTTTTGAAAGCCGTTCATAACCGACAACACGACGATGAGCGCCATGACGCCCACGGCAATGGAGGCGACCGAGATTCCGGAGATGAAGCTCATGAAGCCGTCTTTGCGGCGTCCTTTGCGTCCGGCTCGGGTGTAACGCAATCCAACAAGTAATTCAAACGGTAATGCCACGGTGCGATGTATTCCAAACAGAGGTTGTCGGCATCAAGTGCCGGGAATGGCGACGGCGACGGGCGTCGCATGGAGCTCGTTCGTCAAAACGCAAGAGTCGATTTCGACGATATATCCGCGACGACCGCCGTTAATGTAGATGCGGGGCAGATCCAAAATGGATTTTTCGACAAAAACAGGCATGGCTTTTCGGGTGCCGAACGGACTTGTGCCACCTACCTGATAGCCCGAATTGCGCTGCGCTTGCTCCACACTGCAGGGCGCAATGTGTTTGCAGCCGATTTGACGGGCCAGGTTTTTGGTGGAGACTTCGCAATCGCCGTGCATCAACACCACGAGCGGCTTGGCGTGTTCGTCTTGCATGATCAGGGTTTTGACGATGCCGTGATGGTCAAAACCGAAGGTTTGCGCCACATACGCCGTCCCGCCGTGTTCGACGTAGTCGTAGGAGTACTCTTGAAACGACACGCCGTGCGCCTTGAGCCACTCGGTGGCGGGCGTCGCGCTTTCATGACGGGATTTTTTCTTGCTCATGTCGATCAAGCCGATTGAACGTGATCGACGTCGCTTTGCCACAAGCCCTTGGGCATCGGGAAGGCGACGTGCTCTTCGACGGTGCCGATCGACTCGACCGCCGTGACAGTGAATTCGCGTTGCAGGCGTTCGATCAACCCCTGAACCAAAGCTTCGGGGGCGGAAGCGCCCGCCGTGATGCCGACCTTGTCGACGTTGGCAAACCAATTCAAGTCGAGTTGGTCGGCGTTGTCGAGCAAATAGGCACGAACGCCTTGACGCTCGCTGACTTCACGCAAGCGGTTGGAATTGGAGCTTGTTTTGGAGCCGATCACGAGGATCAGATCGACATGACGCGCCAACTCTTTGACGGCGTCCTGACGATTTTGCGTGGCGTAACACACGTCGTTTTTCTTGGGCTCTTGAATTTGAGGGTACTTGCTCTTGAGCGCACCGATCACGTCGCGCGTTTCATCGACCGAGAGCGTCGTCTGGGTGACGTAGGAAAGAGGCGCGTCGTCGGCAAAGCCCAACGCGTCAATATCCTGACTGGATTCAATCAAGGTGATGCCGTCTTCAACCTGTCCCATCGTACCTTCCACTTCCGGGTGGCCGGCATGTCCGATCATGATGATGGCGCGATTGCTTTGACGCATGCGAACGACTTCACGATGCACTTTGGTGACCAGGGGACAGGTCGCGTCAAATACACGCAAATTGCGCTGTTCGGCTTCCAATTCCACCGTTTTGGGCACGCCGTGAGCCGAGAAGATGACTGTGGCGCCGTCGGGGACGTCGCTCAAGTGTTCGACGAAAACGGCGCCTCGATTGCGTAAATTTTCAACGACCGTTTTGTTGTGGACGATTTCGTGACGGACGTAAATGGGGGCGCCGTAAACGGCCAAGGCGCGTTCGACGATGGTAATGGCGCGCGTGACGCCGGCGCAGAAACCGCGCGGCTGAGCAAGATAAATCTGCATGCGAGTCAATCCGGCAAAAGAGCTGAAAACAGCACTATTGTAACGGGATCGGTAGGGACGGAGAAGAGGACGCGAGGGCGAAAACGAAAAAAAATACCGAAAAGGGATGATTTTTTTTGAAAATCAATATACAATACGCCCCTCACGATCGAAAGAAGCATCCGTTTTTGTTGAATTTTCAAATAAAAACAACGATGCACGACACTTTTGTCAGCAATTAGGGTTGGCAGAGGTCGCTTTTTGTCGTATAATATCTATCTTTCCAATTTTCGCGCTCACGTCTTGTAACAGACGAGGCGTGAAGCGTTATTAACTAATTTTTTACGGGAGTTAGCGATGGCACGAGTGTGTCAAGTCACCGGCAAGGCGCCGATGGTCGGCCATCAAGTCTCGCACGCGAACAACAAGACCAAGCGTCGTTTCATGCCGAACCTGCAGTATCGTCGTTTTTGGGTCGAAAGTGAAAACCGTTGGGTACGCCTGCGTTTGACGACGGCTGGCCTGCGCACTGTCGACAAGGTCGGTATCGATGCGGTTCTCGCGGATCTCCGCGCCCGCGGCGAAATCTAATAGGAGATTGAACCATGGCAAAGGGTGCACGCGAAAAGATCAAGATGGAATCTACGGCCGGAACCGGCTACTTCGTCACCACGACGAAGAACAAGAAGACGTCTACTGGCAAGTTGGAACGCAGCATGTTCGATCCGGTTGCTCGTAAGCATGTCCTCTTCAAGGAAACGAAGCTTCGTTAATTCCTGTAGGATTCCTTGATTCGAATCGAAAAGTCGACCGGTCTGCGATCGGTCGACTTTTTTATCGATTCGTCGAGACAAAAATAAAAGGCTGTGGCGGCATTGTCCGTCACAGCCTTTTGTTTTAGACGCCGTCCGTTTTGGTCGGCTTTTTCTTTTTGAGTCCGAAATAGCCTTTCAAGACCCAAAAGCGTCGAATGCCGTTGATGCGTTCGAGCTCGTGCTTGCGATACTCGCCCATGCTCTCGGGGTGGTATTCGCGCCACTTTTTGTAGGCGCCCGAGATGTCGATGTCTTCAAGGAGCTTTTTCAGCCAACGCGGCATCGCGTCGGTGCAAAGCCCCGCCTGGAAGTCAATGATGGCGGGAGTGCCGTTAGGGCGCATCAACACGTTGCTTTTGCTACGGATATCCAAGTGGACGATACCGGCCTCGTGCATGCGACGGGTCAGGTTCTCGAGCTGCTCCAAGAACGTCGGCGTAACTTCGTCTTTCGGAATATCCAGGAGAATGCGGCCGTCGATATAACGAACGGCCATGCAATCGGCATCGAGACGGAAGGCGTCTTCGGCAAAGCCGTCGATGCCTTTCAATCGTTGCAACGCTTTGAGTTCGCGCGCGAGCAAAAAGCGCGCCACCCAGCGGACGTAAAACGGACGGTCGGAAAAGTCCTTGACGGTCCAAACCTTGCCGTCGAGCGTCACCTTGGTGACGCGGGCATTGAAGAGTCGTCCGTTGCGTTGCAGTTTGACCTCGGCGCGGGCCAGGTCGTCACGCGTAAAAGGCATCGTCATAAAGCACCTGGTCAGGGCATCTGGATCTTGCCGGCTCCGGGTTGCTGCGGAACGCCAAAACCGGGGGTGCCCGGCGTGACGATCTTGTTGGCGGCTTCACGGCGCATTTCCTTCAAGCGTTCGATCGTCTGCTTGACGCCGTCCTTGGCGGCCTGGCCGTAGTTCTTGACGGCTTCTTCCACGGTACGAGCGGGGATCTCGAAATTGATCGGCAACGGGCCCATCTGCGTCATCACCTGAACTTCACCGGTAAAGACCATGGAGCGCGTCGGATCCTTGGCGCCTTGTGCGGTGATAGGCGTGAGCACGCGGATCGTACCCATCTTGCGATCGGTCACGATTTCTTCCGTGTAGAGGTTGTTGAGATCCATTTCGGCATTCATATCGTCGATTTCAGACACGTTTTTCTCCATAAAACAAATGAGGAGCGTCGCATAAGTTCGTTAACCTATGCGACGCTGACGTTAATCGGTCGTCGGGCGGTATTAGCGGTAAACCATCACCGGCACGTCGGACATGGCAAGAACCTTTTGCGTTTCGCTACCGAGCAAAACGGCGGCAAGGCCCTTGCGACCGTGGCTGGCCATAAAGACGCAGTCGCAGTTGTGTTCTTTGATGCAGTCGATAATCGCTTCGGCAGGGGAGAACGACTTGACGGTGACGCATTCGGTGGCGACGCCTTTGGCGTTGAGCATGTCGACCGCTTGCTGCAAACGATCTTCGGCCGCGCCCTGCACGCGCGTGTCGTACTCTTCAATGGATTCGGGCGTGTAACCGGACAACGCGTTGTAGTTGTACGGTTCGATGACGGTGACCAAAACGACCGTCGCTTCAAGGGGCTTGGCCAGTTCGGCCACGCCGCAAATGGCCGCCACGGAAAGCTCGCTGCCGTCGGTGGGAACCAAAATACGTTTGTACATAAAACAAGACCCTTTCTAGGAAAGATTGCGTATCGCCATTTTAGGGCAAAACCCGTAATCAAAGAGGTTAAGAAAGGAAAAAAAAGCGACAAAAATCAGGCTTCCGACGCAAATCGTCGTTTGGGAGCGAGGGTTGGTCTTGCGACGGAAAGCTTCAGCGCGTCAACGTGTCGACGGCGATGGACGCCAGACGCAAGCCCAACGTGGCGGTGACGATCATCGACGTGCCGAATCCCGCGCCGATGCCGGCTTCTTCAACGGCGTCGGCGGCGCAACCGCGCGCCGGCTCGTCGCTGTAGGCCGCCATAATGCCGAACGGGCGTACCCGTTTGGGATCGTTGTGGCCGGGAGGAAAACCGTAGTCTTTGCGCAAGACGGAACGCAATTTGCCAAGGAGGGGATCGCCTGCCACTTTGGCAATGTCGGCCACTTGCACGCGAGTGGGATCGATACGACCGCCCGCGCCTCCGGAGACAATGATTGCGCGCTTTTGGTGGCGCGCCCAGGCGATGAGCGCCGCCTTGGCCGCCATCGAATCGATGGCGTCGATGATCAGCGCGTCTTCGGGGATCAACCGACCGGGATTTTCGGCTTCGACAAACGCCGTGATCGTCTCGATACGACAATCGGGATTGATTTGCGCGAAGCGTTCGGCCAAAACGGCGGCCTTGTGGCGACCGATCGTGCCGACAAGAGCGGGTAGTTGACGATTCAGGTTGCTCGGCGCGACCGTATCGCCGTCAATCAGCGTCAAACGGCCGACGCCGGAGCGTGCCAACGCTTCGGCACACCAACTGCCCACGCCGCCCAAACCGACGACGCACACGTGCGAACGACGCAATTGCTCGTAAGCGGCATTGCCGTACAAGCGGCAGATGCCGCCAAAAGCACGCAGGTCGGACGAATTACTCATTGGCTTGCACTCCCTTGTCGGTCGTCGTCGGTGCGTTGCGAGAACGGCCGTTACGGCTCACAAACCAGGTAAAGAACACCGGCACGAAGATAGTGGCGATGAAGGTGGCGAAAATCATCCCGCCGCACACGCCCGTCCCCATGGACTGACGCGCGTTGGCGCCCGGGCCAGTGGCGAAAACGAGCGGCAAGACGCCGAGCACGAAGGCTAAAGACGTCATCAAAATCGGACGCAAACGCAAGCGGGCGGCCTCAATGGCGGCGTCATAGAGCTCGAACCCTTCTTCCAGTTTCTGGATGGCGAATTCCACGATCAAAATGGCGTTCTTGGCGGTCAAACCGATGAGCACCAGCAAGCCGATCTGGAAATAAATGTCGTTGGGGGAGTTGCGCATCCACAAGGACAGCAGCGCGCCCAACAGCGCGTAGGGAATGGCCAAGACCACGGCGATCGGCAAGGACCAGCGTTCGTACAAAGCGGCCAGAATCAAGAAGACGATTAAGAGACCGAAACCGAAGGCGGATGAGGACGACGCGCCGATGCGCTTTTCGTGCCAGGCCTGCCCCGTCCAAGCGATGTCGTACCCTTCGGGCAAGACCTCGGCGGCAATCTCTTCGGCAATGCGAATGGCTTCACCCGAGCTCACGCCGTGTTGAGCCGCACCCGCAAATTGACTGGCGAGATAACCGTTCATGCGTTCCAGACTTTCGGGACCGGAAATACGCTTGATTTCCAAGAGCGAACCGAGCGGAATCATGGTGCCCGAGCTCGAGCGCACGAAACACTTGTCCAAATGTTCGGGCGTCATGCGATATTGGTCGTCGGCCTGCATGATCACGCGGAAAATGCGCCCGTTGCGGGTAAAGTCGTTGATGTAGGTGCCGGCAAAGAAGGTACCGAGGGTATCGTAAACGTCCGCCGTCATGACGCCCAAACGCATGGCCTTTTCTTCGTTGACATTCACTTCAAGCACGGGACTTTCCGCGCGAATGAACGAACGCAAACCGGTCAATTCGGGGCGTTCGCGCAAGGCTTGCAGATAGCTCTCGGTCACGTACTGCAACAAGAGCGGATCGTCGTTGCCTTGAGCCAGAATATAACCGGAGAAGCCGTTGGCCGAACCCAGACCGCGAATGGCGGGCGGCAAGGAGGGGACGGAAACGGAGTCCGTTCCCGCGGAGACCGTTTGACGCAACACCTCTTGCAATTGGAACGCCGTCTGTTCTCGCTCGTCCCAATGCTTGAGTCGCATGATGAAGGTGGCCGCATTGCTTCGGACGTCACCGCCTTGTGCGTCTCGACCGTTCATCACCAAAATGCTGGCGACGCCCGGGACCTCTTTTTCGATCAACTCGCGCAAGCGCGTCGTTTCCGCTTCGGTGCGATTCATCGAAGCGCCGTCGGGCAAGTTGGTGCTCAAACGCAAAATCCCTTGGTCTTCACGCGGAACGAAACTGGTGGGCGTGTGTTGGATGAGTTGCCAACAACCGATCATTGTCGCAACCAACAAAACGGCCGTGGCCGCGCGATAACGCAAGGCCAACTTCACGCAGGCGATATAACCGTCGGTGAGGGCTTCCAAGGCGCGATTAAAGCCTTGGAAGAAGGGGTTGGGCTTGCCGACGTGCTTTTTGAGCATCACCGCACACAAAGCGGGGGTCAAGGTCAAAGCGATGAACCCGGACAAAGCGACGGACACGGCGATGGTCACCGCAAATTGACGATAAAGTTCGCCGGCAATCCCGCCCAAGAAGGCCACGGGAATGAACACGGCCGACAAGACCAAGACGATGGCCACCAAGGCCCCCGCCACTTCGTTCATGGCCAATTGGGCGGCCCGGAAGGCCGACACCTTTTCCGTTCGCATCAAGCGCTCGACGTTTTCCAACACCACGATCGCATCGTCCACCACGATACCGATGGACAGCGTCATGGCAAAGAGGGTCATCGTGTTGAGCGAGAAGCCGAAGGCCCAAAGTCCCGCCATAGTACCGATCAACGACACGGGGACGGCCAACATCGGGATGATCGTGGCACGCAAGTTCTGAAGGAACAAAAAGACGACGATCAACACCAATAGACCGGCTTCGGCCAGCGTTTTATAGACTTCGTTCAGGGACGCCGACACAAAGACCGTCGTGTCGTCAGTAATCTGATGGTCGACTTTCCCTTCGGGATAATTGGTACGAATGCGTTCGAGTTCCGCTTTCACCGCTTTGGCGGCTGCCATGGCGTTGGCCCCGGTTTGCAGATACACGGCGATCGTCACGGACGGTTTGCCGTTGAACTCGTTGCTCGATTCGTAGCTGCGTTTGCCCAGTTCGGTACGCGAGAAGTCGCGAATGCGAATCATGTTCCCTTCATTGTCGACGCGAACGATCACGTCGCCGAATTCTTCGGGCGTGAGCAACTGACCGCGCGAGGTGGTCGTGTAAAAGACTTGTTGTCCTGCAGTAACGGGAGGCGCACCGACCTTACCGGCCCCGCGTTGGGCGTTCTTGTCCAAAATGGCGCGTTCGACATCGGACGTCGTCACACCCAACTGGCCCATGCGTTGCGGGTCGAGCCAAATGCGCATGGCACTTTGCACGTTGCCGAAAATGCTCACGTCGCCGATACCGGGCAGACGCTTGAGGTAATCGACGATATGCAAGAGCGCGTAGTCGGCCAAATCGGACGTTTTGTACGAGCCGTCGGGCGAGGTCAACGCCAACAAGAGCAACGTTTCTTCGGAACGTTTTCTCACGTTGATCCCGTTTTGACGGACTTTTTCAGGTAACAGACGTTCGGCCGTACGTACGCGGTTGTTAATTTCCAAGGTGGCGTCGTTCGGGTCGACGTCCACGTCGAACGTACATTGGATGCGTACGTCGCCGTTGGCACGAATGTTCGTCGTGTAATAGAGCAACCCTTCGACGCCGGACAGTTGGTCTTCCAAGGGAGCCGCCACCGTACGGGCCAACGTGGCGGTGTTGGCGCCTTCATACGTCGTAAAAACGGTGACGCGCGGCGGCGTGATGTTGGGGTATTGCGACACAGGCAGAACGCTGTAAGCCACAAAACCCGCGATTAAAATCAGCAGAGACAAAACCGTCGCGAAGATGGGACGGCGAATGCAAAATTGACTGAGCATGGCGTCGACCTAACTTACTTGGCGGGGGTGGCGTTTTGCGTCTTGACGGGCAAGCCGGGTTTGAGTCGGAGCAGTTGATCGGTAATGACCTGATCGCCTTCCTTCAAGCCGCTCAGAATGATCCAGTCGGAGTCCTTCCAGTTGCCGACGGTCACGTCTTGGGGACGGGCCTTGCCGTCACGAACGACGTACACCTGATACGAGCCGTCGGGACGCTGCAAGACGGCGCGTTGCGGAACGCGATAGACGTTCGGAAGCGTCGTCAGTTGAACCTGAACCGAAACCAACTGACCGGGCAACAACGACAAGGCGCTGTCGGGGACGACGGCGCGCAACGTGAGCGAAGCGGATTTGGCGTCGAGTTGACGGCTCACGTAATCCAACTTGGCCGGAATGATCGTGCCGTTGGCGTCGCGCAAGCGAATTTGGTTTTCGAGCGTGATGACGTTGCCGCCGATGTCGCGTTCGGACAGACTGAAAGTCACGCGCAGACGATCGGTCTGCGTCAGCAAGGCCAAAAGCGTGGAGTTGGCGTTGACCAACGTACCCTTGTTGACCACGGCGCGGCCGGCGATGCCGTCGCTCGGGGCGGTGATGCGGGTGCGTTCCAGTTCAATGCGGGCGTCGTCTTCTTTGGCCTTGGTCGAAGCGAGCAGGGCGCGGGAAATACGGACGGCGCTCAGCGCGTCATCGAGTTGCTTTTGGCTCACGGCGCGCGCGTCAAAGAGCTTTTGATAGCGTGCCGCTTCGCGTTCGTTTTGCTGCAGCTGCGCTTCAATCTGTTGCGTGCCGGCGCTGGCGGCATGCAAAGCGGCGCGGTACGGCGCGTCGTCAAGCACGAACAAGACGTCGCCTTCGCGCACGGGCTTGCCTTCCGTATAGGCAATCTCCTTCAAAATGCCCGATACTTGCGCGCGCACTTCGGTTTGTTCCTTGCCTTGGACTTCGCCCAAGGTTTCGGTCCACATGATCTCCGTACTGCTCTTGATGGGGACGACGGAAACGGTCAACGTTTTCGGTGCCTTGACGGTAGTCGGCGCTTTGTCGCAACCGCCCAACAAAAAAGCGGAGCAAACCAAGGCCGTCAGACAGAGGTGGCGAGGACGAAGGGAGCGAACCAAAGACATAGCTGCACTTACAAAGAAAAACGAACAAACAATCTAACAACTCTATACCTGTCATCCCGAAAAAGGCTGTCTTCGGCTTTAGGGATTGACACGACAGCATGTAACAAATTGTTGCTGATTATAGACGGATTCGGCGGTAGCGTCGTCAAACGATGTCGGTCACGCGTTCGAGCCACTGCCTTGCGTTTGCGGAAACACGATCGGCGAGTGTCTCACGCACGCGACGATGGTAGGTGTTGATCCACAACAACTCCGTCGGGGTGAGCATGGCATGTTGAATCAAGCGCGTATCGATCGGGCACAACGACAACGTCTCGAAACGAAGGAAAGGCGTATCGGCCGTTTCCGCGTCGGCGACGGGCGTGACGAGGTTTTCGGTTCGGATCCCCCATTGACCCGTGCGGTACACGCCGGGTTCGTTCGACAACACCAAGCCCGGCACGATGCGACCGCTATCAAGAGCGGCGGCACGCGGGCTGATGCTCACGGGGCCTTCGTGGACGGACAAACAAAAACCGACGCCGTGCCCGGTTCCGTGTCCGTAATCCGAACCGATCGCCCAAAGCGGAGCGCGAGCCAAGGTGTCAAGTTGACACGAAAACACGCCCGCGGGAAAACGAGCCGTCGCTAACGCAATATGACCGCGCAAAACGGCCGTGAAGTCGCGCTTCATGGCCGCGGTCGGGGTACCGACGGCGATCGTTCGGGTCAAATCGGTGGTGCCTCCCGCATATTGCCCTCCCGAGTCGAGCAAAAAGAGGTTGTCCTGCGCCAAAATCGACTGCGATTCTCTGGTCGGAATGTAATGCGGTTCGGCCGCATTCGGACCGAAGGCGCTGATCGTGGTGAAACTGTTGTCGAGGAAATCAGGGTGACGAGCGCGAAGTTCGAAAAGACGGTCGCTGACATCCAATTCGGTCAGTTGGCGACCTTGGGCCAATTGCTCTTGCAGCCACGCGAACAACTCGGTCAGGGCCACGCCGTCGATGATCATCGTTTCGCGCAGGCTGTCGAGTTCGGCTTCGGTTTTACGACTTTTAATCAGGACGGTCGGCTGCATCGTCTCGACGGGAGCCTGACTGCACAACGGTTTGAGCGTTTGCATCACGTGCGCGCACGTGCGGTCGCGATCCATCCAGAGGCGATCCGTGTCGGCACGCGCGATCAACGCGGGGAGCGCTTGATCGTAGGGAGCGCATGCAATGCCCTGGGATTGCAAACGTTCGCGCAACGATGCGTCGACTTTGTCGGGATCGACAAAGAGAACCGCCTCGTTGCGGGTGATCAAGCAATGCGCGAAAAACACGGGATTGCAGGGGATGTCTTTGCCGCGCAGATTCGTGAGCCAAGCGATGTCGTCGAGCGTGGACAAAAACAACGCGTCGGCCGATTCCTCCTGCAGACGACGGCGAATCAAGGTCAGTTTGTCGCCGCTCGACAGCTGAGCGCGATCCAAAGCAAAGACGGGGGCGCGACTCATCTCGGGACGATTCGACCATACGTCGGTGAGCACGTCGGTATCGTTGACAAGGGAAAGACCGCGACGCGACAACGCGGTTTCGAGCGATTCGAATCGGGCGTTCGAGAGCGTGCGCGCATCCAACCCGACAGTGGCACCCGAGGGCAAACGCTCGATGAGCCAAGCCGTCATTTCAGGGGTGTCGCTCAGGCCCTCTTTCATCAGCTCGATGCCCGAGCCCAAGAGTTCGCGTTGGGCCTGATCCCAGTAGCGGCTGTCCGTCCAAAGCGCGGCCGCATCGGCCGTGACGACGAGCGTGCCGGCCGAGCCGCTGAAACCCGACAGATGCCGACGCAAGGCCCAGGCATCGGGAAGGTATTCGCTCAAATGCGGATCGCCTGTCGGTGCCATCCATGCGTCCAATCCCTTTTCGTCAAGAAGGGAGCGTAAAGCGGTCAAACGAGCCGGGGCAAGGGAGAGGGATGCGGGCATGGCGACTCCTGGCAGGATCAGAACAGTTTGCGAATCGTGATGCGCAACGGCATGGTGATGACGCCGTCTTGTTGGGTTTGCTGCCCGACTTCCATCCGTTCCATGCGCCAACCGGCATCGCGGATTTGAGGAATCGTCGCTTGCACGCCAAGCGAGGCGCAGGAAAAGACGATGCCGCTCAAAGGCGTTTGCGCCGACAGCGGCGTCACCGATTCGCAGGTGACTTGTTCGCGGTCTTTGGCCTCAAGCAAGGGGTCGAGCTTGTAGGCGTTCGGTTCGATCGCGGTCGGCGTGTTGGAGTCGTCGGGCAGGGCTTCGGGCAACGTATCGGGAGTCAGTGGAGCGCAACCGCTCAAAATCAGCGCGCTCAAAGTCGCAAGGCCGAGTTTTCGCAACATAAGTCAAGACTCCCTGTCCGTTGAAATGCAGTTCGAAGTATACGGCCGAGTCGACCGTTGTAAACACTTAGCGACGACGCAGCTTGGCCATCATGCCGGGCGGCAGATTGGAGCTGACCGATTCGAAACGCGAGTCGGCGCGACGATTTTGCCCGTACTTCTTTTCCGGGTTGGAGCGTCGGATCGTCGACTTGATCGTGTTCGAACGTCGAGCGTAAGCGTTGCCGTCGTGCCCGAAACCGTATTCGTCGCGAGAAAAGCGCGGCTGACGACGGCCGTCTTCTTGCGGCATGCGTTGCGGAATCGACAACGTTTGACGTGCTTCGTCGTAGGGCGACCAAGCCGATTCGTTCGTACGACGGGCGCGTCGGGGGGCGGCGTCGGTACGCGACGGGTTCTTCGGTCGGGAGACGATCGCCGCGGGACGACGTGCGGGTTGCGGACGCTCGCCGTTGGGAGCGACGGATCGCGCGGGACGCGTGCGTTCGATTTTCTTTTCAAAGCGATCGTCGGGATCTTTGCTCACGGCCACGGCGACGGCTTCGTGCACGTCGTGGGCCACTGCGGTTTGTTTCGGCGCTTTCTTGGCGGCCAGTTTGTTGCGCGCTTTGCGACGCGACTCGCGCAAGCGCTTGAGCTCTTCGGCTCGCGCTTTGTCGCGGGCTTCCTCATCGCGAGCAATGTCTTCGGGAACCTCGCCGTCATAGCCTTCGGCCTTCTTGAGCTCGATCGGCTTTTTCAGCAATTTCTCGATGGCTTTGAGGTGATCGAGCTCGTCTTCGCTCACGAGGCTAACGGCATGACCGGGAACGCCGGCGCGTCCCGTGCGTCCGATGCGATGCACGTAGTCTTCGGGCACGTTGGGCAATTCGTAATTGACGACGTGCGGCAAGCCTTCGATATCGAGGCCGCGAGCGGCGATGTCGGTGGCGACGAGAACGCGGACCTGACGTTCTTTAAAACCTGCCAGCGCTTTGGTACGCGCCGATTGACTCTTGTTGCCGTGAATGGCGGCGGCGTTGATGCCGTCTTTTTCAAGCTGGCTGGCCAGACGGTTGGCCGTGTGCTTCATGCGGGTAAAGACGAGCACCTGATCCCATGCGTTGTCGACGATCAGATCGCGCAGCAGTTCGCGCTTGCGCTTTTTGGCAATGCTCCACGCCTGTTGCGTGATCAAGGTGCTTTCTTTGTTGCGTGCGATTTCAACGCGAACGGGATCGTTCAAGAGGCCGTCGGCCAAGCGTCGGATTTCATCGCTGAAGGTTGCGCTAAAAAGAAGCGTCTGACGCTTTTTGGGCACCAACGTCAGGATTTTGCGAATGTCGTGAATGAAGCCCATGTCGAGCATGCGATCGGCTTCGTCCAAAATCAAATAGTCGACGTGGGCGAGATCCACGGTTTTTTGGCCGACATGGTCGAGCAATCGACCGGGTGTTGCGACCAAGAAGTCGACCCCGGCCGTCAACTGGGCCGTTTGCGGGCGGATGCTCACGCCGCCGAAAACCAAGGCGGTCTTGACGGTCGTATGGCGACTGTAGGCGCGGATGTTTTCGTCGATCTGCGCGGCCAATTCACGGGTCGGAGCCAAAACGAGGGCGCGCACGCTCTTGGGAGCGCGGGCACGCGGTTGCGCCAACATCTGCGTCAAAATGGGCAAGGAGAAGGCGGCCGTTTTGCCGGTGCCCGTTTGAGCGGCGGCCAATACGTCGCGACCTTGCAACAAAGCGGGAATGGATTTTGCCTGTACGGGCGTGGGCGTGTCGTAACCCATGTCGGCGACGGCACGCACGATGGCCTCGGCGATGCCGAGGTCGGAAAAAGGATGATTCACAAACTAACTCATTGAAAGACGCGTCGTTTGACGGTTGCGCACAAGGCGTAACCGAGCCGGTTTGAAACGGCGCGCAAGGATTCTGAAAGAAACGCGCGAGGGGCGTTCGGTGTCGGTCCCATACCGACGTTCGATGCGACGAACCGGATTCGAAGGTCGCATCGGCGGATCTTCGTGAAAGAAGAGGGCGAATTGTACGGCATCGCCGTGCGTTTGGGCTTTGACGGACAAAAAGATTTGCATAAAGTCCGCCCTCGGACGGCTCTGCAGTTGTATTTCCCCCGTCCGCTCAGTATCCTTAACGGATTGTTGATTGATTGTCCTTAGGAAAGGAGTTTTTCATGACGGAACAGCTCGTGATCGACGATCTCGTCGTCGGTGAAGGTAAAGAAGTAACGGCCGGCGATCGTGTCAGCGTGCACTACACCGGTTGGTTGACCGACGGCAAGATGTTCGATTCCAGCCTCAAGCGCGGCACCCCGTTCCAATTCACGGTCGGCGCTCATCAAGTGATTGCCGGTTGGGATCAGGGGCTTTTGGGTATGAAGGTCGGCGGCAAGCGCAAGCTGACGATTCCCGCTTCGATGGGCTACGGCGAACGCGGTGCCGGCGGCGTGATTCCGCCCAACGCGACGTTGGTGTTTGAAATCGAATTGTTGGACGTTTTTGAAGTTCCCGCTCCCGGCGAACTCAAGATCGACGAAGTTGAAGTCGGTACGGGCGCCGAAGCCGTCAACGGCAAGACCGTCAGCGTTCACTATCGCGGTTGTTTGGAAGACGGCTCCGTCTTTGACTCGAGCTTCGAGCGCGGCGAACCGATCGAATTCCCCTTGGGCGTCGGCATGGTCATCGCCGGTTGGGAACTCGGTTTGCAGGGCATGAAGGTCGGCGGCAAGCGCAAGCTGACGATTCCTTACAACCTGGCTTACGGCGAACAGGGGTATCCCGGCGCCATTCCTCCCTACGCCACGTTGATCTTTGACGTCGAACTCGTCGACGTCAAGTAAGTCGGAGAATGATTGACAAAACGCCCGTCTTTTTTCAAGACGGGCGTTTTGTTTTTAGCGAGCGCGTCGCGCGTGCAAGAACGATTCGACGGCAAACAAGCCCACGGCAAACCAAATGAAGACGAAACCGATGAAGCGATCCGACGAGAACGGTTCGTCGAAACAAAAGAGCCCGATCAAAAACACCATGGTGGGGCTCAGATATTGAATGATGCCCGTCGTGCTCAGGGGGATCAGGCGAACGCCGGCGTTAAAGAGCAACAACGGCACGGCCGTGATGGGGCCGGCGGCGAGCAAAAGCCATCGCGTCGTGTCGTTTGCGTTCGCAAAGCCCAGATCGTTCGTGCTCCAGAGATACCCCAGATACACCAACGCCAAAGGCATCATCATGGCCGTCTCGAGCGACAAGCCTTCCAAACTGCCCAAGGGGGCGATTTTGCGCAACAGACCGTAAAACGCGAACGTGACGGCCAGACACAAGCCGAGCCATGGGGTGGCGCCGGTCGTCAATGCAATCCAAGCCACGCCCATCGCGGCCACGCCGAAAGCCGCTTTTTGAGCCAAACGCAAACGTTCTTTAAGAATCAACGCGCCGATAACGACGGAAACCAAGGGATTGATGAAGTACCCGAGCGAGGCTTCCAGCGTTTGGCCGGACGTGATGGCGTAGACGTAGACGCCCCAGTTGGCGCAAATCAACAAGCTGGTGCCCGCAAAAACAAGCAGCGTGCGCGGCGTTTTCAATACGGTGCCGATCCAACGGTATTGGTGTCGAACCGCCAGAACCAGTCCGAGACACACGAGGCACCAGACGATGCGGTGTCCGAGAATTTCCACGGGGTTGATATGCCGCAAAGCATGGAAATAAAGCGGAAAGAGCCCCCACAACAAAAAGGACGAAAAAACATAAAAGACGCCGCGTTGCATAAGAGCTCCGTTCAGTGTCAAACCAGCCCGAGGGCGCCGAGCAACGCACCGCCGGCGATTAGCAGCATCATGTGCACCTTCGTTTTCCACACGATGAGCGTGGAGACGATGGCGATAAGCAACGTCATGGGGCTCGGAGCCGGACCGAGCAACGTGTAGCCGGTCGTAAAGAGCAGGCCGATGGCCACGGGGGCCATGCCCATGCGATACGCCTGGACGCCGAGACTGTCGGCGTAGTGGCAACAGGTTCTGCCGACGACGATGGCCATCGTGGAAAACGGAATGGCGGTGCCCAACAGCGTGAAAAAGGCCCCGAGGGGACCGGCGACGAACCAGCCCAACACGTAGACGATCAAAACGTTGGGACCGGGAGCGGCCTGACCCAACGCGACGGCCGTATTAAATTGTTCGGGTGTCAGCAGTTGAGCGCCTTCGACGATCCATCGATACATCTCGGGCAACGTAACCAAAAAGCTGCCGATGCTGTAGAAGGACAAAAGGAAGAAGTGGCTAAAGAGCCACCATAGCAGCGCGGCTTGCATCATGACTCGTTCTCCTGCCGCGCTTCAAATTGACGGCGCCGTTTCAGGAACACGTACGCGCAATAAATGGCGGGAACGGCCAACAAGGGCAACGCCCAGATCATCGGCACTTTGAGCAGGCCCACGATCACGAACGTCGACACGACAAACAGCAGCCACACGGGCAGACCGAGCGCCGACGTTTTGGCCGTCTCGCACAACGACAGAGCGGATCCGACAACCATCCCGGAAACGACGGCCGCCACGCCGCGCAAAGCGCCTTGCACCCACTCGAGCTCGCTGGCGCTTTGATAAAGAATGATCATGAGGGTCAAAACCGTCAAAGGAACCCAGATCAATCCGAAAAAGCCGGCGGCGGCGCCCTTGAGACCGAAAAAGCGATCGCCCACGAGCAAGCTCGCGAGCGTGGAGTTGGGCCCGGGCAACGTCTGGGCCAACGTCAACAGCTCGACGAATTCTTCTTTGGTGTACCACCGCTTCGTGTCGATCATCGTGCGTTGCACGATGGCCATCGCTCCGCCGAAGGACTGGATGCCGACGCAGGTGAACGTCCAAAAAAGATCAAAAAGGCTTTTCGGTTGATTGGGCATGAACGGGATTGTCTTAAAGAGAACACAAATTATACGGTGCCAACAAGCGTCCCGTTTCAAACACGGGCAAACCCATAATGCCGGAGTAACTGCCTTCGATGCGCGCGATGAAAAGCCCTGCCAATCCCTGAATGCCGTAACCGCCCGCCTTGTCGTACGGTTCGTTCGTGGCGACATAGCGATCGATTTGCTCGGGCGTGAGCTCGGCAAACGTGACGGACGACACGGAAACGGCGATCTGCAAGGCGTCGGGATCGGTTCCGACGACGACGGCGGTGCGCACTTCGTGGGCTCGACCCGACAAGCGTCGCATGAAATCGGCCGCTTGGGCTTTGTCGACGGGTTTTCCCAAGACTTCCCCGTCGCAGATCACGACGGTGTCGGCCGCTAGAACGGGGCCGGGCGGCAGACCTTGGGAGCGTACGAGGGCCAACGCGGCCGAGGCTTTGTCTCGGGCCGTGCGCACGACGTAATCGGCGGCCGATTCGCCTTCGTGTTGAACTTCATCGCCTTCGTAGGCGGTCAATTGCGACTGACCGAGCGTAATGACGGTCAGATCCGTCACGCCCATGGCGCCAAGGATCTCGCGACGGCGAGGGCTTTTGCTGGCCAAATACAGGTGCGACACGATGGCCTCCTCAGACGCGGTGATACGGATGGTTGTTGAGAATCGACCAAGCGCGGTAAATCTGCTCGCTCAACAGAACGCGGGCAAAGGCGTGCGGCAACGTCATGGAGGAGATGCGCATCATCATGCGCGCGCTCTTTTTGAGTTCCGGATCGAGTCCGTCGGCGCCGCCGATCAGAAAACTCACGCCACAACCCTCGTTTTTCCATGCGTCGATGCGTTTGGCAAAATCCATCGTGGTCAAATCGCGGCCGTGTTCGTCCAGGGCGACGATGATGTCGCTCGTCGGAATGGCTTTGCGAATGCGCTCGGCTTCGGCCGCCATGAGTTTGGCGGTCGGTTGACCGGCGCGAGGTTCGGCCTTGACTTCCTTGACGGTGACGTTGAAGTCTTTCGGAAAGCGCGCCAAATAGTCTTTGACAGCGGAGTCGGCCCAGTCGGGTTGGCGAAGGCCGACGGCTACGATCGTAATGTTCATTGCGGAAAATCAGGCGCTGGCGTCTTCGTCGGAAGCGGGGGCGAACTGAGCCTTGATGGCTTCGACGTCGAGCGATTCGGGGCCGTAGAGTTCTTCAAGGTTGTAGTAATGACGGATGGTCGGCTGCATGCAGTGCACGACGACGGAACCGCAATCGACAAGAACCCATTCGCCCGTTTCGGTGCCTTCGATGCCGCGTACCTTGCCGCGGGCTTCCTTGACCGACTTGGCGACGGAACTGGCCAACGCCTTGGTTTGGCGATTGCTGGTGCCCGAGACGAGGACGGCGCGTTCGAAAGCGGATGTCTTGCCGAAGGTGTCGTACACGCGAATGTCTTGACCCTTGACGTTTTCAAGAGCGTCGACGACGATATAAATGAGCTTGTTGATGTCCATGAATGAAACGTAAAAAAATTAATAAAGATGGTATCGGGCGATGGCGTGAGCCACTCGCATCGGTAGCCAGTGTTCGAGCCGCTTGAGCGCCTCATAGCGCGGATGAGTCGCGAACGTTTCTCGAATTTTAGTCGAACTGGCCGCATGCGCGGGAATACTGAAGTACGTGCAGCGGCCGCACGCCGTTTCGGTCAAACGCCACGGATCGACCGCCAGCGAGGCCGTATGCCGATTCACTTCGTCGTTCGCGTTGGGGGTCGTCGCGTCGCGATTGGCGACGGCCAGATGGCAATACGACGTGAATTCGGTCCAGTCCTTCCACGTGTGCAGATTGTTCCACTGATCGGCGCCGAGGATCAACACCAACGGGACGCTCGGCCCGATCTCCTCGCGCAATGCTTTGAGCGTGTCGATCGTATAGGTAGGCCCGTCGCGCAAGAGTTCGATCGGGTTGATTTGCAAGAGCGGCTCGCCCTCGAGCGCGGCTTGCAACAGACTCAGACGTTTTTCTGCGGCGCTCACTCCCGTCTTTTGCCACGGATTGGCCGCCGGGACAAAGTCGATGCGCGCCAAATGCAATTGGGCCAGCGCTTCGCGAGCCAACGACAAATGGCCGTTGTGAACGGGGTCGAACGTGCCGCCCAACAGGCCGATGCCTCGACGGATAAACGGTTCGTGATGCGGCGACATGATGGACGATGACCTCGAGACGAAATATTGACGATGCCTTGGCATTGTACCGTGACACGGGATAATAAAAACGCCGTCGACGGTTGTCGACGGCGTGCGGACGTAAGCCCCGACGTCAGTTAGGCTTGCTGAGCGCGACGGGCGATGGCGCGGTAACCGATATCACGACGCATCTGACGGCCTTCGAAGCAAATCTGGTCGGCGGCTTCGTAAGCGGCCGTTTGGGCCAACTGGATGTTGTCGCCGAGACCGACCGCACACAGCACGCGGCCGCCGCTGACAACGGTCTTGCCTTCGTCATTGAGGCTCGTGCCGGCATGGAAGACGATGTGGGCGTCGTCTTCGGCGGGCAGACCGGTGATTTCGGCACCCTTTTCGGGAGATTCGGGATAGCCCTTGGCGGCCAAAACGACGCCCAAAGCGACGCGACGATCCCATTCGATTTCAACCTGATCGAGCTGACCGTTGACGGCAGCCTGCAAAACCAGGCCGAAGTCGCTGCGCATGCGGCTCAAAATCGGCTGCGTTTCGGGGTCGCCCATACGGCAGTTGAATTCCAACGTCTTGACGGTGGGACGGCCTTCGGCGTCCTGGCTGATCATCAAAACGGCATAGAGGAAGCCCGTGTAACGGATACCGTCGGCGAGCATGCCCTGAACGGTCGGGCGAATGATTTCGCGCATGGCAATGGCGTGAATTTCGGGCGTGACGACCGGTGCGGGCGAATAGGCGCCCATACCGCCCGTGTTCGGACCCTGGTCGGCGTCGAGCAAACGCTTGTGGTCTTGGCTCGAAGCCATCGGGAGAATGTTTTCGCCGTCGACCATGACGATGAAGCTGGCTTCTTCACCGGTCAAGAATTCTTCGATGACGACGCGTGCGCCGGCAGCGCCGAACTTGTTGCCGCCCAACATGTCGTCGATGGCGGCGTGCGCTTCTTCAAGGGTCATGGCAACGACCACGCCCTTGCCGGCGGCCAAGCCGTCGGCCTTGATCACGATAGGAGCGCCCTTGGCGTTGACGTAGTCGTGAGCGGCAGCGGCGTCTTCAAACGTTTCGTAGTCGGCCGTCGGAACGCCGTGGCGCTTCATGAAGGCCTTGGCGAAGTCCTTGGAGCTTTCAAGTTGGGCCGCTTCCTTGGTCGGGCCGAAGATGGCCAAACCCTGTTCGCGGAAAACGTTGACGATGCCCTTGGCCAAGGGGGCTTCGGGGCCGACGACCGTCAGATCGATGCCTTCGTCGCGAGCAAAGCGAGCCAGCGCGTCGATGTCGGTCAAAGGCACGTTTTCAAGCAACTTGTCGTTGGCCGTGCCGGCATTGCCGGGAGCGACGAAAACGCGTTCGACGGAATCAGAGTGAGCCAAGCGCCATGCCAGAGCGTGTTCGCGGCCGCCGTTACCTACTACCAAAACCTTCATCAAAAGTACCTCTTAGTGAAATGTGAGAATGCGAAACGTGAGTCAAACGACATGAGAAAAGAGCTTGAACTCGCGCCGGGGCGTCCATTCAAGCTCTCGGATCGTCAAACGATTACTCTTCTTCGTCGAAGACGGCGCTCGTGTAGACGTGGCTGACGTCGTCGAGATCTTCGAGAGCGTCGAGCATCTTGCGCATCTTGACGGCATCGTCGCCGGACAATTCGATTTCGTTCAACGCCTTCATCGTGACTTCGGCGGAAACGGGGGTGAAACCGGCGGCTTCAAAGGCCTTTTGGACGTCTTCGAACGCGGACGGTTCGCAAATGGCTTCGATGGAGCCGTCGTCGTTCGTAACCACGTCGTCGGCACCGGCTTCGAGGGCGGTTTCCATCACGGCGTCTTCATCCAAGCCGGGAGCGAAAAGGAATTCGCCGCAGTGCTTGAACTGGAAGGCAACGGAACCTTCGGTACCGAGGTTGCCGCCGTGCTTGTTCAAAGCGTGACGCACGTCGGCCACGGTACGGGTGCGGTTGTCGGTCGTGCAGTCGATGATGAGGCTGGCGCCGCCGACGCCGTAACCTTCGTAGCGGATTTCTTCGTAGCTGACGCCTTCGAGTTGACCGGTGCCCTTCAAAATGGCGTTGTTGATCGTGTCCTTGGGAACGTTGCCGTCACGAGCCTTCAACATGGCCTGACGCAAGCGAGCGTTCATGTTGGGATCGCCGCCGCCAACGCGGGCGGCCACGATGATTTCGCGAACCAGTTTGGTCCACAGGTTGGCGCGCTTGGCGTCCTGACGGCCTTTACGATGCTGAATATTGGCCCATTTAGAGTGTCCGGCCATGGTTACCTTCTTTTCAAATAATTAAATCACGAAAGACGCAACGGCATACGTGCGAACGCTCTCGTCGCACCCGTTACGCAAAATTGCCTAAGACGATAATTTTAGCACCTGATACACGGCGAAGAAAGTCTCGCCCGGAGAGGCTCGATGAAAAACGACGTTTTGGCATTCGCACGGCGAACGATGGCGACGAAGCGAATCGGTCGCTCGATTGTGTAGCATTACGCCATGGTGTCGCGACATTCCGTCGGACACGTGCTTTTTTCGAGTCGATAACGAGTCTTCGCTATGTTGGTGCACCCTCAATTTGATCCGATCGCCTTGCAAATCGGTCCGCTGGCCGTCCGTTGGTACGGACTGATGTATTTGGTCGGTTTCGCCGCGTTTTACGTTCTCGGGCGCGCTCGCGTGAAAGACGCGTGGCGCGATCTGAGCGCAAAGGATCTGGAGGATTTGCTTTTTTACGGCGTGTTGGGGGTCGTTATCGGCGGACGTTTGGGCTTTTGTCTCTTTTATCAGCCGCAATGGTTTGCCGCGCATCCGTTGGACGTGTTCAAGGTATGGCAAGGCGGCATGAGTGCTCACGGCGGTATGCTCGGTGTGTTGTCGGTGATGGTTGCGTTTGCTCTGTCACGTCGCAAGTCGTTTTGGACGATCAGCGATTTTGTCACGCCGCTCGTTCCGCTCGGCTTGATGGCCGGTCGGTTGGGCAATTTCATCAACGGCGAATTGTGGGGACGGCCGGCCGATCCGGATTTCCCCTTGGCCATGATCTTTCCGCAAGCGGGCGATTGGGTGGCCCGACACCCATCGCAGTTGTACGAGGCCTTCTTGGAAGGCGGCGTTTTGTTCGTCCTGCTGTGGTGTGTTTCCCGTGCTCCGAGACCCGCCGGATTGGTCACGTCGCTGTTTTGCCTCGGTTACGGGGTCGCTCGGTTTTTCGTCGAATTTTTCCGCGAACCCGACAGCCATCTCGGCCTCGGATTGTGGGGGTTGTCTCGCGGTCAGTGGTTGACGTTGCCCTTGATTGGCGTCGGTTTGGCCGTGCTTTTTGTCAGTTTGCGCCGCGCAAAACGCGCCTGAACGATTGATTCGTCCTAAAGGATGATGAAAATTCCCTGAAGATTCAAATTATTTTGCTATAAAATAATAAGTTCTCGCTCATTTTTCATTCATTTTCTCGTTCAAACAGGAAGACATGGGACAGCTTTCCGAACAATTCACTCGTCAAATGGTGGTGATGCCTCCCAAGTGGAAGCGGTTTTGTACCGTCTCCTTGGTTGGGGGTGCGTGCGGCCTCGTCGTGGCGATGGGTGGCATCGGATACGGCGTCTACACGACCTTCTTCGGCGATAAGGCCTCGATCAAAACAGGCGTCGAGGCGATGAGCGACGCGACGCAGACGGCCTCGAGCCAGGCGTCCAAAGAAAACGTACCGATGCGTCCGGGCAATCCGTCCGTCGCGGGGCGCGACAACGCTCTGAAGCAAGCCGTGCCGGACACGGCTCTGACGCAGACGCAACAACATTTGGCCCGCTACTTGTCTCGAGGCTATCGCGTCGACTACGACCATGCGGCCCGCATCGTCAGTTACGCCGTTCAAATCGGTCAAGAGCACAACGTCGATCCGCTGTTGGTGTTGTCGATCGTCGCCATTGAATCCAGCTTGAACCCCAAAGCCGAAAGCAGCGTGGGCGCACAGGGCTTGATGCAAGTGCACACGCGCGTGCACACCGATAAGTTCGAAGAGCACGGCGGTTTGCATGCGGCCTTCGATCCCTACGCGAACATGGACGTCGGCACGCAAATCATCAAGGGATACATCAAGCGTACCGGTTCGGTCGTCGGCGGCCTGAAGTGGTATGTGGGCGCGAGCCGACATAAGACCGACGGCGGTTACGGTCGTCGGGTTCTGCTTGAGAAAAGTCGCATTACGTTGGCGGCCGAAGGCAAGGTTGATCATGCCGTCAATTTGCTTCGTCGCCAAGGTCAAGGCCCGAGTTATTGGGACAGTCGTGCCGCCAAACAAGCGTCGTTTGCCGACTATTTGAAATTCGATCTGGAACAAGAGGCCGACAAGAACACGCGCATCGGCGCCTCGGAGCTCTTGGTTTCAAGCAATCCTTGATCGCTCGGCGTGTCCGAGACAAGCGAGATCGTCGCCGTTTCTCAAACGGATGTCGGTCTCGCTTTTGTTTTTATGGCGCTCGTAACGGTTCAATCGACAAGGTAGTCGCCGCTGGCGACGTTGGCCAAAGTCGCCGCTACGATCCCGGCGGTTTCCGTTCGCAAGACGCGCGGTCCGATCAAGACGCATTGCCAATCGCGTTCGACGGCCGAGGCGATTTCATCGGCGTCGAAACCGCCTTCGGGGCCGATAGCAAACGCAACGCTCGTGCAGTCGCTCAGTTTGGCTTTGGCGTCGGAGCCCGGGCTCAAAATGAAGCGCCGTTGCGCGCCGATTTCGTCAAACGCCTGTTCGAGCTTTTTGTAGAAACGAATTTCGGGCACTGCGTTGCGGCCGCACTGTTCGCAGGCGCTCACGGCGATGTCCTTCCAGTGCGCCATGCGTTTTTGCAACCGCTCTTCCGTCAGTTTCGTGATCGAGCGACGGGCTGGCACAACGGCGATGACGCTCACGCCCGTTTCGACGGCTTTCTCGACGATCCAGTCCATTTTCTCGGGTGAAACGAGCGACTGAAGCAAGGTGATGCGAACGGGCGTTTCGGTCGCGGGACTGTCGATCGATTCGACCGTAATGAAACCGTCTTTGCCTTCAAAAGCGATCGGTCCGCTCGCGCAGCGTCCTTTGCCGTCAAACAACACGGCGACGTCGCCGGCGACCAGACGCAAAACGCGTCCGGCATGATGCCGGGCTTTTTCCGTTAAAAAAGCGCGTTCGCCCACACGAAATTCGGTGTCGGGAGCATAAAAACGAGGTGCCATAACTGTCAGATGAAGGGTTTCTTACTGTTAAAATAAATCTATCTAAATATGTTTATATCTATCCAAAATGGATAGATATTCAATTGGCGAAGCCGCCAAAAACTTAGGTGTGTCGATTTATACCTTAAGACGCTGGGAAAAGGAAGGGAGACTTGTTGCAGAACGCACGAGCAAAGGGCATCGCCGCTATCGACTCGATCAAT
>JAGBZO010000005.1 GCA_017628205.1 Duodenibacillus sp.
CTGGTAGAGTACTACGTTCGGGACGTAGGAGTCGGAGGTTCGAATCCTCTCACCCCGACCAAAATCCCCAAAGCGGTCGAGGCATGCACCTCGACCGCTTTTTTTTACCTCCGATCGATTGACCGAGCCGATTGGTCTTTGCATTGTTTGTCGATACAATGGACGTATCACCAGATACCGTTAGGAGGAAACGTATGACTTATCTCATCGGACTGACCGGCGGCATTGCCTGCGGTAAAACGACCGCGACCGATATCTTCCGTCAGCTCGGCGTCCCCGTCATCGATGCCGACGTCATTTCCCGTCAACTCACCGCCAAAGACGGCCAAGCCCTCCCCGCCATCGCATTGGAATTCGGTGCCGACATGATCGGCACCCTCGGCATGAAGCGCGATCTGATGCGCGAAACCGTATTCAGCGATCCGCAAGCCAAAGCCAAACTCGAAGCCATCTTGCACCCCATGATCAAGAAAGAAATCTTCGAGCAGCTCAAAGCGACCAAGGCGCCTTACGTCATTTTGTCCATTCCCTTGCTGATTGAAAGCGGTCATTGGGTCAAAGCGGTTCAACGCGTCCTCGTCGTCGACGTTCCCGAAGAAGAACAAATCAATCGTCTGGTGTACGACCGTCATTTGGGCGAAGAACAAGCTCGTGCCATCATGGACACGCAGGCCAGTCGCGACGAACGTCTGGCCGCCGCCGACGACGTGATCGACAACTCCGGATCGCTCGAGGCGCTTGAGGCACGCGTCAAAGCCCTGCACGAGCAGTATCTGAGCTTGGCTCAGGCTCACGCCGCCTGATTTCCCCATTGACAAGGATTGACTCTCCCGTTATAACGGGAGAGTCTTTTTCGAGCTTAGGTATCGTGCAATGTCCTTCTCCGATTGCGTCGTTTACGAATTTCCGTGCAACGAAAAAATTCGTACGTGCATGCGCCTCGAAAAAAGTCTGCAACGCATGCACTACTTTATCGAGCAAGACAACGAAACGGCTCATATGTCGGCCTTCGGCATTTTGTTCGAACTCATCGAACTGACGGCTCGGCCGGATCTTCGCAAGGATCTTATTCAGGAGTTGCAGCGCAACCGCTCGATTCTTCTCGGTCCGAATCCGCCCGCCCATCTCGACGCCGAGCAGCGTCAAGCGTACGTCACTCGCCTCGACACGGCGATCCACGATCTGACCACGCCGAACGCCTCGATCAAAAGTCCTCAATCGTTGCGCGACAACGACTGGCTCAGTACCGTGCGCGCTCGATCGAAGATTCCCGGCGGCAACTGTTGTTTCGATTTGCCCTCCCTGCACTATTGGCTTGGCAAACCCTTTGCGGAACGGCACGCGCATTTCACGCGTCTTTTAAGCAGCATGGGACCGATTGAGAAAGCCGTCGACGTCATTCTCGACCTGTTGCGCGGCACGATATCGAGTCGATCCTGCACGGCTCAGTCCGGCAACGTCAATCTGTCGGTTCCTCCCGGCGTGACGTGGTCGCTCATTCGCATCACGCTTCCCACGTCGAGCATTCACATTCCGGAAGTGAGCGTCAACAAGTTCATGCTCTGGATTCATTTCCTCGATGCCACCGCTTCCATGAAAACACCGCCTTCGCGCTCGACGGTCCATTTCGACCTCGGTCTGTGCGGCCTTTGAGAAAGGACAACGTCATGCAAGTCAAATGCCCCACTTGCAAAAAAGTACACACCTACGACACCAAGAGCCCGTGGCGCCCGTTTTGTTGCGAGCGTTGCAAGCTGATCGATCTAGGCGCCTGGGCTTCCGGCGACTATACGATCAAAGGCGAGCCCGGCGCCGCCGATCCCGATTTGATCGTCGAACAACTGGAACAATTGGAACGCGAAATGCAAAACGAGCGGTCGCGCTAACCGCCAACCGCTCGCTTTTCTTTACCCGATCACAATGCCGTGAGCGCCTCTTCGCTTCACGGCGTCGAGATCGTCAATGCTTCCCGGCACATAGACGGGGGCGCGATGCGTCCCCGCATCCAGCCCCGACGCATCGTCCATGACGGCGCACAGCCACTCTTGAGCCGCCGCTTCAGCCACCGAAGCCCAATCGCTCGGGCAACGCACCGACTCGCCCGCCACAAGACAGGGGATCTTCTCGGCTTGGCATTGTGCCTGAAGCTCGACATCGGGCTTGGTGAACAAAACGGCCGCCTTCACCGCTTGGTTTCGCAACGTCGCGCATTGACTCAACACGTCCGAACGACTCGCCGCGATCAATACCTCCGGCAAGAAAATACGATGAATGATCAACGCATCCATCGGCAACAACTGCATGGACTCGACGTTGTCGTCCTCTCCGAACCAACCGAAATGTTGATTTTCCAGACTGCGGCATTCGCCGCTCCACTCCCGGGTGCGCCGGAAGTACAAGCGAACATAGGCGTGAGGATAATCGTGCTCCATCACAAACCACGGCGACGAGGGACCGATGTCAACGCCCAACTCCTCGCGCAATTCGCGCGCCAGCGCTTCATGAACCGTTTCGCCGACCTCGAGCTTGCCGCCGGGAAACTCCCAGTAGCCCGCATAGGGTTTGCCTTCGGGGCGAGACCCCAACAAATAACGTCCCGTGATCGGATCGATCACCACGCCGACCGCGACGTCCGTTACTTTACGCTGCATCCTTCCCATCCTTTTCTAAAAGAAGTCGCCCCGCCAACAAACGGGCGAACTGCACGGCCACTCGGCCTCCGCGCCCGCCGCGCTCGATGGCAAATTGCAATGCTTCCCGACGCACGTTCTCGTCGGCAACCACGGCTTCGGGCAAACCGAAGGATCTGAGCGCTCGCGTCACCACCGTCAAATACTCTTGTTGGCTGAACGGATAGAACGACAGCCACAAACCGAATCGCTCGGCCAACGACAACTTTTCTTCCAAGACTTCGCCGGGATGCAATTCGCCCTGATCGTCCATCTGCGTCGTCAGGTTGTCGCCGGCAGGCTCGGGCATCAGGTGACGACGATTGCTCGTGGCGTAAACAACCAAATTGTCGCCACCCGCCGCAACGGAACCGTCCAACGCCGCCTTGAGCGCCTTGTAACCGCCCTCGCCCAATTCGAACGACAGGTCGTCGCAAAACAGAATGAAACGTTCCGGGCGATGGGCGATCAACTTGACGATGTCGGCCAAATCGCGCAGGTCGTCCTTGTCAATCTCGATGAGACGCAGCCCCTGTTCGTACAAACGGGTCAAGCAGCCTCGAATCAACGAACTCTTGCCCGTACCGCGCGCGCCGGTCAACAAAACGTTGTTGGCGGGAAATCCGCGAACGAATTGCTCGGTGTTGTCCAAAATCAGTTTCTTTTGTCGGTCGATGTTGACCAAATCATCCAACTGCACCGCGGCAAACGTTTCGACGGGCTCAAGTCGTCCCACGACCGTGCCCATACACGTGCGTCTGACCCAACGAAACGCGGGGCGAGACCAATCGACGGCCTCGGCCGGCTCAGGCAACAGGGCGTTGAGTTTGGACAGCACCTGAGCCAAAACGCCTTCATCGACTTGCATGTTGTACTTCCTTTTCAAAAGTGAATTACCCCCGCCTGAAGGCAGAGGCTTCAAGCGACCCGAGCACTTTGGCTTGAAGTGCACCTTTCGCGAGAGCCGATGCGCCGACATCCTTTGCTCTCGGGGAACTCTTTACGCTCTTTGGGTCATCCCGACCCTCACGGCTATTTTCTTCCAAAAACGGGTATTGCGCTAAATTGATTGCCGCATTCTCATCCCGTTCGTGTTGCTGACCACAAACACACGTCCACTCACGGTCTTTTAATGTTAGACCTTGATGGATTCGGCCACAGGCCGAACAACGCTTACTTGATGGAAAGAATCGATCGACATAGATCAGATTCTTTCCACGAGCTTCAAGCTTGTAGGCTAAAAAGTTGTATAGCTGACCGATTCCAACATCTGCCAATGCTCGTGCCAATTTGTGGTTTTTAAGCATTCCCTTCAGATTCAAATCTTCCACTACATAGGTCGTGACTTGGCTTTCGTTTGCTAACCGATGCGTGATCTGATGGGCATAGTCTTGTCTGATATGACGTACTTTCTCATGAACCAAAGCTAAACGGTGTTTGACACGTTGATAGCCTCGGCTTTCATGACGAATCTTTCGCTCTTTCCCGTTTTCATCCTTCTCAACACTCACTTCAACATGCTTGCGAGAAAGGATCTTATTGAGTTTTTGAATCGCCTGAAGTTGCTTTTCCAACGCGTGAGGATTGGCAAAATACTGCGTCGTTGAATCCGGATAGTAAACAACCAACGCTTTTTTGATACCGGCATCAATCCCGGCGGTACGTTCTTTCGTGATGATATCGGCTTGGGGTTTGGGTTTTCCATCATCCAACAAGACCGATGCATAGAACTTGCCACTGGCTTCCATCGTGATTGTGACAGTCTTGATTCGTTCATCTTCAAAACGACGATGAAGTTTTGCTTTCACGCTACCGATTTTCGGCAAAACGATTCGTCCGTATTGAGAGCTCGATTCGCTGAAGAGGACTCTCACGTGTTGAGGACATTGAAAGCTTTGCTTGGAATGTTTGGATTTGAACTTCGGATGCTTTGCCAATCCCTTGAAGAATCGCTCGTAGGCTGTTGCCGCGTTACGAGCTGCCATTTGTAACGATTGGGAGTTGACTTCGGAGAGCCACGGGAATTCTGTCTTTTTCAGACGAGCCAAATCAACGATGAATTCATCACGTTTGATGTATTGACCCAATTTGAAATAGAGACGATCAGCTTCTGAAATATAGCGGTTGTAAACCCAACGAGTACTACCAAAGTGACGCATCAACATATCACGTTGAGCGTCGTTGGGGTAAAGTCGATATCGAATGGGTTTGTACGTCATAGTACGATGACGTTAACACATTTAAAGCAAAATCGTACGATTTTGCCGCCTTATATCCCCGCAATGAATTGCGGGGTTTTACGGCTGTTATCTATAAAACGGCGCCTTGAACCGCATCGTCCGCCGCAGCGACTGATGACGCAATGGTTCCTGGCGCCGTCAAGGCATCGGTTCGATCGAGATGATCTTACTTCAAACGGCCGTGGCAGTCCTTATAGCGCTTACCCGAGCCACAGGGACAAGGATCGTTGCGGCCGACATGGCTGAAGTCCAATTCCTTTTCTTCGGATTGGGCGGGCTCTTCGGCGGCAGGAGCCGTCGCCTGCACTTCTTCAGGCATCGTGATCTGAACGTGCATCAAAACGCGGCAGACGCTTTCGCGAACGTCGCCGAGCAACGTGCCGAACATTTCGAAGGCTTCGCGCTTGTATTCCTGCTTGGGCTGCTTCTGACCATAGCTGCGCAAATAGATGCCCTGACGCAACGCGTCGAGCGCCGTAATATGCTGACGCCACGTCGTGTCCAACACCTGCAACAGAACCTGACGTGCAAAACCGACCCAGGCTTCGTGACCGACCAGGGCTTCCTTCTGATCTTCGATCGCGTCGGCCGCTTCAATGATTTTGGCGAGCAAATCTTCGTCGGTGACGTCGTTGCTGACTTCAAGCATCTGCTTCAACGGCAAGTCGATGCCCCAGTCGCCCTTCAGAACGGTCGTCAAACCGTCCAGATCCCACTGTTCTTCAACCGTTTCGGCCGGCACGTAGGCGCGGAACAAATCCGTGAAGAAGCCGTGACGCAAATCCTTGATTTCCGCACCCACGTCGGAACTTTCCAAAATGCCGTTGCGCAAACGGTAGATTTCACGACGCTGATCGTTCTGAACGTCGTCAAATTCCAACAACTGCTTACGGATGTCGTAGTTGCGACCTTCCACCTTGCGCTGAGCGCTTTCGATCATGCGCGTCAACATCTTCGATTCGATGGCTTCACCGCGTTCCAACTTCAAACGTGCGGCGATCGCACGCATCTTGTCGCCGCCGAAGATGCGCAACAGCTGATCTTCCATGGACAAGTAGAAAACGGAACTGCCCGGGTCGCCCTGACGACCGGAACGACCGCGCAACTGGTTGTCGATACGACGCGATTCGTGGCGTTCGCTACCGATGATGCGCAAACCGCCGGCCGCAACGACGGCGTCGTGTTCGACCTGCCATTGGGCCTTGACTTCGTCGATCTTGGCCTTCTTTTCTTCATCGCTCAACGAAGCGTCGGAACGAATGTCTTCAATGTGCTTGTTGATACCACCGCCCAGCACGATGTCGGTACCGCGACCGGCCATGTTGGTGGCGATCGTGACCATACCGGGGCGACCGGCCTCGAGCACGATCTGAGCTTCGCGTTCGTGCTGCTTGGCGTTCAAAACGTTGTGAGCGATGCCGGCCTTGGTCAAGGCTTGAGACAACAGTTCGGAGTTTTCAATCGAGGTCGTGCCGACCAACACGGGTTGGCGGCGTTCGCTGCACGACTTGATGTCTTCGATGATGGCTTCGTACTTTTCGGCTTCCGTACAGTACACCTTGTCCTGTGCGTCCACGCGCACCATCGTGCGATGCGTCGGGATCACCACCGTTTCCAGACCGTAGATGTCCTGGAATTCGTAGGCTTCCGTATCGGCCGTACCCGTCATGCCGCTGAGCTTTTTGTACATGCGGAAGTAGTTCTGGAACGTGATGGAAGCCATCGTCTGGTTTTCACGCTGGATTTCCACGCCTTCCTTGGCTTCAACGGCCTGGTGCAGACCGTCGGACCAACGGCGCCCGGGCATCAAGCGGCCGGTGAACTCGTCGACGATCACCACTTCGCCGTTCTGAACGACGTAATGCTGGTCGCGATTAAAGAGCGTGTGGGCGCGCAACGACGCGTTGAGGTGGTGCAACAAAATGATGTTCTTGGGCGAGTACAGGCTCGTGCCGTCCTTGAGCAAACCGCGTTCGGCCAGAATGGCTTCAAGGTGTTCGTGGCCCTGTTCGGAAATGTAGACCTGATGAGCCTTTTCATCGACCCAATAATCGCCCTCGCCCTTTTCGTCGGCCTGACGGCTCAACAAAGCGGGAATGCTGTTGATCTGCTTGTACAAATCCGTGCTGTCGTCGGCGGCGCCGGAAATGATCAACGGCGTGCGCGCTTCGTCAATCAAGATGGAGTCGACTTCGTCGACGATGGCATAGAACAGACCGCGCTGGCAACGATTTTCAACGTCATAAACCATGTTGTCGCGCAGGTAGTCGAAACCGAATTCGTTGTTGGTACCGTACGTGATATCGGCGCCGTAGGCGGACTTCTTCTCGTCGGGATCCTGCTGAGAGTAAACGGTGCCGACCGTCATGCCCAAGAAGTTGTACAAACGACCCATCCAGGCGGCGTCGCGGGTGGCCAAGTAATCGTTGACGGTCACGACGTGCACGCCCTTGCCGGGCAAGGCGTTCAAATAAACGGCCAAGGTTGCGGTCAAGGTCTTGCCTTCGCCGGTACGCATTTCGGAGATCTTGCCGTCGTTCAACACCATGGCGCCGATCAACTGGACGTCGAAATGACGCATGCCCAAGACACGGACGGAGGCTTCACGCACGACGGCAAACGCTTCGGGCAACAAGGCCTGAAGATCTTCACCCTTTTCCAAGCGTTCACGGAACTCGACGGTCTTATGCGCCAACTCTTCGTCCGAGAGCTTTTGCATTTGCGGTTCGAGCTGATTGATGGCGACGCACTTCTTGCGATACTGCTTGATGAGGCGGTCGTTACGACTGCCGAACAACTTGGTCAGGAAAGAATCAAACATACTTAGTAACTTTCAAATGACTGGCCGCATCCCGTGCGGCGAGAAACGCGGTTTTTAGGTCGGTCCGCGGCAAACACAACGATTAATTATCGCACAACTCGGCCCCTATTTCGCCCCCTTTTGGCCCCGCGTTTGTCGCAAAAACGTCTGAGCAAACAAGGACTAACGCTCGCCGCGACTTTTTTCGCTAAACTCGGGGCATCGTCACCGTCAGCCCCGTCCTTTCGCATGCCCGACACCGTCATTCTTCGTCGTCGTTCGCCCCGCTCCTTCGCTCAGATTGCCATGGACCAAACACTGCGCGACGAAGGCGTCTATACGACGATCGCCAACGATCTGAAAAACACGCGGCGCGTTGCCCGACTGCTCGCGCCCGAAGTCGCCAAGTTTCGTCTGGGGCTCGATCTGACGCAACTGAGCAATCTGCGCGTGACCGATAACAAAGCCGTTTTATTTGTCCAAACGGCGGCGCAACACGCCCGTTTGCGTCAACTTTTGCCGCGCTTGACGCGCATTCTCGAACAAGCCGGCCTGACGATCGCGCTTGAAATTCGCATTCGTCCCGTCAAAGAAACGGTTGTTTTACGCGACAACCTGGCGCAAGGCGAGCCGCGCGTCGCCTCCGAACAAACGCAGCGCACCGTCATGCAGGCGGCCCAATCGCTCGACGATTCGCCGTTGAAACAAGCGCTTTTGTCGTTGGCGCGCACCATGCGACACACCGGCGAGCACTAAAGCAAAGGCCCGAAGCCGTAAGGCCTCGGGCCAAATTTTTTGCATTCGCCGCTCGCTCGACTCAGTCGATCTCGGACAAGTGTTGAGCGCGCTTGAACGTCTGGGACGCTTCGGGGAGCGTTGTGTATTCCCACGCCGTTTCGTCTTCCAACAAAGCGCGAAGCAACTTGTTGTTGACGGCATGTCCCGACTTGAAAGCGGAGTAGCGCGCCAACAAAGGACGCCCCAACACGTACAAATCGCCCATCGCATCCAAAATCTTGTGCTTGACGAACTCGTCCTGAGAACGCAAGCCGCCTTCGTTGAGCACGCGGAATTCGTCCAACACGATGGCGTTTTCCATCGTGCCGCCTTGCGCCAACCCGATCGAGCGCAACAATTCCACGTCGGAAACAAAGCCGAAGGTGCGAGCGCGACTGACCGCCTCTTCATACGTTTCCTCTCCCAAATCAACAACGGCATGCTGTACCGTCGTATCAATGGCGGGGTGCCCGAAGTCGATCAAGAAATCGAGAATGAACCCTTCGTGGGGCTCCAACTTCGCCCACTTGTCTCCGTCATGCACGATGACGGGCTTTTTAACGCGAACGAACTTCTTGTCGGCGGGCTGCTCGATGAGGCCGGCCGAACGAATCAAATACACGAAAGAGGCGCCCGATCCGTCCATGATGGGGATTTCCGGAGCGTCAACGTCAATGTACACGTTGTCGACGCCCAACCCGACCAAGGCACTCATCAAGTGCTCGATCGTCGAGACGATCACCTTGCCCTCGTTCAAGGTGGTGGCCAAACGCGTGTCGTTGACGCCCGTAGGACGAGCCGGCAACTCGACGGCCGGCGTAATGTCGACGCGTCGGAAAACGATGCCGGTATCGGGCCCGGCCGGTCGCATGACCAATTTGACCTTGCGACCCGAGTGCAAACCGATCCCGACGGTGGCGATCGTTTGCTTTAACGTGCATTGCTTGAGCATGGTTCTGATTCCGACAACGGTTTACTTGTTGCGCAAAATGGTCGGGACGTCAAAAAACGGCGTGCCGCCCTGCAACAGATCGCCCTGGTGTTGAGGCGCGGGCTCGGGTTGCGGAGCAATCGGCTGCACCGGCTGAGGCGCGATCGTCGTCGCGGCCGGCTGAGCGTTGCCGAACGTCGGAACCGAGGCTGCGCCCGCACCGAGGTAAGGGCTTTGAGGCGCCGGTGTCGCAACGGCTTCGCGCACCGGTTCAACCTTCTTGGCCGTATCTTTGTACCAATGCGCGTTGTCCAATACGGGAGGAATGACGGACGGCGCTTCCGCCGAGCCCTTGTTTCCGAACACGCTGGGGATGACGTCGTGAGACGAGGACAGACCAATAGGCGGACGCACCGTGTTGTCATCGTCCAAGCCCGTGGCCACAACCGTCACCAACAAGTCTTCGCCCATCTCGTCGTTGAACGCGGTACCCACGATTTGATACGCATCGGGATTGACGAAGTTCTTCATGACCGTCATCACCTGACGAATTTCAGGCTGACGCAACGTGGCCGTCGAGGCCGTCACGTAGACCAACAAACCGCGAGCGCCTTGCAAATGAGCGCCTTCGAGCAACGGACAGGTAATGGCCTTTTGCGCGGCTTCCACCGCACGATTGGGCCCGCTGGCCGTGGCCGTCCCCATCATCGCCGTACCGCGTTCGCCCATCACCGTACGCAAGTCTTCGAAGTCGACGTTGATGAGGCCGGACGTATGAATGATTTCGGCGATGCCGTTACAGGCCTTGTACAACACGTCGTCGGCCGCGGCGAAACACTCGAGCATCGTCGCGTTTTCGCCGACCTCGCCTTCGAGCTTGTCGTTCAAAATAACGATCAGGCTGTCGACGTTTTCCTTGAGCTTTTCAATGCCGGCTTGCGCCTGACGCATGCGGCGGGTTCCTTCGAAATCAAAGGGCTTCGTGACGATGGCGATCGTCAAAATCCCCATGTCCTTGGCGATGCGGGCGATGACGGGAGCGGCACCCGTGCCGGTACCGCCGCCCATACCGGCCGTAATGAAGAGCAAATTGGCGCCTTCAAGTGCTTCGCGAATCTTCTGTTCGGCTTCCTCGGCCGCCTGAGCCCCCACTTCGGGCTTGGCTCCGGCACCCAAGCCGGTCTTGCCCAACGGAATGACCACGTCGGCACGGGAGTGATTCAACGCCTGTTGGTCGGTATTGGCCGTAATGAACGTAATGCCCTGAGTGCCCTTGGCAATCATATGTTCCACGGCATTACCGCCACCGCCGCCGACGCCGATCACCTTCATGCAAGCTTCAAACATGGGCGGTTGATCAGAAACCATTCTGATAGACATTCTTTCTCGAATCCTTTACGTAAAAACTGCGTGCACGAACACACTCGCGACAATCGTTTAATTATGACGTGTTTTAGGTGATTTTTCACGAAGTTCAAGCCAAAAAAGTTGCCTCGGCGTCTCGCTTTGCCTTGACGAAGGAACTAAAACTCGAAACGGTAGAGCAGATCGATCGCCTGTTCCGTTCCGGACACGGCTTCCAAGAACAATTGCGGCATCATGCGATAACGCAAGGTCCATACCGCCAACGAATCGAACAAGCCAACGCCGTATTTGATCTGTACGTCGGGATGAATGTAGCCCGACAGAACGACCTTGGCCTCTTGACCGGCCCCTTCGGTATCCAACCCCAATCGCCGAATCCCGAACGCATTGCCGATTTGGCCGATCAACTGTCCGGACTTGGAGGCGCCGAGCCCCACCAACGCGCTCGTCACCATCGCAGAGTCCGATCCGCTGCCGCCCGGACCTTGCCCGGACAGAAGATAGGACAGCGCGCGACTTTCGCTCATGGTCGGATTGGAAAACACCTGAACGCTCGGCGAAGACGCCGTTCCATTGACTCGCAAACCGGCGACGACGCCGTCGGCGGTCGAGTCGGGATTGCGGACGGCCTCGATATCGAGCATCGGTTCCTGAGGCAATCCGGAAAAGAGCAGTTTGCCTTTGCGAATTTGCAAGTCCTGACCATACGCCTTGTACTTGCCATCCTTCAATTCCACCTGCCCGTGCAAACTCAGCCCGCGTTGCGTCTGTTTGGCCGTCATCGAGCCGATCATCCGCGCACGCAAACCGAACGCGTTGAAACGCACCCGCTCGCCCAAACGCACGGTCACGTCGGTCGTAACGGCCCACTCGTCCTGTCGAGCAACCAACGGCTGCCACTGAGCGTCCGTCAAGCGTTCGTCGGAAGAAACGCCCACGCTGTCGGGCGGCAATTGCGCCAAAGAAATACGACCGGACGGGACCAGAACCTCACCCTTCAAATCAAGCGCTTTGCCCTTGACCGTCAGCGTCAAATCGGGCGAGAGCGTCGCCCACAGCACGTTGCCGTAACGCACGAAGAAGCGCTCCCCTTGCACGCCGAGCTTCAAATTCGGTTCGCCGTGTGTCGGCCACTGCCCTTGACCTGTCAGAGACAAGTAGCCTCGGGACGTTGTCAGACGCCCGTCAAGACGCGACGATCGACCGTCAAAACCCAAACGCAACGAGCCTTCTTTAACGCGAACGGGCAAGCGTTCGTGCTTCACGCTCAACGCGTTGACGTCGATTCGCCCGTGCAGCATCGGCTCTTTGAGCGTCCCGTTCAAGGTGAGATCGGCTGCCAGACGACCTTTAACGGCGTCCTGCATCCCGAACAGACCGCCGAACGCGTCAAGCAACACGTTCGGCGCCTTGAAACGCCCGGTGGCTTTGGGCTCGTCGGTCACGTCGACCACCACAACGTCCGCCTCGATCGGCTCGGAGGCCTCGGGAGTCAAATGCAGCTTCCCCCGAATTTCTTCATTTTCCGCATCGAGCACCAGACGCATCGCGTCGACCCGATAGGCGGCGGACGTCTTTTCTCCCGTCGGCTTCGTGGCAACGAGCGCCGTCTCATTCGTCAGCTCGAAATGCCCCCGCAATTGCTCCGGCGTCGCTTTGTGCAACTGCAACGCCCCCCGCAAAACGCCCTCGAATCGATAGGCGTCTTTGGTCAGCACATTGAGCAACGACACGTCCAACCGTTCCAATTCATAGCCGAGACGAATCGCTTTCGATGCCGCTTGAATCGGTTCTTTGGCGCAAAGCGTCAATCGATCGTGCTGCCAGCAGTGCGGGCCGACAATCGCTCCGTCGGTCGTGACGGACAGCGCCGTTTCATCCTTCAACGTCAAGGGCCCTTCGGGCGTTTCCAGCCGCAAACGACGTACCTTGCCGTTCCACTGACGCAAGTTTTCAGCCAAAGCGCCGCGAACGCTCGTCGTTAAACGCAACGGCTCGGAGGCGGCTTGAACCGTCAATGCATGGTCGTGCCTCGTTCCGTCCAACGCCAACCGCACGTCGCGCACCCGACCGAAGTCGCCGCGCACCGACGGGATGTCAAGGCGGACAAAACCGGGCGTTTTTCCGGCATCGGGGACATCGGCCCGAAGGTCAAGCCTGTCGATGGCGTAGGTGCGCCAGCCGAGATTCTCACCGAGCAAACGCGCGTCAACGCTCATCGTTTCGGGTGCTCCGACAACGCGGACCGTGCCCTTCAACCGTCCTTGAACCTCGGGATACAGTTGCGTCAAAAGTCCCGCCTCAAGCGTTTGCTCGATATCGAGCCGCCCGTCTTCATAAACGACGCGCCCTTTCAAGCGATTCTCCGTCCCCACTTGAACTTCCAACGAGGGCAGTCGAATCGACGTCGGCTTGATCGTGCCTTCGAGCAGGCGAACGGCAAGCGTCTCGTCGTTATAACGCCCGCCCAAAACCCACTTGTCGAGATTGACGTCAAAGCTCCCCGCCTGCCAACGTCCGCTCACGCGGCCGCCGCCATTGACGGAAGTCGAAACGGGCGCGCCCCACGCACGAGCGTCAAGCGCGTTCACCGCAAGCGTCAAATCCCATTGCGCGCGTTGCGCTTCCCAGCCAAGGCGTCCGTGAACCGAGGCGCTCATGGCACCCCGACGCACCCGCGCGCGTTCCAGATTCAGCTCCGACAGAGAACCCCGCCCCGACAAGTCCGCCTCAAGGTTGCCGAAGCGATCCGGCAACTGAGCCGACGCTTGCGCGTCCACACGACAGTCGTTGAGCGTTCCGAACACGATGAGTTGAGCGTTCGTCACGCGGATCGATTCGTTCGCGTAATTGGCGTTCGTCACAATCAACAGCAACGGCGTATTGTCGGCCGCAAGTTCGACTTGAGCGCGAACCAACGCATCGGCCGAACCGTCGATCTCGAGCGATGCGGAAACAACACCTTTGACCTCGCCGCTTGCCAACAGCTCGAGCGTTTGTCGGCGACCTTGCACATTGAACTCGGCGTTGGCCCGCACCTCGATCGGCCACGCGTCATTCGGTTGAATCGACGCGTCCAATGTCAATCGTTGGTCGTCTTGATCGATCGCATCGAACGCCTCGACGGTCCATTTGTGCTGCGTGATCCGCAAGCGCCCCAAGACGATGAAAAGGTCGATGCCGGGCTCCCAATGCAATTGGCGTACGCGCCAATTCGTCGCCTCGAACTCAAACGGCAAAGCAGGCAATTGCAGTTGCCGAATTTGGTTTTGAATCACGCTCGAAAGCGAGGACAAAGAAAACGCGCTCGTCTCGGTCGGTTGCGAACGTCCCGCACGCACGGACGGGCGTTCCAACTCAAGGTTGCTCACCGTCAGTCGATCGTCCGCATAACGGGCGTTGACCGTCAAGCGCTCCAAGCGCACTTCGCTCTCTTCTTCTTTTGTGGAAGCCGAAACGGTCAAACGCGCTTCTTCAATCTCCATCCGCGACAAATCCAGCTGACCGACGACAAGTCGCTGCGCCCCTACCTTCCAACTAAGGCTCTTGGCGGCGACGTCGATCGCGGCATCCCGATACGTCACGCCCTTGAGCGTTGCATTTAACAAAGAGCCTTCGCAAGACGCCACACCGAACCCGGGCACCCAATGAGAGGCCAGACCGAGCAACGTTGTCAGGCCCGTTTGCGTTCCGATCAACCAACACAGCGCCACACCGAGCAACACGATCGTGGTCGCCAATCCTTTGACAATTCGACCGATTCTCATAGTTGCGCCCCCAAACCGACGTACACTTTCAACCCCGACTCACTGTCGGAGCCGACGGCACGGGCCAGATCCAATTTCACTTGACCGATCGGACTGGACCAACGAATCCCAATCCCGACGCCGACCTTCAGATCAAAATCCTCCCGACGATCGAAAGCGTCCCCGGCGTCCACGAAAGCGGCGAGCCACCACGGACCTTTGACGCGATAGTTGTATTCGACCGTACCGGTCAACAACTTGGACGCACCGATCAGCTCGCCGTCGGTATCGCGCGGCGCAATGCTCTTGTAGTCGTAACCTCGCACGCTTTGATCGCCGCCGGCAAAAAAGCGCAAATCGGGCGGCAGCCGATCGAAATCATCGCACCAGATCCACCCTGCATGCCCGCGAAAGATAAAGCGATGATTGCGCCCGATCGTTCGCAACCAGGTTTGTTGCGCCTGAAGGATGACGAAGGAAACGTCGGAACCCCAACGCGTGTCGGACACGTCGATGCTGTAGCGTTGCGAATCCCCCCAAACGGGATCGGTGCCGCCGCGTGTGCGCAGTCGCGAAATGGCCACCCCGGGGCTGATCACCATGGTGTCGTGCGCCGCTTTGCCTTGTGTAAAAGAGTCGTAGGACCAGCTGAGATTGACCGACGGATGCCAGCCGTTGTCCAACTCCCAATACCGAGCGCCCGACAAGACGGCCGACTTCGAGTCCGTATCGTTAAGACCGCTGTTTTTAAGCCCGGCGGTCAACTCGTAGTATTCGTTGACGGGATTGTCGACAACGGGGATCCGATAGGTCGCATCGACGAGCTGTTCGTCTCGCGCCACACTGACGGCCGCGCCAAACCGATGTCCCCTTGAGTTGACCCAAGGGCGATCCCAGTTCAGGCTGGCTCGCGGACCGACGTCATTGGAGAACCCCATGCCCAATTCGACCGCATGCCGTTTGCTCGGCACGACCTCGACATTGACGGGCAAGGCGTGATCTTGCGCTTTCTCAAAGCGAGGCTCGACGAGCACCGATTGGAACCATTGCGAGTTGTTGAGTCGACGCACCAATTCATTGACCTCGTTGGCATCGTACGGCTCGCCCTCGTCATACGGAATCATCGCTTCGAGCAATTCCCGATCGATTTGCGCGTTACCGAAGGTCGTTTGACCGAAGCGATAACGAACGCCCGCATCAAAATGAATTCGCCAATAGGCTTCCCGTCGTTCGGGAGAGACAATCAACGCATGCTCTTTGAATTCGTGATCGAAATACCCTTTTTGCATGGCCAACGAGCGCAACGACGTCTTGAAGGCATCGTACTGGCCGTGATGCAACGTAGTGCCCGCCTCGGGAATCGTACGCAAGAGCTTTTTGAAGGCACGATCGTCTTTGGCTTGCCCCGTCACTTCAACCTGATGCGCGCGCAAGACAATCGGCTTTCCGGGATCAATCCGAACGCTCACATCCTTGTCGTCGGCGTCAACGACAAGGCGGGCGTCGTAGTACCCCAAGGCGTGCAGAGCCTTTTGCGTCGCGTCCTTGATCGCCGCAACGTCGACGTCTTCGCCCTCTTGCATCTCCGAAACGAACGCATGCAGGTGCCCCTCGACGTTCTGACGCAAAACGCCGTCCACGCCCGAGACACGAATCTCGGCCCGTAATGCCAACGAACAAAACACACCGAGAACACCACCGATCAAACGGATCGTCCGCTTCATGTCGTTTCCATTCCTTCTGCACAAACGCCGCTGCGATCACGCTTAAAACAAAGCGCCTTGTCGTTCAGAGCGATAGCACGCCCCGACCCAGTCGATCGGATCCATGCCGCGCTCGATCAACCAGTCGTTGACCTGACGAAAATGTCCGCATCCGAAAAACGGTATCGGAGGACGGGATGCCGACAACGGCGACGGGTGATTGGCCTTGAGGATCAGGACCTCGCCGCGAGCCGCTTCCCGAATCAACGCTTCTTTTTTCTGCGCCCAAGCCCCCCACAACAAGTACGCTCGGGGTCGTGGAGACGAGGCCACCCGTTCGATCAAGCGATCGGTCAGCTCTTCCCAGCCTTTTTTCGCATGCGACCCCGCTTTGCCTTCCCGCACGGTCAGCACCGTGTTGAGCAACAACACGCCTTGCCGCGCCCACTGGGTCAAGTCGCCGTGATCGGGCGCGCCACCGAATTCGGCCTGCAATTCTTTGAAGATGTTCTTGAGGCTCCGAGGAAGCGGTCGTACGTCTCGTTCGGTCCCAAAGGCCAATCCCATGGCGTGACCGAAGGTCGGATAAGGATCCTGTCCGAAGATGACCGCCTTGACGTCATCGGGGCGCGTCAGACGCAACGCCCGATACGGATCCGGAGGAAAAATCGATTGTCCGTTCGAGCACTCGTCCCGAACGAACCGAAGCAATCGTTGCCCCGGCTCGGTCCGATAATAACCGTCGATCAGCGTTTGCCATTCATCGGCCAATCCCTCGGTGTTCATTCTGTTCACGTCGTGAATCCTCGTACTGCTTTATCTTGCGATCTGTTCCATCATCATGCCTGAATTCGTCGGTGATGTCGGTGAGTATTTATCCGATCGGCGAATGTCGTACGATTCTCAGCCATGTTTTAACGCCCGGCAATGAATTTTTTTACCGTTTTTTTGTTTTGACTTGCACAAACGAAAAACGTATGTATAATTCCATTCTCTCCGGGGCGTAGCGCAGTCCGGTAGCGCGCCTGCTTTGGGAGCAGGATGTCGGGAGTTCGAATCTCTTCGCCCCGACCACGTTACCACCGCACTGCCCGTAGCTCAGCTGGATAGAGCATCGGCCTTCTAAGCCGAGGGTCGCTGGTTCGAATCCTGCCGGGCAGGCCATCTGCAATGCAGACGGAGTCGGAGAGAACAAAAATTTGATGGTGGGTGTAGCTCAGTTGGTAGAGTCCCGGATTGTGATTCCGGTTGTCGTGGGTTCGAGTCCCATCACCCACCCCATACAATAGAGAGATGACGCAAAGCGCCGTCTCTTTTTTGTTTGTGCGGTACAAAAATTACTGATGGCGGGCGCGGGCTTCCGTCACCCACTATGATGTAGACGAGAGCCCGAAACATCTCTCACAGACTGCGTCCGTTTTTTTTGGC
>JAGBZO010000044.1 GCA_017628205.1 Duodenibacillus sp.
AAAATAGCGATCCACAACGACAAGCTCGCCACCGCGAGCTTGCGATTTATAGGCCAACTGACGTCGAAACTCGTAAAAACCCATGTCGGCAATTCGCATCGCCAAGCGATGATTCTTGAGTAGGCCGGCGACATTGAGATCCTCGATTCCGATCGTATGGAAGTGACTTGTCAAATAATGCGTCAATTGATGCAGTGACTCTTTGCGCAAACAAGCGATGCGGTAATGGACTTTGGCCAGTTCCAATCGACGCCGTGCACGGCGCTTCGAGCCTTTCTTTTGACGACTTAATCCTCGTTGAAGGCGCTTAAGTTTTTTCACATTCGCCACATAGGCTTTCGGCCCCTCGATGCGATAGCCGTTGGAGCAGACCGCCAACTCGCTTACTCCCAAATCCACACCCACCGAACCTTGGTTATCAGCCGGTTTTGCGTGTTGAATTTCAGACAGTTCACAAGACAGCGACACAAACCAACGGTCCGTTGATCGCACGATCGTTGCCGACAGAATCTTTGCCGGGTCAAAACGCAAAGATTCTCGCATTCGTACCCAACCCAGTTTCGGGATACGAATGCGAGAACCCTTCACTTCGAATTGATCGTTCGAAATGTAAAACGAATCGTCGCAATACTTTTTCTTGTGCTTGGGCAATTGAAAGCGCTTCGGATCGCGCCAATGGTTTTTATAGGCCCGTCCCAAATTCCGTAATGCCTGTTGAGGCGCGCATTTTGTCACTTCCAACATATACGGGAATTGCTTGCGCTTGATCGCATTGAATAGGCGGCGCAACAGCATCTCGTCGGGTTTGGGGTGATTGCTCGGATCGGCTTTATGCAATGCATACAGTCGCGGCCATTCGTCAACTCCCCAGTTATAAGCTTTCCGAGCACATCCACAGGCACGCGCAAAATACGTTCGCTGCTTGTTGTTCGGATTCAATTCAATCACATGTGCTCGGCTTTCCGGCATCCCTCTCTCTACCCGTTTTCAGCATCGACAACGGCCTTTCTCATTGCGTCAATCAATCGCTGATTCTTCTTGCTCCGCGCCCCATATAAACGAGCGCTAAAGAGCGTAATGATTTCCAAAACGTCTTTGGCCAGCTCTTCTTCAAATCGAGTTTCTTGACTTTGATTGATAATGAGAACTTCCGTTCGCTGGATTTCACAGATTGTAAAAATCGATTCTGCCCTGAAACGTAAGAGACGATCTTTGTGCGTCAATACCAATCTCTCGATCTCCCCCGATAATAACCGATTTATCAATTCGATGAGACCTTTTTTCCGATAATTCATGCCGGAACCCAAATCCTCGATGATTTCGAAGCCCAACCTCGTTGAGCACAGAACAATTGCAACACTTCTGTTTGACGCGAATCCTCGGAGCCATAAAACAACAACGGTCAATCTTGAAAGACTGACCGTTGACGATTTCAAGCGATGGCGGGAAGCCGGTTATTCGCCGACCTTCTTTTGCAACACGGCGGCAAAGAAACCGTCCGTATCGTGCGAGTGCGGCAGCATGGCGAAATAGGCGCCGTGACGTTCTTGTTGCCATTCGGGCAAACGCACGTCTTGCTTGGCCAACACGTCGGTGGCGTCCAGCAGTTCAAAATCGGGATGCGCGGCCAAGAAGGTTTCGACGACGTCCTGATTTTCCTGCTTGAGCATGGAGCAAGTCGCATAGACCAAACGACCGCCCTTCTTCAAGAGCTTGGCCGCTTCTTCCAAAACCGACTTCTGAACGACGTTGATGCGTTCGAGTTCCTCAACCGACAAACGCCACTTCAAATCCGGATTGCGACGCAAGGTACCGGTACCCGTACACGGAGCGTCGACGAGCACGCGGTCGAACTTGCCGCGCAAACGCTTGATGCGATTGTCGTGTTCGTCGCGAATGGCGATCGGATGCACGTTGGAGAGGCCGGCGCGACGCATGCGGGGCGTCAGACCGCTCAGGCGCTTTTCATTGATGTCGAACGCATAGAGTCGGCCCGTGGACTTCATCAAAGCGCCCAAAGCCAACGTCTTGCCGCCGGCCCCCGCGCAGAAGTCGCAAATCATGTCGCCGCGACGAGCACCGACCAATCGGGCGATCAACTGACTGCCTTCGTCTTGTACGTCGATGCGACCTTCCTGATACATCGGCCAACGGATCAAGCCGGGCTTATTGATCAAACGAATGCCTTCGGGAGAATAGACCATCGGTTGCGCTTCAACCTTGTGCTCGGCCAACTCGGCCATCACATCCTCACGCTTGGCCTTGAGGGTGTTGACACGCAGATCGAGCGGAGCGCCCGAACAGGAAGCCTTGAAGATCGCGTCCGCTTCCTCGGGACCGTACTGGCTGACCACGCGATTGAAAAGCCATTCGGGCATTTCGGCCTGCACGGCCTTGGGAGCGTCTTCGATGCGCGCCTTGAGCATGTTGTCGATCGGACCCTTGTCTCGACCGTAGGTCTGTTCGCTCATGCTTTCGGGACCGTACTGCAACGCCAGCGTCAACAACGCGGCGACGCGCGGAGCGCGTTCGGGCTTGATGGGCTTCATGCGCCAGGCAATCCCGGCCAAATGACGCAATCCGTAGAAAATGGCTTCGGCCAAAATCGTACGATCGCGAGCACCCAATTTCGGGTTGGACTTGAAGAACGCCTTCATCAAGGTGTCGGCCGGACCGTCCAACTTGAGGATGACGGCAAAGGCACGGGTCAATTCGTCGGCGATCAAGCCCGTGATGCGGATCTTGTCGGGATTGAGCTTGACCATGCGCTGTCCCGACGGCGTTCCCTTGACGAGAGTGCCGGCGGCGCGCGCCTTTTGCGTTTCCTCATTCTGACGTCGACGAGCGGCAATTTGACGCTCCGTATAGTGGCGGCCTTCTTCGGTTTTGGCTCGCTTGGTGCGGACCGGAGCGAACGGCATGCGCTTTTTGGGTTTGGTTTCGGACATGAAACGCCTTTAAAAATTAGATTTCGTTGCTAAAGAGTGCGAGCTGTTGCACGACATGGGCGGGCATCTCGACGCGATTGTCTTTGAGTACGACCTCGCCGGCCGCCACGGCCTTGACCGCACGCGGATACAAGACGTGTTCGAGTTTCAAAGCACGATGCGCCAACGTGTCGGCGTCGTCGCCCGGCACAACGGGTACGGCGGCTTGGCCGATGATCGCACCGCCGTCAAGTTCGGCGCTCACGAAGTGAACGGTACAACCGTGAATGCGAACCCCCGCGTCAATGGCGCGCTGGTGGGTGTCGAGTCCCTTGAACAAGGGCAAGAGCGCCGGATGAATGTTCAAAATGCGGCCGTCGTAATGGTTCACGAAGCAGTCGGTCAGAATGCGCATGAAACCGGCCAAAACGACGACGGCGGGATCGTAGCGATCGATCACCTCGATCAGGGCTTTTTCAAAAGCGACGCGATCGGGGTAGGCCTTGTGATCGACGACGGCCGTTTCATAGCCGAGTTCGCGGGCGCGTTCGAGCCCGGCGGCTTCCGGACGATTACTGACGACACAGGCAATTTCAATGCCTTCCTGGGCCCAGTTTTCGCGTTGGGCGGCCTGTGCGATCGCCACGAAATTCGAGCCGCGACCGGAGATGAGAATCACAATTTTTTTGTTTGCCATGATCGTGAGGTCCGTTTAAAACGACAATCCGATCATTTTACAGGGATAGCCCTCGTTTTGTCGGCTTTTCGTGGATCGATCGGAAAGTTCGTCCATGCGCATGGTTTATAATCGTCGGGTTTATGACCAGTCCATCGGCGCTTTGCCCCCAAAGCGTCACTTGTTTTCACTATGCGAATCATTCGCGGTTTACCCGATTCTCTTTCCGTAGTCGACTGTGCTTTGGCCATCGGCAATTTTGACGGCGTTCACCTCGGACACCAGGCGCTCCTGCAAGAAACGGTGCGTGCCGCCAACTTGCGCGGCCTCGTCCCCGCCGTACTCACGTTCGAACCTCACCCCCGCGACTACTTCGGACGCGACACGCTCGATCGAATCAGCACCTTGCGCGACAAATTCGACCGCATCTTGGCTTGCGGGATTCAACGCGTCTACGTCATTCGCTTTGATAAAGATTTTGCATCGTTGACACCCGTTGAATTCGCCCGCGACATTTTGAGTCGCGGATTGCATTGTCGCTGGGTCACGGTCGGCGAAAACTTCACGTTCGGCAAAGCCCGTTCCGGCAACTACGACACGCTGTGTGAGCTCGGACGTCATTACAACTTCGAGACGCAATCGACGCCCTTGTTGTTTCACGGCTCCGCACGCATCTCGAGTTCCCGCGTGCGCGCCGCCATGGCGTTGGGCGACCTGTTTGAAGTCGAAACGATTCTCGGTCGTCCCTACAGCGTGACCGGTCATGTCGTTCACGGCGCGAAACTCGGTCGCAACCTGGGCTTTCCCACGCTCAACCAATACGTCATCGCGCCGGGCTCGAACGCCCGTCCCGCCCTCAGAGGCGTCTTTGCCGTCCGCATTCATGGGCTCGACGGCACCGGGACAATTTATGAAGGCATGGCCAGTCTCGGCACCAAACCTACGGTAACGGACAAAAAGCGCTGGTTGCTCGAAACCAATGTCTTTGACTGGTCAGGCGACGCCTACGGACGCATCGTTCGCATCGAATTCGTCGCCAAAATCCGCGACGAGAAGAAATTCTCGAGCCTGCAGGAGTTGACTGCGGCTATCGAACACGATAAAGAACAGGCCTACGCCGTGTTCGGTCGCTCGATAACGCGTTAAAATATTTTTTTCGACCCGCTGGGGTCGTGATCTTTTTGTTCAACCCAGAAGAGCCCGAGGGGGCCTGGAGACAACACAGATGGCAAAAGCCGATACCGCTGCCGACGCAGCCAAGAAGTACCCGTTGAACCTTCCCGACACCGCCTTCCCGATGCGCGGTGACTTGCCCAAGCGCGAACCCAAGTGGGTCGCCGAATGGGAAGAAAAGGGCCTGTATCAAAAGATTCGTCAATCGCGCGCCGGCAAGCCGCAGTATCTTTTGCACGACGGTCCTCCCTACGCCAACGGCGACATTCATATGGGCCACGCCCTCAACAAGATCCTCAAGGACATCATCAACAAGACCAAGCTGTTGGCCGGCTACGACGTGCCTTACGTTCCCGGTTGGGACTGCCACGGCATGCCGATCGAAATTCAGATCGAAAAGATGTTCGGCAAGAACCTTCCCAAGGAAGAACTCATGAGCAAGGCCCGTGCCTACGCTCTTGAACAGATCGAACGTCAAAAGGCCGGTTTCATGCGCTTGGGCGTATTGGCCGACTGGAGCAACCCCTATCTGACGATGCGTCACAAGACGGAAGCCGAACAGGTTCGCGCTTTGCAAAAGATCGTTGAAAAGGGCTTCGTTTACCGCGGCCTCAAGCCCGTCAACTGGTGTTTCGACTGTAATTCCGCTTTGGCCGAAGCCGAAGTCGAATACAAGGACAAGGAAAGCTACGCCATCGACGTCGCCTTCCGCCTGAGCGAAGACTCCGTCGCTCAGGTTCAGGACATCTTTGCCTGGAAGCTTGACAAGCCCTGCTACATCGTCATTTGGACCACGACGCCTTGGACGATTCCCGCCAACCAAGCCCTCAACATGCACCCCGAAGTCGAGTACGCTCTGGTCGACTGCGGCGACAAGTTCGTGATCGTGGCCGAAGGCCTCGTTGAAGATTGCCTCAAGCGCTTCGGTTTCGAAGGTACTGTCAAAGCCTGCATCAAGGGCGAACGCTTTGCTGGCGTCGCTTTCTGGCATCCGTTGGCCGACTTGCACGAAGGCTACAAGCGTTTGTCGCCCGTTCATCTTGCCGAATACGTTGAAAGCACGAGCGGTACCGGTATCGTTCACTCGTCTCCCGCCTACGGCGTCGACGACTTCAACACCTGTAAGGCGCACGGCATGACCAACGATCAGGTGCTCAACCCCGTTCAGGGCAACGGCGTGTACGCCGATTGGCTCCCCTTGTTCGGCGGCATGTTCATCTGGAAGGCGCAGGAAAAGATTTGCGACGCCATGCGCGTTGCCGGCAGCCTCTTTACCTGCGGCAAGATGCAGCACAGCTACATGCACTGCTGGCGTCACAAGACTCCGCTCGTTTACCGTGCAACGGCTCAGTGGTTCGTTCGAATGGATCACCCGACCGCCGACACCAAGAGCGTTCTCGGTCTGCCCTCCACGCCCAAGAGCCTGCGCGAAATGGCTCTCGAAGGCGTCGACAACACCCGCTTCTTCCCCGAATGGGGCTACAACCGCCTGCACGCCATGATCGCCAACCGTCCCGACTGGTGCATCTCCCGTCAGCGCAGCTGGGGTGTTCCGCTCCCCTTCTTCCTGCACAAGCAGACGCAACAGTTGCATCCCGACACGCTCGCCATCATGACCAAGGTGGCCGATCGCATCGAACAGGAAGGCATCGAAGCTTGGGTCCGCGCACGTGCCGAAGACTATCTCAAGCCTGAAGAAGTCGATCAGTACGACAAGGTCAACGACATTCTCGACGTTTGGTTCGACTCGGGTGCCACGCACGCCACCGTCATGCGCGGCAGCCACAAGGACGACCTCGGTTGGCCGGCCGATCTTTACCTTGAAGGTTCCGACCAACACCGCGGTTGGTTCCACTCCTCCTTGTTGATCGGCACGATGCTCGACGGTCGCGCTCCCTACAACGGCTTGCTCACGCACGGCTTCCTCGTCGATGAAAACGGCGAAAAGATGAGCAAGAGCAAGGGCAACACCGTCAGCCCGCAACAGATTTGCGACAAGTTCGGCGCCGACATCTGTCGTTTGTGGGTGGCCTCGACCGACTACACGAGCGAATTGCGCTTGGGTCCGACGATCATCAAGCGCGTGGTCGACTCCTATCGTCGTATCCGCAATACGTTGCGCTTCTTGTTGGCCAATACCAGCGACTTCGATATTGCCAAGGACGCCGTTGCGGTTGAAAACATGCTCGAACTCGACCGTTGGGCTATGGCTCGCGTCGATCAGTTGCAGACCCAGATCCTGCAACTTGAACAAACGCACCAGTTCCATCAGGTGACGAGCCTGTTGATGAGCTTCGCTTCCGAAGACCTCGGCGGTTTCTACCTCGACGTCCTCAAGGATCGCCTCTACACGACCAAGGCCGACGGTTTGCCGCGTCGCTCCGCACAAACCGCGTTGTGGCACATTACCGCCGTTTATCTGCGCCTGATCGCTCCGATCCTTTCGTTCACGGCTGAAGAAGCGTTCGCCGTCTTCTCGCCCAACGAGTCCGGCACGATCTTTACGGAAACCAATCACATGGTTCCCAACATCGCCGATGCCGACGCGTTGCTCGAAAAGTGGGAAGCCGTTCGCGCCGCTCGCGCCGAAGTGCTCAAGCGCATCGAAGAATTGCGTTCCGAAGGCAAGGTCGGTTCGAGCCTGCAGGCCGAATGCTCGATCGTGGCGCCCAAGCCCTTGTACAATCAGTTGGCCTCGCTCGGCGACGAACTGCGTTTCGTCATGATGACGAGCCGTTGCGAACTCGTTGAACACAGCGACGACACTCTGCCGATGACGGCGATCGTCAAGACGTCCGAAGAACACAAGTGCGAACGTTGCTGGCATTACGTGCCGGGCGTCGGCGAAGATGCCGAACACGCCGGTCTGTGCCCGCGTTGTCGCGAAAACCTCTTCGGCCAAGGCGAAACCCGTCGCTTTGCTTAATTGAGCAAGGAAGGATCCCCGACATGACGCACGATCGCGAGTTTCACATGTACCGCAAACCCGGAGGCACGCTCTGGTGCTTCTTGCTGTACCTGACGTTCGCGACCTGCGTCGTGCTGGCCGATCAATGGTTGAAAGAACTCGTGACCGAGCGTTTCGCCCTTGGCGAATACCTCTACGTCACCTCCTTTTTCAACCTGTGTCACGTTCGCAACACCGGCGCCGCTTTTTCTTTCCTAAGCGGTGCCGGCGGTTGGCAAATGTTCTTTTTCATCGGCGTGGCCGCCGTGGTCTGTTCCGGCATCCTCGTGATGCTCTGGCGCCACAACCGTCAAGGACTTTTGTCGACCTCGTTGGCCCTTATCATGGGCGGGGCCATCGGTAACGTGATCGATCGAGTGATGTTGGCCGGCGTCGTGGACTTCTTGGACTTCCACTGGGCCGGCTACCACTGGCCGGCGTTCAATCTGGCCGACATCGCCATTTGCGTCGGCGCTTTCGGCGTCGTTCTTCACGAATTCGTCCGAAAACACTGACCTACCGTCCGAAAAAACGACATGCCGCGCATGTCGTTTTTCATTTTCTTCGTCGGTATCCGATACGCCGACATGCGATATACTGCAAAAACACTTTTCGTTAGCGAGTTTTACCGTGACAACTTTGGCCTCCAAACACATCACGCTTGTCGTCACCGGCGGTATCGCCGCGTATAAATCGTGCGAACTGGTTCGCCGTCTGCGCAAAGAAGGCGCCGCCGTGCGCGTCGTCATGACCCGAGCGGCCACCGAATTCGTCGGCGCGTTGACGTTCGAGGCACTGTCGGGCCACCCCGTTGCCGTCTCCCAATTTGACGGAACGATGCCGCATTTGTCCCTGTCGGACACCCGTACCGACCTCATCGTCGTCGCTCCGGCCACGGCCAACATGCTTGCCAAAATTGCCAACGGTATCGCCGACGACTTGGCTTCGAGTCTGATTCTCGGTCGAACCTCCCCGCTCATGGTCGCTCCGGCCATGAACACCAACATGTGGAACGCCGCTCCGACCCGCCGTAACATCGAAACGCTCAAGGCGGACGGCGTACATGTCGTCGGACCGGCCTGCGGCGAATTGGCCTGCGGCGTCAACGCCGTCGGTCGCATGAGCGAACCCGGCGAGATCGTCGAGGCGATTCAGGGCTTTTTCACGCCAAAAGTTCTGGCCGGTCGCCGCGTCGTTCTGACCGCCGGGCCGACCTACGAAGCCATCGACCCCATTCGCGGCATTACCAACCGCTCGTCGGGCAAACAAGGCTACGCCATCGCTTTGGCCGCACAACGCGCGGGCGCCGACGTCACGCTGATTTCCGGTCCGACCGCGTTGCCGCGCCCCACCGGTTGTCGTGTGATCGACGTTACGAGCGCTCAAGACATGTACGAAGCGGTCATGGCGGCTTGTGACAACGCCGACGTCTTTATCAGCGTCGCCGCCGTCGCCGACTGGCGAGTCGAATCGGTAGCCGAACACAAAATCAAAAAGGCGGCCAACGCTCAACCGGTTCTGTCGTTCGTGGAAAATCCCGATATCGTGGCAAGCGTCGCCGCTTTGCCCAATCGTCCCTATTGCGTCGGCTTTGCCGCCGAAACGCAACAAGTCGAACAATATGCGCAGGACAAACTGGCCAAGAAAAAACTCGATCTGATCGTTGCCAACGATGCCCGTCGCGCCATTGGAACGGATATCAACCGCGTTCTGTTAATCGACGCGGAAAAGACGGAAGGGATCGGACCGGCCGACAAACACGTGATCGCCCGCGCCCTGATCGAACGAATCGCACGCGATCTGCTCTAAGGAGAGGCGTATGGCACAGTCGCCCCAATCCATGGAACCGGCCGACGGCGATTACGTTCGTTACGTCGAGCAGCTGCAAGCCGGCAAGATCAAAGAACTGAACGCCATGCGTGTCAGCGTCGTCGACACGGCCGAGGACGGGATGCTCAAAGTCTCGTCTCCCAAGGAAGTGCAGCAACGCGAAGAAGCCGATCGTCAAGCCCGAGCAACACGCAAGAACGATTTCACGCGACAGATCGTTCGTATGACGGGCCCCCTCGTACTGATTCTGTCCATCGCGCTTCTTTTCGTTGGCGCCACCTCCGGCATGGACGACCTTATTCCCGTCGGCATGTTCACCCTGTTTGCCGGTATCGTCATGACCAACGAAGCGCGTAAACGTCGCTGACCTTTTTCATTTTTCTCTGGTAACACCCATGCAAGTGGATTTGAAGCTTCTTGACGAGCGTATGCGCTCTTACATTCCCACCTATGCGACCGACGGCAGCGCCGGCTTGGATTTGCGCGCACTGTTGGACGCCCCGATCACGATCGAACCGGGCCAAACCGTTCTTGTCAAAACCGGTTTGGCCATTCATCTGAACGATCCGGGCTATGCCGCCATGATTCTGCCGCGCAGCGGTCTGGGGCATAAAAAAGGCATCGTGCTAGGCAACTTGGTCGGGCTCATCGACTCGGATTACCAAGGCGAGCTCATGATTTCGACGTGGAATCGTTCGGATACGCCGTTCGTGCTGGAACCTTTCGAGCGTCTGGCGCAACTCGTGATCGTCCCGGTCGTTCAGGCTCGCTTCCGTTTGGTCGACGGATTTGAATCCTCGGAACGCGGCACCGGCGGCTTCGGTTCCACGGGCACCAAATAAACGGCGTTTCGTTTCGCTCCGCCCTCACGTTAAAACGAGATAAAAAAATACCGCAGGTCGATGATCGATCTGCGGTATGTTCGTTTTTGACGGGTGTCGCTTAGAGCTTGGCGGTCAATTCCTTGATCGTTTCAATGGCGTCGGCTTCAAGGTAGTAGTCGCACATTTCAAAGATCGGCGCTTCGGGATCCTTGTTGACGGCGACGATGACCTTGGAGTCCTTCATGCCGGCAACGTGCTGGATGGCACCGGAAATGCCGAAAGCGAAATATAACTCGGGAGCGACCACCTTACCGGTCTGGCCGACTTGCGTTTCATTCGGAGCAATGAACATGTCCACGATGGCGCGGGTGGAACCGACGGCGGCGCCGATTTTGTCGGCAAACGCTTCCATGGTGGCGAATCCGGCTTCGTCGTGCAAACCGCGACCGCCGGCAACCACGCGCTTGGCAGTCAGAAGATCGGGACGGTCGGACTTGACTTGGTGCAGGCTGACAAACTCGAAACGACGCGCGGGCGCTTCGCAAGCAACATCCACGACGTCGGCGTTGCCGCCCGTGGCGTCGACGGCCGCAAAGGCGGGACAGCGAACGGTGGCGATCACGAGCGCGGCGCTGGTCTTGACCGTGGCCAGAACGTTACCGGCGTAGATAAAGCGCTTGAACGTGTCGGCGGCAATGACGTCAACGATGTCCGAGAGGCAATCGGCATCCAACAGGGCGGCCGCGCGGGGCAAACCGGCCTTGCCGATGTGAGCGCTGACGGCAAAAATATGCGTGTACTCGCCCTGGGCTTGTGCGGCGACGACGGCGGCGGCCATCACTTCGGAGCTTTGGGAAGCAAACGCTTCGCCCTTGACGGAAAGAACGCGGGTGACGCCTTGCACCTGAGCGGCGGCGGCAACGACTGCGTCGCAGTCATGACCGACGACCAACATGTCAACTTGAGCGCCTACCTTCTGAGCGGCGGCAACGATATGCAACGTCGTAGCCTTCAAGGAGACGTTATCGTGATCGGCAATAACAAGAGCCTTCATGGTGTTTTCTCCTTAAAGTACCTTGGCGGTGTTTTTCAGAACGTGAATCAATTCGTCGACGTTGTTGAGCTTGACGCCGGCGGCGCGGGCGGGCGGCTCCTGAACGGTCAACGTCGTCAAACGAGCGGACACGTCGACGCCGAAGTCGGCCAAGTCAACGGCCTGAACGGGCTTTTTCTTCGCCTTCATCATGGAAGGCAGGGTAACGTAACGCGGTTCGGCCAAACGCAAATCGGCCGAGACGATGGCGGGCAATGCGGCCTTGACGGTCATGGAACCGTCGTCGGTTTCGCGCTCGACGGTCACGCAATCGGCTTCAAGATCGATCTTGTTGGCGCAGGTGGCGACGGGCATGTCGGCGTAAGCGGACAACATCTGAGCGACTTGGGAAGCGTCGTCGTCGATCGCCTGCTTGCCGAGCAATACGAGGTCGGGCTGTTCGCTCTGAACGACCTTGGCCAACACCTTGGCGACGGCAGCCGGTTCCAAAGCGGCGTCGGTCGTCACGTGAATGGAACGATCGGCACCCATTGCCATGGCCACGCGCAACGTATCAAGGGTCTTTGCCGCGCCGATGCTAACGGCGACGACTTCGTCGGCCTTGCCGGCCTCCTTCAGACGAACGGCCTCTTCGACGGCGATTTCGTCAAAAGGATTCATCGACATTTTGGCGGTACCGATATCCACGCCACTGTTATCGGGCAACACATGAACCTTTACGTTGTAGTCGACAACGCGCTTTACTGCCACGAGAATCTTCATAGAATTGCCGCGTCTGCTCGAACGATCGAGAGTCGATCGGAGCGACCGCGGTCTCCTCCTTAAAAAAAGAAAAGGTATTCGTTTCGTCGGGAACGACCGTTATTAATCCTGTTTTGCGGTTCCGCGGAACCCCGACATGGAGTCGGGCGAACGGCCAAAACAAAGGCTTACGCGGACCATAACCTCGTATTATACGTCCAATGCGAAGTCCGAAAACAGAGCGTCGATTAATTCGAAAGGATGACGTCCAGTATCCCCAGCAAAAGGGCGTAACGTCCCCCTTTTCCGACAAACGTCAAGACCAGACTGGGCACGAAAGGCAGGCGCAACCATCCTGCCGCCATGCTCAAGCCGTCGCCCACGACGGGAACCCAGGTGAACAACAACGCCCATACGCCGTAACGCTCGACGCGTTGGCGGGCGCGGTCATCCAGTTTTTCGCTTCGGGGAAAGAGACGACCGATCCCCCATGTGATCATCGCGCC
>JAGBZO010000006.1 GCA_017628205.1 Duodenibacillus sp.
AATGCGGATATCCAAGCCGCGATGAATATTGGACGAAAAGAACTCGGCAATGAGTGGCTCAAAGAGTTACTCGAAGTCGATGGGGGCATTATCATGGACATGCCCGTAACCATCCGAAAAATCCATCAAAAGATGGATTTTTCGGCGGTTATTAGAATTGGGAGTACGCTCCCAAGAAACCACGCACGTGAGTGCGTGGTAGTTCATCTTGTCAAAGGCGCTATGATTAGCGCCTTTGGTCTCTTGACGATTGATTGACGAGCTACAGCATGGCAGTACTTCTTTCCAGAATTCCCGGTTACGGTTTGACCCGCAACGACGAACTGATCGAATCGTGTCGTCCCGACGCGGAACGTGCCATCGCCCAATGGATAGAACCGGCTACGCTCGCTCAGCTTGAACGCAACGGCATCGTTCGGATCGTGGGGCATTTCGAAGCCTTTCCCGAACACGTCAAACAATGGGCGAGTCAATGCATGTTGCGTCCCCCCGTCTGTTTCGATCGCAGCGAAGGGTGCGTTTGGGTGGACGCGTCCTGTGCGGGAAAACCTAATTTTGCCGGGCACGTTTTGGCCGCCGTCGGCATCATGGCTTCCGTCAAATTGCCGCACATGCTCGAGCTGTGGTCGGCTTCGATCGACATCGTGAACCGTGCGGAAGAAAACAAAAAAGCACCCTACCCCGAGATCGCGCGATCGATCCGCTATCGTTTCGAGCTGAGCAAAAACTGCGAGCAACTCCAGTGTTTGCCGCAACACGTGGTCGAAGCGGTTACGGCGCTTCCCAAAACGCCTTCTCAAGTCTTCAACACCCGTCGAGCCCTCGACTTTTTGGACGGTACCGTACCGGCGCAAAAGCTCTCGATTTTCGATATCGTGGCCGTGGCCCGCTTGAATGCGGTGACGCTCACGCACTATGCGTCCGACGATTTGATCATTTCGCGACGAGCCAAACAGAACGCCTCGCCCGCATCGTTGTCGACCGTCGCCGAGATCGCCACCACTTCGGCTCCGACGCTTGCCGACTTCGTTTCCGACAAGAGCGCCGCAAGCGTCGAACAAACCGACTGGGAATCGTTGAGCTCCGCTTCGAGCCTACTTCCCGGCTCCGACGTCGACTGGGCGAAAAGTCCCGACGACGAGTGGCCGATTGACGATCCGAATTACTTGACGCTCAGCAGCTACGACGTACGTCCCCTGGCGCGACTGCACGCACGCGTCGTCTGGGCCGATCGCTCGAGCAACATGACGAACGAGACCCAAATCGGTCTGGTGAAAACGGTCCGTGCCGACATGCCCAGCCGCGAGGTCTCGCCCGGCTCGTACTTCCCCATCGTTCGAACCGCATCGGACAAGTCCTGCCGCATCGAACGCCTTCACGTTGCCCCGCATTTGGACTGGGCGGTCGCCAAGCTCAGCGTCGCGGGTATCCGTCGATACGACGTTCGCGCCCTCATCAGCACGTGGTCGCATCAAGCCGGTTTATTGAAAAGCAAAACGGACTATCTGGCACGCCTGTCTTTCTGGGCGCGCAACGTCGAAACGATTGCCGAGGATGCGACGTTCTCCATCGAGCCGCTCGACGCGGCCTTGAGTCAGCCGCAACACAAACTCATCGTATCGTACGAACGCGCGCATTCCGTCGGGAAACTGGCCGACGAGTCGTTTGTCGAAGTGACGGCCGGCATTGCAGGGAATTTCAAACAGCGTCTTAGCCTCATCGTTCCTGTCAAACTGCTCCATGCTTGCGGGCCGTTAACCAAAGGCATGAAGCTGAGCGTTACGGGCTATTTCCTTATCGGCGACTTTGTCAGTCCCGTCGACGAAACGGAGTACTTGCTCAAGCGGGACGATCATATTCAGCCCGAACTGGAAGGCAAATCGGATCTGGCCAAACGCCGCTACCTCAGACTGCAGATGAGCCAAGGCCGCCGCAGTGCCTATTTCCAGATGGCTCAACTGACCAAAAATCGTTCCGAGCGCGCCTCGTATTTGGAATCGGCCGCAAAGCTCGGTCACGTTCCCGCCATGTGCGCGCTGGGGCTGCTCGGTTATGAGATTGAAGAAAGCAACAACATCGTCACGCATTTCCCCGTAACGTACTTGATTGACGCCGTCCGCGCGGGATCCGAAGCGGCTTTAAAAATGCTGGCCCTGCCCGGTTCGTTGCAAGAACGCCTGCCGATCGACATCGCCGCGGCTCTCATCAAAAAACTGGCCATCGATCACAACAACGGTCTGGCGCAATATGCGTTGGCGTTGTCCGCTCGATCGGCTCGCGAGCACGCGCACGCCGGCAAGGAACACCTCATCGACAGCCTTTACGCCAACTTCCTGATGCACGCCGTGATCAACGGGGTCGACACGGCCGGGGAGGAACTAGCCCAAGCGTTTTGTCAAGGCATTGGCGTTGTGGCCAACCCGCTGATGGCTCGCGGCGTCTTGAACTTGGTTGCCAATCGCGGCTACTTGCCCGCCCAGTATTGGATGGGCGCCTTCGATCAGATGGGGCCCAAGTTCTTTTCCGCCACCCGCGACGAAAAACGTCGGGCGCTCTCGCAAGGCATCCAAGACGGTTTGTCCACGCAACAGATTTTGCTCGGCCTTTTTTACGAGCTCGACGCGTTTGACGAACCCAACGCCTTGTTGATCGCGCACGGACTTTACTCTTGGGTTGCCAACACGCTGCACGATCCCGATGCGTTGGAACTGAAGAACCGAGTTCTGGAGAAAATGAGCGCGTCCGACAAAGCCGGCATCGAACACTTCGACCTGTGGGGAACGCTCGGGATGCAACCGCCGCCCGCCAGCGTGCCGCTCACGCGCGTGATGGGGCAGTTGGAAGGTCCCATCACCATGCATCCGGCCTTCTTGCGATGTCTGGATCCGGAGCTCAAACAGTCGCCGACCGAACGCCTGCTTTCTCAGGTATCGTTCTTTGCGGGCAACAGCGCACGCTATAAATTGGGCTTTGCGGCGCAACTCGACATGCCCGAGAGCAACAAACTCAAACTCTCTTCCTTTGGCGTCGAATCAGAAGAACTGGCGCAAAACCTGCCCCACTTGTTAGTCTGTTCGGCCAAAACAGACAACAAGCTGTGGGACGTGACGAGCATTTATCCGTTCTTCCCGTCGGGGTTTGAAGCCAATGTCACGCTCCAAGCCGGTTTGGTATCTGATTTGAATGCCAGCGCCGTCTTGCTGGTCAGCGCCACAACGGACAATCGCGTCCCCACGTCGTTCACGCTCTTCGATCCTTTATGGCCGTTGATGCGCGATGTTTATCAGACGGGCGAAACGTACCGTGTTGCCATGTACGGTTTGGTCGACACGATCGAACCGGGCAAGTTCTTCTTGGATTCGTTGCCGAGCGAAATTCGCAAGATGGTGGCCGACCAGTTGAATCATGAAGCCGGCCCGCGAAAGTTGGTTTCTTTTTCCTGCCTCAGTCAGGAAAACGCCGCTTACCGTATCAATGCTGTCGTACGCGAGGTTGACGAGAACTATTGTTCGATTGCCGGCATCGATTTCATGCGCGTGGACATCGATCCGTTCTTGGCGCAATCCGATACGAAACCCACCTTCCCCGTGATGGTTCCCAAACAACGCTTGCCCAAGCATTGGAAACCCACGCCCGGAGAACGCGTGGACATTCTGATGGAACTGCACGGTTATGCGATCGCCAACGGCGAAAGAGAAACCAAAATCCTGCACTAACCGACACAAAACGGCCGCCCGAGGGCGGCCGTTTTTTATGGAACAAATCGATCAATCGGCCAGCAACTTGCCGGGATTGAGCAATCCTTTGGGGTCGAGCGTAAGCTTTAAAGCATTCATGACCTCCAACTCGATCGGATTTTTCAGCTCGAGGAAATGCGCGCGCTTAAGCTGTCCGATGCCGTGTTCGGCGGAAATGGAACCGTTGTGAGCGACAACGCGTTCGTACACGACTTCGCGAATGCCCTCTTCGTTTTCGAAGGCGACGGCGGGCGGAATCGATCCGACGTTAAAGTGCAGATTGCCGTCTCCCAAGTGACCGAAAACGGACGGATCGACCCAGGGGAAGCGATCTTCGAGCGCTTGCAAGGTTTCCTCGACAAAGGCCGGAATTTCGCTGATTTCCAGACTGACGTCGTTGTGCAAGTTGCCACCCGCATGAGCGTCCGCACTGGGAATCGATTCACGGATACTCCACAAATGACGGCATTCCTTGACGGAATTGGACAACACGGCGTCGATCACCAGTTCGTTTTCAAACGCCGTTTCCAAAAGCGCTTCCAAGGGACTTTCGTCCAACACGTCGCAATAGCTCAGTTCGATCAAACACCACCAGGGCGCTACGGAAACGTCGCACGGCAGTGTCATGTTGGGAATTTCTTTTCCGACGCGCTCGATGCACTTGGCCTGCATCAACTCAAAGCCGGTGACGGCCGGTCCCGTGGCGGACTTGACGCAGGCCAACAATTCGCAGGCTTTTTGAACGGATTCGACGCCGACCAAGCCGGTGAACGTCGATTTGGGCAGCGGAAAGAGCTTGACCACGGCTCGCGTAATGACACCGAGCGTTCCTTCGCTGGCCATGAACAAATGCTTGAGATCGTAGCCGGTATTGTCCTTACGCAGACCGCGCAACATATTGACGACGCGACCGTCGGCCAAGACGACCTCCAAGCCGAGTACCAAATCGCGGGTATTGCCGTAACGCAAAACCGCCGTGCCGCCGGCGTTGGTGGCGATACAACCGCCCAAGCAGGCCGTCCCTTCCGCGGCAAAGCTCAAGGGGAACAAGCGGCCCGAAGCTTCCGCCGCTTCCTGCGCCTTTTCCAAAATAACGCCGGCTTGGACCGTCATGGTGTCATTAATCGGATCGACGCGTTCGATCTTGTTCATGCGCGAGAGCGACAACAGCAACGCCTTGCCGCTGTCATCGGGCGTGCCGCCGCCAACGAGGCTCGTGTTGCCCGACTGAACCACAACGGGAATGTCGTTGGCATGGGCCAACGCCATAATCTTCGAAACCTCTTCGGTCGAAGCGGGACGAACCACGGCCAATGCACGTCCATGGAAGCGGTTGGTCCAGTCCACCAGGTACCCCGCCTGATCGTTGGGGTCGGTCAAGACGTTCTGCGGACCGACAATCTCTTGAAATCCTTGAATCAAATCCATGATTCGCTCTTATCCTTTCAGGCGTTATGCGTAAACGCCCAACAACATGCCGAGCAAACGATCGCACGACTGAGCGGCGCCCGTCGGCGAAGTCGATGCGTTGCGTACTACCGCATCGGGCGTGTCGTCGGCACGACAAATCCGTACCGAGCCGTCGCTCTCCACAAGAAATTCTACGGCACTGCTACCCGCCGTAAGCCCCAACAAGTCGCGAACTTGCTTAGGAATGGTAACTTGACCCTTGATTGTCAAACGACTGCTCATTTTTTACTCCTTTTTAGCCGATTAAACTGCTAAAGGTTCGGCAAGTAGGTTAAATCCACCTTGACTTGATTGACGGGCAAGTCGACCCGAAAAAAAACGCCCGTACTGCACATTTGAGTCGGGCGATCCGTGTCCCTTTGGTTGCCTGACTCGGCCACATTCGTCGTCTCTGACGGCGCATCCACCTTGCCGGGAGGGCAGGTTGGCTTGAGGAAACGTTTCCTCAACTCGAAATGTTCACATATGATAAAAGACGCTATTGAAAAGATCAATAGCGTCTTTTATTTAGTGGTGAACCCTGGAATTAAGCCTGGGGCACCAACTTTTCAACACCGCCCATGTAGGGACGCAATACTTCGGGAACCGTGACAGAACCGTCGGCGTTCTGATAGTTTTCCAAAACGGCGACGAGCGTGCGGCCGACGGCCAAACCCGAACCGTTGAGGGTGTGAACCCACTGGTTCTTGCCGTTTTCGTCCTTATAGCGCGTACCCATGCGACGGCCCTGGAAGGCTTCGCAGTTGGAGCAAGAGCTGATTTCACGGTAGGTGTTCTGAGCCGGGAGCCAAACTTCCAAATCGTACGTCTTGGCGGAACCGAAGCCCATGTCGCCCGTACACAAGAGAATGACACGGTAGGGCAAGCCCAACTTCTGAAGAATCTTTTCGGCGTTGGCCGTCAACTCTTCGAGGTGATCGTAGCTGTCGTCGGCACGGGTGATGCGAACCATTTCCACCTTTTCGAACTGGTGCTGACGGATCATGCCGCGGGTATCGCGACCGTAGGCGCCTGCTTCGGAGCGGAAGCACGGCGTCTGAGCCGTAATCTTCATCGGCAAATCGGCGGCCTTGAGCATCTGGCCGTTGACGGAGTTGGTCAAAGACACTTCGGCGGTCGGTACCAGATACAAGGTTTCGCCCTTGCCTTCCTGACCGCCCTTCTTGGCGGCGAAGAGGTCTTCTTCAAACTTAGGCAACTGGCCGGTGCCGCGCATGGAATCGGCGGAAACGATGTAGGGCGTATAGCACTCCGTGTAACCGTGTTCGGACACGTGCGTGTCGAGCATGAACTGAGCCAAAGCGCGGTGCAAACGGGCAACCTGACCCTTCATGAAGCAGAAACGAGCGCCGGAAATCTTGGCGGCCGTATCGAAATCCAAACCGAGAGGCGCGCCGACGTCGACATGGTCCTTGACTTCGAAGTCGAACTGACGCGGGGTACCCCAACGACGCTGTTCGACGTTATCGTTTTCGTCGCGGCCGACGGGAACGGATTCGTGCGGCAAATTGGGAATGCTCATCAGCAATTCGTTCAAACGATCGCGAATCAAACCGAGCTGCTGTTCGAGTTCGGCCAACTTTTCGGGGATAGCCGCCGCTTCGGCCATCAAATGAGAAGCATCGCCGCCGGTTTTCTTGGCAATACCGATCTGCTTGGAGAGCTGATTGCGAAGAGCCTGAAGTTCTTCGGTCTTGGTCTGAACTTCCTTGCGTTCGTTTTCAAGCGCATTGAATTCCTTTTCCGGGAAAGCAAACGGGCGCGTGGCCAGACGAGCGATGACTTCCGGAAGTTGCTTGCGCAACATATTGATATCGAGCATAACTAACCTTTCTTCCTAACTCTAAGCACAAATCGGTGCATCCTGTACGAACCTGTAATTTTGTGCTTTTTGTTTAATTTCTTCAAGCAAAACAACGAATTTATTCGTCATTTATCCTGTTTTCAAGTTGTTTTTCGCCATTTTAGCGTTCTGCGGCGCGACGATTGAGTTCCTGCAAACGGGCAAGCTTTTCGCCGATTTTAATTTCCAACCCGCGATCGGTCGGGTGATACCACCGCTTTCCCTCCAGACCTTCGGGCAAATAGACCTCGCCGGCTGCAAACGCCTCGGGTTCGTCGTGTGCGTATCGGTAGCCCTTTTTGTAACCCAGTTCTTTCATTAATTTGGTGGGCGCATTACGCAAATACATGGGAACGGGACGGGTGCCGTCCTTGCGAACGAAATCGCGTACGGCGTTGTATGCGGTATAGACGGCGTTGCTCTTGGGCGCCACCGCCAGATAAACGACGGCTTGAGCCAGCGCCAACTCGCCTTCGGGCGAGCCGAGCCGTTCATAAATATCGGCCGCTTCAAGAGCCAATTGCGTGGCGCGAGGATCGGCAAGGGAGATGTCTTCAATCGCCATGCGTACGACGCGTCGTGCGATGTAGCGCGGATCGCATCCACCGTCGAGCATGCGACACATCCAATAGAGTGCCGCATCCGGATCGGACCCGCGAACACTTTTGTGCAACGCGCTGATGAGGTCGTAGAAGTTTTCTCCGCCCTTGTCGAAACGACGCAAGGTCGCGGGCATAGCTTTTCGCATGAACTCGGCCGTCAGCTCGTTCATGGCACGATCTTTTGCCATGGAGGCGGCGACTTCCAATGCATTCAAGAGACGGCGTGCATCGCCGTCGGCCAATTCCACCAGTATGGTTTGCGCCTCGGGCGTAACCGACAACCACGTAAGCTCGCGCTCCAACGCGCGTCGAGTCAAAGCGATCAACTCCTCGGCATTGAGCGACTCGAGCACGTAGACGGCCGATCGGCTCAATAGAGCGGAATTCACTTCGAATGAAGGATTTTCCGTCGTAGCGCCGACAAAAATGAACAAACCGCTCTCAACATGCGGCAAGAAGGCGTCTTGCTGCGACTTGTTGAATCGATGCACTTCATCGACAAAAACCATCGTCGGCTTTCCCGTCGCATTCCAATGCGCCTGAGCACGCTCGACGGCGTCGCGAATCTCTTTCACACCGGCCAAGACAGCCGAAATCGAGATGTACGGCAACTCGAACGCATCGGCCATCAAACGAGCCAACGTCGTTTTACCGACCCCGGGAGGTCCCCACAAAATCATCGAATGCGGACGCTTTTGCTCAAAAGCGCTGCGCAACGGTTTTCCTTCGGACAACAAATTACGCTGTCCGATGACGTCGTCCAACGTATGGGGGCGCATGCGTTCGGCCAAGGGCTGATTCCCTGTGACCGAGCTCGTCGTCCCGTTCGGTTCGGATACGGCCGCCGGTTCCGTTGTAAAAAGGTCTTGGTTCATGTTGTCGAAAACAATGTGAAGCGAATTTTTTTATTTTAAAACAAACCCGTGATTCGGAGATCAAACGACAAGCGAGGCAAAAGCACGCAAAACAAAACCCCCGGTACCTTTCGGTATCGGGGGTTCTGAAAAGGGAAGCCTGACAATGTCCTACTTTCACTGGAAATACAACCAACTCTCATCGGCCCTTAAGCGTTTCACTGTCCTGTTCGGAATGGGAAGGAGTGGTACCACTTCGGTATGGTCGTCAGGCAAAGGCTTTTGTGTCCGCGCATTGTACGCGTACACCGAATTCTTTGCAAAAAAAGTAAAGCTACGAGTGCGCTACACT
>JAGBZO010000045.1 GCA_017628205.1 Duodenibacillus sp.
ATTGCCGGAAGGTGTTGAAATGGTTATGCCTGGCGACAACATCTCCATGAACGTACAGCTGATCTGCCCGATCGCTATGCAGGAAGGTCTGCGCTTCGCTATCCGCGAAGGCGGTCACACTGTTGGCGCCGGCGTGGTTGCCAAGATCATCGAATAATTTATAAATTTGTAAATTGTTCGTCTGTCTATTGACAGATTAAGGGGGCGTGGTTATACTGCGCCCCCTAGTTCTTTCTAATTGTTCTTTTTTTAGGGAATACTTAAATGCAGTCCCAACGCATCCGCATTCGCCTCAAGGCGTTTGACTACAAGCTGATCGACCAGTCCGCTCTCGAAATCGTGGAAACCGCTAAGCGCACCGGCGCCGTGGTTCGTGGTCCCGTTCCGCTTCCTACCCGCATTCAGCGTTTCGACATCCTGCGTTCGCCGCACGTCAACAAGACCAGCCGCGACCAGCTCGAAATCCGCACGCACCAGCGTTTGATGGACATCATTGATCCGACGGACAAGACTGTTGACGCTCTCATGAAGCTCGACTTGGCCGCTGGCGTAGATGTCAAGATCAAGGTGCAGTAAGCATTAAAAAGTTTTTGGCGTTCGACACCTTTTATTACTCAATAAAAAGATGACGAGCGCTATTTGTGTCGCTTCTGGCTCACCAAAGCAATCGATCGGCGTTCAGTTACCTTGCATACTGAACCTACCTTCGTGAAGCGATTTTATTAAAGTACGGTCCCAGCCAATCGTAGCTGGGGTGGAGAAATAAATGAGTGATAAGCTCGGCTTAGTCGGTCGCAAGATTGGCATGACGCGCATCTTCGCGGAAGACGGTACGTCTATTCCCGTAACGGTGCTCGACGTGTCCGGTAACCGTGTCACCTGCGTGAAGACGGTTGAAACCGACGGCTACAATGCAATTCAAGTCGCGTTCGGCTCCAAGAAGCCCTCGCGCGTCAACAAGGCTCTCGCAGGTCAGTTCGCCAAGGCTGGCGTTGAAGCTGCTGCCACGTTGAAGGAGTTCCATATCGATGCAGAACAGGTTGCCGAATTCAAGGCAGGTACCGTTCTCGCTGCTGACATGTTCACGGCTGGCCAGAAGGTTGACGTGACCGGCACGACCATCGGTAAGGGTTTTGCTGGCTGCATTAAGCGCCACCACTTTGCGTCTAACCGTGAATCTCACGGTAACTCCGTAACGACTCGCGCTCCTGGTTCCATCGGTAACCGTCAGGATCCGGGCCGTGTTTTCCCGGGCAAGCGCATGGCCGGTCACTTGGGTGACGCCCAGCGTACGACGCAGAATCTCGTGGTTGCTCGCGTTGACGCCGAACGTGGTCTTTTGCTCGTTCGCGGTGCCGTTCCTGGTTCTAAGGGCGGTGAAGTTATCGTGCGTCCCGCTGTTAAGGCCTAATAGGAGCGATCAATGGAACTGAATGTACTCAATGAACAGGGCCAGGAAACGGCTAAGGTAGCCGCCTCCGACACCGTGTTCGGTCGTGAATTCAATGAAGCCCTGGTGCACCAGCTCGTTGTAGCTTACCAGGCTAATGCTCGTCAGGGTACGCGTGCTCAGCTCAGCCGTGAGTTTGTGCACCACACCACCAAGAAGCCCTGGCGTCAGAAGGGTACGGGTCGTGCTCGCTCTGGTATGTCTTCCAGCCCGGTATGGCGTGGGGGCGGCCGTGCATTCCCGAACTCTCCGGAAGAAAATTTCAGCCACAAGATGAACAAGAAGGCTTACCGTGCCGCCATGGCTTCGATCTTCTCGAAGTTGGCTGCCGAAGGCCGCTTGGTTGTTGTGGATACGATCGGCGCCGAATCTCCGAAGACCAAGGCTTTCGCTGCTAAGTTGAAGGCTATGGGCATGGAAAGCGTCATGATCATCACCGACAACGTCGATGACAATCTTTTCTTGGCTTCTCGCAACCTGAAGAATGTATTGGTTGTAGAACCCCGTTATGCTGATCCGCTGTCTTTGATTTTCTACGGCAAGGTTGTCGTTACCAAGGCTGCGATCGCTAAGATCGAGGAGATGTTGGGATGAATCAAGATCGTTTGTTGAAGGTCCTCGTTGGTCCCATCGTTTCTGAAAAGAGCACGATGATCGCTGACAAGGCCAATCAGATTGCTTTCCGCGTTGTGGCTGATGCCACCAAGCCGGAAGTTAAGGCCGCTGTTGAACTGCTCTTCAAGGTGCAGGTCGAAAGCGTTCAGATTCTGACCATCAAGGGTAAGCAGAAGCGTTTTGGCCGCTTCAACGGTGCTCGTAGCAACGTTCGCAAGGCCTACGTTTGCCTGCAGGCCGGTCAGGAAATCAACTTCGCGCAAGAGGTGAAGTAATGGCTCTCGTTAAACTCAAGCCGACGTCTGCCGGTCGCCGCCATGCGGTCAAGGTCGTCACCGCTGGTCTGCACACTGGCAAGCCTTTTGCCGCGCTGACCGAAAAGAAGAACCGTGGTTCCGGCCGCAACAACAATGGCCACATCACCTGCCGTCATAAGGGTGGTGGTTCCAAGCGTGCCTATCGTATTATCGACTTCTTGCGTAACAAGGACGGTATTCCCGCTCGTGTAGAACGCATCGAATACGATCCGAACCGCTCCGCTCACATCGCTTTGGTTGTATACGCTGACGGTGAACGCCGTTACATCGTTTGCCCGAAGGGTTTGAAGGTCAACGACACGATCATGTCCGGTCAGGAAGCCGCCATCAAGGTTGGTAACGCTTTGCCGTTGCGCAACATTCCGGTTGGTTCCACCATTCACTGCATCGAAATGCAGCCGGGTAAGGGCGCTCAGCTCGTTCGTGCCGCCGGTGCTTTCGCTCAGTTGATCGCTCGTGAAGGTGCTTACGCTCAGGTTCGTATGCGTTCCGGCGAAGTTCGTCGCATTTTGATCGAATGCCGTGCGACGATCGGTACTGTTGGTAACGAAGAAAACAGCCTGCGTGAACTCGGTAAGGCCGGTGCCACCCGTTGGCGCGGTATTCGTCCGACCGTTCGCGGTAAGGTCATGAACCCGGTTGATCACCCGCACGGTGGTGGTGAAGGCCGTACTGGTACGGGTCGCGCTCCTGTAACGCCTTGGGGTCAGTTGACCAAGGGCTATCGCACCCGCAACTCCAAGCGCACGGACTCCATGATCGTCCAGCGCCGTTATGACAAGTAAGGGGGCCTCTAAATGTCTCGTTCGTTAAAGAAGGGACCGTTTGTTGACGGTTCTCTGATGAAGAAGGTTGAAGCTGCTCAGGCTAGCCGCGACAAGCGTCCGCTCAAGACCTGGTCTCGCCGTTCCACCATTCTTCCGGAATTCATTGGTCTGACCATTGCCGTTCACAACGGCCGTCAGCACGTTCCGGTCTACATCAATGAAAACATGGTGGGCCACAAGCTCGGCGAATTCGCTTTGACCCGTACTTTCCACGGTCACGTCGCTGGCGACAAGAAGGTTGGGAGATAAGTAAATGGAAACTACTGCAATCGTTCGTGGTGTGCGCCTCTCGGCTCAGAAGGGTCGTTTGGTTGCTGACCTGGTTCGCGGTAAGCCCGTGGCCAAGGCCCTCAACATTCTCGCTTTCACGCAGAAGCGTGCAGCCGGTATTATCAAGAAGGCTCTCGAATCTGCTATCGCCAATGCAGAACACAATGATGGTGCTGACATTGACGATCTTCGCGTAACCAAGATCTACGTGGAAAAGGCTACCACGTTGCGCCGTTTCGGTGCTCGTGCTAAGGGCCGCGGTACGCGTATCGGTAAGCAGACGGCTCACATTTTCGTGACCGTTGGCGACAAGTAAGGGTGGTGAACCATGGGTCAGAAAATTAATCCTACCGGCTTCCGCCTCCCCGTTACGCGCAACTGGACTTCGCGTTGGTATGCGGTTGGCCGCAATTTCTCTCGCACGCTCGGTGAAGACCTCCGCGTCCGTGCTTTCCTCAAGGAAAAGCTCAAGGCCGCTAGCGTTGCTCGTATTTTGATCGAACGTCCTGCTAACAATGCACGTATCACGATCTTCTCCGCTCGTCCGGGTGTTGTGATCGGCAAGCAGGGTGCCGATATCGAACTGCTCAAGGCAGAAGTTCAGAAGATGGTCGGTGTGCCCGTTCACATCAACATCGAAGAAGTTCGTCGTCCTGAATTGGATGCTCAGCTCATCGCTGAAGGCATCTGCCAGCAGCTCGAAAAGCGCGTCATGTTCCGTCGTGCTATGAAGCGTGCCATGCAGAACGCCATGCGTCTCGGTGCCCAGGGCATCAAGATCATGTCTGCTGGTCGTTTGAACGGTGCCGAAATTGCTCGTACCGAATGGATCCGCGAAGGTCGTGTTCCGCTGCACACGTTGCGCGCCAACATCGACTACGGTTTCGCTGAAGCCAGCACCACGTACGGCATCATCGGTGTTAAGGTTTGGGTTTACAAGGGTGACAACCTCGGTCGTGAAGAAGCTGTTGAAGCTGCTCCGGCCGCTGATCGTGAAGATCGTCGTCGTCGTCCGGCTCGTCGTAAGGACGGTGAAGGCAAGAACACTCGCCGTGCCCGTAAGCCCGCTAACAAAGACGGAGAATAACGATGCTGCAACCGAATCGTACCAAGTACCGTAAGGACCAGAAGGGTCGTAACTACGGTTTGGCCCAGCGTGGCGCGAACGTCTCCTTTGGTGACTTCGGCCTCAAGGTTATCGAACGTGGTCGTTTGACTGCACGTCAGATCGAAGCCGCACGTCGTGCGTTGACCCGCCACATCAAGCGTGGTGGTCGCGTATGGATTCGCGTCTTCCCTGACAAGCCCATCTCTACCAAGCCCGCTGAAGTTCGTATGGGTAACGGTAAGGGTAATCCGGAATACTGGGTCGCATTGGTCCAGCCGGGTCGTGTGATCTACGAAATGGACGGCGTTGAAGAACAGCTCGCCCGCGAAGCTTTTGCTCTCGCTGCGGCCAAGCTGCCCTTGAAGACGAAGTTCGTTGTCCGCCAGATCGGCATGTAAGGAGACGGACATGAAGGCAAATGAATTGCGCGCCATGGATGAGGCAGCGCTTAACAAGGAGTTGAATGACCTCTTGAACGCACACTTCAAGTTGCGCGTACAGAAGGCCACGCAACAGCTCCAGAACACGAATCAGTTGCGCACGACGCGCCGTGATATCGCACGCGTTCGCACGATTCTCGCTCAGAAGGCAGCTGCAAAATGACGGAAAACAACGTTGAAATGAAGCTTACCCGTACCCTCATCGGCACGGTTACGAGCGACAAGATGGAAAAGACCGTTACGGTCCTCGTTGAACGTAAGGTCAAGCACCCGCTGTACGGCAAGTATGTCGTAAAGAGCAAGAAGTATCACGCTCACGACGAAAGCAACCAGTGTGGTATCGGTGACAAGGTTGAGATCGCTGAATGCCGTCCGGTTTCCAAGAGCAAGTCTTGGACCGTGACCAAGGTTCTCGAAAAGGCCGTGATCATCTAATAAAAAGACTTGCAAGTTAATCCATTTTTGGATATACTTTCAAGCTCGATGCAAATGCCGACCCTTGCAGGTCGGCATTTGTGTCGATTCTCATGGGTCAGACGGTTTATTGACTTACCCGCCACCTGCAGTACGGCGGTTTCTTTCTCGGGTCGTAAACACGTTTTGATCTTTCTCCCGTACGGGACCAATACTATCCACATAGTGGAATAAGTTGGATATTAAGTAGCCATGATTCAGATGCAAAGCAAGCTGGACGTTGCCGACAATACCGGCGCTCGTTCAGTGATGTGTTTTAAGGTGTTGGGCGGCTCTAAGCGCCGCTATGCAAACATTGGTGACATCATCAAGGTAACGGTGAAGGAAGCTGCTCCGCGTGGTCGCGTCAAGAAGGGCGAAATCTACAACGCTGTTGTAGTTCGTACCGCCAAGGGCGTCCGTCGTGCTGACGGTTCTCTCATTCGTTTCGATGGTAACGCCGTCGTTTTGCTCAACTCTAAGTTGGAGCCGGTAGGCACCCGTATCTTCGGACCGGTCACGCGTGAATTGCGTACCGAAAAGTTCATGAAGATCGTGTCCCTCGCTCCCGAAGTAATTTAAGGAGGCCGACAGATGCAACGCATCCGTAAAGGTGACGAAGTTATCGTCATCACCGGCAAGGATAAGGGCAAGAAGGGTGTTGTTCTTGCTCGCGTCGACGACCGCCATGTGACCGTCGAAGGCGTCAATGTTGTTAAGAAGTGTGTTCGCCCGAACCCGATGCTCGGTACCGAAGGCGGCATTGAAAACAAGACGCTGCCGATCGACCAGTCCAATGTAATGCTGGTCAATCCGGCAACTGGCAAGGGTGACCGCGTTGGCTTCAAGGAAGTTGACGGTAAGAAGGTTCGTGTTTTCAAGAGCAACGGCGCCGTTGTCGGCGCTAAGGCGTAAGGGGTAAGGGATGAGCCGTTTCCATTCTCTGTACCGCGACACCATCGTTCCCGAACTGACCAAGAAGTTCGGTTACAAGACGGTCATGCAGGTTCCTCGTATCACCAAGATCACGTTGAACATGGGCGTCGGTGAAGCTGTAAACGACAAGAAGATGATCGACAACGCTGTTGCCGATATGACGAAGATTGCTGGTCAGAAGCCCGCTATCACCCGCACTCGTAAGGCTATCGCGAACTTCAAGATTCGTGAAAACATGCCCATCGGTTGCATGGTGACCCTGCGTGGTCAGCGCATGTACGACTTCCTGGATCGTCTCGTAACCATCGCTTTCCCGCGTGTACGTGACTTCCGTGGTGTTTCCGGTCGTGCTTTCGACGGCCGTGGCAACTACAACGTTGGCCTCAAAGAACAGATTATTTTCCCGGAAATCGAATACGACAAGATCGATGCGATCCGCGGTATGAACATTTCCATCACGACGACGGCGAAGACCGACGAAGAAGCCAAGGCTCTCCTCGCTGGTTTCAACTTCCCGTTCCGCAATTGAGATAGGTGCAATCAAGATGGCTAAATTAGCTCTGATCAACCGCGAACTGAAGCGTGAAGCCCTCGTGGCAAAGTTTGCGGCCAAGCGTGCCGAACTCAAGGCTATTATTAACGATGCTACCCGCTCTGTGGAAGAACGTATGGACGCTCGCGCCAAGTTGCAGGCTCTGCCCCGCGACACGAGCCCCGTTCGCCTGCGCAATCGTTGCGGCCTCACCGGTCGTCCGCGCGGCACCTTCCGTAAGTTTGGTTTGGCTCGCGGTATGATCCGTGAAGCCGCCATGCGTGGTGATATTCCCGGCCTTGTTAAGGCCAGCTGGTAAGCGAGGAGATTACTAAATGAGTATGAGTGATCCGATCGCCGATATGCTGACCCGTATCCGTAACGGGCAGATCGTTGAGAAGCAGGAAGTCGTGATGCCGAGCTCCAAGCTCAAGGTAGCGATTGCCCAGGTTCTCAAGGACGAAGGCTACATCAACGGCTTTGACGTTGTTTCCAACGAAGGCAAGGCTCAGTTGCATATCGGTTTGAAGTATTACGCAGGTCGTCCCGTGATTGAACGCATCGAACGCGTTTCCCGTCCCGGCTTGCGCATCTATAAGAACCACGGTTCTATTCCCCAGGTTATGAACGGCTTGGGTATTGCTATCGTCTCCACCCCGAAGGGTGTTATGACGGACCGCAAGGCTCGCGCTGCCGGTATCGGCGGTGAAGTGCTTTGCTACGTAGCATAATTGGGAGGTCAATATGAGTCGTATTGGTAAGCTCCCCGTTGTGCTCGGCCAGGGCGTCGAAGCCAAGATCGCCGACGGCAGCATCGTTGTCAAGGGCCCGAAGGGCGAAGTCAAGATGCACGTTTTGCCGCTCGTTCAGATCGAACAGGACGGCGCTACGCTGTGCTTCAAGCAGGTTAACGACAGCCGCGAATCCAACATGAACGTTGGTACGATGCGTGCTCTCGTTAGCGACATGAACAAGGGTGTTACGGTCGGCTTCGAAAAGAAGTTGACGCTCGTTGGCGTGGGCTATCGTGCTCAGGCTAAGGGTGACATCCTCAATCTGCAGATTGGTTTCTCTCACCCCGTTGAGCACAAGATGCCCGCCGGCGTGACCTGCGAAACCCCCAGCCAGACTGAAATCGTCATCAAGGGTGCCGATAAGCAGAAGGTTGGTCAGACGGCTGCAGAAATTCGTGGCTACCGTGCTCCCGAACCCTACAAGGGCAAGGGTATCCGTTATGCCGACGAACGTGTCGTCATCAAGGAAACTAAGAAGAAGTAAAGCGGGGACGTAAGACTATGATCAACAAGAAGGAAAGCCGTCTGCGTCGCGCCGGTGCTACTCGCGCCCGCATCAAGTTGCAGAAGGTTAATCGTTTGTCGGTACACCGTACCAACCTTCACATCTATGCCAACATCATCGCTCCTGAAGGCGATCGCGTTTTGGCTTCCGCTTCCACGGTTGAAGCTGAAGTTCGCGCTCAGTTGGCTGCTGAAGGTACCAATGGTAGCTGCGTAGCTGCCGCTAAGATCGTTGGCGCCCGTTTGGCCGAAAAGGCTAAGGCTGCTGGCATCGAAACGTGTGCTTTCGACCGTTCCGGTTATCGTTACCACGGCCGTGTTGCCGCGCTGGCTGAAGCTGCGCGCGAAGCCGGTCTCAAGTTCTAATAGGAATCGAGGCTTATGGCTAAGGTTGATAAGAAGAACGCCGTTGAAGAAATCGATGACGGCATTCGCGAAAAGATGATTGCGGTTAACCGCGTCAGCAAGACTGTTAAGGGTGGTCGCATCCTCACGTTCGCTGCCTTGACGGTAGCAGGTGACGGCGATGGCGGCATCGGCATGGGTACGGGTAAGAGCCGCGAAGTTCCGGCTTCCGTTTCCAAGGCTATGGAACGTGCCCGCAAGAGCATGAAGAAGGTTCCGCTCAAGAACGGTACCATTTATCACGCTGTTGAAGGTCGCCATGGCGCCAGCCGTGTTATCCTCATGCCCGCTACGGAAGGTACCGGTGTTATCGCTGGCGGTCCGATGCGCGCTGTTATGGACGCCGTTGGTATTCGTAACGTTTTGGCTAAGGCCTACGGTTCTACGAATCCCTACAACATGGTTCGTGCTACGATCAACGCTCTCGAACGCCTTCAGTCCCCGGCTGACGTTGCTGCCAAGCGCGGCAAGTCCGTTGAAGAATTGATGGCCTAAGGTCTGAACTGGAGTAATTAGACATGACTAATACCAAGAAGACTGTGAAGGTTACGCTCGTTAAGAGCCCGATCGGTACCAACGTTAAGCACCGCGCTACCCTCGCTGGTCTCGGTCTGAAGAAGCTTCATCAGACCCGTGAACTCGAAGATACGCCCGCAGTGCGCGGTATGATCACCAAGGTTGCATTCCTGGTTCGTGCCGAATAATCTGAGGAAATTTGAGATGCGTTTGAATACCATTAAGCCCGCAGAAGGCTCTAAGAGCAACGCCCACCGTTTGGGTCGTGGCGTCGGCTCTGGCTGGGGTAAGACTGCCGGCCGCGGTCACAAGGGTCAGAAGTCCCGTGCTGGTGGCTTCCACAAGGTCGGCTTCGAAGGCGGCCAGATGCCTTTGCATCGTCGTTTGCCGAAGCGCGGCTTCACCTCGATGACCCGCAAGTTCGTCGAAGTCGTCCGTCTGTCGGAAATCGAAGCAATGCCGGTTGAAGTTATCGATTTGGCCGCTCTCAAGCAGGCTAACATCGTTTCTACGTTGGCAATTGACGCACGCGTTATCCTTTCCGGTGAAATCACCCGCAAGGTAACCGTTCGTGGTTTGGGCGTCACCAAGGGTGCCAAGGCTGCTATCGAAGCAGTTGGTGGCACTGTTGAGGCCTAATTTAAAAACTCTTACGCTTTAGGACACAGACGTGGCGAATAGCCCTAGTAACAAACCGACGGGCTTGGCAAAATACGGCGATCTGAAGCATCGCATTATTTTCCTGTTGCTCGCGCTGGTGGTGTACCGAATCGGTGCTCACGTTCCGGTACCCGGTATCGATCCCGACATGCTCCGTCAGCTCTTCAATGAGCAGAAGGGTGGCATTCTCGGGCTGTTCAACATGTTCTCCGGTGGCGCTTTGTCGCGCTTCTCGGTGTTTGCTCTCGGTATCATGCCGTACATTTCTGCATCGATTATCATGCAGATGTTGTCCTACGTGCTGCCGAGTCTTGAAGCGTTGCGTAAGGAAGGCGAAGCCGGCCGTCGCAAGATCACCCAGTACACGCGCTACGGCACGTTGGCTCTGGGTTTCTTCCAGGCAGTCGGTATCGCCGTTGCGCTTGAATCCCAACCGGGTCTCGTTATCGATCCCGGTCTGATGTTCCGATTCACCTGTGCGGTAAGCCTTGTGACTGGCACCATGTTCTTGATGTGGCTTGGTGAACAGATTACGGAACGCGGTTTGGGTAACGGTATCTCGATTATCATCTTTGCAGGTATTGTTGCTGGTTTGCCCAGTGCGGTCAGCGGCCTGTTCCAGTTGGTAAACACGGGTGCCATCTCGCCTTTGTCTGCGATCTTCGTGATTGCCGTCGTCGCTCTCGTAACGGCCTTCGTGGTCTTTATCGAACGCGGGCAGCGTCGCATTACGGTTAATTACGCTCGTCGTCAGATCGGCAACAAGATCTATGGTGGCCAGTCCTCTTACTTGCCCCTCAAGATGAACATGGCCGGTGTTATTCCGCCGATCTTCGCTTCGTCTTTGATCTTGTTCCCGGCCACGTTAGCTGGTTGGTTTACTAGCGGTGACTCGACGCGTTGGATTCGCGACTTGGCCGCGGCATTGAGCCCCGGTCAGCCGTTGTACACGCTCCTGTATGCTGCGCTGATTATTTTCTTTGCCTTCTTCTATACGGCATTGGTTTTCAATCCGAAGGAAACGGCAGAGAATCTGAAAAAGAGTGGTGCATTTATTCCCGGTATTCGTCCGGGTGAACAAACCTCGCGTTATATCGATAAGGTGTTGGTTCGTTTGACCTTGGGTGGTGCCGCGTACCTGACGTTTGTCTGCTTGGTACCGGAGTTCTTGAACCTTCGTTTCAACGTTCCCTTCTACTTCGGCGGTACGTCGTTGTTGATTGCGGTGGTTGTCACGATGGACTTCATGAGCCAGGTTCAGGCATACATGATGTCGCACCAGTATGAGAATTTGCTCAAGAAGACTAACTTCAAGGGCTTTGGCAACGGGTTCTAATTTCGGAACTGAGTTGTCGTAATTAACACAGTGTCGGCTGTCGTTTACCAGAGCGATAGCAAACATGGAAAAAAATGTTAAGCGGCGGAAACGCAGATCTTGTGGTTCCGCCCTTAACGGTCTCAAGAACAAGTATCTGAAAGGGCGCACTACACCCTCTCGGAGATTTTGCTTGCTCAAAAGACTTGAAATTTTTGGAAAAACCCGTAAAATCATGGACTTTCCGCCATGTTGGCACTGAAAAACTGCCTGTTTTATAAACAAACGGGCTGGAGAAGAGAATGAAGGTTAACGCTTCGGTCAAAAAAATGTGCCGCAAGTGCAAGATCATTAAGCGCAAAGGCGTTGTGCGCGTGATCTGCGAAGACCCGCGTCACAAGCAGCGTCAAGGCTAATGAGGTAAAAAAATGGCTCGTATTGCCGGTATTAATATTCCGCCGCACAAGCACGCAGTTATCGGTCTGACCGCCATCTATGGTATCGGCCGTCCTCGTGCAATGGAGATTTTGGACTCCTGCGGTATTGAACACTCCAAGAAGGTCAAGGACCTGAACGATGCGGAACTCGAAAAGATCCGCGAAGCCATCGGCCAGTTCGTCGTAGAAGGCGATTTGCGTCGTGAAGTTCAGCTCTCGATCAAGCGTCTGATTGACTTGGGCACCTATCGCGGCTTCCGTCATCGCCGTGGTTTGCCGGTGCGCGGTCAGCGTACTCGCACCAATGCTCGTACCCGTAAGGGCCCGCGCAAGGCTGGTGTAACGCTCAAGAAGTAATCACTGAAGGATAGTTATGGCTCCCAAATCTCAGCAGGCTTCTCGTGCCCGCAAGAAGGTGAAGAAGGTTGTTACCGAAGGCATCGCTCACGTACACGCTTCCTTCAACAACACGATCATCACCATTTCCGACCGTCAGGGCAACGCTATTGCTCAGTCGTCGGCTGGCGCTCAGGGCTTTAAGGGCTCTCGTAAGTCCACCCCGTTCGCAGCTCAGGTTGCTGCAGAACAGGCTGGTAAGGTCGCTCTCGAATACGGTTTGAAGAACGTCGAAGTTCGCATCATGGGCCCTGGTCCCGGTCGTGAATCCAGCGTTCGTGCCTTGAATGCTCTCGGCATCCGTGTTACGAGCATCCAGGACGTTACCCCCGTTCCTCACAACGGTGTTCGTCCCTCCAAGCGTCGTCGCGTATAAGACAAATTTTTTAAATTCGTATCCTGCGTTCGCGTTTATTTATCGTTGAACGCGAACTGAATGCGGTGAAACGCCGCAGGATAGAAGAGGTAACTAATAAAATGGCACGATATCTCGGTCCTAAGTTGAAGCTCTCGCGTCGCGAGGGTTCCGACCTCAATCTGAAGAGCGCACGCCGTTCCTTTGACTCCAAGGTCAAGGACGCCGCCGTCAAGCCGGGTCAGCACGGTAAGATCAGCGGTCAGCGTCTCTCCGACTATGGTACGCAGCTTCGCGAAAAGCAGAAGGTTAAGCGTACGTATGGCGTTCTCGAACGTCAGTTCCGCCGTTACTATGCGGAAGCTTCCCGCCGCTCGGGCAACACTGGTGAAATCCTTCTCGCCTTGCTCGAAACGCGCCTTGACAACGTCGTTTATCGCATGGGCTTTGGTTCCACGCGTGCTGAAGCTCGTCAGCTCGTCAGCCACTGCGCCATCCTCGTAAACGGCAAGAAGTGCAACATTCCTTCTTACGCAGTGAAGGCTGGTGATGTGATCTCTGTTCGCGAAAGCGCTCAGAAGCAGGCCCGCATCGTTGAAGCTCTCGACCTCGCTTCCAGCGTTGGTTTCCCGAGCTGGGTCAGCGTCGATTCCAAGAAGATGGAAGGTACGTTCAACCACGTTCCTGCTCGCGAAGATATCGCTCACGACATCAACGAAGCTCTCGTCGTCGAACTTTACTCGCGTTAATCTGGTTAAATTTTTACTCCCGACGCCGTGTAGTGCGCGAACGATCGGGAGTAAAATGCCAAAGATTTGGGCGTCCGACTCTTTTGGGGTGTCGGACGCACAAACGTTTCTACAACCCCAAAAATTTTTCCAAAAACTCAGCCTTATCGGTGTAACGAGCCGAGGGTATTGAAAAGGAAATTACAATGGCAAATTCCGCGCTCTTGAAGCCGACGTCCATCGATGCCGTCATCGATGAAAAGAATCCCAACCAGGCCGTTATCGTTCTCGAACCGTTCGAACGTGGTTACGGTCACACCTTGGGTAACGCTCTGCGTCGTATTTTGTTGTCCTCCATGGTCGGTTACGCTCCGACGGAAGCCAGCATTGTCGGCGTCGTCCACGAATACTCCCAGATCGACGGCGTTATCGAAGACGTCGTAGATATTTTGTTGAACCTCAAGGGCGTAGTCTTCAAGCTCGAAGGCGGTCGCGAAGACGTCATGTTGCGTCTGCAGAAGACCGGTTCCGGCCCCGTCACTGCTGCCGACTTCGAATTGCCTCACGACGTTCAGGTATTGAATCCCGATCACGTTATCGCCAACCTCTCCGGCGGCAAGCTCGACATGCAGGTTCGCGTTGAAGCCGGTCGCGGCTACCAGCCCGGCGACGTCCGCGCTTTCCGCGACGACTACAGCAAGCAGACGATCGGTCGCATCATCATGGACGCTTCGTTCTCTCCGGTTCGTCGCGTTGCTTACGCTGTTTCCGCCGCTCGTGTCGGCCAGCGTACCGACCTCGACAAGTTGGAAATGACCATTGAAACCAATGGGGTCGTTTCTCCTGAAGAAGCATTGAAGAACGCCGTTCACATCCTCCAGGATCAGCTCAGCGTCTTCGGTACCATCTCCACCACGCAGGAAGAACCTCCGACGCAGGTTGAAGATGCTCCGCCCCCGCTCGATCCGATCTTGATGCGTCCGGTTGACGATCTCGAACTCACGGTTCGCAGCGCCAATTGCTTGAAGGCTGAAAACATTTACTACATCGGCGACTTGATCCAGCGTACCGAAAACGAATTGCTCAAGACCCCGAACCTCGGCCGTAAATCTTTGAACGAAATCAAGGAAGTATTGGCCGCTCACGGTTTGACCTTGGGTATGCGTCTCGAAAACTGGCCGCCCGCCAATCTCGAACACTAATTCGAGATGACAGTTCCCCGAAGTGTGCTTTTTTCATGTATACTTCGGGGCTTATTTTCTAACCTAACCCGCCCGTCGATCCTGTCGGATTGAATAGAAGAGTAGGGGGACCGACGAATCGCTTAAGTTGTTGATTCGTTTTAGGTCGAAGACTTTTTACTTTAAGGAATTTAAAAATGCGTCACCGTTCTGGCCTTCGCAAGTTGAACCGCACCAGCGCTCACCGTCTCGCTATGCTCCGCAACATGATGAACTCTCTGTTGCGTCACGAAGCTATCAAGACCACCCTTCCCAAGGCTAAGGAATTGCGCCGTGTCGTCGAACCGATGATCACGCTCGCTAAGAACCCGACCGTTGCCAACCGTCGTCTCGCTTTCAATCGTTTGCGCGATCGCGAAATGGTTTGCAAGTTGTTCGACGTTCTCGGTCCGCGTTTCGCCAACCGTAACGGCGGTTACACCCGTATCCTCAAGATGGGCTTCCGCGTAGGCGACAACGCTCCCATGGCTTACATGGAATTGACCGAAAAGGCTGAACAGGTTGAAGAAGTAAAGGCTGAATAAGCTTTTCTCAATACTGTCTAGTGAAAAACAGCACGGAAACTCCGTGCTGTTTTTTTTATTCTCGTTTTCCCGGAATCGATCCAAGAGCAAACGCCAAGGCTGTGGAACACATCGTCTCCAGGTCGTGGGTCGCACTCCAATGAAGAACGTCCCGGGCTTTAGACGTATCGGCCCAACAAGCGCTAACGTCTCCTTTACGGCGAGGCGAAAAGCGCACCGAGATGGGATGCCCGCACGCTTTTTCAAACGTTTTGATGACGTCCAGAACCGAGTACCCCATGCCCGTTCCCAAATTGATGACGTCAAAGCCGCAGAACCGCTCGATACATTCGATGGCGTGTACATGACCGAGAGCCAAATCGACGACGTGGATGTAATCGCGTATGGCGGTTCCGTCAGGTGTGTCGTAATCGGTTCCGAACACGTCGACCGAGGGTGCCCGGCCCGTGGCCGCCCGCACGACACACGGGAATAAATGGGTCGCCTCGCCGTTCGGATTTTCGCCAAGCCGGCCGGACGGATGTGCTCCGACGGGATTGAAATAGCGCAAGCAGATAATACTCCAGGAAGCATCCGCAATCACGATGTCGCGAAGAATGGATTCGACGAACATCTTGCTGCGTCCGTAAGGATTGGTTAGAGAGCCGCCGGTTTGGTTTTCCGCTAGAGGAACACGCGTCGGTTGACCATAAACGGTAGCCGATGAAGAAAAGATCAGCTTGGCGATGTGCGAGTCGCTCATCGCTTTGAGTAACGACAACGTCCCTGTCACGTTGTTGTCGTAATACGACCAAGGGGCCAGGCGGGATTCGGCCACGGATTTCAGGCCCGCCAGGTGGATGACTCCCTCGATGCCGTTGTCTTGCAACGTACGCGTTAAGAGCTGCGTGTCTCGCACGTCGCCTTCAACCGTTGTCGGAGCGATTCCGACAACGGTTTGAATGGCGCTAAGGACGTCGGGCGAGGAATTGGAAAAGTTGTCGTATAAAACGACCTGATGACCGGCTTGCATCAATTCTACGGCCGTATGCGAACCGATGAATCCCGCGCCTCCCGTTAGCAAAACACGCATGTGCATCAGTCCTTGTTCTCGAAATTCGGCTTGCGTCCTTCAAGGAATGCGGCGCAGGCTTCTTTTGCATGGGGGGTCTGAGCCGCGATGTGGAAAGCCTCGCTTTCGGCATGAGTGATCTCTTGCAAACGCGTGCTCCAGGCTTGGCGCAACAAGCGTTTGCTCGACTGTACGGAGACCGGCGAGAGCTGAGCCAAGCGCTGAGCGCGAGCCCAAGCTTGAGCATACGTTTTGTCTTCTTCAAAAATATTGGAGACGAGACGCATCTCGAATGCTTCGGGCGCACTGATCGGTTCGGAGAGCAAAATCTTTTCGGCGGCTTTGTGGTATCCGCCGTTGAGCAACGTGAGCAAGGAGACGCCGTAGCGCGGCGTGAGCCCGAGCGCGGTGAAGGGCAGAGAGAACAGACTCTTGGCGCTGGCATAAACCAGATCGCAGTAGTACAGCATTGTGACGGCCAAACCGACGGCAGGACCTTGAACGCAGGCGACAATCGGCTTGGAGCACGCTTTGAGCGCTTCGATAAACTGTCCCGTCACCGTCGTCGGCAACGCACTCGGACCGCTCAGTTGTTCGCTCAAATCGCCGCCGGCGCAAAAGAGACCGGGCTGAGCGTGAATGAAAACGACGCGAATGTCCTCGTCGTTGTGAGCTTTGAGCAACAGTTCGGTCATGCTCGTCAGCATGGCGGCGTCGAGAGTGTTGCGCTTTTCAGGACGGGAAATTTCAATGCGCAGGATGTGCTCGTCGAGTTCGTGAAAAATGGGCATACGAAGTTCCTTGATTACAAAAGTAAAGTGTAGGTCAACATGTTGTCGTCGTGAGCGCACGGACCGGGGATGAAGCCTCGGCGACGCATCAAGGCGGCCATGCCGTCGTTTCCTTTGAGAATGTAGCCGACCATGCGTTTGATACCGCGGTCTCGGGCTTCCTGCTCAATGCTCCGCATTAAACGGGAACCGAAACCCAAACACTGACAATCGTCTTCAACCAAGATGCCGAATTCTGCCACGTCGATACCCGGGTTGTAGGCGAAACGAGCGACGGCGCGAATGCATCCGGGGGCCTCGGCGTTTTCAATCACGTGAGCCGCTTCCCTGTCGTTATCGATTTGCGTGAAGTCGATCAGTTCGTTGTGCGTGACGTCCGCGGCCTCTTTATGGAATCGCAGGTAGGCCGAGCGTTGGCTAATGCGAGTCAACAGGTTTTTTAAGGCCGCGTAATCGTCGGGACGAATCGAGCGAAGTCGCATGGGACCGATGCGCGATTCAAACGTTCGTTCGATATGGTGCGGCGTGGGAGCGATGACAAGGTGCGAATGACGTCGGTCGGGGGTGGTCGGTTTAGCGTTGAGAGCGACCTGAACGTCCACGGCGACGCAGCCGCTCTCGTCGACCAACAACGGATTGATCGTCAATTCGGCAAGACAGGGCATCTCGCAGACAAGGTGGGACACTTTCAGAATGCTGTCAGTCAACGCTTTGAGATCGACGTCGGGAAGATCGCGATACGAGTGCAATGATCGGCCGATGCGCGTTTGGTTCACGAGATGATGAACCAAAGGTTCGTTGAGCGGCGGCAGACCGATGCACAAATCGTCGAATAACTCGCCTGTTCGTCCGCCTGAGCCGATACGAAGAGACGGACCGAGAGTCGGGTCGGTCGCTACGGTAATTTGAAACTCGCGGGCGAAGGGACGATCGGCCATTTTGTGCACGAACACGCCCTTGAAAGCGGCTAAAGGAGCCAGTCGAGTGCAATTGGCTTGAATGGTTTCGTAGCCCTTCAAAACGTCCTCATCCGTCCGAATGTCTAACAAAACGCCCCCGATGTCCGTCTTGTGCGCCACACCGTCGGCGCACACTTTGAGAGCCACGGGGTAACCGATTTCTCGGGCCGCTTGCAGACAGTGAGCGGGCGAGTGCGTCAACCGTCCCGGTAACGTTTCAATGCCGGCTTGGCGTAATAAAGCGTGCGCACGCTCTTGCGGCAGGCGATGCAACTCTTGGGCGCGCACGTGATCGATGTGCCGACGCGCCGGCTCCAGATCGATATTGTGCGGTTCGCTTCCCGACGTTGGCTCGGCTAAACGTAAAGCGCGTTGTTTCTCGTAACGCAACAGATTGGCGAACGCCTTTGCACACAAATCGGGGGTCAGCAGGGCGGGCAAACCGTTGCGCTTGAGACGAAGCCTAATGGTTTCGGGAATGGTTTCGCTCACCCATGTCACGATGACCGGTTTAAACGTGCGCGCTGCGGCACGGCCGATCGCATCGATTGTTGCCGGAGAATTGACGGCGGTCGAGGGCGTGAGGTGAACGCACAGAGCGTCGACTTGGTCGTCGTTGAGCAAAAGCGACAAGGCCTGCCCGAATTGTTCGGGATTGGCATCGGGACCGATGTCGACGGGATTGTGCGCCGTCAGTTTGGATTGAAGCATTGCCCCCAGCTGCGTTGACGTCCAGTGGCTCAGGCGAGCCAACGGCAATCCGTTGGCGTCGGCGGCGTCGCACGCCAAGGCGCAAAACCCCATCCCGTTGGCCAAAATGGCGAGGCGCCCGGATCGAGGTTGCTTTTGTGTCGAAAAGACCTCGATCGTCGAGCAAAATTCTTCTATTCGATCGCACCGAATGGCGCCGGTACGTTCCAACAGTGCGTCAAAGACGCTGTCGTCGCTCGAGAGCGTGCCGGTTCGCGACGCGATCAAACGACTGGCGTTCGGGCCACGTCCCGCTTTGAGAATGATGACGGGCTTGTTGCGCGCGGCGGCTTTCAGTGCGGAATAAAACGCTCGGGGGTTGCGCAACGTTTCGATGTGCAACGCGATGGTGTCGGTCTGCGGATCGGCGGATAGAAAGTCAAGCGTTTCGGCCAAACTGACGTCGCTTTCAAGTCCCGTCGTGATGACGGACGAAAAACCGAACGCGCACCGTTTGGAATAATCCAAAACCGTGGCGGTGACCGCTCCGGATTGACAAAGGAGAGCAACGCGGCCGATTTCGGGCAACTCGGGCCAGGAGCTGACGTTCAGCCCGATTTCAGGGCGCATGATGCCCGTTGAGTCGGGGCCGATCAACCGAATGCCGTGCGCGCGCGCCAAGTTGACGATCTGCTCGCGCCAGTGACGGTCGGCGGTGAGAGCGGGATCCCCAGGAGGAATCAGCGCATGGCCGATGCCGACGTCGGCGCATTCTTTCAAAACGTCCGCAACTTGATTCGACGCAGTGGCGATGACAGCCAAATCGACGGGAGCGGGCAACTCTTTGAGCGAAGCCCAACACGGCGAATGTCCGAGAACGTGGTAATTGGGATTGACCGGATAGGCCTCGATCAGCGGTCGGCTGTTCATGACGCCGTTCCAAATGGTCGTGCCGCGTCTGTGGGCTTCTATGTCGGCACCGACAACGGCTACGGAGTGCGGAATGAACGCGTCGTGCAAATGGTGAGAAAACGTCATGAGCAACTGTCAGTGAAAAAAGAAGAGAACGGCGTTTACCGTATTGTGGCATGTCGACGGATGGCAAGAAAGCAATTTTTTGTGTATGTTTCTCGTATTGCAGAGGTGAACGACAGATGAACGACAGTATGCTGAAAGAGCGGCGATGTCAACCGCCGGAGCGATGGGTCCGACCGGACGGGACGACCGTCGCTTGTACGGAAAAGCTCAAGATTTTGCATGAAAATTGGCGGGAGATTCACGCGCTGGTCCAAGACGCGTTGGACGATGCGGTCCTTATGGGATGCACGGTGAAGCAAGTCAAACAGGAGTACAAGCGTCTGATTGACGAGATCGAGTGCCAATACAGCGAGCAGCGGCAAAGCAGACGTAGATGACAAGAAAAAAGCGATCGAGGTTTCGATCGCTTTTTCATTATTCGGCTACTTCCGTCGGCGTCTTCTTGCGACGCGTGGTCGTCTTGACGGGATTGCCGTCCGCATCGGTCTTTACCGCGCGCTTGCGGGGCGCTTTCTTTGCCTTGGTTTCGTCTCCGTTGGCCTTGGCTTCGGCACGCTTTCAACCAGCGATTTTTCGGGCTTGGTCGGCTTCAAGATTTTTTTGGCTTCGGCGGCTTGACGTTCGGCTTCCTTTTTGGCGGCTTCGATTGCAGCGGCTTCTTCTGCCGTTCCCTTCGGGATGCGCACGACGGGGTTGGATACCTTGGCCTGTTCGATGTTCACGCCCCACAGTTCCAGCAGATCGTTTTCACTCGGAACGGTGCCGCGTTCTCGGCGGGCGACGACGCTGGCGCGTACAAGTTTTTCGATGTCCGGCAACGGCAGACGATTGAGGTCGGTGAAAGTGATCAGACTGTGTTCGGCGTCAAAACCTTTGATCGTTTCGACAAACGGGTCGATGACGGAGCGTTCGGCAACATAAAGCGTAAGAGACTTTTCGCGCGACTCCAAAGCGAACAAAGGGCTGCCGGACAGTTCGTAGCAGACCAAGCCATGGCGCTTGCTTTCGCGTACGCCGCGAGCGGCTCGGCGAATCAAGCTGGCAACGCGAGCCATAGCCACGCGGCGATCAGGGGGAAGACTTTGCAGAAATACGCCCAAGACCGAAGCACCTACCATTTCTCAACCTCCACACAAACTCTTTGCGAACCTAAACTACGAAAAGTAGTGAACAAGTTATTGTACAGAATTTTTGTTGATTATGCGAGTTTTTAGGGTTTTGATCGATAGACAAGTAATTGATAGATATGGACTTTTAGCGATATAAAGAATAGTCCGCGGAAAAGCGCACGTTAAGAATCATGCCGACTTGAGACGCGGAACAAACCGTCTGGGGAACCCCGCCGATGGCATTGTGTCGTTTTATCCACACTACGTCGGACAAGCTGCCTTTGGCACCGATGCTGGTTGTTTTGAAAAGGACGGGTTTGAGGTTGACGGGCGAGCTCGACTCGGTTGCGGCCACGATTTCGGCTGCGAGCTTGGAGCCGTCGGGAGCCGCAAAGATGAAGCCGGCGCCTTGCGTCATGACCGTGCGTCGGCGCTTGTCTTTGATTGTCACTTTCGGAGCGATAAACCGCCAGTAGCGCCCTTGATCGTCGGCGGTGCAACGGAACTGTTGCGTCCCCGTGCCTTTGAGGGTTCGAATCAACACGGCGTTCTCGGGAGGTTCGATCGCGGCGGGATCGGAATGCACGAGTTGAGGCAGAGAACCGGAGCAACCGACAAGCCCGGTAGCAACCGAAAAAATAAAAACAATTCGGGAAATCGACATGATTTGTCAACGGATGCGGACGAAACGGATAAGTCAAAATTGTAAAACAAGCGCGATGTCAGCGCCTGTACCCATCCTAAAAAAGCGTATGGATTCGTTACGAGACATACTATCGGCAAACAAAAGCTGATAATCTGTATCTGTTACTTTGGCGCAATCCGCTTTAGCTTCTCGAGACCGCGAGTTTCGGGCATTTGCGCGCCAATCGATAGTGTGTTCGGTTTAGTAAGAACAGTTAAAAAAGGAGACGATCCGTGTATCAGATCCGTATTCATGGACGAGGCGGTCAAGGTGTCGTCACGGCAGCAGAGATGTTGAGCGTTGCCGCGTTCACCGAGGGCCATCATGCGCAAGCCTTCCCGAGTTTCGGCTCGGAACGTACCGGTGCGCCGGTTGTTGCTTTCGCACGCATTGACAACAAAGAAATTCGTTTGCGCGAGCCCGTGTTCGCCCCCGACGTCATCCTGGTTCAGGACAAGACGTTGCTTGAAGTGGCCGATGTGTTTGGCGGTGTTCGTCCCGACGGTTACGTTTTGATTAACAGCTCCGAATCGCCCGAAGAAATGGGGTTGCAAAAGCTCGTGGACATGTTGCCTCCGGGGCATGTCATGACCGTGCCGGCCACGCGCTTTGCATTGGAAAAGATCGGTCGCCCGCTTCCCGGCGCCGCCATGTTGGCCGGCTTTGCCGCCATGACGGGCGTGTTGAAGTTGGAAAACGTTCAGGCCGCCTACAGCGCTCGTTTCGGCGGTCGCATCGCGCAGGCCAATGCCGACGTCGCTCAGGCGGCGTACGAATACATTATGGCAAAGCGTCAGGAGGCTCAGAATGCTTAAGCAAATCGAAGGCAGTTTGGGGGTTGCGGAAGCGGTGGCCGCTTGCCGTCCCGAAGTTATTTGCGCGTATCCGATCTCGCCTCAGACGCATATTGTCGAAGACCTCGGCACGATGGTTCGCAAGGGCGAATTGAAAGAGTGCGAGTACATCAACGTTGAAAGCGAGTTTGCCGCCATGAGCGGCGCCATCGGCGCGTCCGTTGCCGGCGCCCGTGCGTATACCGCCACGGCATCGCAGGGCTTGTTGTACATGGTCGAGGCCGTTTACAACGCTTCCGGGTTGGGCTTGCCGATCGTCATGACGGTCGCCAACCGAGCCATCGGCGCTCCGATCAATATTTGGAACGACCACTCCGACGCCATGAGTCAGCGTGACAGCGGTTGGATTCAGATTTACGCCGAAACCAATCAGGAAGCCACGGACATGCACGTTCAGGCGTTCCGCATCGCAGAAGAGCTCTCCTTGCCGGTAATGGTGTGTATGGACGGCTTCGTGTTGACGCATGCGTTCGAACGCATTGACGTGCCCGAACAGGACAAGGTCGACGCGTTTTTGCCGCCGTACCAGCCGCGTCAAGAACTCGATCCCAAGAATCCGGTTTCTATCGGCGCCATGGTCGGTCCCGAAGCCTTTACCGAAGTGCGTTATCTCACGCACGTGCGTCATTTGAACGCGTTGGAAGTTATTCCGCGCGTCAGCAAGGAATTCGAAGCCATTTTCGGTCGTGAAAGCGGCGGTTTGGTGTCCACCTATCGTTGCGAAGACGCCGACATCCGCGTCGTTGCCATGGGCGCCTGCCTCGGCACGATCAAGGACACGGTCGACGAACTGCGCGAACAGGGCGTCAAGATCGGGGTCGTCGGTATCAAGTGCTACCGTCCGTTCCCGATGCAGGCGGTTCGCGAAGCGCTTAAGGGCGCAAAGAAAGTGGTCGTCATCGAACGTGCGTTTGCGGTCGGTTCGGGCGGTATTTTGGATTTTGACATCAGCGAAGCTTTGCGCGGCCAAACGCTGGAACGTTATTGCGTCGTCGCCGGTCTCGGCGGTCGTCCGATCACGAAGAAGTCCCTGCACGACTGTTTTGCCAAGGCTATCGAGGGTACGTTGGGCGGTTTGACCTTCATGGATCTGGACGAAGAGTTGGTCGAACGTCAATTGGCTCGAGAAAAGGCCACGTGGAAGACCGGTCCTTTGCCCGAATTGATGATGCGCGATGCGGTGTGCCGCGATCAGGAACAAAATCGATAAAGGATTGGAAAGATGCAAGAAACAAAAGTTCGTTTTTATCAGACCGGCACTTTTACGGTCGGTAATCGCCTTTTGAACCCGCAACAGCGTACCGTTCAGTCCTCGATGGAGCGATTCAACGCACTGAACTCCGGCCATCGCGCCTGTCAGGGTTGCGGCGAAGCGTTGGGCGCACGTTATGCCGTGGACGCGGCCGTCGCCGCCACCAACGGCGAGTTGATCGTGACCAACGCGACGGGTTGTTTGGAAGTGTTCTCCACGCCCTATCCCGAATCCGCCTGGCAATTGCCTTGGTTCCATTCGTTGTTCGGCAATACGGCCGCCGTGGCGACCGGTATGGCCGCGGCCGCGCGCGTCAAGGCTCAGAAGGCCGGCAAGAATCCCGTTCGCGTGTTGGCGATGGGCGGTGACGGCGGCACGACCGATATCGGTTTCGGTTGCTTGTCGGGCATGTTCGAACGCAACGACGACGTGCTCTACATTTGTTTTGACAATGAAGCCTACATGAACACCGGCGTGCAGCGCTCGTCCGCTACGCCCCCGACGGCTCGCACGGCGACGACGATGCCGACGGGCAACAACCCCGGCAATCCGTTCGGTCAGGGCAAAAACGTGCCCGCGATTGCCATGGCGCACGGCATTCCGTACGTTGCAACGGCCACCGCCGCCGATTTGCACGATTTGGAACGCAAGGTGACGTACGCCATGAGCTTGCACGGCGCGCGTTATCTGCACATTTTGGTTCCTTGCCCGTTGGGTTGGGGGGCCGCTTCCGGACGTACGATCGAACTAGCGCGTTTGGCGCAGGAATCGGGCTTGTTCCCCGTTTTCGAGGCCGAATACGGCGAAGTCACGAACGTGACCAAGATTCGCCGTCGCGTGCCCGTCGTCGATTATTTGAAGCCGCAAAAGCGTTTTGCTCATTTGTTCAGCAAGAACGCCGACCCGCAGATGCTCGTGCGTTTGCAGGCCATTGCCGATCGAAACATTCGCAAGTACGGCTTGCTCGAAGGAGACGAAGGCGAAACGATTCCGTCTCCCGAACAAGGTTCGGCTCGCGCATTGGGTTAATCGAATCGCATTTGGAGAAAAAAATATGTCTAAAAATACGCCGTTTGCGATTACTCTCGACGTGGGGTCTTCGCTAGCCAACCGTACCGGCTCGTGGCGCACCGTCAAGCCGACTTACGTCAGTCGTTTGCCGCCGTGCAACGCCAAATGTCCTGCCGGTGAAAAGTGTCAGGCATGGCTCTTTCTTGCCGAACAAGGCGATTACGAGGCCGCCTGGAAGCAGATCACCGAAGACAACCCCTTCCCCGCAACGATGGGGCGTGTGTGCTACCACACGTGTGAAACGGCTTGCAACCGCGGCACGCTTGACGAAAGCGTCGGCATCAATTCCGTCGAACGCTTCTTGGGCGACAACGCCTTGGCCAAGGGTTGGGCGTTTACCGCATCCAAGCGCGAATCCGGCAAGAAGGTGTTGGTCGTCGGCGCCGGTCCCGCAGGCTTGTCCGCGGCCTACCATTTGCGCCGTATGGGCCACGCCGTGCACGTGCTCGAAGCAGCCGAACAACCCGGCGGGATGATGCGTTACGGGATTCCGAAGTATCGTTTGCCCCGCGAAGTGCTCGATCAGGAAATCGCCCGTATCGAAGCGATGGGCGTCGTGATCGAATGCGGTCGTGAAGTGACCGACTTGGAGGCCGAAATGAAGGCCGGCAATTATGACGCGGTCTTCTTGGGACTCGGCGCGCATTTGGCTCGTCGTACGTATATCCCGGCCGGCGACGCCAGTCGCGTGATGGACGCCGTGTCCGTTTTGAAGGGTATCGAAGGTCAGGATGCGCCGATGTTGGGGCGTCGCGTCGTGGTTTACGGCGGTGGCAACACCGCCATGGACGTGGCTCGTACGGTTCGTCGTATGGGTGCCGAACCGTTGGTCGTGTACCGTCGTACTCGAGACAAGGCTCCCGCCCATCAGGCTGAAATTACCGAAGCGATCGAAGAAGGCGTCACCATGAAGTGGCTCTCGACCGTGAAGGAAGCTTCCGAAGGCGTTATCAAGATCGAAAAAATGGTTCTCGACGCCGACGGAAAGCCGCAGCCTACCGGTGAATTTGAAACGATCGAGGCCGACAGCCTCGTGTTGGCGTTGGGTCAGCAAACGGATTTGGGTTTGCTCAATCGCATCCCCGAATTGTCGGTCGCCAACGACGAAGTGGCCGTCGACGCCGCCATGATGACCGGCAAGAAGGGTGTATTCGCCGGCGGTGACATGGTTCCCGGCGACAAGAACGTGACGGTCGCCATCGGGCACGGTAAGAAGGCCGCACGTGCCATCGACGCCTATCTGGCCGGTTGTGAATACGTCGAACCCAAGCAGCCGCCTTTGGCAACGTACGAACGCTTGCATACGTGGTACTACGCCGATGCTCCGAAGACGATTCGCCCGATGCTCGATCTCGTCCGTCGTCAGACGACCTTCGACGAAGTACAACACGGTTTGACGGAAGAAAACGCTTTGTTCGAGGCTCGCCGTTGCATGAGTTGCGGCAACTGCTTTGAATGCGACAACTGCTACGGCGTCTGTCCCGACAATGCCGTGATCAAGTTGGGCGCCGGTATGAAGTTCAAGTTCAATTACGAATACTGCAAGGGATGCGGTATTTGTGCGAACGAATGTCCTTGCGGCGCCATCGACATGGTGAGCGAGGACATTTAACGGGCCGGGTTCGTTGTCCGTACGACAGCTGACAAAGCAAAAGCTTTGTCAGCTGTTTTGTTTTGAAACAGGCGAACGTAAAGGAATCAGACACAAGCCAAAGAGCAATGCGGCGGCAAAATACGGCAATCCCGCAGACACGGCGTAAGGTTGCTCTTGCGCCACGCTCAACAGCGGAGTGGCCAGCAACGGCGCCAACGCCGTGAACAACGAAATGACGGCATTGATCGAGCCCATCGTTTCTCCTTGCAAATGACCGGGCGTTTGGGCGCTGATGGCCGAACTGATCAAGGGGGCCACGGCTCCGCTCAACGCATAGAGGCAGCACAAGACGACGCTGATCCAACCCTGCGCGGCCAAGGCGATGCCGCAAAGCGAGAGGCCTGTGACGATGACGACGGCGCGCAAAGCGACGTCATGCTCGAATCGGGCGGCGGCTCGAGGCAGGACAAAGCCCTGAACGAAACTCAAACAGGCGCCGAGCAAGAAAACGGACAGACCGATGTGCAACGGTGTGAATCCGTAACGAAATTCCGTGTAGAGCGCCCAGGTGCAATTGAGCATCCCCGACCCCAAACTGGCGCAAGCCAAGACGGTGAGCAAAGGGCGCAACGTCGATCGACGCGTCAGGGTTGCGATGCCGGCAAACGGATTGCAGCGGGACCAATTCGGGCGACGTCGATTATGACGCGGGAGTGATTCGGGGAGAATGAAAAAGCCGTACGCCATGTTGAGCAGGGCAATGCACGACGCGGCGAAAAAGGGAATGCGGGGATCGGACTGCCCCAAAATACCGCCGACGGCGGGTCCGAGAATCAGACCGAAGGAAAAAGCCGCCGCTACCTTACCGAATGCGTTTGCGCGATCTTCTGGGCTCGAAAGGTCGGCGACGTAGGCTTGCGCGACCGTCATGTTGGCTGAGGTCAGCCCGCCGACAATGCGACTGGCAAGGATCAACGGGAGGGAAGCACTCAGCGCCGGGACGACGAACGTGACGCCGAGACCGAACATGCCGCCCAACAACAGAGGCCGGCGTCCGAAATGGTCGGAAAGCGCTCCCAAGACGGGCGCGCTGATAAAAAACATCAGCCCGTAAGCCAACATGATCGAGCCGTACCACAGCGTTTGGCTCTGCGGGTCGAGGGTCAACTCTCCGATCAATCGAGGCAAGACCGGGATGATCAATCCGACCCCGAGAGCATCTAAAAAAAGGCAGGCTGCGATAAATCGAAGTTGAGGTCGAGATGCCATGTCAAACCGAAAAAACAAAGCTGTAAAGCGCCTCGGCACGAGAGGTAAGCTGTTGTGCTTAGGAGGGTTTACTTGTATCAATCACGATAAAGGTTGCCTTGACTGAGCATGTAGCTTATGCTGTCATGCGATGATACATCAATCCTTCGACCGAGTTTTTGAGGCATTTTGTTGCGTTCGGTAAAACAGTCAGTCGATGCTTGGAGAAAAATATGAAAGAACAGAAAAAAACGATGTTGAGCAAGGCGATGCCTCTAATCTTGGGCGGTTCCTTGGTGAAGCAGATTTTGATTGCTTTGGTGCTGGGTAGCCTGTTGGCTTATTTGGCTCCGAACGTAGCCGCTTCGTGCGGTTTCTTGGGCACGGTCTTCGTTTCCGCTTTGAAGGCGGTCGCTCCCGTACTGGTGTTCGTCTTGGTTGCCGCCGCCATTGCCAATCATGAAGTCGGCACGCGCACTCAGATGCGCCCGATTTTAGTGCTTTACTGCATCGGCACGTTCGCAGCCGCATTGACGGCCGTGACCGTCAGCTTGCTTTTCCCGACGCAGATCCAGTTGGCGGTCGCAACCGGTTCGGCCTCCGCTCCCGGCGGTGTTTGGGAAGTGTTGCGCAACCTGTTCCTTTCCGTCGTTGACAATCCCGTCAACGCGTTGATCAAGGGCAATTACGTCGGTATTTTGGCTTGGGCCATCGGTTTGGGTTTGGCCATGCGCAAGGCCAATAACACAACCCGCGAAGTCATGAACGACTTGGCCTTGGGCGTCGAATTTATCGTTCGCGTCGTGATTCGTTTCGCCCCGTTCGGTATTTTCGGTTTGGTGTCCTACACCTTTGCCGTTGAAGGTTTCTCCGCTTTGTACGGTTACTTGCAGTTGTTGATCGTTCTGGTCGGTTGCATGCTGTTCGTGGCTTTGGTTCTCAATCCGTTGATCGTGTGGTTCTGCATCCGCCGAAACCCCTATCCGTTGACGTTCCTGACGTTGCGTGAATCCGCCGTTACGGCGTTCTTCACCCGCTCTTCCGCCGCCAACATTCCTGTGAATTTGAATCTTTGCCGTCGTCTGAATCTCGACCCCGACACCTACGGCATCTCCATTCCGTTGGGCGCCACCATCAACATGGCGGGTGCCGCCATCACTATCAGCGTGTTGGCTTTGGCCGCTTGCGCCACGTTGGGCATCTCCGTTGACTTCGGTACCGCCTTGTTGTTGTGCGTCGTGTCCAGCCTTTGCGCTTGCGGTGCGGCCGGCGTTCCCGGCGGTTCGTTGATGCTCATCCCGTTGGCCTGCGGTTTGTTTGGTATCAGCCCTGACACCGCCATGCAGGTCGTAGCCGTCGGCTTCATCATCGGCGTGCTTCAGGACTCGGCCGAAACCGCTTTGAACTCTTCTTCTGACGCTTTGTTTACCGCTGCCGCTTGCATGCGAGCACAGCGCCTCAAGGGTGAATAAACGGCTCGATAAATTTTTGACCGCCTAAATTCAAGCCTCGGAATTTCTTGGAAATTTCGAGGCTTTTTCCATGGGGGGATACGATAAAATGATCCCTCCGTCGGGGTTGCCCGACGCTTGTTGTCGAGCAGTGCCCCTCTTTTGCCGAAAGGAGCTTTTTTTGTCCAGCCGCGCGCTTGAAATTTTGAATCGAGTTTTTGGTTTGAGGTCGTTTCGAGGTTTCCAGGAAGACGTCATCGATTATGTCTGCCAAGGAGGGGACGCGCTTGTTCTCATGCCGACCGGCGGAGGCAAAAGCTTGTGTTACCAAATTCCGGCGCTGATGCGTTCGGGAGTCGGCGTTGTCATTTCTCCTTTGATCGCTTTGATGGCCGATCAGGTCGCTAGCCTCGAAGAGGTCGGGGTGAGGGCGGCGTTTTTGAATTCGACTTTGTCTCAGGCGGAAACAAACGAAGTGAAGCGGCGCTTGATCGACGACGAAGTGGATTTGTTGTACATTGCGCCCGAACGCTTGATGACGCCTTCCACCATGGAGTTGCTCGAGCATCTCGACATCGCGTTGTTCGCGATCGACGAAGCGCACTGCGTCTCGATGTGGGGTCATGATTTTCGCCCGGTCTATGGGCAAATGTCGGTCTTGCGTGACAAATGGCCGACCGTTCCGCGCATTGCCTTGACCGCGACGGCCGATCTCAACACCCGTCAGGAAATTTGCGACAAGTTGTTGACCGAACCGCAACAGTTTGTCGCGAGTTTCGACCGTCCGAACATTCGGTATCGCATTGAAGAAAAACGCGACGCCAACAAGCAGTTGGTTCGATTCATCGATCAGGAACACCCGAACGAGTGCGGCATCGTCTACTGTCTGTCCCGTGACAAAACGGAAAAGATTGCCGACATGCTCTGTGAGGAAGGCATCCCGGCCATGGCGTACCACGCGGGCTTGCCCGCCGAATTGCGTCGTGCCCGACAAGAACGCTTTTTGCGTGAAGACGGCATGGTGATGGTGGCGACCATCGCTTTCGGCATGGGGATCGACAAGCCGGACGTGCGTTTCGTTGCTCACGTCGACATGCCCAAGAGCATTGAAAATTATTTTCAAGAAACGGGACGAGCGGGAAGAGACGGCGAGCCGGCCGACGCATGGATGTGTTACGGTCTGCAGGACGTGATCAATCAGACGCACATGATCGAGCGTAGTCAGGCGGACGACGTCTACAAGCGACGATCGACGACAAAACTCGAGGCGATGTTGGCTTTGGCCGAGACGGTTAATTGTCGGCGTCAGATGATTTTGGAGTATTTCGGCGAAACGTCCGAACCTTGCGATAACTGCGACAACTGTTTGGAACCTCCGCGCATGCAAGACGCGACGATTCCCGCGAAAAAACTTGTCAGCACGATTTATCGGCTCAAGCAACACAGCGACAAAGCCTTCGGGGCACGGCATGTTTTTGACATCTTATTGGGCGTCGCCAGCGAGAAAGTCCTCCTGAACGGTCATGAAACGATCTCCACCTTCGGCATTGGCAAGGAGTTGGATATCGATGGTTGGCGGCGTTTGTTACGCCAAATGATTGCCGGCGGGATGATTTTCGCGGACGCCGACAAGTTTAACGCGCTCGTTCTGGGAGACGTGCACGGCTTGCTCAAAGAAGACCAAACGATCCGTATTCGACAAACCAGCAAGAAAACGCGCCGGCTGCATCATGGCGGTACGAAGGCCGAAGTGGTTCTTGGTGAAGACGATCAACGCTTGTTCGAGCGGTTGCGCGGATGGCGGCGTTACAAGGCGGCCGAGGCCGACAAGCCGCCCTATTTGATTTTCCCCGACGCCACGCTCAAAGCCATCGCGCAGGAGCGTCCGCGCACGCTCGGCTACTTGTCGACGATCTCGGGCGTCGGCGAGGCGAAATTAGATCATTACGGCGAGGAAATCATCCAATTGGTTCAGGCGTACGAAGCCGATTGAGTTGTGGATAACTCTGTGAACAAACAGGTGCAAAAGCCCGTATTTACGGTGAACAGCTGTTAATAAGTCTGTATAAACGCAAAACGTCCGCATCCCGAAGGAGCGGACGTTTTTGTATTGAAACTCAGTTCGAGCCGAGATTTTTCAGTTGGGCAATGTCGGCCAACAATTCGGCCAACGCTTCTCGCGTCGTGGACCAGGCGGAGCAAAAACGCACGATATGTTTTCCGTCGGTCGTTTTGCCGCAGTGCTCGGAGCGATACTTGGTGTTCATGAAAGCCAGTTGCTCGTCGGACATGATGACAAATTGTTGATTGGTCGGCGACGAGCCGTACATCGACAAGCCGGCATCCAAGAAGGCCGCGCGGATGGCCATGGCGTCCTGAACCGCTTGACGTCCGATCTGTTCGTACAAACCGTTTTCAAACAAGGCGACAAACTGAACGCCTCCCAATCGAGCCTTGGACAACAGCGCGCCGCGCAAGCGCATCATGGCGGTGAAATCGCGTTGATAGAGCGGATTGACGATGACCAACGCCTCGCAATCCAACGTGCCGCATTTGGTACCGCCGATGTAGAACACGTCGGCAAGGCGGGCGATGTCGGGCAAGGCGACGTCGGGGCTGGCAGCCAGACCGTAAGCCAGGCGGGCGCCGTCAATATAAAAACCGAGTTGGTAACGATCGCAAACCTCGCGTAAAGCTTGCAGTTCGCTCAAGCTGTAGATGGTTCCCGTTTCGGTCGGGAATGAAATGTAGAGCATGCCGGGTTGAACCAGCAGAATCTTTTCGTCGTTGTCCCAATACGAACGGCACAGTGCGTCGACATCTTCGGCCAATACCTTGCCGTCGACGGCGGGAACGGTCAAGACCTTGTGTCCCGTCGCTTCGATTGCGCCGGTCTCATGCGCTTGCACGTGACCAGACGTCGCGGAGATGACGCCTTGGTGCGGGCGCAAAATGGAGCTGATAACGGTCAAATTGGCTTGCGTGCCCCCGGCAAAAAAATGAACGGAGGCCGTATCGCAGCGGCAAGCACGGCGAATCAGATCGCCGGCCTGGGTACAGAAGCGGTCTTCGCCGTAACCCGGCACTTCTTCCAAGTTGGTGTCGATCAAAGCCTGAAGTACGTTGGGGTGACAACCGGCAATGTAATCGCATTGGAACTGACGCATGATGAAAGTCCTAAAGTAGAGGTGAGAGCAAATAGCACAAGCCTTCGCGCAAACGCGATCCGAAGCTGCGACCGTGCCATGTGGTCGGATTAACGCACAAACTGCGGGATTCGTAATGTTCTTGTAGAGCGACGAGAGAGGACACGAAGTCGTTGTCAAAGACAAGCAGCATCATTTCAAAGTTCAAGTGCATGCTGCGGTTGTCCATGTTGACGGTACCGAAAATAGCCAACTCGTCGTCGATCGTGATGGCTTTGGTGTGTAGCAAGCCGTCTTGGAACAACATGATGTGAACGCCGCAGGCCATCAGCCCTTCGAAATAGCGGCGGCTGGCCCAACGTACAAAGACAGAATCGTTTGCTTCCGGCACGCAAAGGCGTACGTCGACGCCGCGAATGGCCGCGTTTTGCAACGCCATGACCAACGCTTCGCCGGGGACGAAATACGGGGTGGTGATCAATACGCGACGTTTGGCATTGTTGACGGCTTCTATGATCAGTCGGAGATTGGCGTCGGCCATCGACGAGGGCCCCGACGGAACGACGGTGACGCAGGCCGATCCGACGGCGGGCGTGGGAGAAATGTCGAGCATTTCGGGCATTCTGCCTTCGTCGTCGGGTTGCAGAGCCCAGTCATACTCGATCACCAACTTCAGATCGGATACGGCGGAACCTTCGACGCGAGCCATGGCGTCGACCCATTGGCCGAGGTTCGCCTCTTTTTTGAAGTAGGCCGGATCGATCATGTTGAGACTGCCGGTGTAGCCGATACGATCGTCGATGACGACGGTTTTGCGATGCAAACGCAAATCGGCGCGGCCTTTGCCAAAGGACAGGAATCGGACGGGCAGCGCAACGCTCAGGTGTATGCCGGCCTCTTTGAATCGATGCGGCCAATCGGACGAGAGAAACTCACGCGAGCCGATGGCGTCGACCAGAATTCGACAGCGAACGCCTCGTTCGGCCGCTTGGATGAGCGTTTCGGAAAGCGTGTCGACAAGCCCGCCGACGTTCCAGATGTAGAACTCCATGTCGATGTTGTGTCGGGCCTGCGCAATGTCGTTGATCATGAGCATAAACACACGATCCGTTTGAGAAATCAGCTCCAACTTTGATCCGTCGCTTGACGGAATGTGACCGAGGTGTTGAGCCAAACGCAACAGACCGGCGTGCTCGGCGTGCCTTTGCAAAAGGTGAGCGTTGCACGGACGTTCGCTGAGCACTTGATTCCAATGGCGGGCGGCTTTTTTCATTTTGAAAGCTCGCCAACGACCGATCGGTTTCTCGCCGATCATCACGTACAACAAGAATCCGATGTACGGCAAGGCGAGCGTCAACAGGATCCAGGCAAACGAGCTGCCCGGCGGGTGACGGGTCAACACGACACGCAAAATCACGCCGACGGTCAAGACGACTTGCAGGCCGAGCGCCAGGGTGCTTGCCAATGCAAATTCTTGAAAAAAAGCGGTCAAGTGCTCCATGGCTTTCCTTGTTATCGTTGGTTTGCCGCTTCCTGCTTGGCGCTGAGCTCTTCCCAACGTGCGTAAGCTTGTTCGATCAATCCGGGCAGCTCGTCGGCGCGTGCTTTGGTTGCTTGTTGATGCGCCACATCGGTTCGATGGTAGTTGGGATCGCACATGGCCGTCATCAAATCGTTTTGCTCGGTTTCCAACGCTTCGATCAAAGCGGGGAGTTGTTCGAGTTCGCGCGTTTCCTTAAAGCTCATTCTGACGCGTTGTGTCGGTTGCGAGCGGGGGCTTTCGCGTTTGGTGATTGCGGCGGGTTTGGCTTCGGTCGGTTTCTTGATCGTTGGCTCGGGGCGTTGACGCAACCAATCCTCATAACCGCCGACAAACTCCATCCAAGTTCCGTCGGGTTCTTCGTAATTGCTCGGAGCGAGAATTTGGGTGACGACGTCGTCCAAAAAGCGACGATCGTGGCTCACGAGAATGATCGTTCCGGGATAGTTTTCCAATGTGCTTTCGAGCAATTCCAACGAGTCGATGTCCAAGTCGTTCGTCGGTTCGTCCAATACCAACAGGTTGGCGGGCAAGGCAAAGAGCTTGGCCAAAAGCAGACGATTGCGCTCGCCGCCCGAGAGATTGCCGACGGGAACGTTGGCACGACGAGGGGTGAAGAGAAAGTCCCCCAAATAGCTCATGACGTGCTTTTTCTCATTGCCGATTTCAACCCATTCGCTACCGGGCGACACCGTTTCCGCAACGGTTTTCGTATCGTCGAGTTGTTCGCGCAATTGGTCGAAGTAAGCAATTTGCAAATTGGTGCCGAGTTTGACCGTCCCGCTGTCGGGAGGCAACGAGCCCAAAAGCAACTTGATGAGGGTGGATTTCCCGGTGCCGTTGCGGCCGAGCAGGCCGAGTTTGTCACCTCGCATCAAGCGGAAGTTCAGGTTTTTGACAATGGAGCGATCGCCGAACGATTTGCATAAATCGGTCACTTCCGCAACGATTTTTCCGCTTCGCTCGCCCGTATCGATGGTCAAGTTGATCTGACCGAGACGATCGCGTCGTGCCGCACGTTGGCGGCGCAACTCTTCGAGGCGTTTGACGCGGCCTTCGTTACGCGTACGACGAGCTTCGATGCCTTTGCGGATCCACACTTCTTCTTGAGCCCAGAATTTGTCAAAGCGAGCGCGCTCGAGCTCTTCCGCAGCCAGTTCGTCGGCCTTTCTGGTTTCATAGGCCGCAAAGTTTCCGGGATACGAGCGCAAGATACCTCGATCCAGCTCGACAATGCGAGTGACGACATTGTCCAAAAAAGCACGGTCGTGCGTAATGACCATGAGAGATCGGCCGGAACGATATTCGTTTGTCAGAATCGACTCGAGCGTCAGAATCGTTTCAACGTCCAAATGGTTGGTCGGTTCGTCCAACAGCAACAAGTCGGGCTTTAAACTCAATGCGAGCGCCAATGCCGCTCGTTTTTTTTCACCGCCAGAGGCGCCGCTGGGGTCGACTTCGGGATTGAGGTTGAGGCGATGCAAATACTCGTCCAAACTGGCAATGGCGGTCCAGCGGTCGCGATCGTCGTGGATTTGATCAAAGCGGCCGCGAATCATCAAGGCTTCTCGTAACGTAGGAGCCTCGGGGATGGCGGGTTCTTGTTCGACGTAGATGACGCGAATGCCTTCCTGGCAGCGCAATTCGCCGGCGTCCAACTTTTCAACGCGCGCAAGAACTTGAAGCAATGAGCTTTTTCCCGAACCATTGCGGCCGATTACGCCCACGCGTTCGCCCGGATCGATGGAGAGTTCGGCATGATCCAAAAGGGGAAGATCGCCCCAGGCTAATTCGGCATCGACAAGCGTTAAAAAAGGCATGGCAGGAAGATAAATTCAAAATTAAAAGGAGGTGGATGCGCTCGGTTGTGCGGCCGCATCCATATCCGCGCCGAGAGGAATCGTGATGGCGGACGCCTCGGTGGAGACGGTTGAAACGGGAGTGGATGCCCCCGTTTCAACAGGCGTTGCGTCCGTTGCGGACGACGTCGGTTCAGGCGAGGCGTCGAGTCCGACGGGGATGTTCTCTTGAGTGGGCACGGTAGTTTCCGTAGTCGTGGTACTCGACGCATCGGACGGTACGGACGAAGTTGGATGAGAGCCTTCCGTTGCAACCGGAGGCGAGTCCGTGGTGGTCGGCATCGGTTCGGGAGCGGCGGTTGCACCGTCTTGTTCGACGGGCACGCTCTCGTGAGCGGTCGCTTCCGTAGTCGCGGCGCTCGACGGATCGGACGGTACGGATGAATCGGCCGAATCAGGAATGGCTGCGTTCGTCTCGTCGGTCGTAGCACCGGCAGTACCATTGTTTTCAACTGAAACGGCGATCGGGACGTAATCCTCGGGCAACGTATAGGGTTTAGCGTCGCTCGACGGTTTCAACACGATCGGCGAGTCAAGAAGTTCGATCGGTTCTTCCGGTTCCGAGGCTTCGGGTAGCGGCTCGCTTTGCGGGTCGACGACGTCCGGTGACGGGGGAGCGCCCTCGACGGTTGCTTCGGAGACGGCCGTCGCAGCGTTGTTTTCCTGCGCCAGGACGACGGATGACGTATCGACGGTCGCATCGTTGACGGCCTGTTCGGTGATGACGGGCGCGGGAGCCTCGATTTTGCGGAATTTTGCCAAAGGATCGGTACCGGGTTTGACAGACTGGAAGCTTTTGGCTCGTTTCTCACTGATTTGTTTGATGTGCCCCCCGTTGATCATGGCGGTCTGTCCGCGTCGGTCGACCAAGGGGGAGGCCTCCATGTCAAAACTCAAACGACCGAGCAATCCGATGCTCGACGATGAGGTTTCCCCGTGGGCGACGCGTTCCGCAACGCCGAAGGCATCGACGCCGAGAGCAAACAGGCGTTGATCCAAGGCACTGATCGGAGCGGAAACGCGATAGCGTTCTTCAACATCGGCGGCGTCGAAATGCAAAAGGAAGGGGCTTTCGACGAAAGCCACTTCACGAAGGTCGTAGGTCATGGCCTTGGCCTGCGAATCGGTCTTGGGGTTGCCCGGGTTGATGAGGGGGGCACTCCATACGCGAGAACGGATTGGCAGACGCGAGCGAACAAGCGAGGCGGTCTTGGCGTTCAACGCGAGTAAAACGGCGTGATATGGCGGTTCGGCCAACGCGGCGGCTGCACGACGTTCGGCCAGCTGGCGGTTTAAACGAAGTTGCTGCTGACGCCAGGCCTGAGGATCGGCCGTTTTGTCAATCTCTTCCGTGAGCGAGGGATCGAGCGTTTCGGGCGGGATGTCGACAACCAACTCGAAGAATTTGGACAAGTGTCGAAACTCTTTGAGATTCACCGTTAAAATATCGGGGGTGTGCCCGGACGATACGAGTTCGTCCAAAAAGGCGTTGGCGATACGCTTTTCCAGCGGAGAGTCTTGATCGATTAACAAGACCTTCGGTCGTTGTCCGGTTTCCGTATAACGAGGCAGCGCTTCAACGGCCAAACGCGCAATGTAACGCGCGTCGTGTTCCATCGACAGCCCCATCATGAGCATTTCTCGCGGGAATATGCGGTCCGTGTGGCGCACATATTTCTCCGGGACATCTTCGGCAAGGAGCAAGCCGGGAACGGTCGTTTTGGCGGCAATACGCGCCTGGAATCGCTCTTTGACGGGCTCGACCAAAGCCAACGCCTCGGCGTTGGCTTTGCGGTAGTCGTCCGACGCTCGCAAGCCGAGAACTTCGGGAACGATCCTTGTGTCTGACAAGGAGCCTTTGGCGACGACGGCTTTGAGCTTCGGAAACGCTTGATGCGTCAGTTGCTCGAGTTCGGTGCGGGCGGTCTCTTCGGCCAAAACGCTCGCTTGTTGTTGACGATCAAGCGCGATTTCCTCGTCCGTATACGGAGTCGTATGATATAAATCCACTTCGTTAAGGGTAATGACGGGCAAAGGCAAGTATTCTTGTTGAGCAAGAACGTCGACCTGAGAGCGATCCAACGGCCCGATGGCGACCGTCGCACCCTGTTCGGCGGCATATCGAACCTGATCGAGAATGCTCGCGCCCGCTTCGGGGCGAACCAGCAGGATCTCGTGAGGTGCCGTGTGTCGGTAATTGGCCGCCAAGATGCCTTTGAGCGTCGATTGGGCGTAGGGCTCTAGCGCCGACTTGTCGGCGGGCAACAGGACGGCCAGTTTGATACCGGAAGACGGCGTGGACAAGAATGACGCGTCGAACGAACCGAAGGGAGGATCCTTGAAAAGCGGTGCAAAGCCGGTGATCAAGCCCGGGTAAACCTTTTCGATCGTTTCGGGCGGAATCGGCGTAACGACTTCCTCCGGCTCTGCGTCTTGGACCAGTTCTGATGCAGCGTCGGAAAGTTCATTCGCGTCGGTTGCCGAATCCGTTGTATTGACGGCCGGAAGCAGCCCGTCGTTAGCTGCGACGGACAATGCGAAAGTCGACAATAAACAAGCAAGCAATAGAGGTCGTTTCACAATGCGGTCCAATATGAGTCACGAACAAGGTTCCGAAGTTGACAAACGAGTCGCTACGTCTCAGTTTGCCGAAAACATTCTCATGCACAGAGTCGGTATGGCAGAACAATCCGTTCCGATGTCGACACTGTACATTGTCGGACTGCCAATTGGCAATGCCGCCGACATCTCTTTGCGCGCATTATGGATCTTGGATACGGTCGATTTGATCGCGTGTGAAGATACGCGAGAAAGTCGCAAACTGTTGGATAGGTACGGGATTAAAACGCCGACGGTCGCCGTGCACGAACATAACGAGAGAAGCGCTGCCGATCGACTGATTGAAAACCTGCGTGCGGGGCAACGCATCGCGTTGATTACGGACGCCGGGACGCCTGCCGTCAGTGATCCGGGAGCCAAAGTCGTGCAAGCCGTGCGCGAGGCGGGCTTGAACGTCGTTCCCATTCCCGGAGCGTCCGCCGTTGTGACGGCCATGAGTGCGTCCGGGCTCGATTCGTATACCTTCACCTTCGTCGGCTTTGTTCCGCCGGCCGCCAAAGCGAGACAAAAAGCGTTGTTGACGTATGCGGGACGATCCGATGCCTTTGTTTTGTATGAGGCTCCGCATCGAGTACGCGATTTGCTCAAGGATTTGGCCAAAGTGTTGTCCCCGACGCGCCGAGTGGTGGTGGCGCGCGAAGTGACGAAACGCTTCGAGAGTTTTGCCGCGATGCCGGCGTCCGAATTGTCACAATGGGCCAAGGAACACGAGCCCAAGGGTGAGTATGCGATTTTGGTTGATCAAGAGGTGAAAAACGACGCGGAGGATCTCGATGAATCGGCTCTTGTTTGGGCGCGCGCGCTCACAAACGAATTGCCGGTCGCTCGCGCGGCGGCGGTCGTCGCTAAGGTGACGGGAGTAAAACGCGACGTCGTTTATAAAACTCTCATGGCAGAGAAAGTACAATAAAGAAAGCTTCGAACAAAGAACAGTACGTTCTGAATCAGAAAGGGAGGAACCCGCATCAGACGCGGAGTTGTTTATGAAAGTAGTTGCACAAAAACGCGCTGTTAAAGCAGCTAAATCCGCACAAGCGGTTAAGCAAGAAAAGATGCGCATGCAGGCCAAACAGGAACTGGCCGAACTCAACGGCGAAGTGAACGCCGAGAACGAACCGACTTGGAAAAGCCTGAGAATGAATCGCCCGGCACGTTTCGACTCGGACGTGGACGTAAAGAATTTCCTTGAGCAAGAGCGTAGTGAAGCGGCTCATCGCGTTCAGGAAAATGCCATCAGCACGATTCTTGAAACCGAAGCCCCCGGTGATCGTCGAGCCATTCTTGAAGGCCTGTTGTCCGAGCATAAGAACGGTAAGAAGAAAAAGAATTCCGATGTCAATCCGGACTATGAATTGGTCGAGGATTGGCAGACGAGCGTGTATCCCTACAAGAACCACATGCGCCGAAAGGTGTATGAGCGTGAAAAGTTCCAGCTGCAGGTGGAATTGCTCAAGTTGCAGAACTGGGTTAAGGAAACGGGACAAAAGGTCGTCATTTTATTTGAAGGTCGTGATGCTGCAGGTAAGGGCGGCACGATCACGCGCTTCCGCGAATACTTGAATCCTCGCGGGTGCCGTGTCGTGGCATTGGAAAAGCCCACGCCGACCGAAGCGGGACAGTGGTACTTCCAACGCTATGTCAAGCACTTGCCGACCAAGGGTGAGATCGTATTGTTCGACCGTTCTTGGTACAACCGTGCCGGCGTGGAACGCGTCATGGGTTTTTGTTCCGAAGAGGAATACCGAGAATTCATGCACCAGGTGCCGGAGTTCGAACGCTTTTTGACGCGTTCCGGCATCCATTTGATCAAGTTCTGGTTCTCCGTGTCGCGTGACGAGCAGCGCCGTCGTTTCAAGGAACGAGAAGTGCATCCGCTCAAGCGTTGGAAGCTCTCGCCCGTCGATATCGCTTCGTTGGACAAGTGGGACGACTATACGCGCGCCAAGAAGGCTATGTTTGAGGGCACGGATACGGACGATTGTCCCTGGACGGTGATCAAGAGCGACGACAAGAAACGCGCTCGTTTGAACGCCATGCGTTACGTATTGAACCAAATCGCCTACAAGGGTCGCGATCGCGACTTGATCGGCGACACGGATCCGCTGATTCTCGGTCGCGCACACGATATGATCGGTGCGAAGCTTTCGGAAGAAACGGTGCAGGCCGTCAAGAAGCGTATGAACGGCAAAAAGCACAAGTAAGCGATTCGAATTGAGAAAAGAAATCCCGCCCGAGGAAGTCGAGCGGGATTTCTTTTTGTCCTTTCGAATTGGAAGAGCGATCAGCCTTCAAGTTCTTTGGCGCGAGGCTTTTCTCCGCGATTGGCAAAAGCACGATCGAATACGCAATTGGGCAGCATGCGAAGCAACTTGCCGACAAGTCCCATCTGCCAGGGGATCGTTCGGTACGAAACTTGAGCCTCAATGGCTCGAACGGCACGTCGAGCGAATTCGTCGGCTTCCAAAATGAACGGCATCTTATAGGGATTCTTCGCGGTCAAGGGAGTGCGAACGAACCCCGGGGAAATGGTGGAAACCTTGATGCCGTATTTGCGGACGTCATTGCGCAGGCTTTCCAGATAACTGATGACCGCGGCTTTGCTCGAACAGTAGGCCTCGGTGCCGGGCAAGCCACGAATGCCGGCAACCGAACCGATTCCGACAAAGTGACCGCCACCGCGTTGACGCATCGGTTCGATAAACGGATGGAACGTGCTGGCCATCGCGAAGACGTTGGTTCGATACACACGTTCGAGAACGTCCAAATCTTCGTAGTACTCGGTCTTGACACCGATAGAAATGCCCGCGTTGGCAATGACGATGTCCGTGGGGCCGCGACTTTCGAAATCTTTGGCAGCGGCAATCAGCTCGTCTCGATTCGTTACGTCGATGGCATAGCAGACGTGGCGATCGGCATTGGGCAACGTTTTGGCAAAGGATTCGAGTTTTTCTTTGTTACGCCCGACCAAACCGAGCGTAGCGCCTTTTTTAGCAAATTCCGTAGCAATGCCAGCTCCGATGCCGCTGGAAGCGCCGGTAATGAAAATGCGCATGACTGTCCCGTCTGAAAAAAGTTATTCGCCCTTGGTGACTCGATCGAGCAACACCTTGGCGGTATGGATGCTGCGACCGCGGCTGCCGGCCATGTGCGGAGAGGTCAGGAAGCGACCGTGAACGCCCAGGCTCGGCGTGGAGTCGACACCGTATGACTTCCACATCTTGGCCGCTTGTTGGCACTTGGAGGATACCGTGAAGCTAAAGAGCGTTCGACGGAATTCTTTGGCATCGACGCCATGTTTGACGGCCCAGTTGATGATGTCGCGTTCAACGTCCTGAATGGAGCGCCATTCGTGATTTTCCTTCAAAACCCAGTCCCAGAACGGCATGTGCAACTTTTCGAGCAGCCCCAAGGCTTCGAACGTGTAATAGGTGCGGGGAAACAGTTCGTAGTCGGCGGTCCAAGCAACGGGAACGGGAACGACTTGGACGTCCTTGCGTGTCTCGGCCAACTGACGTGCCAAACGTTCGACATTGGGAGCGAAGGTCTGGCAGTGCGGGCAGGTGTAGGCGAAGAAATCGTGGATGACAATCGGACGTGCGGGTAACGCCACGGCGGGACGCACGACGGTAAAGTCTTTACCTTCTACGAGAGGGGCTTCGCCCGCATGGACGATGGAGCCGAAACCGGGAAGAGTCGTTGCCACGCTGGCAGCAAGGAGCTGTCGACGAGAAATCATGTTTTGCAACCTTTCAAAAGTAGAGTCGGTTAGTTTTTCAGACGGACGATCGCGCCTTGAATTGCGTTGTCCGCCAGACTTTGAATAATTTCCTCTGCTTGAGCGTTGGATTCGAACGGGCCGATACGAACGCGGTAAAGGCGTTGACCGTTTTCATTTTTGTAGGAAACCTGAGCGTCAAGCCCCATGAAGGCGATGCGAGCGCGCATTGCTTCAGCATCGTCACTTTGGCTAAACGCGCCGGCTTGAACCCAAATGCGATCCGTGTCGATGGTCGGCAAGGCAGCGCCTTCGGCCGATTTGACCTCGGCCGTCACGGGAATGACGCTCGAACCGGTAGTCTGATCCACGCCCTGACCTTCGGCGTACAACTTGGCGTTGGGATCCAAGTTTTTGCCGTCCAACACTTCGGACAAGCTTTTGACGTTCGTCGTTTGAATCTTGGCAACGAACGGAATCGGTGCGTTGGTGATCCATAACGTCACGCCTGCGGCCACGCAGATGGCGAACAGGCCGCCGCAGGCAAAAGACCAAAAAAGCTGTGAAAAGCTGGCACGCGCCTTGCAGGGAGAGGGCATACGAGTTATTCCTTCTTCGAATCCATGCGTTCGGGAGCAGTTACACCCAATACGGCGAGACCGTTGGCCAAGACGCGACGGGTGGCGAGCAACAGAGCCAATCGAGCGTTACGAACGGCTTCGTCCTCGACGAGAACGCGATCCGAATTGTAAAAAGCGTGGAAATCGGCCGCCAAATCCTTCAGGTAAACGCAGATCAAGTGCGGAGCCAGGTCGCGAGCGGCGATGGACAGGGTCTTGCCGTAGTCGGACATACGGTTGGCCAACGCCGTTGCTTGAGCGCTCTCGAGTACGGACAAGTCGAACTGAGCGGCTTGCTCTTCGGTCGGCACGACAAAGCCTTTTTCGCGCGCCTGATTGAAAATCGAGCAGATGCGGGCGTGTGCGTATTGCAGGTAATAGACGGGATTTTCGTCGCTTTGACTCAAGGCCAGATTGACGTCGAACACGAACTCGGCGTCGGACTTGCGGGACACGAGGAAGAAGCGGGCGGCATCGCGACCGACCCATTCGACGAGATCACGCAACGTGACGTAGGTGCCCGTGCGCTTGCTCATTTTGACTTCTTCGCCGTCGCGCATGACGCGAATCATCTTGTGCAACAGGTATTCGGGGAAGGTTTTGGGAATATTCATCCCGAAGGCACCGGAAGCGGCCTGCAAACCGATGCGCACGCGAGCGATGGTGCCGTGGTGATCGGAGCCCTGAATGTTGATGGCGCGCGTGAAACCGCGCTCGAATTTTGCCAAATGATAAGCAACGTCCGGAACGAAGTACGTGTAGTAGCCGTCTTGCTTGCGCATGACGCGGTCCTTGTCGTCCTTGAAGTCCTTGAACGCTTCGTCGCTGGTTTTGAGCCATAAAGCGCCGTCCGCTTCATAGGTATGACCGGACTGTTGCATTGCCTGAACGGCGCTGTTCACGCGACCGTCCGTGTACAAAGAACTTTCCAGATAGAAGTTGTCAAAGCCGACGTCGAGCGTTTTGAGGTCGACGTCCTGTTCATTGCGCAAATAGGCGACGGCATACTGACGGATGGCGTCCAAGTCGTCCGTATTGCCCGTGCTTTCGACGATGTCGCCGGAGGTCGTGCGAATGGCTTTTTGAGCCAAGTAGTCTTTGGCGATGTCCAAAATGTAGTCGCCCTTGTATCCGCTTTCAGGGAATTCGACGTCAAGCCCCTGTTCCTGCTTGGCACGAGCCTGAACGGAAATGGCCAAGTTGTGAATTTGCACGCCGGCGTCGTTGTAATAAAACTCGCGCATGACCTTGTAGCCTTGCGTGCGCATGATGCGGGACAAAACGTCGCCGAGGGCGCCTTGACGGGCGTGACCCAAATGCAAGGGACCGGTAGGATTGGCGGAAACGTATTCGAGAAGAACGCTCTGGCCGTTGCAGGAGTTGTTGGAGCCGAAAGCTTCGCCCTTGGTGAGGACGTCGGCCACGACGCTGAACTTGGCGTTTTGATTGAAGGTCAGATTGATAAAGCCGGGACCGGCAATGTCGATCTTGGACAACAACGCATCGCAACCGGGCTGTTTATGCATGGCCTCGACAAGGCTGACAGCCACCTCACGGGGATTCTTCTTGAGCATCTTGGCGCACTGCAAAGCGACGGTGCATGCCAAATCGCCGTGTGCGGCGGCCTTCGGGCGCTCGAGACGAACGGGGACGCCTTCAACACCAATGTCGTTGAGGGCGAAAGTGATCAGGTCGGTTAATGCTTGTTTTTGCTGTTCAATCATGGCGGTTTGTAGTAAAAAATAATTGCGGACGTACGCAATCTATAACAATAGCAAAATGTACCAAATAACAAAAGCCTCGACATCGACCCAAACCTTTCGGCGTGTTTCGGGTCGAAGCGAGGCCGCTGAACGGAATGCTCCCGATCGAGTTACTTGCGACGTTCGATGAAAGCGTAGGCGGAGTGATTGTGAATCGATTCGAAGTTTTCCGCATCGATCCAGTAAGCCAAAACGCGATCGTCGGCGTTCAACTGACTGGCCATGTCGCGAACCAAATCCTCGACGAATTTGGCGTGCTCGTAGGCGTATTCCGTAACGTATTTTTCGTCGCTGCGCTTGAGTCGACTCCAAAGCTCGCAAGAAGCGGACGTTTCCGCGATGCGGATCTGTTCTTCCAAAGACATTTCCGCGCTCAGTTCACAGGAAATGCGAATCTTCGAGCGTTGATTGTGCGCGCCGTACTGGCTGATTTTCTTGCTGCAGGGGCACAAGCTGGTAACGGGAGCGGAAATTTCTTGCTTGACGGACGTAACGCCGTTCTTGCATTCGGCCTCGTAGCGAATTTCATAATTCATGACGCTCTTGAGTCCGGAAACCGGGCTGCTCTTCGTAACGAAGAAGGGACAGCTGATTTCAATATAGCCGTCTTGGGCGTCCAACAAGGCGAGCATTTGCGTGATCAGCGACTTCATCATGGACGCGCTCAGCGGCTCAAGGTTTTCGGAGAGCAACGTCACGAAGCGGGACATATGCGTCCCCTTTTGCGTAGCGGGCAGGCTGACATACATCGCCACCGTGGCTACGGAGGGCTGAGGACCATTGATGCTTTGTACGGTAATCGGGATGGTGATGCCGCGGACGCCGACGCGATCAATGGCGATACATCGCGTGTCGGGAGAGCTCTGTACGTCGGGCAAAGTCGTTAAAATTTCGGTAGTCATTGTCAACTTTCAGTCCGTCCGGTGTGATTGAGGTTGGCTCGGATCAACTTGGGACGGGTTAATCAGCTCGGATGTTCGCTTGCGGCGCTGCGCTGTCTCAAATGTAGCGCAAAAGCAAGCTTGGAACATCGGCAGGTAGGGTAACGCATGATAGCGAATTTTACCGCTTACAAGCTGATTTTCATGGGTTAATGGTAATCTTGAGGATAGTATCCGAGACAAATATGCGCGTAGGCTTAAGTTTGAGGGGCTTTTTGTAAAGAGACGTCACAGAGGCTGGACATCGGACGCCTCCGTCCCCATCTGTTCTTATATAGTCAGCAGGAAGTTTTGAACCGAGGAATAAGATATGGCACTTTATATCAACGGAAAGCGCGTCAACCCGATCGTTTCCATTTTGTCCACCGTGGCGTTTGTCGCCATGCTGGTTGCCGCATTCGTGTTTTTGCTCCCGTTGATCGGTGGTTTGATCGTCGTCGCGCTTTTGGCGATCCTCGGATTGATCGGGTACGGTTTTTATTATCGTTGGCGACACGGGGATCCTCTTGAGAATCTGCGCAAGAAAATGGCCGAACAAGCACAACAAGAGGCCTATGGCAGCATGAACGCAAGACCTTCAACGCAAAAAGAGACGCCGCGCGAATTTGAAAAAAGCGGGGTGCGTCGCAAGACTGAAGTGGAGGATGCCGTTGTGGTCGACGAAGTGCGCCGGCGTCCGCGTTCGGATCTCTGACCGAGGTTGGACGTCTCCAAGGGCGCCCGAGAGGCTTCTAAAAAAGGCAAATGGCCAAAACAGGCCATTTGCCTTTTTTGTGTCAAAAAATAAGCACATTGTTCTAGTTCGAGCGAATAAAAAAAACACGTGAACACGGGGTGTTTCAATTTTCCGTCGGCGAGCAAAAAGCCTTTTGATTGGAGAAATTGTAAAAAAACAAGAAGAATCAATACTTAACGAGAACTAGGTCATAAGGAGTAGTTGACGTGAGAGAAAGTGAAAAATCAAATGCGCTACCGGAGGTTCGAGCTTTGATTTTTATCAAATAAAACAAAAAGGAAATGCAGATGACTTAATGCAAACAACGGCCATGGGGGTGGAGGACTTTTCTTAAGATTGCCTTACACTGTCTGAGCCATCAAAGGGTGGTCCTTTCTGCTGATTTGATGGTTTAATCCGTAATTTATAGAGAAATCAATGATTTGCGGATTTAAATCTAGGAGATAAATATGAAAACTACAAGTGTCAAAAAAGTGCTTGTTTCCGCTTTAGTTTGCTCTGCTGTTTTGGCAATGTCCAGCCAAGCTTCCGCAAGCGAAAAGCCCGGTTACGGTAATAAGAATCTTCCTGAACTGTCCACGAAGATTATTAACAACCCCGATTTGACCGAAAAGACGAAGGGCATTCGCACGCTGCACGATTACATCGTTCAGGACGTCGAACTGTTCGATTACCTCTTCAAGCATCACCCCATCTTCAAGTACGCTGAAGAAGGTCGCGTGAAGGGCGTCTATAAGATCTCGACTCGTGGTGCCGAATACCTCGGTGAAGGTAATGCTGTCAAGTATTCCGCTCACCAGCCCGGCAAGCGCCCGATGGCCAGCCAGTACCGCATCCCCGGTCGCGGTATCATGGACTATCCCAACAAGTACGTCGGTCCCGAAAAGTGCGGTGAATGCCACGCCATTCAATATGAAAAGTGGAAGCGTTCCCGTCATGCCAAGACCATTCGCTTCCCCGGCGAACACCCCGAAGTTGACAACGACCTGAAGAAGAAGCTGTACGGTTCTCAGGCCTCCATCCTGCCCGACGGTATCACCCCCGATATCATCTACGCAACGGTTGGTACGCCTCGTACGAAGTACGGTTACATCGATGCTTGGTTGGTTCGTGGTTCCTACCACGTTCGTGACGGTCTCTTGAAAGACGGCACGGGTACTGTTGTTGCCGGTGGCAACCAGTTCTCTCGTGGTTGGGCCGAATGGATCACGCCCGAATTCGCCAAGGAAATCCAGAAAGTCATTCCCGACTTCCCGACCGATATGGCCGGCTTCGGCAATTCCGGTTCTCACCAGTGGGGCATGACCTCTTACGGTTCCAAGTACGAAAAGGAATTCTTGTTCCAGCCGGCTAGCTCCTACTGCGAAATCTGCCACTCCTTCAAGTTCGACTTCAAGACCACGCAGGAATTCTTCGCTGCTCTCGGCAATCCGAAGGAACTCCAGAAGCACACCATCGCCAAGGGTATTTCTTGTGAAGAATGCCACGGCGAAGGCGGTCACTTGATCGGCGCGGAAAGTAACGGTCTGCAGTCCAACTGCGAACGTTGCCACCAGCGTTTGAACTTCATCGATGCAGATACCAAGGAAGGTCGTATTGGTGCTGACAAGCTTGAAAAGGCCTTCAACGCCAAGACGAAGTCCTCTTGCCCGTCCTGCGGTACGGAAGGTGCTCAGCTCTTCATGTCCAAGCACTACGACAAGGGCATGCGTTGCGCAACTTGCCACGACCCGCACGAAGTGACTTCGAACGATTGGAAGGATTGGTACACCAAGCCCGCTCTCAAGCAGGATTGCGCCGACTGCCATAAGGTTCAGGCCGACATCGCAGCCAAGGCTGACACGCACGCCAAGGTTGACTGCGTTGCATGCCACATGCCGTTCACGATGTCTTGCGAAAACTTCACCGCCATCCAGTTCCCGGATATGGCCGGCTTCGACGCTGTTCGTCGTTCTCACCTCTGGAAGATCGAAGTCTCCCCGACGGCCAAGATGATGAACCCGGGCGAAGGCCAGTCTCGCAAGTCCAACTCCAAGGGTTGGAACATCGCTCGCGACGCTGAAGGTCACGGTTACGTTGACTTGATGTGGTCTTGCGCTCGTACGGCTCCGGTAGAAAAGAACGTTGTCGACGGTAAGGGTTGCCACAGCCAGTTCATTTCCGAACTTGACAAGGGCTTGCACTACGAAGACCAGAAGGAAATCTACGGCGAAGTCGTTAAGATGCAGACCCCGGTTAAGACCGGCTATGAAAAGTTGGTTAAGGGTGTAGAACGCATTACCAAGATGCTCGAAGTCACAAAGCTCTCTGCTGAAGCCAAGGCTGAAGTATTGATGCTCCTCGACCAGGCTGAAGCCGTTGCCAAGCAGGTCAAGGAAGACGGTTCTTGGGGTGTTCACGCCGCTCACTATCTCAAGCAGCGCGTAGAAACCGCTCAGTCCTACATCGATCAGGCTCAGGCCATCATCGATGCCGGTTTGACCACTGCTAAGAAGTAATAGAACTTCCAACCTGAGAAAGCGTTCTCCGGATCGACTTGGTTCGGAGACCGCAAACAAGGAATCATGAAAAAGTTATTCGCACAACTTGCTCTCACTTCCATGTTATTGTTGCCGACGGCAGCGATGGCGGGGGCCGATGGCGACATTGTTCCTGCGGAGGAATTCAATATCAACATGCGACAAATTTCGTTGCGTGAAGGGGAGTTCCTTTGGCAACAGGGTGTCATGTTTTTCGACGTGAATACAATTGAAATTTGGGCCGACGGATACATTCCCGGCGCCACCTATTTCAACATTCGCGATTGGAAGAAACTGCTTCCTGAAGACAAAAACACGCCGATGGTGTTTTATTGCGTCAATCGATTGTGTGAGCAAAGCGTTCAGGCCGCGCACCAAGTCCTTGAGCTCGGTTACAAGGAGGTGTATCAAATGCCCGACGGCATTTACGGATGGCGCATGTCCGGTCGAAAGACCGAACGTCCCTAATTGTGAGAATAACGCTGCGCAAGCAGCGAGACATGTTTAACAACATTGAGAAAGATTACTATGTTTACCCTGAAAAAAATCGTGTTGTCCACTTCTTTGGCTTTGTGCGTAAGCGGTATGGCCATGGCTCAACCCTTGGTTACCGATGAAGACAAAGAGTCCTACAGCATGGGGGCTTCCGTTGGAACGTATGTCGCCGGTCAGATCATGAAGCAGGACCAGTTGGGCGCCAAGATGAACTTGGACCTCGTCATTGCTGGTTTTGAAGAAGCCATTCGCGGCAAGAGCCAACTCAAGAGCGAAGAAGTCATTCGCTACTTGAATGCTCGCGCCGAAAAGCTCAACAAGTTGCATGAAGCTGAAATGGAAAAAATCCGTCAGAAAAATGCGGCCGAGGGCAAGGCTTTCTTGGAAGAAAACAGCAAGAAGAAGGGCGTAGTCGTTACGTCCTCCGGTTTGCAGTATGAAGTGATCAGCGAAGGTACGGGCATCAAACCCCTTAAGGAAGACGTAGTAACCGTTGACTACGTAGGCCAGCTGATTGACGGTACCGTCATCGAAAGCACCTACAAGGAAAACAAATCTGCTCAATTCGTGCTCTTCAGCGTGGTTCCTGGCCTCGAAGAAGGCCTCCAGCTCATGAATCAGGGCGCCCGTTATCGTTTCACGATTCCGGCACACCTGGCTTATGGCAAGGACGGCATCGGACAGATTCCCCCCGAATCCGTCGTGATCTTCGAGGTTCAACTTGTGAAGGTTGAAAAGGTAACGAAGAAGTCCGGCCACGGCATGGGTGGTATGGGCGGCATGGGAGGAATGATGGGCGGCATGGGCATGATGAATCCCCATGGCGATATGCCCATGATGAATCCGCATGCTGAACCGGAAGCAAAACCCGAAGCAACGCCCGCTCAGCAATAATCAGGCGCGCTTCACGGTAATGAAAGGTATCTATTCATGAACGATTTGGTGTGGTGTTTGGCAGTGATTTTGGCCGTTGTGACGGTCGTCATTGCGTGGTGTCACATCACGAGTCCTGATCGTAGCGAAAAGGGCGCTCGTTCGTTCGTGATCGGTCTTGGAGCCGTTTTGATTGTCGGATCGATCAGCGTCTACGCGGCGCTGGGGCGATTCGGAGATTGGCAGCAGCAAGAAAAAGACGATCAAGTCGACTACTTGCTTGCCGCTCGGATCACCGAAGCGCGCCGACAGGTCAAAGAGAGTCCTGAGAACTATGTCGCTCAGTTGTCTCTGGCTCAGGCTTACATGGAAGGCGGTCGCTATATCGATGCCGTGGATACGTTGGATGCATGTCTGACGTTGACCGGCCCGAGGGCTGACATCTTGGGGATGAAAGTCCAAGCGATGTACTACCGTGACGGTCGTCGGTTGACCGACAAGACCAGAGAGGTCATCGCCCGCGTTTTCGAACTCGACGAGTTGGAAGTGCAAACGCGAATGCTTCTCGGACAGGACGCCTATCTTAATGGCCGTTTTGAGGAGGCCATTAAAGAATGGAAACTGTTAGTGGATGCCCGAATTGCTCCGGAAAAAGAAAACGCTCTACTCAACGCTATTGCCAATGCCGAACGACGCATCGTTCGGAAGGATTAAATTAATGGCGGATTTCGTCTAGACAGATGAAATCTGTCCGTGGAGAACATTGTGAGCGAAAAGATCGACAGGAGAAAATTTCTCACGGGTGCCGGTGCTAGCTCTCTGTTGCTGTTGCCGTTAGGCGGTTGCGGTACCGGAGGAAAGTCCGAAGGCTCTCGCCCGCACTATGTCATGGTCTTTGACCAGAACAAGTGTGTCGGCTGCGGGGACTGTAAGACGGCTTGTAACGAAACCAACAAGTTGCCCAAGGGTGTGGCCCGTTTGGCTTTGGAACGCCAGTCCAAGCGTCCGGCCGGTACGGTTTGCCCGCACTGCGGCAAGGTGGACTGCGATTGCGATCGTAAATTTGTCCGCGTTTCTTGCCAACAGTGTGAGGACGCTCCTTGCGTCAAGGTTTGCCCGACTGGTGCCGCCATGCGCGACCCCAAGACTGGCATCGTGACGATGGATACGTCAAAGTGCGTTGGTTGCAAGTACTGCATTGCGGCCTGCCCGTACAACGTTCGTTTTATCAACGAAGAAACCAAGGTTGCCGACAACTGCGACTTCTGCTTGCACTCTCGCCTTGAAAAGGGCGAACAGCCTGCTTGCGTTGAAAGTTGCCGTTACGACGCTTTGATCTTCGGTGACATTAACGATCCGAAGTCTTATGTTAGCCGCTTGCTTAGCGTAAAGGACTCGGTACGTATCAAACCGTACCTGGGTACGCAGCCTAGCTTGCGCTATATCCCCATTGTTAAGAAGGGAGTGTGATGATGATTGAATCGAGCATGAACTTTACTTTGGGATTGTCTGAAGGTATCGCTTGGCCTTGGCCGATTGCCGTCTATCTCTTCTTGGCCGGTATTTCGGGTGGCTCTATCGCCGTTGCGATTCTCTTGAACATGTTCAAGGGCAAGAGCAACGAAAATACGCCGCTTATCAAGGCTGCCAGCGTCCTCGGCCTGGTAACCATCCTTTTGGGTATGGTCTGCCTGGTTCTTGACTTGACCAATCCGCTGTTCTTCTGGCGTATTTTGGTCTACTACAACCCGACCTCCGTCATGAGCTTGGGCGTGATGGCATTGCTGTTTTACATCCCGCTCGTGTTCGTACTGACGATGGTGGTCTTGAATGATGAACTGAAGTGCTGCGGCTTCTTGAAGGGCCTCAGTGATTGGTTCGCCGGCTTCCGCGGGCCGTTGCTCTGGATCGTATTGGTTCTCGCCTTGACGATCTGCGCATATACCGGCTTCCTGATCTCGGCGCTGATCCGCTTCCCGCTCATCAACCAGGCGGTTTTGCCGGCGCTCTTCGTGGCTTCCGGTTTGTCCGCCGGTGCTGCCGCTTCGAAGATGATGGCCGTCGGCATGTTCGGCGACAACATCGAAAGTCACGACATGCACACTCTGCATAAGGCAGAGTGGCCGATCATGGCTGCCGAAGCATTGTGCATCTTCATGATCGCCGTTGCTCTGATCAGTGGCAATGCTGCTGCTCAGGCCGCTGCCAGCGCCTTCTGCGAAGGCTCTTGGGCAACGGTATTCTGGGTTGGCGTAGTCGGCGTAGGCTTCGGTCTGCCGGTGGTGATTGGCTTCGTGCGTCAGACTGCAGGAACGTTCTTCCTTTCGGGACTCGCTTCTGTAGCCGGTATGATGTGCTTGCGTATGTTCATTTTGTACGCAGGTCAGCTTAACACCATCTAACGGTTAGGCTAACGAATCGGCTTCGAACATGTAATACCAACCTTAAGGTTGTAGGACGTGTACGGAGCCGATTTTTTATTCGCGTTGAAATGATTTTCAACGAAACGATGCGGATGGCCGATACAACTCGGCCGTCCAACAAATAAAAAAAGACGATGGTCCTCAAAACAATGAGCCCTACGTTTCAGTCGGAGAAACGGCGTGTCGTGCGGGCGGAGGACTCGTTGCATAAGAGCGTCAAGCGTAGCGGACGAGTAAAAGTTTGGGTTGAAAGGCTTGAGAAATGAATCGATGGTTAATGATTGCGGGACTGCTCTCCATGTTGTCTGTCGCCGGTTGCGATAAGAATGCGCCCAAGTCGGACGTATTCGCCCCTGTGTCGATTCAAAAGCATGATCGATGCGCCTTGTGCGGAATGACGATTTTGAATTACGACGGTCCCAAGGCCGAGGTCTACATCAAAGACATCAAAGAACCGATTCTGTTTTGCTCGGGACGAGACGCCTTCTTTTTTGCGTTGCAACCGGAAAACGCACGTCGTTTAAAGGCGTTCTTTATTCACGATATCGCTAAAACGGACTTTGACGTGCCGAGCGATCAATTTTTTATGGATGCCAAGAAAGCCCATTTCGTCTATGACTCCCGACGAGACGGCGTTATGGGGGTTGAGCCCGTTGCATTCAGCGACAAAAAGGCGGCCGAGCGATTTATCGAGCAGTGGGGCGGCCGCTTGTTGACTTATCCCGACATTACGTTGGCGACATTGGATTCAGCGCATTAATGGAACGAGCACCATGATGAAAGGATGTCTCGGGTTGCTGTTGGCGTTTGTCTTGGGGACGAACGCGGCTGACGCGACGGTATATCGGGTTGCCGACGACGCGCAATTGGCGAGGGCCTTGCAACAAGCCGTCGAAGAGGACGAGCTCGTGCTTGAACCGGGCGTTTACGCGCCTTTCACGATTGAAAAAGAAATTACTGTTCGCGGCGAAGGAGGCGTGGTTGTCGACGCCAAGGGAAAGGGTTCGGGAATCATTGTCAAAAGCGCTTACGTCAAGCTCAAGGATTTGCACATACGCAATTTCGGCGGGGATTTGTACGAGCGTGACGCGGGCGTTCGTGTTTGGCAACACAAGAATTACATTCATTTGGAGAATCTCACGATCGAGGGGCCGGGGTTTGGCATTCGAGCCGACAGTATGGGAGGGTTGACCGTCAAAAATTGTGCCGTACAAGGCGACGCCTCTCGACACATTCTGGATCGAGGCGACGGCATTTACGCCAAATACGTGACGAATTTGAAGGTTTTCGATTCGCGCTTTGCTCGCACGCGCGACGGCATTTACATCGAAAACGTCGACGGCAGCGAGTTTGTCGGCAACTATTTCACCGAAGCTCAATACGGCATTCATTGGATGTACTCGCGAAACTCCAAAGCCGTCAAAAATCGTGCGGAAAACGTGGTTGGCGCTTGGGCCGTCATGAGCACGAATCGTGCCGACGTCTACGACAACGTCTCTTACGACACCGTCGAGTTCGGGATTTTGTTGAATGTGGCCGACGCCTGCCGGATCAAAAACAATCGCGTGTACGACGTGCACAACCCCCGCGGACAAAAGTTGCTCGACACCGAGGGGAAAGCGTTGTTCATTTACGGTCCGGGAGTCAATCAGATCACGAAGAACGTGTTTAGTACGAGCGACGTCGGCATCGGATTGGCCATGAGCGGGGAAGCCAATCAGATTTGGGAAAACGCTATTGTCGACAACAAGATTCAGGTGCGTTATGTCGGTGAGGCTCCGTTGCAATGGAGTCGAAAAGGCAAAGGAAATTATTGGAGCTCTTATTTGGGCTGGGATCTCAATCACGACAAGATTGGCGACAAACCGTATCAGCCCAACGATTCCTTGGACAGAATTTTTTGGATTTACCCTGAAGCTCAATTCTTGATGGACAGTCCCGTCGTCGCATTGTTGCGTTGGCTGGCCGATCAGTTTGAGATTGATCGAGGCAAAGGGGTCACGGATGCCTATCCGTTGATGTTGCCTCCGATAACGTATGAAGGACGCCGCGATGCACATCGTTAAAAGTCGCGATTTGGTATTCAAGCGAGGGGCCCGTTCCTATTTGACCGACGTCAACTTCGACCTGCGTGAAGGCGAGCTGATGGGGTTGATCGGGCATAACGGTGCCGGCAAGTCGACTCTCATCAAGTTGATGCTCGGTCTGTTGCCGATCAGTTCGGGAGAGCTGACGGTGATGGGAGGTCGACCCGGTACGCAGTTGCTTAAGGTCGGCTATTTGCCTGAAAACGTCAGTTTTTACGATGCGATGAGCGTGCGCGAGCATCTGACGTACTTTGCCGAGCTCAAGTCTGTTTCGAGAGCGCGCGTCGACGAGTTGGTTCAGAGTTTGGGCTTGGACATCGTGATCGATCACAAGCTCGGTCTGTGCTCGAAAGGGCAGCGGCAACGCTTGGGGTTGGCTCAGGCATTGCTCAGCGAACCTAAGTTGTTATTGTTGGACGAGCCGACCGTCGGTCTTGACCCGGTCGCATCGCAACACATGTACAAAGAGTTGTCCCATTTGCGGGATCAAGGGTGCGCGATCGTCGTGTGCACGCATGAATTGGCATTGGTCGAACCGTATTTGGACAGCACGTTGTTGCTTTCCAACGGTGCGCAATGCGGCTACGGAACGCTGGATCAATTGCGCGAACAAGCGGGACTGCCCGTGACGATCATCGTCAAGGATGTCGACGTATTGCGTCATCCGGAGGTCTCGCCGTTCGTCTGCGACGGTCGTATCGTCGTGCCGGAAGGCGGATTGCCCGATTTGGTTCGTTTGCTGACGCAGACGGTCGGTTGTTTCGACTTCCAAGTGCGCAAAGCGGATTTGGGCGCCATTTTTAACCATTACGTGCTCAACAAGTAAAGGAGCGAGACAAATGATTTGCAAGACTCCTTCGTGGTTTAAAACGGTCGGCATCGTCATGGCAAAGGAATTCAAAGACTGCTTGCGCAGTCGCTGGATTGTTTTCGGCAGCGGCTTGTTCGCGCTGCTATCGGTTGCTGTGTTTTTCGGAACGGCCGCTATCGGAGGCACGTTGGACTATCAACCGCTTTCGTCCGTCATGAATTCGATTTTGAGTTTGACGGTGTTCTTGCTGCCGTTGTTGGCTTTGCTGCTCAGCTATGACGCTTTCGTAGGAGAGTCCGAGTCGGGCACGTTGTTGTTGATGTTGACGTATCCGTTATCTCGGGTGCAGTGGTTGGTCGGCAAGTTGATCGGACAGGGCGGAGCCCTGTTGATTGTCTTGCTCGTCGGTTATTCGGTTTTGCCGCTGTTGCACATTGCGTTGCCGGTTCCGTACACGTTGACGGACCTGTTGCGAGCATTGGCCGTTTTGTCTTTCACCGGTTGGATGCTCGGGTTGATTTTCATTTTGGCGGCTTATTGGGTCAGCCTGCTCGTTCGTCACAAAGCGCAAGCGTTGGCATTTTTGTTGTTGCTGTGGTTGGCGGTCGTGTTGTTGTATGACCTGGGGTTGTTGGTTGTGGCGGTTGCCGGTGCGGACGTATTGGGGCGTGACGTATTAACCGTTTTGATGATGGCCAATCCCTCGAGCGTCTTTCGTCTGCTTAATCAATCTGTGATTGGCGTGCTCAGTACGGAGGTGCCGAGTATCGCCGTCATGGTCGGTTTGCTGAGCGCTTGGCTTGTCCTGCTGTTCAGTGGTTGTTGGCTTGTATTTGAACGTCGAAAATTGTGATCTTCAGCTTGGCTAGAGAATCGTTTGGTAGGCTGTAAAACATAACAGAGCATAGAGAGCGAGGTTCCCGTGGTACCTGAGATCGGTCATTTTTTATTGATCGTCGCGATGTTGACCGCAACGATCGTGCCCGCTGCGGTTTTGTGGGGCGCAGGCAAACAGTCGGCGTATTTCACCCGCTGGTGGCGTCCGACGTCGTGGGGCGTTTTTACGTGTCTGCTTTTGAGTGCGTTGTGTTTGGTTTATGCCTTCTGGACCGATGATTTTTCCGTCGCCTATGTAGCCAATCATTCCAACACCAATTTGGCGCCCGTGTACAAGGTCGCCGCTTTGTGGGGCAGCCACGAGGGTTCGATGCTACTGTGGATTCTCATGATGAGCGCATGGGCGCTCGTGGTCGGATGCGGTCGACATGACGATCCCGTCTTTATGGCGAGACTGCAGGCCGTCATGTTGTGGATCATCGGCGGTTTTTGCTTGTTTCTCGTTTTTACGTCCAATCCGTTTGCTCGACTGTTGCCCATGGTTCCCGTGCAGGGGCGAGACCTCAATCCGGTTTTGCAAGACGTCGGGATGATCGTTCATCCGCCTTTGTTGTTCATGGGGTACTCGGGGTTGTGTTTGGGATTCGCCGGCAGCGTCGCGGCGCTGTTGTGCGGTCGGTGGAAAGCGTGTTATTTGCGCTCTTTGATCGGTTATACGGCGCTGACGTGGATCTTTTTGACGGCAGGTAACGCGCTGGGGTCTTGGTGGGCCTATACCGAATTGGGATGGGGCGGATGGTGGTTCTGGGACCCTGTTGAGAACGCTTCGTTCATTCCATGGCTTTTGACGACCGCGTTGTTGCATTCGTTGATCCAAACGGCTCGAACCGGGCAGTTGCGTCGCTTGAGCATTTTGTTGGGTCTGGTCGGCTTTGCTTTGTGTTTGCTCGGCTCGTTCATCGTCCGCTCCGGGATCGTCCAATCGGTTCATGCTTTCGCTTCCGATCCGAACCGAGGTCTGGCGTTGCTGTTGCTGTCCGTCGTGATTTTGTTGCCCGCATTCATGTTGTATGCGGCCAAAGCCAATACGCTGTGCAAGACGACCGAAGGTGAGCCCTCCGGACATGATTTTCTGATGATCGCCGGCGTAACGTTGTTGGTCGTGGCCGGTGCCTGCGTTTTGATCGGCACTTTGTATCCTTTGGCCTATGACATGCTGGGGCTGGGGACGCTCACGGTCGGCGCACCCTATTTCAACAGTTTCTTCGCTCCGATGACGATTTTTGCCGCCGCGCTGATGGGGGCGGTGCATTTGGGTTTCAAGCACGCGCTCGATTGGGTGGTTTCGTCGGTGCTTTCCGTAGGCCTGACGATCCTTGTCGTGGCGACGACGTCGCCCAGAGACATCTTTATGGCTACGGCCGGCGTATGGGGCGCCGCCTGGCTTTTCGTCACGACGCTTTGCTTGATCGTGCGTCGGTTGGGTGCGGTGAATTGGGGGCTTGTGACGGCACACACCGGCCTGATCGTCAGCATGATCGGCGTGACGGGGGTTTCACAGTACGAATCGGAGGCGCTCCTGCGCATGGGGCCGGGTTTGGGCAAGCCGCTCGAAGACGTGATTTTCGTTTATACCGAGACACGCGATGTCGCAACTCACTCGTATCGCGCCAAGGAGGCGCAGATCGAGGTGTTGGACGGTCAAACGGAAGCGCTCCTCACGACGTTGCGTCCGCAGCGCCAAACGTTTACTGCCAACGGCATGCAGATGTCGGCGGCGGGGATCGAACACGGTATGTTGCGGGATTTTTACGCTTCGATGGGCAACCCCTTGTCGGAAACCGAGTATTTGGTGCGTATCAGCATCAAACCGCTGGCCAGTTGGATTTGGGGCGGAGCCGTGTTGATGATCATCGGCGGCGCCATCGCGTTTGTTCGTCGTCGTAACGACGGAGGTAAGACATGCTGAAGATACGAAAAATACTGATGCTCGCCTTGTTGTCGGCGGCACTGTGTCAGTCAGCGCTTTGCGCCCCGCTGACGGGGCAGGCGTTGCGCACGGAAGCGACTGAAATCGCCAAATTGTTGCGTTGTCCCGCTTCCGTCAATCTGACGTTGTACGAATCGGAGTCGGCCATCGCAAGCGAACTCAAGGCGCAAATCTACTTGCAGTTGCAGCAAGGACAAGATCGCGAGGCGATCATCGATTTCATCGTGCAACGCTATGGCGAGCAGATTCGCTATAAGCCCGCCTTGACGGCAGGTACGGCTTTGTTATGGGTCGCTCCGTGGTTGTTGCTCGTCGGGGGAGCGCTCGGCATCGGTCTGCGCTATCGCGCGCGTCGCAACAAAACATCCAATTGATTCAATCTGATAAGGAAGTAGCAAACTATGTTCAAGCAGTTGATCTTGTCCCTGTGTCTGGCAGTGGCGATGCCCTTGGTCGGCGATGCCCAGGCTTCGATTTTTAGTCCGAAGGTCTATTCGACCGGTAAACAGATCGAGGACAAGCCGTTGGCCATGCACGCGTTTATGGAGTTGCGCGGAGCGCATCCGACAACCGAACCGCTGGAGTTCAAGGACTTTGCCGGCAAGACGCACAAGTTGTCCGACTACAAAGGAAAACTGTTGATTTTGGATATGTGGGGGACATGGTGCGAGCCGTGCATTCGAGGCATTCCCGCTTTGACGAAGATGCAAAAGAAGTACAACACGCCCGAGAGCAAAATTCGTTTCGTGTCCGTGTCGATCGACGATGAAAAGACCGATGTGAAAAAGTGGCTCAAAAAACACGGTTTCGAAGACTTCCAGACGTGGTTGGATCCGAAGATGCAACTCGATCAAGTCATTCCCATCGAGGTCGTTCCTTGCGTGTTCGTATTCGACGGCTCGAGCAATTTGATCGGCTTTGTGCGCGGCTATTTGGACTGGGGAGATGAAGAGGTCCCCGCTTATCTCGACAAACTCGCGGAGAAATACGCCCATCGTTAATGGGACGAAGCCTTCTCGGGCAAGCCGCTCGGGACGCCGTCGGCATGAAAAACGGTCCGACGGACATCGTAATGGGGGTTCGTCGGATTTGTTTTATGTCTGGGCGTCGGGCGAGTCTCGTTTTTGGCAAAAGCTTGTTACTCAGAAGCGCTCTACCGTAGTCCTGGAGACGATAAAATTTGCTTATAATGAGAATCGTTATCAAATAAGAAGACTGTTTTTAACGATGTTACGCGTTTTAAGTCGAATTGCGGTGCCCCTGCTGTTGTTCTGTTTATGGTACGCAGTCAGCAAGACGGGATCCATTCCGGCCATTCTGTTGCCGGCACCCGAGGCCGTGTTCGCTTCATTTGTGGAACTGTTACTTAACGGAACGCTTCTGACGCATACGTTGTCCAGTGCTTCGCGCACCTTGATCGGCTTTTTGACGGCGGCGTTGGTGGGGATCGGGTTGGGCTTGGCATGCGCCCGCTCCATGTGGATCTACCGCCTGAGCTATTTGAGCATCGAGACGGTGCGCGTGACGCCGCCCTTGGCTTTGATTCCTCTGTTGATTCTCTGGTTGGGGATCGATGAAGCGCCCAAGATCGCCATCGTTTTTTTGAGCAGCGTCTTCCCGATTTATTTGAATACCTATTCGGCGATTCGCTCCATTGACCCGAAAATGAAAGAGTTGGCGCAATTGATGCGATTTACGCCGATGGAAATGTTTCGCTATCTCTTTGTGCCGGGGGCGTTGCCCGGAATCCTCACCGGTTTGCGCTTGGGGTTCGGATACAGCTGGCGTGCCCTGGTCGGAGCCGAATTGATCGCGGCGTCCACCGGTTTGGGTTTCTTGATCAGCGAGTCCGCCGAGTTTGCAAAGACCGAGACGGTCTTCGTCGGGATTTTTACGATTGCCATTTTAGGCGTGCTGGCCGACTTTGCGTTGTCGTTGTTGGTGCGTCGATTGACAAACTACTTCCAGGGAGGCCGACGTGGTTGAAATCGAGTGCCGTCATATCGGGAAACGATTCCAGACGAATCGTGGTTGCGTCGAGCCGCTGAAGGACGTGACGCTGACACTGCCCGCCGGGCAAATCACCGCTTTGATCGGTGAGAGCGGATGCGGGAAAACGACGTTGCTGCGTATTATCGCGGGGCTCGAGCAGGCTAGCAGCGGCAAATTGCTCATGACGCCAGCCCAAGACACCGAAGGGCGTGCGCCTCGTGTGGCGGTTGTTTTCCAAGAGCCTCGTCTGTTTGCGTGGATGTCGGTTTATCAAAACATCGAAATTGCCGTACGCGATCTGCCGTCGGATGAACGTCGCAGTCGTGTCGAGAAGATTTTGGCGTTGGTCGGCCTGACGCAGGCGGCCCAAGCATTCCCGTCCGAATTGTCGGGCGGTATGGCGCAACGCGTCGGGTTGGCCCGAGCGTTGGTGTTGGAGCCGGACGTGCTGTTGCTCGACGAGGCTTTCAGCGCTTTGGACGCGCTCACGCGCATGCGCCTGTACAAAGAATTTATTCGGATTCATGAGACGCGCCCCATGACCGTGCTGTTGATTACGCACGACGTGACCGAGGCGGTGTTGTTGTCCAAGCAAGTCTATAAGCTATGTCAAGGTCGAGTGGCATCGCATTTCTCAGTGCCTTTCGATTACCCCAGATCATTGTCTACGCCCGGGGTAAGTGATATGAGCGATCTGATTTTGAAAGAGTTTTTATAACCTACCGGGAGTTACCCAAATGAACTTCAAAAAAGCCCTTGTTGCTTTGTCTGCCAGCCTGTGCGCCTTTTCCGTCATGGCAAAAGCCCCTGAACAGATCAATATCGTTTATGTGAAGGCCCCGTTCAACCTTCAAAACATGGTCATCAAGAATCAGGGTTTGTTGGAAAAGGCGTTTGCCGAGGACAAGACCCAGATCAACTGGAAGACGATTACGTCCGGTGCCAAACAGGCTCAGGCAATGGCTGCCGGCGCCATTGACGTCTCGGCCGTGATGAATACGGCTTCTTTGTTGATGGCCAACGGTGCGGGCAATCCGATTTACGTCGCAACCGGCGTTTCGCATCCGGCCGATACGTTCGCGATGGTCGGCAAGGCCGGTCAGAAGATCAGCGTTAAGGATTTGAAGGGCAAGAAAGTAGCCGGTCCGCGCGGTACCGTTTTGCACCAGTTGCTCATCGCAGCCCTCGTCAAGAACGGCATGAAGCCGACCGACGTGCAGTTTGTTCCGATGGACATTCCCAGCGCTTTGTCGGCTTTGACGAGCGGCCATGTGGATGCGGCGATGTTGGCAGCCAGCGCGGTTATCAAGGCAAAGAAGGCCGGTTGCGAGGTGATTACGACGGCCAAGGATCTGGTCAACGTGAATTTGGTCATGACGACGAGCGAAAAATTTGCCAAGCAGTACCCGGAAGCGCTCAAGAAGGTGGTTGCCGTTCATCGTCAGGCCAACGAATGGATTCGCAACAATTGGGATGAAGCGGTAGCTTTGGGCGCCAAGGAGCACGGGATCTCGATGGAAGATGCCAAGCAGTTGGCCATGTGGTCGAATTATTACGACAAACTCACGCAAGCCGACGTGGATTCGTTGAAGCTTGATCAGGCGTTTTTGATCGAAAACGGTATGATGAGCAAGCCGGTTGACGTTGAAAAACTGGTGCTTCCGTTGGCTAAGGAGTAAGTTGTGAAAGATATTCGAGTCCGTCAGGACGGCGAGGTATTGCAAATCCCGTTTAGCGCCTGTGTTCTTTATCACGGTCAAGACAGCATCGGCGGTTTGGTCCTCGGCTATCGTTTGATACAGTGGGCTATTGATGAAATGAGTCCGTCCCGTGTCCCCGGTCGAGAAGAGATCGTCTTTAAGACGGCGTTTCCCGGTCCCGGTCTTCGAGACGCCGTGGAAATGTTGACGCGCGCTGTGTCGCGCGGCGCCTACGAGGTCATTACCGAGGTGCCTGCCGGAGCGCCCGAAGGTGTTTACGGTCACCTGTACTTCGAGATCTCGATTGGGGAACAAACGCGCCGCGTCAGTCTCGTTCCCGGTGCGGTGAGCGACGACTTCATTCAAACGGGTCGAGCTTACAAGCGACAAGAGCACACGCCCGAGTTGCTTAAGCACTGGACCGAGTTGAAGCAAGGGTTAGCCAAGACATTGCAGGCAATCGATATTCGTACGATCTTGCAAACCTACGAATGACGCTTCCGTTCTGACAATAAAAATGCCGAGCAAATGCTCGGCATTTTTATTGCTTCCGACCCCGCAAACGAGCGCATCGTTAGCGGGGCGGTTCTGTCGTTACAGGTGGAAGAAGTCTTTGACGGACTGCCAGATACTGCGATTGTCGTCTTGTTTGGGCAACGTTAGCGTGGGTTTGCCCAAGGCGCGACCGAGCGACTTCTGAGCTTCATCCCAGGCGAAATTCCATTGCGGATTGGCGGACGACCCGGTGATCGTAGCGGCCACCTGGACGGACGGTACACCCTTTTGCGGGGCGAAAATGGTGTAGGTCTTGCCGTTGATCGAACCCTTGCCCAAATCGACGACAAACTCGCCGCTCGTACGCAGATGCACGGAGCGCGACAATAATTTGTCGATCTTCAGGCGCTGATTGGCCAATGAAATCTCGGCGGACGATTCGTCCATGAGAGTCTGGGCGCCTTCGCGGGTGATTTCGGCGTCGGAACCGTTGGCAACGATGCGGTTGCGGACGGCGTCGGCGTTGATGCCGTGGTAGATGCCTCGGATCAAACGCAAGCGGGCGTGACCCTTGATGTCGGCGGCGTTCATGCCGCGACCGCTGAGAGACAACGTCCCTTTGGCAACGCCGGCAACAAGCGGTTTGGCATCAAAGAGCGGCAACAGTTTGTCCATGCTGACGCTGTCGATGCGACCGTTGAACAACCAGTCTCCGGTTTCACTGACGCGAGTTTCCCCCATCAAGCGACCGTCGGCGAGATTAACGATGATGTCGTTGAGGATCAGCGTATTGTCTTGAATGCGAAGACGGCTGTGCAATTGGGCGGCGCTAAAGGCGTTTGCCGTCAATTGACCGATGCGCAACTCGCCGTCAAAGTCGACGTGATGCATCCAGTGCATGTTGCCGAAAGTCGGAATGGTGGCGAGGTTGAGTTCTGCCAACGACAATTCTCCGCGCAATTTGGGCGCGCTCAGAGAGGAGACGGAACCGCTGTAACTGAAGGGGGCGCCGGCCAGATCGCCGGACAAAGCGACTTGGGCGATGTCTTGGGCAAGATCAAGGTTGATCGAACCGGAGATATTGGCGACGAAGTCGTTGGGCAATGTTTCGGGATCGGCAATGTTGATCTTGGCGACAAAATTGCCGAAATCGATCTTGCGTCCGAGGAAATCGGCTTCCATGGAAGAGGCGATTTCCAGATTGGTCACTCGAGATCCGTCATAGTCGGTATAGGCAAGACGCAATTCGGGGCTGGCAAAGTTGCCGGGACGCAACCGGAAGTCGACGGCACCCAGATGCACGTCACCCTGACTGCTGTCGGGACGTGAAATGGTGCCGTTGACGTTCATGCCGTTGATTTCCGAGCCTTTGAATCGGATGCGGTCGGTCTTGGCCACTAATGAATAGGGATGTCCGAGTCGGAACACCTCGGCCGAGAACGTGGCGTCTTCAAACATGACGAATCGATTGGCCGTCGAAATGGTCATGCGACCGGTCGAACTGACGGCTCCATGGGTCGGACCGTCAAAGAGATTCGGGGTAATGAAGGTCGGCTGGTTCGGATCGAAATCGGGCAAGGCGTTGGCGATCGCTCGACGAATGAACTGATCAACGAACGAGGACTGAGGAGCCTCGACGGACAGGGGCTTCGTTGCGGGCTCGGAAACGGGCGTTTGGCTCGGTTCGACAGTTGGCTGAGTCGCTTCGGCAGCCGATTCGGTTACGGCGGCAGGCTCGGCAGCGGGGGCTGTCTCAGCAACGGGTTCGATGCCGGGGGCGTTTCGAGGTTCCGAGTCGACGGCGGGCGCTTCGGTCTGAGGTTGAGCTTGTGCGGGAACCACGTTAGATTGGTTATCGGAAGCTTCGACAGCCAAGGCGGAAGAGGCCGATGCGCTAGGTGTCGGCTCTTTAGGCTCATTTTCCTGAGTCGCGGCCGTGTCGGTCTGTTCGGGAGAAACAGGGACGCTCGGGAGGGCTTGTTGCGTCGGCGTCTCGGACGTCATTTCGGGGGGTTGCTCGGTGACAACGGGTTGGTTGGCGGCCTCGTCAACAGAGGGCGCTGTCGGAGCGCTTTGGGTGCTCTCGGCCGACGGAGCGGATTCGGCGGCAGGGGCGTCGGATCGAATTTCGTTGTAAACGGTGCTGAATTCGTAAGGTGTGGCCATCTCGGGGGAGAATGCGCCCACGTTGAACATCAATTGGGAGAGCTCAAAGACGCGAGAGCCTTCCGCAGCATTGACATTGAGCTTGACGTTTGAGTCCGTCAACGTCAATGCGCCGACGCGCAAATCTTTCGGGAAGTTGACATTGTTGAACGTAGAGTCAAACAAAGCGTCGGTCGAGAGCGAGGGCAAATTCAACGTGGTATGCAAGCCGTCGACATGAGCTTGCTTGATGTGAACCGCACCCAAAACCAAGGACCACAGAGAAACGTTCAGACGAGCGCTGCGAATCTGGCCGACTTCTTTTTGCGTTTCAAGACAATAGAAACGAATGTTCGGCAATTGCACGGTCAAGTCGGGCAATTTTTGCAACTCGATCGGACCGTCTATTTCGACGCGTGCATTGAGCGCTTCCTTCGCGTAACGATCGACGGTTGTTTTAACGCTGGATGCGTCAAGCCAATAGAACAAGGCGACGTAAGCGCAACCGGCTAAAAGAAGGACGAGGGTGCAGCTGAATAAAACCCAACGAATAATCCGTGTCATTATGTCTGAAACCGCTAACGATAAAAGTACGAATAGTTTGCCACAAAACGATGGGCAATAGACTTAAAACGAATGCTAGCAGACGCTAGCAAGGACTGCGATGCGACGGGGTGAAAGGGGGAGGATGAAGGTGACGGATGGGTTCGAGAGCAACAACAAAAAGAGCGCCTCGAAACTCGAGGCGCTCTTAGTATGGGAGCGGAATCAAGAGTCCCCGCGCCATTTGTCGCGCAACGTCTGGCGAATGTTCGGAGCCAGTCGTTCGAGGGCGTCCAACGTCATGAAGATGGAACTGCGACCTTTGTGGCTGAGTTCACGGAAACGTTGCAGGAGTTCGCTTTCTTCTTTGACGGGTTTATAGCGTTCGTCAGTCAAGATGTACAGCACGTCAAAACCGCAAGCGTTCAAACGGGGCATACAGAAAATGCCGGGATCGACTTCGCCGGCCTCGATGCGAACGTACCGTTCGAGCGGCACGCCGATGAGTTGGGCGATTTGTTGATCGGTATACCCGAGACGCTCTCGCTCTGAGCGCAGTCGATCGCCGATTGCCTGACGCTGTTTTGTCGTGGTAAGAGCCATAAATCTTCTGTATCGCCAAAGTGCTTCATCATTTGAAGCAAGTCATATCTAGTCAGTGTAAGTATAACGATAAGAGCATGGGGAGGGACAGTTTATAAGACGTTCGGATGATCTGACAGGTGAAGAAAAGCGTGTTTCGTGCGCCGGGACGCCCTTTGCACGACCGAACGCATGAAAAAGAAACCCCTGCACACAGAGTGTGCAGGGTTTGAGCTTCGCCTCTCTTGGAGAGGAGCGAATCAAATTAAAGACATTAAGCCTTTACTTCGTTACGCAAACGGATGTGCAACTCACGCAACTGCTTTTCGTCGACCATGCTCGGAGCGCCGGTCAGCAAGCACTGGGCGCGCTGCGTCTTCGGGAAGGCAATCACGTCGCGGATGGACGGAGCACCGGTCATCATCGTGACGATACGGTCCAAGCCGAAAGCGATACCACCGTGGGGAGGAGCGCCGTACTGCAGGGAGTCGAGCAAGAAGCCGAACTTGAGCTGAGCTTCTTCCGGAGTGATCTTCAATGCGGAGAAGACCTTGCTCTGGACGTCCGCACGATGGATACGTACGGAACCGCCGCCGATTTCCCAACCGTTGAGGACCATGTCGTAGGCCTTGGCGAAGCAGTTTTCCGGATCGGATTCGAGCTTGTCGACGCAGTCGTCGTGCGGGCTGGTGAACGGATGGTGGCAGGCCGTCCAGCGATCGTCTTCTTCCGAGTATTCGAACATCGGGAAGTCGACAACCCACAGGGGCTTCCAGCCTTCTTCGAACAAACCGTTCTTGCGACCGAATTCGCTGTGACCGATCTTCAAGCGCAAGGCGCCGAGGCTGTCATAAACGATCTTGGCCTTGTCGGCGCCGAAGAAGATGACGTCGCCGTCGTTGGCGCCGGTGACTTCGAGCAACTGGGCCAAGATTTCGTCGGAGATGTTCTTGACGATCGGGCTTTGCAGACCTTCGCGGCCTTTAGCCTTTTCGTTGACCTTGATGTAGGCCAGACCCTTGGCGCCGTAGATCTTGACGAATTCGGTGTAGGCGTCGATTTCGGAGCGAGCCATGGAGCAGGCGCCGGGAACGCACATGGCGACGACCTTGCCGTTGTGCAAAGACTTCACGGAGCTGAAGACCTTGAACTCACAATCGGCGACGATGTCGGTCACTTCCTTGAGTTCCAACTTGACGCGCAAGTCGGGCTTGTCGGAACCGAAACGGGCCATGGCTTCAACGTACGGCATGATCGGGAAGCGGGCTTCCGGTGCGACCAAGTCAACGTCGAGCGTCTTCTTGAATACGGAACGAATCAAGTTTTCCATGATTTCACGGATTTCGAGTTCGTTCAGGAAGGAGGTTTCGATATCAACCTGCGTGAATTCAGGCTGACGGTCGGCACGCAAGTCTTCGTCACGGAAGCACTTGACGATCTGATAGTAGCGATCGAAACCGGCAACCATCAACATCTGCTTGAACAGCTGAGGAGACTGCGGCAAAGCAAAGAAGTTGCCGTCCTGTACGCGAGACGGAACGAGGTAGTCTCGAGCGCCTTCCGGGGTGGACTTCGTCAAAACCGGCGTTTCGATGTCGATAAAGCCCTGATCGTCGAGGAAGTGACGGAAAGCCTGAGTGACCTTGAAGCGCAACTTCAGGTTGTTTTGCATCTGCTGACGACGCAAGTCGAGGACGCGATAGGTCAAACGAGCGGATTCACTGACGGTGTCGTCGTCGAGTTGGAAGGGAGGCGTCAGAGACGCATTCAAAATTTCCAGTTCCTGGCAGAGCACTTCAACGCCGCCGGAAACGAGGGCGTCGTTCTTGGTGCCTTCGGGACGGGCACGAACAAGGCCGACAACCTTGACGCAATATTCGTTACGGATCTTATCGGCCGTTTCGAAAACGGTGGGACGGTCCGGGTCGCAAACGACCTGAACAAGACCTTCGCGGTCACGCAAGTCGATAAAGATGACGCCGCCGTGGTCACGACGACGATGTGCCCAACCAAAAAGGGTCACAGTCTGGCCGATATACTTTTCATCAACCAAGCCACAGTAAACGGTACGCATGGGTACTCCGGTAGGTCATTCTGGACGCGAATCAAGAGGATCTCGCGTCACGTATTAACACAAAGAAGAGGGATAAATTCCCGAAAAAGCTTCTAAATTCGTTAGTTTACCCGCTTTGCGGGCCGCCATGTGTGATAACGGACTGAAAGAAGCGACTTTTTTGAACTCAGATTAAAAAATCGTGCCCGCTCGCAAGCATCGCGTGCGGTTTATTTTGAGTTTGATTCGGCTTAAAATTAATAAGTTGTCGAAATCAAACGTCAACCCATGCGAGATTGACTTAGCGAGAGGACTTAAGAACATGCAGTTGGATCGATCTATTTTCAAGGCCTATGACATTCGCGGTATCGTCGGCAAGTCGCTGACGGAGGACGTGGTGCACTCTGTCGGGATGGTATTGGGTGCTATGGCCAAGGAGCAGGGTATTGCCAGCATTTGCGTCGGACGAGACGGTCGATTGTCCGGCCCCGCTTTGTCTCAGGCATTGATGCTCGGCATCGCCAAGGCAGGGGTTGACGTCAAGGACATCGGGATGGTTCCGACCCCCGTTTTGTATTTCGCTACCAAGTATTTGGGCAACGGCTCCGGCGTTGCCGTCACCGGGTCTCACAATCCTGCCGATTACAACGGTTTGAAGATGATGATGGGCGGTTTGACATTGTTCGGCGATCAGATTCAGGCCATCTACGAACGCATCGCTCAAGGCGGCCTGCAAGAGGCTGCCGAGCCCGGCACCATCGAGCAGGTCGATGTGTTGAACGCCTACGTCGAAGCCGTCACCGGCGACGTTAAGTTGGCCCGCCCGATGAAAATTGCCGTCGACTGCGGTAATGGCGTTGCCGGCCCCACCGCACGCGCCATTTTCGAGCGTTTGGGTTGTGACATTACCGAACTCTACATGGATGTGGACGGCAACTTCCCGAACCATCATCCCGACCCGAGCAAACCCTCCAACTTGACGGATTTGATCCGTGTCGTGAAGGAAAGCGACGTAGAAATCGGCTTGGCCTTCGACGGGGACGGCGATCGTTTGGGCGTTGTCACCAAGAGCGGCTCGATCATTTACCCCGATCGCCAAATGATGCTGTTTGCAGCCGATATTTTGGCCTCGCATCCGGGTAGTCAAATCATTTACGACGTCAAGTGCACCCGTCGATTGGTACCATGGATCAAGCAACACGGCGGCGTTCCGACGATCAGTTGCACCGGTCACTCCTTGGTCAAGGCCAAGTTGCGCGAAACGGGAGCTCCGTTTGCCGGTGAAATGTCGGGGCATTTGTTCTTCAACGACGGCCGTTGGCCCGGCTTTGACGACGGTATTTACGCCGGCGCGCGATTGTTGGAGATTGTTTCTCGCGAAGCGTCCCCGACAGACGTGCTCGACGCATTGCCGAGCGCCGTCAACACGCCGGAATTGCAGATCAAGATGCAAGAAGGCGAGAACAAGGTATTCGTCGAGAAGTTGCAACAGGCCGCTCGATTTGATGATGCGGAAGACGTCATTTTGATCGACGGGGTACGCGTTGAATTTGCCGACGGTTTTGCTTTGGCCCGTTCTTCCAACACCACGCCCGTGGTGGTTGTTCGCATTGAAGGCGACACACCGGAGGCCATGCAGCGAATTCAAGAACGATTCGGCGCTTTCTTGAAGCAAGTCGATCCGGCTATCGATCTGCCTTTCTAATAGATTCGTTCGTCAGAAATCCCGTTCCGTGGCTGTCTTTTTTGGATGCGCAGGAACGGGATTTTTTATTTTTGTTTGTCGTAAAAACCGGACAAAGTGGTCAGTTGAACGCACCGTAAGCCGCTCAAAGGTGGAAACGCCTTTTTCAGGTCGCGAACCAAGGCGTCGAGTTGCTCCGCGGATACGTCGTGAGCCTCGTCCGCTTGCACGTGCAATTCAGGTAAAGAGGGTGCCGGCATGCGAAGGCGAAACGCCAGTCGTTTTCCGATCGGATGAGCGGCGACGTGCGCTTCGGCGCGAGCGATCAGACGCAATTGCTCGGTCGATACGTTCGTACCGTAAGGAAAGCGCGTGAGCAGGCACGGTCGGGCGCGTTGTTCCGGATGAGGAAAACCCAGCTTGGCGCCCCATTGTCGAATGTTATTTTTTGTCAGGCCTGCCAGAGCCAACGGAGAGAGGATGCCCAGCTCTTTGACGGCACGCGCGCCGGGGCGGAAGACATCGGTGTCCGAGGCATTCGAGCCGTCACACAACGGGACCGCGGGATCGCAATTGAGCAACGTTTGGAACAACAACCGTTTGCACGCGTAGCATCGATCGTGTCCTAAGGCACGAAGATCGATGTGATCGAGCGGGTTGAGATCGATGATTTGGACGCGCAAACCCATGTCTTCGGCCAATCGCAAGGCTTCCCGAGTTTCGATTGGTGCAACGTGCGGTCCCTTAATGTGCAATAAAACAACATTAAAACCGGCTAATTTCGCGCAAAACGCAAGAAAGCGGCTGTCTAGGCCGCCGGAATACGCAATGCGAACCGTCTTGTTTACCGCGGCCGTTTCGAGTGCTTCGACAAGCAAGGGCGGGAGTTGCGACACGCTCATCGAGCCGGGGCCTCATCGTCAAAATCGCTGCCGAGAACGAACAAGCAACCGTTGGGCACGTCGTGGAAGATCTTGTTGGGCAAAAAGGCGGTCACATGTTTTTGAACGCGCATCTTGGGCCAACCGCCGAATTGGGTTTTGAGTCCCAGCAAAACGGCTAGACCGGTGGGCGTGACCGGCTCTCCTTCGCCGCGATAGGGGCGGACGGGAACGCCGTCGAGCATTTCAAACATGGCCGGGGCGGGGTAGGGCATGGCGCCGTGGGCGCAATGAATCAAACCGTCCCCCAACGGAATGGCGCTAGCGACGATTCGGCTCGGATTCAACGCGGTGACCAGTTCTGCGATCAGGCCGATCGCGATGACGTTGGCCATTCGGCCGACTTCATGAAAATGTACCTGTTCGATCGGTTTGTCGTGCACTTTGGCTTCGGCGCGGGTGAGCACGGACCAAATGTCCGATGCCAGTCGACGAGCCGGCTCAGAGAGCGCGCTGTCGTCGTAAAGGCGTTGGATGTCGGCCGGCGTTCGATGGACGTGTTCATGCGGGCAACGAATGAGGGCGCTGACGCCGGCAATGTGATTGACGCTGGTGGGCACCAAATCCAACGAGGCGTTCAACAGAGGAAACTTGCTTTTGAGCAACTCGTCGGGGCTCATGAATTGCGTGCCGGTCAGAGCCAGCAAGCCGGCTAAAAAGACGCCGGCATTCAAACCTGCGTGAATGCGAACGCTCAAAATGGGGCGTTGGAACGTGGGGTTCATAGGTTTTAGTTTCCGTGTTGCGGGTATAAACGTTCGAGAATGCGCGAAGCGGCACAGGCGGCGCCGTAACCGTTGTCGATATTCAACACGCCAATGCCCGGAGCGCACGAAGCCAGCATGCTGTGCAACGCGGTCATTCCCGCTTGAGCGATTCCATAACCGACCGATGTGGGAACGGCAAACAACGGTTTGTCGGTCAGACCGCCCACGACACTGGCCAATGCGGCATCCAGTCCGGCCACAACGATGACGACGTCACAACGGTTGATCTCATCGATTGACGCTTGGATGCGCCATAAACCGGCAACGCCGCAGTCTTCGAACAGTTGAAACGGCCATCCCAAATATTCGAGTGTACGGGCGATTTCGTGCGCTACGGCGCTGTCGGCCGTGCCGGCCGACACAATGGCGACGCGCCCTTGGGGGCGTGTGCGGCGGGTACGGTTCCAGGCGGTTCTCGAAAGCGGGTCGTAATTGTAGGCCGCTCGAACGGCGGCAGACTGAGCTTGCATGACCGATGCTTCCAGTCGCGTGAACAAAATAGGCTTTTCCTCGGCGCAAGCAAAGCGCTCGAAGAGTGTCGCCAAATGTTCGGGAGCTTTGCCGGCACAAAAGACGGCTTCGGGCAAGCCGATGCGTTCGGCTCGATCATGGTCAAAGCGAATGGAAGAACAAGCGGGCATGTCTTTGTCTTTCGGTAGGAGAAAACTGCGTCGGTAATACAAATCCTGCCCGCCGATGGAAAACGGCAAGGCAGGATTGCGTTAAAACGATGCCATCAGTTGTGTTATTCGACGCGCGGCACCGTGAGGCTGCCTTCGGGCATCAAGACGATGGAAGGCGTTTCACCGACGTATTGCTTGGCGATTTCCAGGGCTTCTTCTACCGTATCGACAGCGGCGGTAAAGAGCATTTCCTTTGCCATCTGACGATCCAAGCTGGTCACCAAGATGAAACGTGCGCGAGAAATCGGACGGGCAACGGCATAAGCCTTGTTGGCGCCGATACGGAAGTTTTGTTCCAATTCGGCCTTGATCGCTTCGGGGGTGCTGAGTCGACGGAAGGTTTCTTCCAACAACTTGGAACCGGACCCTTCTTCGCAATCGGCCAGCAAAATCACCACGCCGTCTTTGCGTACGGCACAACAGGCGTTGTCCATGGTTTTTTGCATCTGGTAGACGTTGATGTCCTTGGGGAAGCCGCCGCAAGAAGCGATGACGAGATCGGCTTCCTTCGGGATGGCGCAACCGTAAACGCGATCGACGAATTTGCAAGCTTCCTTATGAGCGGCGATGTAATCGCCGGCAAACATGCGCAGGAATTCGTGTTGCGCGTTCAAAATGGCGTTAAAGAGGAACAACGAACGACCCTTGGCAAACAAAGCGACGCCTTCCATTTGGTCTTCGTAAACGGGGTTGCCGTCGGTACGACCCAAACCGGCGTTTTCATCCAGCATGAAGCTGTGATTGACGCGGACCGTTTCCATAGCGGCACAACCGGGCAAAATCGCCTTGCGACCGCCGCCATAGCCCGAGAAGTAATGGTGAACGATCGTGCCGGTCAGGATAACATGGTCGACATTGCACAGTTTCTTGTGAATGTGGACGGGAGTACCGCGGCTGGTCGTGCCGAAGTATTCAAAGTCTTCCGCGATATGGCAGGTGCTGTTGAACATCTGCAAGCGGGAAGCGACGTTTTCACCCACGGCTTCGACCATTTCTTCGTGCGTCATGTCGCGATGCGTGCCCAAAGAGAAGAGGATGTGCATGTCTTCGTCTTTGACGCCCAGCTTGTTGAATTCATCCACCAATACGGGCATGAAGTCAAAACTGTTTGCGACGCGCGTCGGGTCATTGCAAATGAAAGCGACCGTATCGCCGGGTTTGATGATTTCATTGATGGGAGCACAACCGATGGGATTGTAGATGGCGTCCAAAATGCCTTGCTTGATATCAGTCATCGGTTCGAATTGTTCCGTACGAACTTCTTTGATAATCAGCGAGTCCTCGACGGCAAATTGTTTGCGACCGCGTCCGTAGGCAAAGTCAAATTGTTTTAATGCCATAACTGAAAATTCTCCATGGTTCGAGTAGTTCGTGCGTGCCGTATAAGTCAGGCAGTCCTTGCCTGTCGGAACGTAAGATCCTTCAATTATAAGAAGAGCGCTACTCGTGTATCGAGTAAACGCGTTGTTGCCAGTATGACAAATATCATTGCTCGGCAAGAAAAAAGTGACGATATAATGGGTGAACCTCGACTTGTCAAAACAGGCAGGAATCTAGGTCACTCGACGTAATAGGATCTAGTCCGATCAGAGAGATAAACAATAAAAGGGGAGAACATGTCGATACGGTCTTTGTATTTTGACGGTAAAAGGTTGGAGCTTCTAGACGTACGTGGATTGCCCGAACGACAGGTTTTTCAGTCTTTTGAAAGTGTCAGTACGGTCGCGCAAGCCATTCGTGACATGGTGATCATCGGGCCGACAATCGTTGCCGCTGCGGCTGCGTATGCGCTCATGATGGAAGCCCAACGTCTTTGCAACTCGCCCTTTTCATCGTTTTATTACGCGATCGAACAAGCGTTTTTATCGCTTAGATCCGCCAGACCGGCTTGCAAGAGCTTGATGATGATGCTCGATCGGATGCACATTTTGTATGACCAGGCCGTCGAGCAAAAGAAAACGCCATCCGAGTTGCTCGAAATGTTCACGATCAGTACGGAACATTTTGTCAAGACGACGGTTGAAGCCGACGCGCATTTGGCCAAACGAGGAGCGGAGCTGATCAAAGACGGTTTTACCATCTTGACGACCGGCGGAACCGGGCTGCTCAGCAGCGTGGGCGTGGGTTCCGCGATGGCCATCATTCGCGAAGCGGCCAGACAAGGCAAGTCGCTTGAAGTCTATTGCACGATGTCTCGCCCCTTGCAGTTGGGGCGTCGCATGTCGGAACCCGAGCTTGCAAGCGACAATATTGCGAACCGAGTGATCTCGGATGCCGGCATAGCCTATGTGTTGAACAATTATCCGATCTCCTGCGTATTGATCGGCGCCAACGCGGTTGCGGCCAACGGCGACGTTATTGCCAGTGCCGGTTCGAGTATGGCCGCGATGGTCGCCAAGCGATTGGGGATCGACGTTTACGTCGCCGTTCAAGATACGGTGGTCGATTTGCAGTGCGAGAGCGGCAACAAGGTGCCCCTGGAGGAAATTCAGCATTACCTCGATCCGGACGAGGCCCCGATTATGGCGCCGCTTTTCGATTCGACGCCCGCTGATTGCGTGACGGCCTACATTACCAAGTACGGCGTGTTCCGTCCGAAAGACGGAGCGCTCAATCAGATTTTGCAGGGATTGATCTGACGATCAGTCGTCGATCGACAAGGCGTCGAGCATTGATCTGACCGTGTCGACGGGAAGTTGGCCGGGAGCCGAGGCGTTTTGTGCCGCCGCGAACGTCGCGCACGAACCGAACAGCGAGCCGGCCACGCGAGTCACGCCGCCCAAGGCTCCCATGGCCATGGTGATCAACGGTTTGTCGGAGTGTTCCCGCATTTGCAACGTGCATTGCATCAAACGCAACACGTCGTCGGGCGTTCGAGGCATGACGGCCATTTTGATTACGTCGGCTTTCGTTTCGTTCATGGCCGAAAAGAGCTCGAGGAGCTCTTCTTTTGACGGCGTTTCGTCAAAGTTGTGGTAACTCAGGATCACGGGCGTGTTGTTGTCGTGCGCGATGTCGATTAGTTCGTCGCTACGGCCGCGAGAAAACTCAACGTCGATGGCATCCATGAGTTTGGAACCGGCAATGTCTCCGACCAAGGCATGGTAGGCCTCGTCGTCAATGTCGGCGTTGCCTCCTTCTTGTTTGGTGCGCAGCGTGCCCAACAGGGGCTTGGACGTTTGCATGCGCAACTCGATGGCGGTGGACAAGACGGATTGAAAGTTCAACGACTCGATGTAATCGATGCGCCATTCAATGATGTCGACGGCCATTTGCTCCAACGTCCGGACGGATTTCAGAAGATCGGCGGAAGTAGAACCGCTCAAACTGGAAAGCACTTTTATCGGCTGAAGCCCCAACAAACAGGGGCCTACGGAAACGGGGACGGGTTCGTGACAGCGAGAGATGGCCATGACTGCAGTAAACTGTTAAAAAGAGTCGATTCGAACATTGTACTGTCCGCTTGGTCGTGCGCCATTTGAGGATTGACATACCGAATCTAACTTAGATCAAGGAATACAGACGATGGCAAACCAACTGGAACGCATCCGCATTGACAAATGGTTGTGGGCCGCACGCTTTTTTAAAACCCGTTCGTTGGCTCAGGATGCTGTGGAGCTGGGACGCGTGCGATTGGACGGGCAGCGACTCAAGCCCTCAAGGGAAGTCAAATGCGGCGATCGGTTGCTCGTGGAGCGAGGAGACGAACGTTTTGACATCGTGATTCGTGCTATCAGTTCTGTCAGGGGCCCCGCAACCGTGGCCCAAACGTTGTATGAGGAAACGCCGGAATCCAAAGCGCGTCGGGATCATCAGGCCGCCATGCGCAAACTGGCCTTCGAGCCTGCGCATACCATTGCCCGAGGACGTCCGACCAAACGCGACGCACGATTGATTCGGCAAGTACAAAACAGTTATTAAAAAAAGACGATGTGCGAAAACACATCGTCTTTTTTTAGCGGCGCCGACTTATTCGGCGTTCAGCGCGTCAATCGCTTCTTGGACTTCGGGCATCGTAACGCCGTCGGCCAATCGAACGAGCGCCATCAATTCGTCGGTCAAGCCCTTCTTGACGGCACTGACGGTCATGCCGGCTTCCTTGCCGCTGTCGAATCCGACGGACTGTAATAACAGCTTGCCGGCAGCATCGGCCAGTTTGAAATAAAACTTTCCGTCGCTTTCACGGTATTGCTTGAACGTCGGCTTGGCGGCGCGCTTTTGCTGCTTTTTTGTGCCGCTCTGTTCGAGGGAGCGGAAGCGACGCAAACCGGCTGCGTGATAAAGCTCTTCGATGAAGGGCTTGGAAATCTTGCGAGCCTTGTCTGCGCCGGCCATCAAGATATCTTCGAGCTCGTCGGTATGCGACATGTAGTACTCGTACTTCTCGCGCATCGGACCGATTTCATTATTGATCTGATCGGCCAGGCGCTTCTTAGCCTCGCCCCAGCCGAGACCGTCGCGCAATTCCTGACGGAAAGCGGCGCGTTCATCAGGCGTTGCAAAGGCATCGAAGATTTGGGTTAAAGACGTGCTGTCGGGATCCTTGGGCTCGCCGGGCAACTTGCTGTCGGTGACGACGCGGCTGATAGCGTCGCGCAATGCCTTTTCACCGCCATCAAACAGCGGAATGACATTGTTGTAACTCTTGCTCATTTTGCGACCGTCCAGGCCGGGCAACAATTCGAGTTCGGCATCGACCTGCTCGTACGGCATGACGAAAAATTCTTTGCTCGCGCCGTAGATGTTGTTGAATCGGGTGGCGATGTCGCGAGCCATTTCCAAGTGCTGAATTTGATCGCGACCGACGGGCACGCGGTTGGCATTGAACATCAAAATGTCGGCGGCCATGAGAATGGGGTAGCAGAACAATCCCATGTTGACGCCGGCGTCGGGATCCTCGTTTTGAGCGGTGTTGACATCGACGACGGCTTTGTAGGCGTGTGCGCGATTCATCAGCCCCTTGGAGCAAACGCAGTTGAACATCCAGTTGAGCATCGGGATTTCGGGAATGTCGCTCTGACGATAGAACGTCACTTTGTCCGGATCGAGACCGGCGGCCAACCAGCTGGCGGCAATCTGCATGCGGCTCAGTTCGACTCGATCGGGATCCTGGCACTTGATCAGTGCGTGCAAATCAGCCATGAAAAAGAAGCTTTCGACATCGTCACGACGAGAGGCTTGAATGCAAGGGCGAATGGCCCCGCAATAGTTGCCCAAGTGAAGCGTTCCGGTGGTGTTGATACCGGTTAAGACACGAACGGTCATGACAAAACCCTTTGCAAAAAAGTAGTAGAGCTCAAAACTTTATCAAATTTATTGGACAAACGTCGTGGCGAGCAAGCACGGTTTGTCAAAACACCTCGTTTTGGGCGCGAACGTTCAACAAGGCGGAGAGCCTGGCTTCGACGGCTTCGCGCACGGGCGCCGGCAAGGCGCGTCCGCGTGCTTGACACGCTTCGACGCAACGCATGCAAAGGATGCATGTTTGGGCATCGGTTTGGGTCGGATCTGTCGAGTCGATGGCGCCGACAGGGCACACGGCGGCACACAGTCCGCAACGGATGCACAGGGCGGGATTGGCGACGGGACTGACCGGCATGCCCGCGTACTCTTTGTATGGGCGGTTGCCGGGGACGGCGACGGGCGTGTCGACGCCTTCGGCCACACGGCGCGCCGCTTCACGCGCGAACGCGTCAATTTGAGCGACATCGTCTTCGTCGGGGCGATTTTGGGCGACGGCGGGAACGAGGGAGTGACGGGCGACAAAGGCGCCGGCAGCAATCGTAACGACTTGGGATTCGGCCAAAATGTCGACTGTTTCAAGAAGGGCGTCGTCAAAGGCGCGGTTGCCGAATACGACGATGGCGATCGCGCGAGCCCCGTTGCCGACGATGCCGCGCAAGCGTTGAGCCGCGGGAGTCGGAATGCGTCCGCCGTAGACGGGACAGGCAACGATCAAAACGTCTTGAGATTCAAACGGAGGCAGGATCACGTCGCGACGGGTCAAATCGATGTGAATGGCGTTTTCGTCTAAACGATGCGCGATGACATTGGCGATGCTCAGAGTGCTGTCACAAGGGCTGAACGTCAGGCAGTAAGTGGTCATGTGGAGTACCTCGGACATGTGAGATGTTTGAGGCAGTATACGCTCTGTTCCCATGTCCCGAAAAACAACAACGGGCCGAAAATGGCCCGCTGTTGTCATTCGAGTTGCATGTCGTTCAAAGAAGAACGATCAGGCGATTTAGTTGTCCAGACCGGCGGCAGCGCGCAACAGGTGGGCGCGATCGGTCTTTTCCCAAGTGAATTCGGGTTCTTCGCGACCGAAGTGACCGTAGGCGGCGGACTTGGAGTAGATCGGACGACGCAGATCGAGCATCTGAATAATGCCGCCCGGACGCAAATCGAAGACTTCGCGCACGATTTCGGCAATCTTTTCGTCGGCGATGACGCCGGTACCGTTGGTCAAAACGGTGATGTTCATCGGATCGGCTACGCCGATGGCGTATGCAACCTGAACCTCGCATTGGCGGGCCAAACCGGCGGCCACGATGTTCTTGGCAACGTAACGGCAGGCATAAGCGGCGGAGCGGTCGACCTTCGTCGGATCCTCGCCGGAGAAGGCGCCGCCGCCGTGCGGGCATGCGCCGCCGTAGGTGTCGACGATGATCTTACGGCCGGTCAAACCGCAGTCGCCCTGAGGACCGCCGACGACAAATCGACCGGTCGGGTTGATCAGGAACTTGGTGTCCTTGAGCCATTCTTCGGGCATGACGGGACGGATGATGTTGTCGATCACGGCCTGAATGAACTCGGGCTTCATGTTTTCGCCGTCGGACCATTCGGGCGAGTGTTGGGTGGACAATACGATCGTATCGGCGGATACCGGACGGCCGTCGACATAGCGCAAAGTCACTTGACTCTTGGCATCGGGACGCAAGTAGGGCATCGTGCCGTTGCGGCGAACGATGGACTGCTGTTCGACCAAACGGTGAGCGTAGTAGATGGCGGCGGGCATCAAGGTCGGCGTTTCGTCGCAAGCGTAACCGAACATCAAACCCTGGTCGCCGGCCCCCTGCGTGAGCGGGTCGTTGTTCTTTTCGTCCACGCCCTGAGCGATGTCGTTGGACTGCTTGTCGTAGCCGACCAAAACGGAACAGCCCTTGTGGTCGATACCGTATTCGGTGTTGTCGTAGCCGATGCGCTTGAGAACGTCGCGGGTGATCTGAATGTAGTCGACCTGAGCGTCGGTGGTGATTTCACCGGCCAAAACAACCAGACCGGTCGTGCACATGGTTTCCGCGGCAACGCGGCTCATGGGATCCTGTTCCAAACAGGCGTCGAGAATTGCGTCCGAAATTTGGTCGGCCACCTTGTCGGGATGACCTTCGCTGACGGATTCGGAAGTGAAAAGATAATCGCTGGCCATTGCCATGCTCCTAAAGTTAAAAGCGTTCAAGGACAGCGCCTAACGCATTCTTCGGTCACAGCAAAAACCAGCGACGTATATGCGACAGACGCTTTAGCGGTATGTTTTATTCGCCCCGCAAGTTGTCTTTATTAACTCGGCGATACGGCACGCATGATACCTGATTTTTCGCTCGATTTTCTCGAATTTTCAAGAAAAAACGGACTTTATCTATCAAACGTGCCTTGGCTCAGAGCAGGTATTACGCGCGCGACGCCCGGCCGTGAATCATCGTGTAGATGCCGGCAACGAGAATGGCGCCGCCGACGATGTTGCCCAAGGTGACGGGGATCAGGTTGTCAACGAAGAAGTTAGACCAGGAGGCGGTCAAAGCAACGGCGTCGCCCGATTCAACCAAAGCCAAATAGCGAGGATCGGAACCGGCAAAGATGGCGGCGGGCACGAAGAACATGTTGGCCACGCAGTGTTCCATCCCCATGGCGACGAAGGCCATGGTCGGGAACCACATCGCCATGATCTTGCCCGCACCGTCTTTGACGGCGTAACTGGCGTAGACGGCGATGCAAACGAGCCAGTTGCAACCGACGGCGCGCCAGAAGGCCGCGTCAAAGCTCAAATGCGTTTTGCCGTTGGCAAGAGCGACCAAGCTGCTGGCCCACGGCATGGTGGTCGTGCCGTTTTGATTGACACTGTCGAAAATCAACCCGGACGCATAGACCATGCAGTAGGCGACGAACAAGGCGCCGACGAAATTGCCGAGCCAAGCCCAGAGCCCCGACAGGAAGGCTTGTTTGCCGGAGATTTCTTTGCGATAGATGGCCGAAGCCAATGTCATGCAGTTGCCGGTAAACAAGTCGGCGCCGCACAACACGACGAGCATGAGACCGACAGGGAAGACGGCGGCAAAGACAAATTTGCCGAAGCTGCCCCATACGTCCCAGGGGAGAGCCAAGCCGCAGCGAATGGCCAGAAAGCCACCCAAGGCGATGTACGCCCCGGCCAGGACCGTTAGTCCTAGCGTTGAGAGAGGCCGTTGTTGCGTACGGGCGATACCGTTGGAGACGCTTTTGACCAGGAGGTCGGCGGGTCCGAGAGTTGTCATGAAAATACCTCTTAAAGAGAATAACAAAAATAACGAAAAGACCAAATAACAAAATTAATTAAGTGTACCTTGGACAGGGGTGCAAATCACCCTCCGAAAGAGTTAGGACTCTCGGTTGGCGAATGTATAAAAAGCCGATGTCGGAGCTGAATCAAAGCAGGCAGGTAAAACATCTCAGGTACAATGAAAAGCGTTTTGAAAGAGGCCGATATGACCGTGTTCCACACTCCGAATTTCACTCCGTCAACTTTGTTGATCGAATGGCAAAAGCAGTTCGGTCGCCATGGTTTGCCATGGATGGTCAAGGACGCGTATTGCCGGTGGATCTCGGAAATCATGCTGCAACAAACGCAGGTATCGGTGGTCAAAGACTACTATGCGCGCTTTATGGAGGCATTCCCGACGATTGACGTTTTGGCTCGCGCCCCCGAAGAGGACGTCATGCGTTTGTGGGCGGGGTTGGGGTATTACACGCGCGCACGCAACCTGCACGCTTGCGCGAAAGTCATCGTCGAACGGTTTGGCGGGAAGTTGCCGCAAACCGTGGAACAACTGGAGTCTTTGCCCGGTATCGGACGCAGTACGGCCGGAGCGATCGCCAGTTTCGCCTATGACGTGCCCGCGCCGATTTTGGACGGAAACGTCAAACGCGTGTTTTCGCGCTTGGTTCGATACGAAGGCGCCGTCGGCTTGGCCGCAACGGAAAAGTATTTGTGGCAACTGGCCTACGCGTGGGTGCCTGAAAAAGAGACGGGAACCTACAACCAGGCATTGATGGATTTGGGAGCGACGGTGTGTACGCGTACCCGGCCTCAATGCGAGCGCTGTCCGCTCAAGCAGCAGTGTGCGGCCCGCGCGGTCGGAGACGCGCATCGTTTTCCGGTTCGTCGTCCGAAGAAGCCGGTGCCGACGCGAAGCGCCGTCATGATGCTGTGGTGTTCCAGTGAGGGCGTTTGGCTGGAACCTCGAACGGGCAAAGGCGTTTGGCGCGGGTTGATGAGTTTGCCCGAAGTCCAAGAACCCGTCGGCGCGCCGTTTGTCACGTTCTCTCACGTGTTTTCCCATTACGAATTGAAAGCGACGGTCTGTCGCCAATGGGTGGAGGCGACGAGTCGACCTACACCGAACGGACGATGGGTCAACGCACGGGACTTGCCCTCGGTCGCCTTGCCTGCGCCTATTGAAAAGTTGCTGAAACTGCACGCCGACGTTTTGTTTGCAGTCGTTTGAAAAAGGATTGACGAATGCTTGAACTGGCTCAGTTTGTATTGATCGGTCTTGGCATCGGCACGTTCGGCTCCTTGGTCGGATTGGGCGGGGGGCTGATTATGGTGCCTTTGTTTATGCTGACCATGATGCCGCCCAATGGGGGAACCTTCACGACGGTTCAACAGGTTGTCGGAACCAGTTTGTTCGGCGTGTTGCTCAACGCGATTTCAGGGAGCTGGGCCTATGTTCGGCAACGACGGCTGATGTTGCGCGCCGCCGTCCCGTTTGCTCTGGCAACGATTCCCGGAGCTTTTATGGGAAGCTTTGTGTCCAAGTGGTTTACCGGTCCCGTTTTTTCGATTGCTTTCGGTACGGTGTTGGGACTGCTCGGCCTGTTCATGTATGCCCGTTCTCGTCGGGCCAAGCCGAGTCAAACCTGCGAGGATTTCGATCCCGAAACGTTTTCTTTCCCGATGGGACGAGGTGTCGGTTGGTCATTTGTCATCGGGTTTCTATCGTCAATTTTCGGTATCGGCGGAGGCGTGATTCACGTGCCGATGATGATAATCGCTCTCGGATTTCCGGCGCATGTTGCCGTAGCGACTTCGACGTTTGTGTTGATGATCAGCTCGGTTGTCGGCGTGATCGGACACGCCTGGTTGGATCATATCGTTTGGTTGCCTGCCGTTGCTGTCGGAGGCGGTGCGATTGTCGGCGCGCAAATTGGGGCGCACTTGTCTAAAAAGAGCAAGCCCAAAGTGCTGATGTTGATATTGTCGCTGGTGATGCTCTGCGTAGGCGCTCTGTTGATTTGGCGCGGAGTGGCTTAACAACCGAGCGCCCTACACGGCGTCACCGGGTCTGGGAGATGTTTTTCTGTTGCGCCATCTGGCGGTGACGCAAAACGACGTTGGTCGTTTGATGGAATCGTTTGGCCAATTGTTCGGCGACGTAGACGCTGCGATGCTGACCGCCGGTGCAACCGATGGCGATCGTCAGATAATGACGGTTTTGAGCCTCGTACGACGGCAACCAACGCCGAATAAACTGCTCGATGTCCTTGAGCATGGCCTGCGCTTGCTCGCTCTTATCCAAAAACTCGGCGACGGGCGCGTCCTGTCCGGTAAAGGGACGCAAGGCGGGATCGTAATACGGGTTGGGAAGGTTGCGCACGTCGTAGACCAAATCGGCGGCGACGGGAATGCCGCGCTTGAACGCAAAACTTTCGAAGGCGACGGTCATCAACGAGCGCGGGGCGTCGGCAAATTGACGAACCCAATCGCGCAAGGTGTTGGGCAAAAGTCCGGACGTGTCGATGACGTGGGCGCCTCGTGCGGAGGCCGCCAACAAATCGCGTTCTTTGTCAATGGCCTCGGCCAAGGTAACGCCGATTACGCCGGAAATGTTCGGTACCGACAAAGGATGTCGACGGCGGGTTTCGGAGTAGCGTTGGATCAACGCGGGGGTGGAGGCGGTCAGAAACAACGCGCGAACGTCCCAACCGCGCTCGCAGAGCAATCCCACTTGTTTTTCCAAAGCGGCGGAGGTCGTTTGGCTGCGGGCGTCGATGGCAACGGCAATATGGTTGCGGTCGTGTTCGCGCAAGTGCTCGACGACGGAACTGAGAAATTCGGCGGGGAGATTGTCCACGCAATAGTAGCCGCTGTCTTCAAGCTGACGAATGGCGATGGATTTGCCCGATCCGGACAAGCCGGTGACGATGATCAGGCGTAATGCAGGGTCATTGTGCATAGGAAAACTCTTGAGAGAAAAACACGGCCCGTCGAGTACTCAATTTTCTTCGGACGTTTCGTCGTTTGTGTCGTCCGTTGACTCCGGAGGATTCCATCCTCCAATCAACTGGCACAGTTCCATGGGCGTTTTTGCGGTTAGCAACTTGTCCTTGAAATCTCGATCTTGCAACATCGTGGCAACTTGACGCAGAACGTCCAAATAATTCTCGGCATCGTTTTGCGGAATGGCAATGACAAAAAAGAGACGCGCCATACGATTGTCGATCGAGCCCATTTCCACGGTGGAGCGGGTGCGCAAGATGGCAACGGCCATCTCGTCGATTCCTTCGATGCGCCCGTGAGGAATGGCAACGCTGCCACCGACGCAGGTGCTGCCCAGTCGTTCCCGCGCGTTCAAAGCGTCGAACACGGCTTGATGGCTGATGCCAACGTTCTTTTCCAATAACAAGGCGGCTTCTTCGAACACGCGCTTGCGGCTTGACAAGTCCAAATCAAGCGCGACGCTGTCCAAAGTCAACAATGAGGCGACGGTATTCATGGGGTTGTAACGTACATTTTTTCGCTACTTTAGTCGAAAGCGATTGAAAAAGTAAAGCCCATTACGGGTTAGACGGAACGTTTGCGCAAGGACTTTGGCGCGATATTTTCCATTTCCCGATACTTGGCCACCGTTCGGCGGGCCAATTCAATGCCTTCTTTTTGCAATAGCTCGGCCAGTGCGGCGTCCGACAGGGGTTTGTTCGGATTTTCATTGGCAATCAGCTCTTTGATTCGACGACGCGCCGCCATGGAGCTGACACTCGAGCCGTCTTGACCGGCCAGCGAACTGGTAAAGAAATACTTGAGTTCGAAGGTGCCTTGCGGGCATTGCAGGTATTTGTCCGCCGTCGCTCGACTGACGGTCGATTCGGCAATTTGCAACTGATCGGCAACACCGCGCAAGGTCATCGGCACCAGGGCGGACGGTCCGTGTTCAAAAAAGCTCGATTGCAGACGCACGATGGTTTGCGCCACACTGATCAGCGTCGAGAAGCGATGCTCGAGACTATGAATCAGCGTGCGCGCTTGCGTGGCCTTTTGACGCCATTCGTTTTCTCCGTCAACCGAGAGTTTGGCCTGCGCGAGCATGTCGAAATAGGTCTGGTTAAAGCGCAGAGGAGGAACGGTTTGCGGATTGATTTCGGCTTGCCATCCGGCTGCGGTTTTGGAGACCAAAATATCGGGAATGATATAGCCGCAATGTGCGGTGACGGCAAAGGCAGCCGTCGGACGCGGATTGAGCGTGCCAATCAGCGAACAGGCTTTTTGCACCGTTTCTTCCTTACTCGCGCAGCAGCGGGCCAACGCCTTGAAATCGTGACGAGCCAGAACGTCGGGGTACGACTCGAGAATCGTCGAGGCCAATTGTGCCAAGCCGTCTTCGTCGGGATTGAGCTGGGCGTGACGATGCAGTTGCAGAACGAGCGATTGAGTGCGAGAGAAAGCGCCGATGCCGCACGGCTCGAGACTTTGTATCGTTTCCAGGGCGAGCTGCCAAAGGGAGAGATCCGCATGAATGGGACATTCGGCGATCAAGTTCTCGAAGGTGTCGTCGAACAACCCGTCGTCGTTGAGATTGCCGATCAACCAGGCGACGAGTTGCTTTTGATCCTCTGACACGGACAAGCAGCCAAGTTGCTGCAAAAGAGAGTCGGTCAGCGAGAGATGATTGGCAAGGCCGTCGTATTCGCCCGGCAACTCCGACTCGATTTGTCCGATTGTTTCTGACCAAGACAACGCAGAAGGACTGCGCCCGAAATCGGCTTGAATGCCGACGGGGACGTCAAAGGGCATGGCTTCCACTTCGATGTTCGGTTGCTCTTGAACAACCCCCGGATCAAAGGCTTCGTCTTCAAGTTCGAGCAAGGGGTTCAGCGCCAACTCGGAGTCGACATGCAGAAGCAATTCCGTACTCGACAGTTGCAACAAGGCCAACGCCTGACGCAACGAAGGCGTCAATGTCAAGCGTTGACCTTGGGTTTGGCGTAGAGACGAAGTCAGAACAGTCATTACATGCGGAAGTCTTCACCCAAATAGATCTTGCGGACCGATTCGTCGGCAATGATTTCTTCGGGGGTTCCATCGGCCAATACGACGCCCGCATTGATAATGTAGGCGTGATCGCAAATGCCAAGAGTTTCTCGAACGTTGTGGTCGGTAATGAGCACGCCGATACCGCGATCCTTGAGGAAACGCACGATACGTTGAATTTCAATCACGGCGATCGGGTCGACGCCGGCAAACGGTTCGTCCAAAAGAATGAAACGCGGATTGGCCGCCAACGCGCGGGCGATTTCCGTACGACGGCGTTCGCCGCCGGAAAGGGACAGCGCCATGTTCGTGCGGATGTGGTTGATCTGCAATTCGTTGAGCAACGAATTGAGACGTTTCTCAATTTCGGCCTTTCCAAGCGGCTTGCCTTCGGGCGTAACCTGCAACTCGAGAATCGAGCGGATATTGTCTTCTACACTCAAGCGACGAAAGACGCTAGCCTCTTGAGGCAGATAGCTGACGCCCAATCGCGCACGCTTGAAAATCGGCAAATGCGTAATCGACTCGTCGTCGAGTTCGATCGAACCGCCATTGGGCGGAACAAGCCCGACAACCATGTAAAAGGTGGTAGTCTTGCCGGCGCCGTTGGGGCCGAGCAGGCCGATCACTTGACCGCTTTGAACGCTCAACGAAACGTCACGTACGACCTGTCGCGAACCGTAACGCTTCATCAAGCCGGTCGCCTTCAGTGTATGAATAGTTTGAGTCACAGCTGTCCTTTGTTTTAGTTCAAGCGAGTGCTCGTGCTCATCGGAGCAGTGTCTTTTTGCTGAGGAGCAGCGGCGGGTTTTTTAGCGTCCGCTTTGTTGCGGGGAGCCAAAACGGTCGATACGCGCGTCTTCTTTCCGTCGACGGTGGTGCCGACCACCTTCGAGCGGGCTTTTCGCAAGTCGTAAACGATATGATCGCCCGAGGAAGAGTCTTTGACCAGGCCGTTTTCACTGCGGGCCAACTTGGCCGCTTTGGTCAACGTGATGGTGTCGGTACGTTCGTCGTAAACGGCGACAAGGCTGCTGGCATGAATCCATTCTTCAACGCCGGGCACCTTGGGGTCGCGTCGTTCTTTCATGCGAACGGGATTGCCGGTCACGGTTAACGTACGGTAACCCTCGGGGCTGATGCGCAGGGTTAATTTGTCGCCGAGTAGCTCCATTGTTCCCTGATGCACTTCAACGGCACCCGTGTAAGTGGCGACCTGACGAATTTCGTCACCGTGGAATTCATGCGCTTGAATTTCGATCGGCTTGCTTCGGTCGGCCGTTTCCGCCTGTGCTTGCACGGCGACAAACGGCAAAGCGATAGCCAAAGCTAAATAAACAGACTTTTTCACCACAAACATCCTCATTAATTCCGGGGAATCACGCTGGTGCGTACATTATTATGGATTTGGACCGTTCGATCAACGTGATCCATCGTCATTCCGACGCCGGTCGTCACGTCCGAGCCGCTGACTATACGAACAGGAGCGTCGGTTTCAAGTCGGTTCGTATCGGGAAAGACCGTCACGTGCGTCGTCGTAAAGCTCATGGGTGCGTGTTCTTTGTCGCCGGCTCGGGTGACATGCACGTTGCCGGAGAAAAGAATGGATTGACCGTTGTCCGTGCTCACGCCGGTATCGGCAACCGCTTTGAGCTGCGGCTCGTCGGCCCGCAAGGTCACCATGCGCGGCTTGACAGAGTTCATGCGTCCGTCGTTGAAGTGTTCGGCGTACTCCGCGAACAGGCGGCGCTTTGCCGTGCCATCGGCTTCAAACTCCGTGACGACCAAGTCGCGCGCCACGAAATCGGGAGATCCCGCATGGGTTTGCGATTTATAGGTCGACATGTCGGTGCGAACCGCATAGTAGTAGGAAGCGCCGATCAGGAGAACCAGCAGACCGATACCGAGCAAGGCGGCGAAACGATCTCGCATGTGAACTTTCATCAGCTCATGTCCTCACGAATGTAACGCTCTTGCACCATCTCGTCCCATTTTTCCTGTTCGGTCAAAATCAATTCGGCCAAACTGCGAACGGCACCGTTGCCCCCGTTGCAAGGAGACGTCCAGTGCGCCAGATGCTTGATGGCGGGATTGGCGTCGGCGGGAATAGCGGCCAGCCCAGCGTGATACAGGACGGGAATGTCGGGAACGTCATCGCCCATATAAGCGCATTCTTCTTCTGTAACGCCGTGTTCCTGCAACAATACGCGCCAAGCATCGGTCTTGAAGAGCTTGCCTTGAGAAACGGACGTGATGCCGAGTTCGGCGCAACGAGCGGCCGTTTGCTTGGAGATGCGACCGGTCAGAATGGCGACGGGAATGCCGGCGCCCTGGAGCATTTTGATACCCAGGCCGTCTCGGACATGAAATCGTTTGACGGACTCGCCGTTTTCACCGGTCCAAATGGATCCGTCGGTCATGACACCGTCGATATCCAGAACCACCAAACGGATGCGCTTTGCGCGTTCGGAAACAGATAAGGTCATTAGATCACCTTGGCGGTCATGAGATCGTGAATATGCAAAGCACCGATCAATCGATCGTTTTCGTCAACGACGAGCAGCTGGTTGATCAGCTTGGAATCCATCAGCTTGGCGGCGACGACGGCCATTTCATGAGAACGAATGGTCGCGGGCGAGCGGGTCATTACGTCTTCAATCATCAGACTGCGAATGTCGCCGTGAGTCTCGATCAAGCGACGCAGATCCCCTTCGGTAAAAATGCCGCTGACTTGAGCTTGATCGTTGATTACGGCCGTCATGCCGATGTGCTTTTTCGTAATTTCACGCACGGCATCGAGAACGGTGATGCCTTCCTTCACGCAGGGAATTGCGTCGCCCGAACGCATGACGTCGCGAACGTGAGTCAACAAACGACGACCCAAGGCTCCGCCGGGATGAGAACGAGCGAAATCTTCTTTAGTAAATCCCTTGGCGTGCATGCAAGCAACGGCCAATGCGTCGCCCATGGCCAACGTGGCCGTCGTGGAAGCCGTCGGGGCCAGATTCAGGGGGCAGGCTTCATGCTCGACGCAGACGTTCAGATTGACGTCCGCGTGCAGAGAAAGCGCGCTTTGCGGATTGCCGGTTAACGTAATGAGCTTGGCGCCTTCCCGCTTGATGACGGGAATGATGGTCAACAATTCGGCCGTGGTGCCGGAGTAGGATATACCGATGACGACATCGTCGCCCGTGATCATGCCCAAATCGCCGTGAGCGGCTTCGGCCGCATGCACGAAGAAGGCGGGCGTACCGGTCGAAGCCAGCGTGGCGGCCAGTTTGCAACCGATATGACCTGATTTACCAACGCCGCTTACAACCACTCGACCTTTGCAGTTCAACAACAGATCGACGGCGCGAGCAAAGTGCGCTTCATCTAACGTATCGCAGAGGGTTTCAACGGCTTTGGCTTCACGTAACAAGACTTCTCGACCGAGCTCGATGGCTCCGGCCACATCCAGAACATATGTCATAGCAATTCAGCGGCACAAGAGGGGGGATAGATAAACCTACATTGTAGCAAGCACAAACAATTCGCTGTGTCGGCACAATGAAAAAGCCTCGAAACTTTCGGTAGAAAGCTCGAGGCTTTTCGTTGTTGATGTCGGGCGTGCTTATTGACGCAGTTCGACGGAACCGCTCAACTTCACTTCGCGTTTGGCGTAAGGAATTTCGATTCCTTCTTCCGCAAAACGGACGAGGATTTCCTTCATGATTGCGGACTTCAAACCACCTGTACCTTTTTCCGGATCCTTCACCCAGAAGCTCCCCTTGATGTCCACGCCGTCGGCGCCGAAATTGGTGATAAGAGTGGAGGGTTTGCGATCCTTCAATACGCGATCCTGACGCATGAGAATATCGAGCAAAACGGCTTGTGCACGGGTGATATCGCTTTCGTATGCAACGGAAACCGTGACGGAGTGCAGGCAGTCTGTTTCCGTGAAAGAGAAGTTTTTGATAGTGCTCGTCACGAACGTTTCGTTCGGGACAATCACTTCTTCTCCGGCCAGATTGCGGATGACGGAGTAACGGGTGTTAATGCGCGTCACAACGCCCGAAAAGCCGGAGACTTCGACCAGATCGCCGATTTTGACGGAGCGGTCGAACAAGATAATGAAACCAGAGATGTAGTTCGAGGCGATTTTTTGCATGCCGAAACCGATGCCGACGCCGACCGCGCCACCAAAAACGGAGAGAATGGTCAGGTTGATTCCGACGCTCGACAGAGCGATCAACACGGCCAACACCATCAAGGCGACACGGCTGAGGCGGGCCAGAACCATGCGAATGTTGGGTTCGAATTGAGAACTCATCAAGGCGGTTTCGCACAGGTGTGCCAACCAGTTGGCGATGGACAAGGTACAGATGACGGTGAGCAGACCGACAAAAGCTGCCCAAAGAGTCAAGTCGGCCGAGCCGATCGGCAATGACGTTTGCTTCATGGCCGTCACGATGTCAGAAAGAACGCCGAGCATGTACAAGAAGGCCAAAATCCAAAAGACGGTGGATACCAGACGACGGCAGAACGGACCGAAAAAGCGCGGACTGATCATGCCCGAAAGCACGTTGAGCAAAACCAACAACAGCGCCCAGGCATACAAAATGGAGTAAGACAAACGCACAAAGACCAAGCGAGTCTCAGGGGCTATCACTCCCAACGTCTTTAACGACAAGACGGAAAGGGCCAGCAACGACGCCGAGATGCAGGAGAACAGAATCCCTTTGAGAACATGCAACAAAAAGAGCTTGAAGTGGTTGATCAGGCCAATGTCGGGGATGCTCTCTTTGATGAGGCGCAGGCGGGCGATGAGAGAACGGGAACAGAGCAGCGATATGCCCATTGCCAGAGCAATGGCCAAGAATTGATATATGGCGGTCGGTTCCGTAAATTCGGAATGAATCGAGTTGGCGATGTTGCTGACCATCTCGATAAACGGATAGCTAGTGGAACTGGCGGTCATGGGGTTCCTGTCGATGAAAAATGCGGTGCGTGACACGCGTACGGAAAAGAGGGATGTTAGGACATCTGACAAGTAAGCCTCGGACATCGTATCCGAGGCTTACAAGAGTAGGCCGAGTTTTACAAAATCACGGGGTTAGACGTTGAACAGGAAGTTCATGACGTCGCCGTCGCGGACGATGTAATCCTTGCCTTCGGCTCGCATTTTACCCGCTTCCTGAGCGCCCTTTTCACCCTTGAAGGCGATGAAATCTTCATAGGCGATGGTTTGAGCACGAATGAAACCGCGTTCGAAGTCGGTGTGAATGACGCCGGCCGCTTGCGGAGCCGTGTCACCCTTGTGAATGGTCCATGCGCGCACTTCCTTGACGCCGGCGGTGAAATACGTTTGCAAACCCAACAGATCGTAACCGGCGCGAATGACGCGATCCAAGCCGGGTTCGCTCATGCCCATGTCTGCCAAGAACATTTCTTTGTCTTCTTCGTCCAAATCGGCGATTTCGGCTTCCATACGGGCGCAAACGGCAACGACGGGAGCGTGTTCGCCGGCGGCCAATTCCTTGACGGCGTCGAGCAAAGGATTGTTTTCAAAGCCGTGGTCTTCGACGTTGGCGACGTACATGACGGGCTTCATCGTCAACAGGAACAAGGGACGGAGCTGCGCCTTTTCTTCATCCGACAAATCGACGGAGCGGGCCGGACGACCTTCGTTAAGTACGGGTTGAACCTTTTCCAAGGCCTTGACGAGCTTGAGCGCGTCCTTGTCGCCACCGGAGCGGGCCTGCTTGGCGTAACGCGTCAACGCTTTTTCAACGGAAGCCAAGTCAGCCAGGGCCAGTTCGGTATTGATCACCTCGATGTCTTCCACGGGGTTGATATGGCCGGCGACGTGAACGATGTTTTCGTCGTTAAAGCAACGAACGATATGAGCGATGGCGTCGCATTCGCGAATGTTGGCCAAGAACTGGTTGCCGAGGCCTTCGCCCTTGCTGGCGCCGGCTACAAGACCGGCAATGTCGACGAATTCAACGGTGGCGGGCACGGTACGTTCGGGCTTGACGATTTCAGCCAACGCATCCATACGAGGATCGGGAACTTCGACGATACCGACGTTCGGTTCGATCGTGCAGAACGGATAGTTTTCCGCCGCAATCCCGGCCTTGGTCAAAGCATTGAAAATCGTGGACTTACCGACGTTGGGCAAACCAACGATACCGCATTTCAATCCCATTTTTTACTGATTCCTTGTTCGAGGTTTTAAAAGGTCTAATCCATTAATTATGAATGATTTTGCAGGCTTTCGGCAAAATCAATGGCGGCATCGAGCTCGTCTTCTTCAAAGATGTGAATGCCGTTTTGGCTGAGCAATGCAGCCGTCACGCCCATACCGTCGATCAAGCGGGAGCTAAAAGTGCCGTCGTAGACTTGCTTGGCGCCGCAAGAAGGACTGCGGCTTTTCAAGACGGCTACCTTGACGTTGCAGCGCTGAGCCAGAGCCAGGGCGGCTTGTGCGCCCTTGACATAAGCGGCGGTGACGTCCTGACCGTCGGCACTGACGACCGTCCCTCGACCGATCAGGACGTCCTGAGCGCAACTGCCGGGAGCGATTTCGGCAGGGGCACGGGGCACGTCGAGACCGCCGGCGCATTCGGGACAGATGACGGCGATTTCTCCGCAATTGAGCATCTGATGCAGACGACGGTTGACGATGCTAGGACCGTTTTTGGCATCGTAACGACAGCATTGTCCAACCAAACAAGCGCTCATGAAGAGTTTGATAGCCATAATGATTCTCCTGTCAATCAAGCATTCTCGGGGGTGGGTTGGGAGGCCGGCTTTTGCTTGGGCGGATTTGCGTATTTCATGATCGAGCGTTGAACCCGATCCAAACTGCCGCTGGCCATGTTTTCCACGGTTTTGAGTGCGGCGTCGATGCACGTCTCGATTTGCTCGGCATGTTCGGCCGACGGTTGTCCGAGCACCCAGTCGTGGACTTGTTGTTGCGGGCAGAAGACGCGAGGGTGACCGATGCCGATGCGCAGCCGCCAAAAATTGGGGGTGGACAATTTAGCCGAAATGTCCTTGAGACCGTTGTGGCCGGCGTTGCCCCCGCCCAACTTGATCTTCATGCAACCAGGAACAACGTCAAGTTCGTCATGCACGACCATGATTTCTTCCGGGGTGATTTTGAAATAGGCGGCCAATGCTTGAACGGCTGAACCGGATAGGTTCATGTACGTCGTTGGCTTGAGCAACCAAACGTCGCCGTCCTTGCAGTGAATCCGTGCCGTATCGCCGAAAAACTTCATGTCGGCGGAAAATCGTACGCCGGCCTGACGGGCCAAACGGTCGACAAACCAAAATCCGATGTTGTGACGCGTATCGCGATACGCGTCACCCGGATTGCCCAAACCGACGATCAAACGAATGGGAAGAGTATTTGCCATGGTCAACGCAACCGAAATGGATTATTCATCGAAACGAGACTTGCGCGGCTCGCGCTTGGGGGCGCGTTCGCGGCGTTCGTAATGGCCGCGCTTGCCGTCTTGTTCGACGTCTCGATAGCCTGCCGAACGCTTGGGTTGATCCTTTTTCACCGTTACGTTGCGGCCCTTGATCGTTGTTTCGCGCAACGCCGTGATGACGGCCATGGCCACGGGAGAGTCCACTTCGACCAGACTGAAGCGATCCGAAATTTCGATCGCGCCGATGCGGCGGCTGGCGATGCCGGCTTCATTGGCAATGGCGCCGACGATGTCGCCCGGCTTGATGCCCATTTCGCGACCAGCGCCGATAAAGATGCGGGTCATGCCTTGCTCGGCTTCTCGGTTGGACATGCGTTCGCGCGGCTTGTCAGAGAGCGGGCGCTTCTTGCGTTCGAACGGCGTGACGGTCGGGATTTCGTCCTCGTCCTGTTGACCGCCGGCCAAACGATCGGCGTAGGCGATGGCAGCGGCAGCAACGTCGAAAACGTCGGCGTCTTCGCAAAGCTGTTCGACCAAAACGCGGTACTTGTCGAAGTTGTCCGCCAACAGTTCTTCGTTGACGGCGGCACGGGTCAATTCCATACGCTTGGCACGAACGTCGGTTACGCTCGGTACGCTGCGCAATTCAATCTTGGCCTTGGTAATGCCTTCCAACGAACGCAACTGGCGGTGTTCGCGCGGTTCCAACACCGTGATGGCCACGCCGGAGCGGCCGGCTCGGCCGGTGCGGCCAATACGATGGACGTAGGTTTCAAGCGAAGCGGGGATGCCGAAATTGATGACGTGCGTGACATTGTCCAAATCGATGCCGCGGGCGGCGACGTCGGTGGCGACGACCACTTCCAACGTACCGTTTTTCGCACGCTTCATCACGCGATCGCGAGAGGCCTGATCCAAACCGCCGTGCAAAGCTTCGACAGTGAAGCCGCGGTGACGCAAACCTTCGGTCACTTCGTCGACCTCATTGCGGGTACGAGCGAAAACAATGGCCAATTCAGACGATTCAACGTCCAAAATACGACCGAGCGCGGCCAAACGGTGGGCGCGACCAACCATATAAGCGATTTGAGGAACGCGGGGCACTTCACCTTCGGACGTTTTTTCACGCGCGATGACGATGTGATCCGGATCTTTCAAATGCGAGTCGGCGATGGCTTGAATGCGAGAGGGCAACGTGGCCGAGAACAAGGCGGTTTGGTGTTGTTCGGGCAATGCTTGCAAAATGGCGTCGAGCTCGTCGGCAAAGCCCATGTCCAACATTTCGTCGGCTTCGTCCAATACGAGAGCCTGAATGTTGGACAGATCCAGCGTGCCACGAGCGATGTGATCCAACGCGCGTCCAGGCGTGGCGACGACGACGTGCACGCCGCGTTGCAACAAACGGATCTGACGGCCGTATTCCTGACCGCCGTAAATTGGGGCGACGCGAATGCCGATGTTCTTGCCGAAATTAATGAAGCTTTCGGCAACCTGCAGACAGAGTTCTCGGGTGGGGGTCAAGATCATCACCAACGGCGTGCTCGCTTCGGATCCGACGATGTAACGCTCGATCAAAGGCAAGGCGAAAGCGGCGGTTTTCCCAGTGCCGGTGGCGGCTTGTCCGAGAACGTCTCGGCCGTTGAGCAAGCTCGGGATTGCGGACGTTTGAATCGGAGTGGGTTCTTCGTAGCCGAGTTCGGTCAGAGCAGACGCGATACCTTCGGAAAGACCGAGAGCAGAAAACGCATTGGTCATGGTCTTAAACAATTCCAGTAAAGAGATAAATAAAAAAGGCTCGTCTTCGTCCCCATATTGACGGGGTCGATGACGAACCTTGTAACCTAGCGACGGATGCTATTAGGCAGCTTCGCCACCGCCGAGGGTAGTCACGGAAGCGACGGGCAATTCCGGCGTAACAGCGGCTACGTTAGCGGGCAGAGCCAAGTCGGCAACGCGCAAGGTGGTCTGGCTGGTCATGCCAGAGAGATCGACGGAGATGAATTCCGGCAAGTCCTTGGGCAAGCAAGAAACTTCGATAGAGTTGACCAAGTGGCTGATGAAGCCCTTGTCGAACTTAACGGCCGGGCTGTTTTCGCCGCCGAAGAAGTGCAGCGGAACGCGCATCGTTACGTTGGCGTTGGCGTCAATGCGCTGGAAGTCGAGGTGCAAAACCTGGTTCTTCCAGGGGTGCATCTGGAAAGCACGCAAAACAACGAGTTCTTCCTGACCGTCCAATTCCATCGTGAGAATGGTGGAGTGGAACTTTTCCTTCTGCAAGGCGTAGAACATTTCGTTGTGATCGATTTCGATCATGGAAGCGGGAACGTTGTTACCGTAAACGATAGCGGGAACCTTAGCTTCGCGACGCAGGCGGCGGCTCGCACTCGTACCCTGATCCTTACGCGAGGAGGCGACGAATTTCATGAGGATTACTCCAAAAAAGTTTAGTCAAAAAAGTGCCCGTAACCGCGACCAGTCACGGGCAGAGTTTGGTTTTACTCGGTAAACAAAGCGCTTACAGAGTCATCTCGAGAAATACGAGAAATGGTTTCGCTGAACAAAGCCGCGCAGCTGACCTGGCGGATCTTCGAACAAGCGGCTGCTTCGGCGTTCAACGGGATCGTATCGGTAACGACCAGTTCGTCCAAAGCGGAATTCGTAATGCGTTCTACGGCGGCGCCGGAGAGAACGGGGTGGGCAATGTAAGCGACGACGCGCTTGGCACCGCGGTCCTTCAAAGCCTTGGCGGCATTGCACAGCGTGCCGGCCGTATCCACCATGTCGTCGGTGATCACGCAAGAATGACCGTTGACGTCACCGATGATGTTCATGATTTCGGCAACGTTGGCACGCGGACGACGCTTGTCGATGATTGCCAAGTCCGCGCCGATTTCCTTTGCCATGGCGCGGGCGCGCAAGACGCCGCCGACGTCAGGGGAGACAACCATCAAGTCTTCGTAATTCTGCTGCTGCAAATCGTTGAGCAGGATCGGCGTGGAGTAGATATTGTCTACGGGAACGTCGAAGAAGCCCTGAATCTGGTCGGCATGCAGATCCATCGTCAACACGCGGTCAACGCCGATGCTCTGGAGCATGTTGGCGACAACCTTGGCGGAAATGGCAACGCGAGCGGAGCGCGGGCGGCGATCCTGGCGAGCATAACCGTAGTACGGCATGACGGCGGTAATGCGACGAGCGGAGGCGCGACGCAGTGCGTCGACCATGATCATCAATTCCATGAGGTTGTCGTTGGTCGGAGCACAGGTGCTCTGAATAACGTAAACGTCGCTGCCGCGAACGGATTCGTTGATTTCAACCATTACTTCGCCATCGGAGAAGCGATTGACCTTCGCGCGACCCAGCGGGATACCCAAGTGTTGCGATACAGCGTTCGCCAGTTGCGGATTGGCATTGCCAGTGAAGATCTTCAGGCTAGTAGGAGACATGGTGATGACTCGTCTGTTTTTTGCGCGTCCGTTCTCGAGCGAAAAGGACTGCGCGATAGTTCAACTTTCGGCCGGACGCCTGGGCGCCCTGTCGCCCCAATACGAAGAGGGAGCAAATTTGCTCCCACTCTTCATAAACTTGGCAGGGGAGGAAGGATTCGAACCTTCGTATGCCGGAATCAAAATCCGGTGCCTTAACCGCTTGGCGACACCCCTAAATCTTTTCTATTGTACTCTATCGTTCCACCCAGTGGTACAAAGGGTGTCGATCTAAAGTACTTACCGCAAAGCCTGATGCGTCGTCAGGAAGCATTTGCAGTTTTTTCCTAGCTTCTTCAAGCGTTGCCGCATGGGCGAATACCGCAGAACCGGAGCCTGTCATTCTGGCTCCAGCGCCCAAAAAATCCAAAGCGTCTTGAACGCCCTGATTTTGCATCACGACGACGGGTTGAAGGTCGTTGCGTCCCGGAAGTTCGGGCCACTCGGATGCCAGTAACGCTGAAAGGTTCGCTATTTTCAGCGATTTTGTGTTTCTTGTCAAGTGCTCGGATGAAAAAATCTTGCCCGTCGGAGTCGGCTCTTTCGGCATGACGACGCTCCATGCGGAGGCGGGAATGTCGATGGGGGTGTGAATCTCTCCAATCCCTTGAACAAAGGACGTTTGGCCGTAAATGAAGAACGGCACGTCGGCCCCCAGCGACTCGCCCAGACGCATTAATTCGGCGAGGGACAGCCCCAACGACCAGAGGCGATTCAGGCCGATCAACGTGGTGGCGGCATCGCTTGAACCGCCTCCCATTCCGGCACCGGCGGGAATTCGTTTGGTGACGTTAATGTCGACTCCCGACGTGCAACCGGTATGCGCTTGCAACAGTCGGGCCGCGCGGACGCATAGATCTTTGTCGACGTCGCCGATGATGTCGCCCTCGCGTTCGATCTTACCGTCGGTTCGCGGGCGCAAACCGACGTCGTCGGCCAAGTCGATCATAAAAAAGACGGACTCGAGCAAGTGATACCCGTCGGGGCGTCGCCCCGTTACATGCAAAAACAGGTTGAGTTTCGCCGGAGCGGGCAAGTGATCGCACTGCAAGGACATGGGAATCAGCGCTGGTGTTCTTTAACGAGCATGAGAAGTTGGATCTGCGGCAACGATTTGCGTTGGCAGTCCAGTTTGACGTATTCGGGATCGCCGTTGGCATGGCGACGACGAATATCAATCTTCCAGTGTGCCTGTGTGAAGACGTCGTCGTTAATCTTTTCGGAAGGCAAACCGGCGGCGGGTATGCCCCTCAACCAGTCGGGCAGCATGTCCAACGGCACTTCGAAACCGAACAGGCGTTGGGACAGCTCCGCAACGTTTGCGGCGTGCATCTTTTCTTCTCCGCGTTCCAACGTGGCGCCCTGGAGGTCGATCGTGACGCGTGCCGACGTACCACCGAGCGGGTTCGTGAGATTCAAACGAGTGGACTGTTCCGTGATTTCAAGGGTGTAACCGCCTTGAACGCTGTCGGGACGCTTGCCGTCGAACGTTTTTAAATAAAAGTGACCGGAAAAACGTTCTGTTCCGCTCGGCAACGTGCTCGTTGCACAACCGACTAAAAACAAGGGCAGGGCGGACAAAAGGGTGCGGCGCTTGATCATAAGGTGATTCCGTTGGTTTTAAGAATGGAGATCGCCTCCGCATTGTTGGGGGATTCCGTCAAAACGGAACGGACAATGGCTTCGGCTTCATCGCGTTTACCTGCGGCAAACAGGACTTGTGCCAAGTGCAACAACACCTCGGTATCGGGTTGAATTTGTTGAGCACGGCGCAAATAGTCTTCTGCCGCAGCCAAATCGCCCTGACGATACTTCAGCCATCCCATTGAATCGAGAATGTACGGGTCGACACCGTCGGACAAATCAAGCGCTTTCTCGATGAGTAAGGCGGCCTCGTCGATTTTCCGATTATGGGTCAGCAGTAGATAGCCGAGCGAGTTGTAACCTTGCGCATCTTGCGGATTTAAGCTGATAAAACGCTTAAATAGGTCTATCGCCGTCTCAATCATGTCGGTTCGTGAGGCAAGCATGGCCGTGCGATAAATCAACTCGCTGTTTTCGGGATCGAGCTCGACGGCCTCAATCAGGACGTTAACGCCTTCTTGTGGTCGCTTAGCTTGAAAATACAGGTCGGCGCAATGCCGGAATATGACGAGTTGCTCTTTGACGCTGTCGGTGGGGATGGCTCGAAGAACTTGACACGCGTTGTCGGGCTGTCCCATCGCGGCATAAATTTCAGCGCGTTTGAATTGCACGGCAAGGAAGTTTTGTCCCTTTTGCACCTTGCTCAGCCATTCGAGCGCTTCGAGGGGTTTGTTCTGTTGCACGGCGACCATGCCGAGACGAACATAGGCCGAGTTGGCAGTCAGCTGTTGATTCTGTCGCTGAGTGACGTACACCAAGAATTTTCGATAATGGAATTTAGCCTGTTCAAACAGTCGCGCCTTTTCGGCAATCTGCCCCAGTTGCCATTGCATCATGGTTGAGCGGCTGTGAGACGCGTTGAGTGTTTTCAACTGTTCGAGGACGGCCTGTTGCGAGCCTGTGTACGCCAAGATGCGGGCCAAAGCCAACCGAACGTGCGCGTTGTCGGGATGTTTTTGCAGAAAACTCTCCAGACGCTCTTTCGTCTTTGTTGGGTTGTGCTTGTATTCGACATCGGCACACTCAAGCAGCAGTTTTACATTGTCTGGATCCAGTGCGATCGCCCGATCGACATGTTGGATCATCGGGCGCGACAGACCCACTTGAGCGGCGGATCTGGCCAGCAACAATTGAATTTCCGCCGATGTCTGTTGGTTTCTGGACAGTCCGAGCAAAAATTCGTAGGCGTCGAGCGTTTGGACTGTTTCGTTTGCCAGTTTGCCGAACTTCAGAAAAACGTCTTTGGGCTCGCCAGAGCGCTGCAGCAGTTCCTGAACTTTTGATGCGGCCGCATCATACCGTCTGTCGAGCAAATCGTTGACGGCCAACAGCAAGATGGCGCGTTCATTTTTGGGATCGATAGACGCGAGAAGGGCGACGGCTTTGTCCGTTCGGAGCGGGTCTTGCATGGATTGAGCCACGTCGATCGCCTTTTCTGCCAGTTGGGCGTTCTGACTGGCCGTAGCCGCTTTCATGTAATGCACCCACGACATTTCATGATCGCCGCGCTCGTTTGCGATAGCGGCGATCAAAACGCTGTTGAGAATGTCGGAGGAATGCTCGGACCAGATTTCGGATGCGGTCGTATCCGTACCGACGGCAGTGCCGTCCGTTGCCCAGGCTCCGTGAGACAACAAGAAAGGACAGGTCAGGGCGGTGAAAACAAAGCGTGAGATGGGGCTCATTCGTATGGGTGCTCAAAGATGTCGTTCCCCGCATTGGGGATGCGATGATCAGGCAAATATACAGGAATTGACATGAGCACCGATGAAAACTTATTGAAAAAGATTGTGCTCGCTCCGAATTTCCGCACGCAGTTCATCCGAAGCTTTGGACGTAAAGGTACAATAATCGTTTGAAACAATTTCTTTGTGTCGTCCTAGGGGCCGAATTTGAAAGACGACACGCATGCGCCGTGAAAGTTTATGAAGTGTCTGTTTAAGTTGATCAGCCTGCTGTCTTTGGCAACTTTGCATCGCCTCGGCAGTATCTTGGGTTGTTTGGCCTATGCGCTCGGCGGTAGTTATCGCCGCAAAATGCTTGCCAATCTCAAACAAGCCGGATTCGATCCGAAAGAGTTGACTCCCGTCGTCAAGCGGCATTTGGGCATGCAAGGCCTTGAAACGCCGTGGGTTTGGATGCGATCCAACGCGGACGTGTACGAGCACGTGTTCGTGGACGAACAATCCAAGAACGTGATTCGTCGGGCTTTGGACTCGGGGCGCAGCATCATCTTTATGACGCCTCATGTCGGATGCTTTGAAATTGCTCCCATTTGGGTCTATGAGGCGTTCTTGAAGCAATACGGCAAGACGATGACGGTGCTCTATCGCGAGCCTAAATTGCCGTGCTTGCGCGAGTTGGTCGCGACGGGGCGCTTGCGCGACGGTATGGATCCGGCCAAGGCGGATTTGTCGGGTGTGCGCAAGATACTTAAAGCGATGAAGGCCGGCGGCATCATGGGATGTCTTCCCGATCAAGTGCCCGGACGCGGGGAAGGCGTTTGGGCGGATTTCTTCGGGCGCCCGGCTTTCACGATGACCTTTCCGTTGAAGATGGCCCGTCAGTTTGACGCGATTCGAATCATGGCATGGACCGTCCGTCTTCCCGGCAAGGGATGGGAGCTGTCCGTCGTCGAATGGGACGAACCGTTGACGGGAGATTTGCAAACGGACGCTCGTGCAATGAATCGCGTCCTGGAAGAGACGATCAAAAAGGTTCCGGATCAGTACATTTGGAGCTACAACCGCTACAAAATTCCTCGCGGGGTGAAGGCCCCGGAACAATTGGGCCGAAAGGAGTGACGCATGGGACAGTGGTTTGCAAAATTATGGGTGGGGCTCATCAAATCGATGGCTCACACGCCGATCAAGCGTCGTGCGTTTTACGCGCGCATCATCGCGAAGATCTTGTGGTGGGTTGTGCCCAAGCGTCGACACGTGACGTTGACGAACCTGCGCCTGTGCTTCCCGGATTGGAGCGAAGAGCGTCGATTGCAGGTGGCCAAGGAGACGTATTTCTATTTGGCGCGAGCGGCCTTGGATCATGGCGTGTTATGGGCCGGCTCCAAGGAAGACGTGCTTAAAATGATTCGTTTTGAGGGGCTCGACACCGTGCTGGTGCCTGAGAACCGACCGCTGATTATTGTCTGTCCCCATTTTGCCGGTCTGGATGCCGCGGCGATCGGGTTGAGCATCTTCGATCGCGCCTGCTCGTTGTATCAAAAGCAGTCGAATCCCGTGTGGGACAAGGCGGCTTTTGAAGGACGCCGTCGATTTAACGATATCGAAATGATTGCGAAAAGTGAAGAAAGCGATTTGCGTCCCGTCATCAAGGCAATCAAATCGGGGCTTCCGTTCTTTTACTTGCCCGACATGGATCACGGCAAAGCCAATTCGATTTTCATTCCGTTTTTTGGTGTTCAGGCGGCGACTTTGCCGATGGCAAGTCGTTTGGCTCGCTTGACGCGTTCCAACGTTTGCATGTGCATCGCTGAAATGACGGAAGAGGGTTATACCGTTCACGTTTCCAATGTTTGGGATGATTTCCCTACACGCGATTATGTTGAGGACACCAAGCGGGTGACGCAATGTCTCGAATCGTGGATCGAACGCTTGCCGAACCAGTACATGTGGACGCACCGTCGATTCAAAACGCGTCCCGACGGAGAGCCCGGAGTTTATTGACAGACAGACGTCAAATGAGAATTGCTTTTACAAAAATGCATGGGGCGGGCAATGACTTCGTCATGCTCAACGCCTTTCACGAGCCGATCCCTTTGACCGAGGAATTGGTACGCCGACTCGGTCATCGCCAATTTGGAATTGGTTTCGATCAATTGTTGGTGGTCGAACCTTCCGAGCTCGAGGGGGTCGATTTCAAATACCGAATCTTCAATCAGGACGGTAACGAAGTACAAATGTGCGGCAACGGCGCCCGTTGTTTCGCCGTTTTCGTTCGACAGCAGGGGTTGACTCAGAAACAACGTATTCGATGCGAAACGTTGGCGGGAATCATCGAGCCCGAGGTGTTGCAGGACGGACGGGTGCGCGTCAATATGGGCGTGCCGCGTTTTGAGCCTCGGGATTTGCCGTTTGAAACGAAAGCCGCAAACGGCGAACATAGCGAACACCATGACAAACGCTACGATCTTCTTGCGGGCCAGGACTTGATGCGGGTTTCGATCGTGTCGATGGGAAATCCGCACGCCGTGACGTTCGTCGAGAACGTGGAAACGGATGCGGTGCTGTTGCAAGGCGAAGCGTTGCAACAGCACGAGGCGTTTCCGGAACGAGTCAACGTCGGGTTTATGCAAGTGTGCGAACGCGATTTCGCCCGATTGCGTGTCTACGAACGCGGGGCGGGCGAAACGTTGGCCTGCGGCACGGGCGCTTGCGCGGCGGCCGTGGCGGGCATTCGCAGCGGACGGTTGGATTCGCCGGTAAAGATTCAAATGCGCGGCGGCTTGTTGGAAATCGAATGGGACGGATTAGTTCATGACGAGCCGCGCCCCGTTTTCCTGACGGGGCCGGCCGTTGAAGTGTTTCATGGCGAAATTGAAATTTAAGAAAGACAGATGGGAAATAAAATGATTGAGGTCACCTTAAAAAAGGGTAAAGAAAAGAGCTTGTTGCGACGCCATCCTTGGGTTTACGACACGGCCATCGGTAAAGTCGCGGGCAAACCGTTTTCCGGTGAGATGGTCAAGGTGCTCGGCGCAGACGGTCGTTTCTTGGGCTACGGAGCATACTCGCCCGCATCGACGTTGCGCGTGCGCATGTGGAGTTTTGATGAATCGGCCAACGTGGAAACGCCGCAGTTCGTTGTCGATCGCATCGAAGCCGCCGTTCGCGCCCGCGACGGATTGCTCGAACGCACCAACGCTCGCCGTCTGATTTTCGGCGAAGCCGACGGTTTGCCCGGTTTGATCGTCGACGCCTACGGGGACTGGCTGGTCACTCAGTTTCAGAGCGCCGGAGCCGAATTCCGCATGCAAGAAATCGCCAAGGCCTTGATGGACATCACGGGAGCCCGCGGGGTGTTCGATCGTTCGGACGCCGCCACGCGTGCTCGCGAAGGTTTGCCCAGTCGTGTGGGTTGTTTGATCGGGGAAGACGCTCCCGCCGTGATTGAAGTGGTTGAAGACGGTGTGAAGTACGGCGTCGACGTTCGTGTGGGACATAAGACGGGCTTTTACGTGGATCAACGAGAAAGTCGTCTGGCGGCTCAGAAGTTGGCACGGGAATTCCGCGAACGCCATGGCCGCGGTATGCGCGCTTTGAATTGCTTCTGCTATACGGGGGGATTCTCGTTGGCTTTGATGGCCGGTGGAGCGGACGAGGTTGTGAGCGTGGACAGTTCGGCCGATGCTTTGGCTCAGGCGCGCAAGAACGCACAAATGAACGGTTTTGACGACGACCGTATGAAATGGGTCGAAGCCGACGTGTTCGACTACTTGCGCAAGGCCCGCGAGGCCGGGGAAACGTTCGATTTGGTGATTTTGGATCCCCCGAAGTTCGCCTCGAGCCACTATCACGTTGAACGTGCCGCACGTGCTTACAAGGACATCAATCTTAACGGCATGCGATTGTTGCAACCCGGCGGCCATTTGTTCACGTTCTCGTGCTCGGGCGCCATCGATGTCGATCTGTTCCAAAAGATTGTCGCTGGCGCCGTCTTTGATGCACGTAAGAATACGTGGGCCATCGAGCGTTTCGGTGCGGGGGCCGACCATCCGATGCTGATGACCTACCCCGAAGGCGAGTACCTCAAGGGTTTGCATTTGTTGATGCGCCCGTAACGGAGGAAACGACATGCAATACGATGACCAGATGCTTGCCGAGCCGGATATCCCCGTAACGATTTTGACCGGCTTTCTCGGGGCCGGCAAAACCACGTTGCTCAATCGATTGTTGACGGAAAATCATCAACACAAGATTGCCGTTATCGAAAACGAATTCGGTGAAACGGGTATCGACAACGAACTGTTGGTGCAGGATGACAAAGAGCAGATCGTTCAGATGAACAACGGTTGCATCTGTTGTTCGATTCGGGGCGATTTATCCCGCATTTTGACCGATCTTAGACTCAAGCGAGCCAAGGGCGAAATCCATTTCGACCGCGTCGTTATCGAAACGACGGGCGTTGCCAATCCGGGGCCGGTGTGTCAGACATTCTTTATGGACGATGCGATCGCCTGCTATTTCCGATTGGACGGCGTCGTGACGATCGTCGATGCCAAGCACGGCGACGAAACCTTGGACACGCAACCCGAAGCCAAAGAGCAGGTGGGATTTGCCGACCGTATTTTTGTTTCCAAGACGGACCTGGTCAGCCAACAAGAATACGAAGCGTTGAAGGCGCGTCTTGTGGAGATCAACCCGAGAGCGAAAATCGAGCCCGTGCATATGGGGGAAGTCGCCGTCGACAAGGTATTGGATATCTACGGATTCAACATGAATGACGTGCTGGATATCGACCCTGATTTTTTGAGAGGCGTGCATCACCATCATCACACGAACGACGTCTCGGCCTTCGTTTTTCAGTCCGACAAACCGTTGGATGCTCCCCGCTTCGAGCAATACATTCAAAGTTTGGTGGCTGTGTACGGGCAGGACATGTTGCGCTACAAAGGCGTCTTGTATTTGGCCGGCACCGATCGACGCGTCGTCATTCAGGGCGTTCACATGGTCTTTAGCGCCGATGTGCTCGGGCCGTGGGGCGAGCGAAATCCCGAAAATAAAATCGTGATCATCGGGCGGAATTTGCCACAGGAAGCGATCCTTAAGGGTTTCCACACATGTTTGGCCGAATAGGCTGAGAAAATAAGAGAAACGTCGAGAATTTGTCCGCATTGGCGGACAAATTCTTTCAGACAGAGCGAAATTTGTGCTATCCTCTCGCCCTCAAAAAAGGGAGATATTGTAAATTCCTGTTCTTAACGATTGAGTCGAAAGGAATTTTCGGGTAGTATCCCTTCGCATTTATACAAGACGAACCTGATGGAAATCGTCGTAAACGAGTTTATTAACCCGAGATCATACAATGATCCTTTCGATCGATCTTCGCGCCGCGCACCATACCGTGTGACACGAATCGATCAGAACGGGACGAGATAGAGAGTAAACATGGCCACGAAAAAACTTCTTACCGAACAAGAGCTTCTCGCAATGCCGGAAGCCGATTACATGAACGATCGTCAGTTGGAGTTTTTCCGCGCTCGTCTTTCCGATATGGAAACCGAATTGCGTAACAACGCTGGTCAGACCACGGAAAACTTGCGTGAAACGACCGTAGTTCCCGATCCGGCCGATCGTGCCACGATCGAAGAAGAACACGCTTTGGAATTGCGCACCCGCGATCGTGAACGTAAGCTGCTCAAGAAGGTTCAGGCCGCCATCAAGCGTATCGACGAAGGTGATTACGGTTGGTGTGAAGAGACCGGTGAACCGATCGGCGTAGCCCGTCTTTTGGCTCGTCCGACCGCCACGCTGTCTTTGGAAGCGCAGGAACGTCGCGAAATCAAGCAGAAGATGTACGGCGATTGATTCGCTTGAAGCGGATTCATTTGCATCGTTTGATTCGAACGGGCAAAATTTGAACCAATCTGCAAAGGGAAGGCTAAATGCCTTCCTTTTTGCATATCTCCAAGTCACGCTTACGATGGAAGACTTCAAATGGAACAGTTTCACGGTACGACGATTTTGTGTGTGCGTCGCGAAGGTCTGGTTGCCATGGCCGGCGACGGACAGGTCACGTTGGGCAACGTCGTGTTTAAGGGGACGGCTAGAAAAGTAAGACGCGTCTATCGCGATCAGATCTTGGTCGGATTTGCCGGGGCGACCGCCGATGCGTTCACCTTGGTCGAGCGCTTCGAAGGCAAATTGGAGAAGCATTCGGGGATTTTGATGCGCGCGGCGGTTGAGTTGGCCAAAGAGTGGCGCACGGATCGTGCGTTGAGACATTTGGAAGCTATGATGATTGTTGCCGACGCCAACGTCACCTTGATTTTGTCGGGCAACGGCGATGTCATCGAACCGGAAAACGGTATCGCTGCCATCGGATCGGGAGGTTCGTACGCTTTGTCAGCCGCACGGGCTCTGCGCGAACATACTGAAATGGATGCCGAAGCCATTGCACGAGCCGCATTAAAAATTGCCGGCGATTTGTGTATTTATACCAATCAAAACCATACGGTCGAAGTCATTCGTCCGAGTGCTTGAGTACGAACGGACACACGAAAGAGAGAAAACAATGACCCAGTCTATGATGACCCCTCGTGAAATTGTCGGCGAATTGGACAAGTATGTCGTCGGTCAACACGATGCCAAGCGTGCGGTTGCCGTGGCACTGCGCAACCGCTGGCGCCGCAGTCGCGTACCCGAACCGTTGCACTCCGAAATCACGCCCAAGAACATTTTGATGATTGGGCCGACCGGTGTGGGAAAAACCGAAATTGCCCGTCGTTTGGCCAAATTGACGGACGCGCCGTTCGTCAAGACCGAAGCGACCAAATTTACCGAAGTCGGTTATGTCGGGCGTAATGTCGAATCCATCATTCGCGATTTGACGGAAGCCGGCATGAAGTTGATGCGCGAGCAACGCAAGCGTAGTGTTGAGACGCGCGCGCGTGAACTGGCAGAAGATCGCGTATTGGATTTGTTGATTCCTCCGCCCACTCAGGTCACCAATCCGGACGGAAGCGTCGTGCCGCCTGTTGAAGGCGCCGCCCGTCGTCGTTTCCGTGAAGATCTGCGTAACGGCCGTTTGGACGACAAGGTGGTCGAAGCCGAAGTTCCCGCTTCCGGTCCTATCTTCAACATGATCGCCCCCGAAGGCATGGACGACATGGAAAATCAGTTGCAAAGCGTATTTGAAAAATTGCAGCAACAGAGAAAAGAAAAGCGTCGCATGAAGGTCAAGGACGTGTTCGAGCTGTACGTCGACGAAGAAGCTTCCAAGTTGATCGATAAGGACGACATTACCCGCGACGCCATCGACAATGTCGAAAACAACGGAATCGTTTTCATCGATGAAATCGACAAGATTGCCAAAGGGAACGAAGTCGGCGGGGCGGACGTTTCTCGAGAAGGGGTACAACGCGATTTGTTGCCGTTGATCGAAGGCACGACCGTTAAAACGAAGTACGGTTGGGTTAAAACCGACCATATCTTATTCATCGCATCGGGAGCGTTTCACTTGTCCAAGCCCTCGGATCTGGTTCCGGAATTGCAGGGGCGCTTGCCGATTCGTGTCGAACTCAAGAGCTTGACGTGTGAGGATTTCGAACGCATTTTGACGGCTACCGACGCTTCGATCGTGAAGCAATATCAGGCCCTGCTGGCGGCCGACGGTGCACGGATTGAGTTTACGGACGATGCCATTGGTGCGATCGCTCGCTACGCTTACGAAGTGAACGAGCGTACGGAGAACATCGGTGCGCGTCGTTTGCACACCGTGATGGAAAAGTTGCTCGAAGACGTCAGCTTCGATGCCGGCAACAAGTCCACGATGGAAGTTCGCATTGACGCAGAGTATGTGCGCGAGCGTTTGGGCGAATTGGCGGCGGACGAGGATTTGTCGCGTTACGTTCTGTAATCGGCTGTTGCCCCGCAAAAAAAAGAACGAGATCGTTACTACGATTTCGTTCTTTTTTTGTATGCATCAACGATTAGGTGAGTTCGAACAACTTGCCTAATTCAACACGAGTGAGATTTTCGTCGAACGGCACGTATTCGCCTTTGGAATTTTTAAAGACGCCGTAGGGAACGGCACGGCAACCGGTTCGACGGTGAATTTTGGTATTGGTCCAAACCTTGTTGCGCAGGTCGGTCGGCATGGCATTGACGTCGCCGTAACGCAAGCCGCGGAAATCGGGATCGCGGAACTTGGCGTGATGTTCGTCGAGCTTGAGATGCGGATTCTTGTCGAGCAACATGGCCGTACCCTGGGGCTCGGAATGAATGTTCAAAAGAGCGACCGGCAAATAGATGACTTCGATACGGTCGTAATAGGTATGAATGCGATCCATCAAAGTGATGCAATCGGGGCATTGCGGATCAAAAGCGACGTAGGCCTTGGGACGTCCGGCAGGTCCGGGATAGCTGAATCCCGTACCGTCTTTTTCATAGGTTTTGAACATTTTTTCGCCGTCCCAAATAGCAGGAACTTTGGCGGGAGCGGCCGTGGCGGTGGATGTTGCAAGGCCGCTCGCGGCCGTGGCGGCGGCCAGCATGAATGCAGCCCGTCGAGAAATCGTCGGCATAGAAACTCTCCTTTGAACTGGTTAGCGGACTGACCAACTGAATCAGTTATCTCGAGTCTATTCCCACAATATTGCGCGAGGCTTACGAATTGTTCGGAAGGACAATCAAAAAAGGGAGGAACGGATACTCCGCTCCTCCCGTGCTTTGCCGTAGGGTTGCGTTATTCAAGATCAAAGATCTTGGCCAGTTCGGCACGCGTGATTTTATGATCGAACGGCACGTACTCGCCTTTGGCGTTCTTGAAAACGCCGTACGGAACGGTGAGGCAGCCGCTTCGACGATGAATTTTCGTGTTCGTCCACACTTTGTTGCGCAAGTCGACGGGCAAATCGTTGACGTTTCCATAGCGCAAGCCGCGAAACTCGGGGTCACGGAATTTGTCGTGATGTTCTTCGAGTTTAAGGTGAGGATTCTTGTCGAGCAGCATCGTTGTGGCTTGAGGTTCGGAGTTGATGCTCAACAGAGTCACCGGCATGTACACGACATCGATGCGATCGTAGTAAGGCTGCAAACGATCCATCAGCTGAACGCAATAAGGGCATTGCGTGTCGAATGCGACGAAAGCCTTCGGACGACCGACTTTTCCGGGATAGCTGATGCCCGTACCATCTTTTTCGTAGCTGGTGTACATCTTTTCACCGTCCCAAATCGAGGGTACGGCGGCCGGTTCCGCCGTTGCAGGGGCGGCGACGACGCTAGCGCCTGCTGCCGCAGCGGCAAAAATGAGGGCTTTGCGGCGAGAAATCGTATGCATATCCCATCTCCCTAATGGTAGGTTGTTTAATTATTCAATTTCCGTCTTCTCTAGTGTAGAGGCGAATGCGGGTTTTGTCACCCTTACCTTATCAGTACTCGCTAAAAATACGCAGTAGATCGGTTGGTTTTTTCTGATGAGCCAAGGCCACTTGCAACAAAATGCGAGACTTGACGGCAGAGAGGGTGCCAGAAGGAATAAAGCCGGCGTCCTGCCAACGATCATGGCCTTCGACGACCATACCCCCGGAGACGCGAGAAGCACGAATCACGCAAACGCCCTTGCGTGCGGCCTCAACAAGCGCCGGTTCCATGGGTTTCGATATGGAGCCATTGCCCGTTCCCGCGTGGATGATGCCGCGAGCGCCAGCTGCAACACTCGCTTGAGCCAAGAGGCCGTCGTCGTCGGCATGGCTGACAATGATGTCGACGCGAGGCAAGGGCAATGCGGGAACGGTAAATTCGCTGTGCAAAGTATGACGTCGAATCGGCGTGCGGAAAAACTCAATGTGCTCGCCGGCGATGAGGCCTAAAACACCGAAATCTTGGTGCGCGAACGTGGCCACGTTGGTCGGGTCGGTTTTCGTCACGTCGCGTGCACCGAGGATACGATCGTTCAGAACAACGAGAACCCCTTTGTTTTTTGCTGAGGGACACGTTGCCGTTCGGACGGCGTTAAGCAGGTTCAGAGGCCCGTCGGCACTGATGGCTGTACTCGGACGCATGGCGCCCGTTAGGACGATCGGTTTGTCCGTATGTACGGTCAGATGCAGAAAATAAGCCGTTTCTTCCATGGTGTCCGTCCCGTGCGTGATCACGATGCCGGAGACGGAGGGATCGTCACAGAGCGCTTGGGCGCGGCGTGCCAAAGCCACCCAAATCGTACTGTTCATCGAGCTCGAATCGATATTGCTGACGGTTTCCAGATCGATGTCCGCATAAGCGTTGAGTTCCGGGACGGCGTCAAGTAGATCTTGAGCCCGATAATCGGTGATGGAGTAGCCCGTCAGCTGCGTACTGGACGAGCCGGAGCTGACAATAGTGCCGCCTGTGGCGAGAATAACAATGCGAGGAGACATAGCGATGAAAATAAATAATCCCGACGTTGGTCGGGATTGAGAGAGACGATTAAACGGCGCCGGCAATAACGGGCTTGACGCCAAGCGCTTCGGCGCGACGGGTCAGAGCGACGAAAGCTTCCAACGGCAACGTTTCGGCACGTGCTTGCGGATCAACGCCGGCCGCTCTGATGTCTTGCTCGGACAGCAGTTGCGAGAGGGCATTGCGCAAGGTTTTGCGTCGTTGTCCGAAGGCGTTGGCCACGATGGAGCTGAACAATGGGAAGTCGACGGCGGCAACGTCTTCTTTAGCACGCGGAATCATGCGTACCACGGAGCTCACGACTTTGGGCGCGGGTGTGAAAGCGCCGGGAGGCACGTCGAAAAGTTTGTACATCTTATAACGCCATTGCAACATGACTGAAAGACGACCGTACGTTTTGGACCCCGGCTGAGCAACCATTCGGTCGATCACTTCGCGTTGCAACATAAAGTGTTGGTCGATAACATGATCGGCGGCCGCCATAAGAGAAAAGAGCAACGGAGAAGAAATGTTGTAAGGCAGATTGCCAACGATGCGCAACGGTTGCTCTTGTGCCAGAGCAGACCAATCGACGGTCAACGCGTCTTGCTCGATGAGAGTGAGCTGTTCCGGGGTAAATTGCGTTCGCAACCAGGCGGCCAAGTCACGGTCGATTTCAACGGCGCGAATGTGGCCGGCCGCACCGACTAACTCGCGGGTCAATGCAGCCTGACCCGGACCGATTTCCACGATGGCTTGACCGGGCTCGGCGGATACGGCATTGGCAATGCGACCGATCCAATGCGCATCGTGCAAAAAGTTTTGTCCGAATCGTTTTCTTGCTTTATGGCCTTCGAGGCGTTCTTGCATCATATATGAACCTATATAGGGAGGCGGCGGCATTGCGCCATGTATTGAGCCGTGCGGATGGCTTCGAGCATGCTGCCGGCATCGGCGATGCCTTGACCCGCAATGTCAAGGGCTGTTCCATGATCGACAGAGGTTCGAATCCAGGGTAACCCGAGAGTGACGTTCACCCCGTGTCCGAATCCTTCGCGTTTGAGAACGGGCAATCCCTGATCATGATACATGCACAAAATCACGTCGTATTGTCGGGCGTGTTTGTCAACAAAAATCGTGTCGGCCGGCCAAGGACCGCTCACATTGATGCCGCTCTGTCGGGCGCGTTCGATGGCGGGGGAAATCGTGACGATTTCTTCCGTTCCCATGTGGCCAGATTCGCCGGCGTGAGGATTGAGCCCGGTGACGGCGATGGCGGGCTCTTGGATGGCAAAACTACGAACCAGATCGCGATGAAGAACGTCGATGATTTGATCGAGCAACGTTCCCGTAATGGCTTGCGACAACTGAGCGATCGGCAGGTGCGTCGTGGCCAATGCCACGCGCAAAGCGTCATGGCGGCCGCTTGAGACCAACATCATGACAACGCGGTCGACTTGACTGCGCTCGGCAAAAAACTCGGTATGTCCGCTGAAAGGGCGTCCTGCTTCGGTGATGACGCTTTTTTGAACGGGCGCCGTTGCAACGGCTGAATACGTTCCATTAAGAGCGCCATCGCAGGCACGCGACAAGGTTTCTAGAACATAGTCGGCATTGGCGACGTCCAACTTGCCGATCGTGACCGCGGAACGCAGAGGAACGTGGTCGATATGAACGTGCGCGGGCAACGGCCATGGCAGACCGATACGACGGGCCGTTTGTTCGAGTAGCGCACGATCGCCGATCAAGGTGATCGGCGTCGTGCAGGCGACGGCTGCTTTAAGACTGACTTCCGGTCCGATACCGCTGGGCTCGCCGGTGGTAACCGCTATGGTTGCCGACATGGTTACTGAAGGTGTTCCGTTCGGATTTCAACGTAAGCGCGGTCGTGCAGTTCGCGTTGCCAAGTGGCGACCGCTTCGGACAGCTTCTTTTCACGCAACGTTTGACGGGCGGCCAAACGGGAACGGGTGGCGTCCATCGTTTGCGTGCGACGTTCAAGCACTTGGATCAAGTGATAGCCGTACTGCGTGCGGACAGGATCGGAGACTTGTCCCGGTTTGAGCGCTTTCATTGCGGCTTCAAACTCGGGAACGGAGTCACCGGCTTGCATCCAGCCGAGATCGCCGCCGCGAGTGGCGGATCGGTCGACAGATACCAGGCGTGCCAAAGCGGCGAAATCTTCCCCGTTTTCAATACGTTGCTTCACGTTGCCCAGACGAGAAATCACCTCGGCTTCGGGAGTCAGATCAGAAACGAAAAGCAAAATGTGACGGACGTGCGTTTGTTCTACCGGGGTGCCGGCCAGCTTGGCCTTGACGCCGTCTCGCAAATTGACCAATTTGATAATGTGCACGGCGGTGTCCGACTGAGCCATGGCAACGAATCCCGCCTTGGGTTCGGTTTGGATCGTTTGCCAAAAGACGGAGGGCATGCGGGTGGAGTCTCGCCACCCCAAATCGCCGCCGCTCAAAGCGTCGCTAGCCTTGGAATACGTGACAGCCAACTTACCGAAGTCTTCGCCGTCTTTAGCCTTGGTGAGGATGGTTTTGGCCAATTTGACCGTATCCTCGTTGGCGTCTTCGTCCGATGTCAGAGGCAACAGGATGTGCTGAATATGGTATTCGGTGGTGTCGCCCGTGGTAAACCCGGCTTGTTCGGCCAGATAAGCATCAACTTCACTTTCAGGAATTTCAATCTTGGCGTCGACTTCACGTTCTCGCAAACGCTGGAACACGATTTCATCGCGAATTTGCTGACGGAACTGACTGAACGATACGCCTTCGCCGCGCAAACGTTCGCGGAGTCCTTCAACGGTCGTTTGGTTGGTGCGGGCGATCTGTTCGATATAGGCCGAGACCATTTGTTCGTCCACACGAATATTGAGTTCGCGTGCTCGTTGTTTGATGGCCGTTTCGGTAATCAGACGCTCCAGAACCTGTTTTCTCAGGGCTTCCATCGCAGGCAGTTCAATCTGCTGACGTCGCAGGTTCAGCGCTACCTGATGAACGCGGTTTTGGAGCTCGAACTCGGTAATGATGTCGTTGTTGACTACGGCGACAATACGGTCGAGAGGACGCGTCTCCGTGTAGGAGACCTTGCCAGAGTCGGTTTTGAGGTTCGTTACGGACGTTTGTTCAATAACCGTGTCGGGATGAGAAACGGCACGTTCCGTAATGCTTTGAGCTTGTACGTTCGCAACAAAGGCAACGGCCATGGCAACAGCCAATGCCGTGCGATTAAAGACATTAGTAATAGTAGTCATAGGGACCCATTCGAGTAGGATCAGTAAGAACGGTGGATCTCGGTTGGTAGCCTTGGATGCTGCGTTGCAGTTCGTTCATGGGGCTCGAGCCCAAAGATCCCAAACCGTTCAATTCTAATTGAATAAAGAAATTCGATTGCGCTTCTTCATTGTCATCCGTGTATCGCTGCGCTACGACGCGCATGGTCCAACAATCGGCATGGTATTCAAGACCGAGCAGACTTTCGATGAACTTGCGCTTGTACAACGAGTAGTTTTGGCGGGCCAAAACATACCACTTGTCGCTCAAAGGCCATTGCAAGGACAGATCGACCTGTTTGATGTAGTCCTCGCTTTGGCGATCGGGCTCCCAGTTGTAACGATAGAACAGCCCGATGGTACTCATCGGACGGGGTTGGTAGCGCACGCCGGCGACCAATCGATCGGTCTTGTTGCGTTCATGCGACCACTGCGTGTATACGCTAGCTTGCAACGATCGGGTCAGGTGTGCGCCAATGCTGGCCAAGAGATCCGACTTTTGCGTCTTGAGCGCTTGGCGCTTGCCGTTGGAACCGATGCGGTAATCGTTGAAGTAAACGCGTTCGCCGATGCTGGCGCGGAACCATTCGTAACCGTCGCGATCGTCGATAAAGCGCGTCGTTACGGAGGCGGACAACTGATTGGCTTCATTGAAGCGGTCGTACCCGATCCATGTGTCTTCGTTAAAGAGTTGGGCGAAATTCATTTCCGCCAAACTGGAGTCGAAAACGGGGATGTCCGACTGGTCGCGGTAGGGCGTGTAGCTGTAGAACAGACGCGGTTCAAGCGTTTGCATCATGGGCAAGTCAAAAACGCGCACTTCGCGATCGAAAATCAAACCGGAATCCACCGAGAAAACGGGGACGGTCACGCCGGGCGTCAGGCTTGCGCCGCGCGTATAGGCCCGTTCCAGATCATAGGACGTGCCGACGACTCGAGCCTTCGGCGTCACGAACCAGCCGGCACTGCGAATCGGGTAGGCAACGGACTGATCGAAAACGAAGCGATCGCCACTGATTTTTGTCGGATGTTCAAAACGCGTGGCTTGCAACGTCGTCTTGAATTCAAAGCCCTGAAAATCGGCTACGTAGCCGCGCCATGTGAATTCGGGGACTTTCTCGTACGGCTTGTCCGTATGAATGTCGATCGTCTGGTTTTTATTGACGGTCAAATGAGCGGACCAATACTTTTGTCCATAGTGCAACCAATAGTTTTGAGTCAAAACGTCTTCCGTATCGTCTCGGACGCTATTGGAGAAATCGGAAATGAAGTCGTTGTCCGAAACGCGCTTGTAGTCGATGCCGTAGCTCAGTCCTTTGAATGAGCCTTTGAGTTGGATGCTCGCGCCGTAGCGTTCGTCTTCATACTCCTTGTCGTCGGGCATGTAATTGAGCGTGACGCTCGTTTCGAAATACTGATTGAGCCAACGTAGGTTGTTGCCCAACAAGACGCCGCGTTTGCTCATGACATGCGGCGTGAGCGTGTAATCGTAGTTGGGCGCGATGTTGAAGTAGTAGGGCGTTTGCAGTTCAAAGCCGCGCGACGAACTCATCCCGAAAGAGGGAATCAAAAAGCCGGATTTGCGTTCCGGCGTCATCGGGAACGTAAACCAAGGCGTCCCGATGACGGGGACGCCGCCGAGCTTGAGAACAGCGTTGCGACCGTACCCGATTTGTTCGTACTCGTCCAACGTCAACTTTTCAATCTCGATCCACCAGCTGTTGTCCCCTTTTTTGCAAGTGGTGATCAAAGAGTTTTCAAGTTCGGTTTGCTCGAAAGGAAGAAAACGGGCGCAAGACGCCTCACCACGCAAGCGCATGGGGGCGTATTCGTAATCAACTTGTTCGGCCTGACCCGTTTTGTCGGTCAACTGATAACGCAACTGGGGCGTACGAAAAATAGCGCCGTCTCGAGAGATGCTGGCGTTGCCTTGGGCGGTCACTTCGCCGTTCGACTGAGTGTACGTGAGTCGGTCGGCCTTGATCATTGTGCCGGGACGACGAATCTCCGCGTCTCCGGTCATGATCAATTCGGTTTCCGGAGAGCCTTCGATTGCTTCGGCCGACGCGACCGCCGGTTCCTGATCGTACGTTTTGTTGGATGGTGCGAGTCGTTTGACCGACTGCATGTCCACGATGGTTGTCGTCTCCAACGTCGTTTGAGAGTAGACGGGCATGGCGGCCAAGGCACAAGCAACGGCCAGTGCCAGCGTCAAAGGACGGGGACAAGAGGAATTCCGAGGCATTTGCTTTATATTTACGGGATTAATCGTTAATTAGTGGGATTATAGGGGACGAACCCCTTATATAGAGGACTCCATGACACATACAGTACAAGATAATCGTTTGCCGTGCGTTCAGGCTTGGATCGAAACGTTGGCCGACAAATATGCGATTTGTCCCGACAGCTTGCGCCCTGCCAGCGCCGACGCCAGTTTTCGTCGTTATTTCCGTGTCGAGACGCAGAACGAGGGATCGTTGATCGTCATGGATGCGCCTCCCGCGCAAGAATCGATCGATAGTTTCGTGCAAGTGGACGGCTTGATGAAAGATGCCGGGTTGCGCGTGCCCGCGCTGTTGGAAGTCGATAAGGATCAAGGATTGATCCTTATGGAGGATCTTGGAAAACAGACTTATTTGGATGTTTTGACGGAGGAAAACGCCGCCAAATTGATGGACATGGCGACAACCGAATTGGTCAAATGGCAGTTGGCCTCAAAGCCCGGAATTTTGCCTGAATACAATGATGTCGTCCTTCGCCGAGAGTTGGATTTGTTCCCCGAATGGTATGTTTCCCGACATCGCGGATTCAATATGAACGACATGCAGCGCAAGATCATCCAAAAAACGTTTGACAAGTTGGTAGCTCAGAATCTGTCGCAATCGCGCGTGTTCGTTCATCGCGATTTCATGCCGCGCAATTTGATGGCTCCGGTCGGCGATCAGGCGCCTGGGATTTTGGATTTCCAAGACGCGTTGTACGGCCCCGTCAGCTATGACATTGCCAGTTTGTTACGCGACGCATTCATCAGTTGGGGCGAATCGTTTGTTTTGGACGTCACGATCCGTTACTGGGAAAAGGCGCGTCGTGCCGGGTTGCCCGTACCGCAGGATTTCGGCGAATTTTGGAAGGATGTCGAATGGATGGGCATGCAGCGCCATCTCAAGGTGCTCGGTATTTTTGCCCGAATCAATTATCGCGACGGCAAGCCCAAGTATCTTGAAGACACGCCGCGCTTCTTGCACTACGTACGCCAGACGGCCAATCGTTATGACGAACTCAAGCCGATCAATTGGTTGCTCGATCACTTCGAGGAAGTCAAAAGCAAGGGTGCTTATACGTTCTGATTGTTGAGATGACAACGAAAGCGCTTGTATTGGCTGCCGGTCGCGGAAAGCGTCTGCGACCTTTTACGGACACGACTCCCAAGCCCTTATTGCCGGTCGGATCGCATCGTTTGGTCGATTGGCAGATTGCCGGGCTCAAACGTGCCGGCATCACCGAGTTGGTGATGAATACGGCGCATTTGGCCGATCAATTCGAATGCCTGCCCGAGCAATTGGCTCGTTTCGGCGTGACGTTGCGACTGAGCCGCGAGGGCGATCGAGAAGAGCAAGCCCTGGAGAGCTTGGGAGGGGTGGTCAAGGCGTTGCCATTGTTGACCGACGGCGTGGAACCGTTTTTGATCGTTGCCGGCGATGTCGTGCACGACTTTCCCTTCGAGCGTTTGCTGGCGCATCGCCGGAGTTTGCTCGACGGCGAAAAAGACGTCCATCTCGTTGCGGTTCCGAACCCAGCGTACCATCAACGAGGCGACATGACGGTCATGCCGGATGCCAGCGTGAAACCCGGCGCGGGGCCACACACTTACGGATGTTTGATGTTGGTTGCTCCACGCATTTTTGCCGGATTGAAGCCGATACGTTCGGCGCTTTTCCCGTGGTTGTGGCAGTTTGCCCTTAACGGTCGGATGACGGCCGAGGTATGGGACGGTTTTTGGGCTAACGTAGGTGATCCGGAGCAGTACGCCGGTTTGATTGCCGACGCGTCGCATCATGCGACGGCGTCTTATTGGGATGAAGGTGAGATATGAGTACGGTGTTACAAGAACGTGCGCGTCGATTCTACGATCTGTTCGGTGTCTCGGTGCCTGTTTTGAATGCTCCCATGATGGGGGTGACGACGCCGGCCATGGTGGCAGCCGTGGCGGCTGCCGGCGGTTTGGGCGTGTTGCCGGGCGATCGTTTGACGGCCGAGGAGTTGAGACAGGCCATTCGGGACACGCGTGCTTTGACCGACAAGCCGTTCGCGGTGAACTTGCGTGTTCCTGCGAAGAGGGAAAATACCGACAACGAACAGTCCGTTCATGAAGCGATGAGCGAGCTCAAGGCCCTGTTGGGGTGCCCGACGGAATATGTGCCGCATCCCATCACGCCGTTCGAGGACTTGTTCGACGTGGTGGTTGACGAGCGTATCCCCGTTGTCAGCGTTAGTTTCGGCGGTTTGCGAGAAATCTATGCCGACAAGCTCAAAGCGTTGGGGGTCAAAACGATCGGGGCGGCCACGACTCTGCGTGAAGCCAAGGTGATGCGTTCGGCCGAAGTCGACGCGGTCGTCGTGCAAGGCGTTGAAGCGGGTGGCCCGCGTTTGAACTTCGAACAACCCGACGCCGATTCGCTCGTGGGGTTGATGAGTTTGATCGGACCGAGCGTGCGTGCAACCCGATTGCCCGTCATTGCGGCCGGCGGGATTATGACCGGCGCGCAAATGGCCGCGTGTTTGATGGCTGGAGCGACGGCTGTACAGGTTGGAACGTTGTTGTTGCGCACGCCCGAAAGCGCGGCGCATCCGTTGCACAAGGCGGCTCTGGAGTACGCTTCGGACTCGTCGACGCGATTGACACGGGTGTTCAACGGACGTTTGACGCGTGTGATACCCAACGGACTGGTCGAGGCTGTCGAAGAATCGGGAGTCGAACTGGCCGACTATCCGAGCCAGTGGCGCGTGATGGCGCCGATCCATGCGGCGGCTCGAGCTCAGGATCGAGACGATTTGATGCCGATGCCGGCGGGGCAGGGAGCGGCTTTGGCGCGTACGGCTCCCGCGTACGACGTCCTCTCCAATTTGGTGAACGAATGCCGACGTTGCTTCGGTCTTAAAGACTGACCGTCGGACGATCTATTGATTTTTGCGAGAAACGCATGATGAAAAAAGACGCATTGCTTGTGGTGGACGTCCAAAATGACTTCCTTCCGGGAGGCGCGCTGGCCGTACCGGAGGGCGATGCCGTGATCGAGCCGATTAATACGCTTATGGACGCTTTCGACCTTGTTGTCATGACCCAAGACTGGCATCCTCGCGGGCATATCAGTTTTGCCTCGAATCATGACGGCAAAAACGTGTTCGAGTGCATCGAGACCGACTATGGTCAGCAAGTCTTGTGGCCCGATCATTGTGTTGCCGGAACGTTCGGCGCCGATTTCGCCGATACGCTCAATACCTCGCGCGCCGTCGCGATCATTCGAAAGGGAACGAGCGAACGGGTGGACAGTTACTCGGGATTCGTCGAGGCCGACGGAGCGAGTGTCACGGGATTGAGCGGTCTGTTTAAGTCGCTCGGCGTTACGCGCGTCTGGGTGTGCGGGTTGGCAACGGACTATTGTGTGGCAAGCACGGCGATCGACGCGGCCAAGGACGGGTTTGAAACTCGCGTAGTGATGGATGCGTGTCGCGGTATCGATATCGACGGTTCGTTGCAAGCCGCCCGCAACAACTGGCACAAACACAACGTCCAGGAAACGAGCGTTGCCGAAACGATCGCAACAAAATGAAAACGTTTCGAGAATAAAATTTCGGGCGAAGGATAGAAGTAGTGCGCTACAATCCCTAGCACAATCAATGAGTGTCCGACACACAGCTGTCCGATTGGTGGAGATGGTTTCAATCGGGTTATGAAAATAGGTTCGTATTCATTAACGGCACCCGTCGTTTTGGCGCCGATGGCCGGAGTCACGGATGTTCCTTTCCGCCATGTTTGCCGATCGATGGGGGCCGGGTTGGTCGTGGCCGAAATGGTTGCGAGCAACGCGAATTTGCGTGAAACGGCCTTGTCCGCGCATCGATTTCAGCCGGATCCGCGAGACGCGATCCCCGTCGTTCAGTTGTTGGGAGCCGATCCCGCCGAGATGGCGACGGCAGCGCGATATGCGCAAACCTGCGGTGCCGCAATCGTTGATCTCAATTTCGGTTGTCCCGCTCGCGTTGTGTGTGGAAAAGCTTGCGGGTCAGCCATTATGCAAGACGAAGCGTTGGCCGAGCGCATCCTGAAAGAAGTGGTTCGGGCCGTCGACATTCCGGTTACGATGAAGATGAGAACCGGCTGGGACGACGAGCACAAAAACGCCGTGACGATCGCTCGAATCGCGCAGGATGCGGGGGTGCAGGCGTTGACCGTGCACGGCAGAACGCGGGCGCAGCGCTTTAACGGAACGGCGGAATACGATACGATTGCCGATGTCGTGAAAGAGGTGGCGATACCTGTCGTCGCTAACGGCGACATCGATTCGCCGGAGAAAGCGCGGGCGGTGATCGAGCGGACCGGTGCGGCAGGCGTCATGATCGGTCGGGCCGCGTACGGCAATCCGTGGTTGTTGAGCCAGTGCGCTGCTCTTTTGACCGAAGGTCGCTTGTCGGAGCCGATCGACGCTCGGGAAGTCGGCCGCGTTATGTTATGGCATCTGCGCGAACATTTCGATTATTGGGGCGCAACGTGCGATGCGGTTCGATCGTTTCGAAAGCATGCTCGGTGGTACCTCAATCGGATTGAAGGAGCGCAAGAACTTGCAGCGCGAGTTGTACGGATGCAAGAGCCCGAGCGCGTGAGCGCCGAGTTGACGGAATTTTTTGAACAGGTTTGATGCGATGACTGAGTTGGCGAACAATCACTCCGAAACCGAGTGCAGTGACGAGTTGGCAACGCTGATCATATCGCGCGTTGAAGATTACGTACGTGATTTGGAAGGCAACAGAGGGTTGCCTCTACACGAAATGATTGTCATGGCCGCCGAACGACCGTTAATCAAATGGGCCATGACACAGTGCGGCAACAATCAAAAGGCCGCAGCACAGCTTTTGGGAATTAACCGTAATACCCTGCACAAAAAACTCGTTTTGCACGGTTTTTTGCCGGGGAAACACTAAAAGGAAATAAAACATGCGCAAACAAGCACTCATTAGCGTCTCCAACAAGGCTGGCGTTGTTGATTTTGCTCGCTCTCTGGTTGAGCTCGGTTTCCACATTCTGTCGACGGGCGGTACGGCCAAGTTGCTCGCCGCCGAAGGCATCGAATGTCAGGAAGTGTCCGATTACACGGGCTTCCCCGAAATGCTCGACGGCCGCGTCAAGACGCTCGATCCGCACGTGCATGCTGGCATTCTGGCCCGTCGTTGCGTTCCGGAACACATGAAGGCTATCGCTGACCACAACATCGGTACCATCGATCTGGTTTGCGTTAACCTCTATCCGTTCGAACAGACGATCGCCAAGCCCGATTGCTCCTTTGAATTGGCTATTGAAAACATCGATATCGGCGGTCCGACGATGATTCGTGCAGCCGCCAAGAACCACGAATCCGTGGCTGTGATCGTCGATCCGTCCGATTACACCAAGGTTGTGGATGAAATCAAGGCAAACGGCGAAGTTTCCGCCGCCACGCGTTTGGCTTTGGCCAAGAAGGTGTTTGCTCATACCGCTCGTTACGACGCCGCCATCACCAACTACTTGACCAGTTTGGACGAAAACAACCAGCGCACGAAGGCCTTCCCGGACGTTTTGACGCGTCAGTGGGTTAAGGTTGAAGACATGCGCTACGGCGAAAACCCGCATCAGGCCGCGGCCTTCTATCGTGAAGACTACATCGCTCCGGGTTTGTTGGCCGGCTATTCTCAGCTGCAGGGCAAGGAATTGTCCTATAACAACATCGCCGACGCCGACGCCGCTTGGGAAGCCGTTCGTAGCTTCGATACTCCGGCTTGTGTCATCATCAAGCACGCCAACCCCTGCGGTGTGGCCATCGGCTTGAACGCTTGCGACGCCTACCAGAAGGCCTTCCGTACGGACTCCAAGAGCGCCTTCGGCGGCATCATCGCCTTTAACCGTGAAGTGGACGAAGCCACCGCCGTTGAAGTTTGCAAGCAGTTTGCCGAAGTTGTGATCGCTCCTTCTTACACTGCCGGCGCTCGTGAATTGTTCGCGGCCAAGAAGAACTTGCGCGTATTGACGGTTGCCCTGGGCAACGCTCACAACGGTTATGAAATGAAGCGTGTCGGCGGCGGTCTGCTCGTTCAGACGCCCGACATCCAGTTGTGCTCCGAAAGCGATCTTCGCGTCGTGACCAAGAAGCAGCCCACCTCCGCCCAATTGGCCGACATGATGTTTGCTTGGAACGTCGCTCGCTTCGTGAAGTCCAACACCATTGTTTATGCACACAACGGCATGACGTTGGGTGTTGGTGCCGGGCAGATGAGCCGTGTCGACTCCGCTCGTATCGCCGCCATCAAGGCTGAAGAATCCGGCTTGTCCTTGTCCGGTTGCGCCGCCGCTTCCGACGCTTTCTTCCCCTTCCGCGACGGTTTGGACGTGATCGTTGATCAGGGTGCTACCTGCATCATCCAGCCGGGCGGCTCCATCCGTGACGACGAAGTCATTGCAGCGGCCGATGAACGCGGCGTCGTAATGGTCTTTACGGGTGAACGTCATTTCCGTCACTAATTGACGGGCGACAGCCGACCCGAGCGGGTCGGTGGATCGTAAAAAAATGGGGCGGTGGGAACTCCGCCCCATTATTCCATTTTGGGAAGGAATACGAAAACATGAAAGGATTGACGCGCAGAACGCTTTTGGCCGCCGGTGCTGGGGCCTGTTGCTTGGCTGTCGTCCCCGCCGCCACGGCTCAATTGCGCATAGAGATTTCAGGCGTCGGTGCCAATCAAATTCCGATTGCCCTGATTCCGTTGAATGGAACTCAAGAAACGGGCATCGACATCATGAAAGTTGTCGGCTCCGATTTGGCTCGTTCCGGCGCTTTCCGACGCGTCGATGCGGAAGTTGAGGCCACGTTGGCAGAAAGTATCCGCCCCGATCTGATTGCTTGGCGCGGCAGGGAAGTCAATATTGTTGCAACGGGCAGCATTATTCGCCTGGCCGACGGGCATTGGGACGTGCGGTATCGTCTTTTCGACACGGTGAAGGAAGACCTGCTCGATCAAGCTCAATTTACCGTCACTGATCGTCAGTTGCGTTTGACCGCCCATCGTATCGCCGACCGCATTTACGACAAACTGACCGGTTTGGGCGCGATGTTCGCGTCTCGACTCGCCTATGTCGTGCAGTATGAAAAAAATCGCTACGAGTTGATTGTTGCCGATAGCGACGGCGCCAACGCGCAGCCCGTTCTGTTGAGTCGCGAACCGATCATTTCGCCGACGTGGAGTCCGGACGGCAAACAGTTGGCATATGTTTCCTTTGAGAAGAAAAAGCCGGTGGTCTACGTGCATACCGTCGCATCCGGTCAACGACACGTTGTCGCCAATTTCCGCGGAAACAATTCGGCTCCCGCGTTTACTGCCGACGGCAAGCGTTTGGCGGTGGCCTTGTCCAGAGACGGCTACACTCAGTTGTTTACAATGAGCGTGTTGGGCGGAGAGGTTGCCCGTTTGACCCGTTCCATGGCCATCGACACCGAACCCGTGTTTTCCGCCGACGGTCAATACGTCTATTTCACTAGCGATCGCGGCGGGGCTCCTCAGATTTATCGCCAAAACGCAACGGGCGGCTTGGCCGAACGTATTACCTTCGCCAGCAATTACGCCGTCAGTCCCTCCCTTAATCCTTCGGGAACGCATTTGGCTTACGTGACCCGCGCCGATGGTCGTTATCGCGTCGCCACGTTGGAATTGGCAACCGGACAGGAAATGGTTCTGTCCCGAACGGAATTGGATGAAAGTCCCTGTTTTTCTCCCAACGGACAAATGATCGTTTTCGCTACGGAACGTCAGGGCAGAGGCGTGTTGGCTACGGTCAGTACCGACGGGGCCGTTCACAGTTGGCTGACCGGTCCGTCGGGCGACATTCGCGAACCGACTTGGAGTCCGATTTTGAAATAAAACGCAATTTTTCGTTAGACGCCGATGTAAATGCCGTAAGATCGAACGAATGTTGCAGTTCCGTCACTTATGACGGAATGTCCGCTAAAACTTGAAGAGGTATGAAGATGAAAAAGTTTGCTTTAGGTTCCGTCGTAATCGCCAGTTTGGCTTTGGTCGGCTGTTCTTCCGTTCCGTTGGATGAAGAAGCCAAGGCTGGTTCGACCGTTGCCGAAATGACCGAGTCCGAGGCCGCCGCCAAGGCAGCGGCCGAACAGGCCGCACAAGAAGCCGCTACGGCCAATCAGTCCGTTTATTTTGCATTCGACAGCTACAGCGTCGACGCTCAATATCTTCCCGTGATCGAAAAGCATGCCCGACGCATGATCGCTCAGCCTGCCGCTCAGGTGGTTCTTGAAGGCAATACGGACAGCCGCGGCAGCCGCGAGTACAACTTGGCCTTGGGTCAAAAGCGCAGCGAAGCCGTTAAACAGCGTCTGCAGTTGTTGGGCATTCCCGCCTCCCGCATCGAAGCCGTGAGCTTTGGTCGCGAAAAGCCCAAGGCTGCCGGTGAAAACGAAGAATCTTGGGCACAGAACCGTCGCGTCGATTTTTCGTATCGTTAATCGATAAAGAGAGGTCCGAGTGTTTGGAACGATGAAATGGCTCTCGGTTGCCGGCGTGTTGTTGGTCGGGGTATCCAACCCCGCCCATGCGTTGTTCGGCGATGACGAGGCCCGAAAAGCCATTCTGGATTTGCGGGCTCGCGTTCAGACCTTGAGTGAAACGATGGCTGAAAAAAATCAGACGATGCAGGCCGCTCAGTTGGAGTTGGTCAATCAAATCGAATCGCTTAAGGCCAATAACGCGCAATTGGTCGGTCAAATCGAGACGTTGACCAATCAATTGACGTTGCAACAGCGAGCTGTGCGCGATTTGTACACCAATTTGGACAAGCGTTTGGTTCCCTTTGAAGCCAAGATCGTTCAGCTCGACGGAAAGACGCTGAGCGTTCAACCTGAGGAAAAGCGACGCTATGACTTGGGTTTGGTGCTGTTTTCCGAAGGCAAGTATCGGGAAAGTTCCAGACTGTTGGACTCGTTGCTCGCCGACTATCCCAAGAGCGGCTACGCTCCGAGCGCTTTGTACTGGTTGGGCAACACGCAATTTGCTCTCGGACAACTTAAAGAGTCCATTGCCACGCAAGACCAATTGATCGAGCTCTATCCCGACAGCGTGCAAGTTCCCGAGGCTTTGTTGAGCAAAGCGGCAAGCCTTGCCAGCTTGGGTCAAAAGCGTCAGGCGGCAAATACGCTCGAACAAATTAAAAAACGCTATCCTGGCACTGAAGTGGCCGATTTGGCCGAGCAACGTTTGAAGGCGTTGGGCCCCATCCCGGCACAGAAAAAACAAAAGGCAAACGCAACGGCTCCCAAACAGGCCGCCAAGGCAGAACAAAAGCCCAAGAAGACCGAGCAGAAGCCCGTGAAAACGGAACAAAAGCCCAAAGTGGTTGAGCAAAAGCCGAAGGCCGCAGAGCAAAAGAAGGCGACTTCTGGCGAGACAGCTGAAAGATAACGTCTAACACCTCGATTATCGGGGTGTTTTCGTTAGTGCGAAAAAGAGTAAAATTAAACGTTATATGCCTGAAACGATGCATTGAGAACGAATGACCAGTGAATTTCGGACGAAATGTTTTCACGCATAACGCTAATTCTGGTGTCAATTCTCGCCTGCTCCAATGCACGGATGACATCACGTTCGATCGTTTTACTAAGGAGGTGAAACAATCGAATGACTTTATTCAGTAAGACCTCCTACCGTGTTTTAAAAAGACAGATCTCATGACTACTTCCAATGGCAATGAACCGCGCGGCGTGGCCGTGCTTCGTAATCCGTGGTTGAATCGCGGTTCCGTGTTTACCGAAGAAGAGCGCGACCGCCTTGGTTTGCGTGGTCTTTTGCCTCCGCGCGTATCTACTTTTGCCCAGCAGGTTGAACGACTGGAAGGCGTTATCGCCAGTTGCAATACCGCGCTGAACAAGTACGTCATTCTCGAAGGCGTACATGCCAGTGACGAGGCCTTGTACTTCCAGCTCGTCATGAAGAACATTGAAGAATACATGCCGTTGATCTATACGCCGACGGTTGGTGAAGCTTGCCAAAAGTTCAGCCATATCTTCCGCTACGCTCGCGGTTTGTATGTCAGCAGTGAAGATCGCGGTCGCGTACGCGAATTGGTTGCCAATGTTCCCAACGAAAACGTCGACATGATCGTCGTGACGGACGGTCAACGCATTTTGGGTTTGGGCGACCTGGGTGTTAACGGTATGGGGATTCCCATCGGCAAGTTGGCTCTGTACACCGCCTGCGCCGGTGTCAATCCTCAGCGTGTTTTGCCCGTTACGATCGACGTCGGTACGAATAACGAAGAGTTCCTGAGCGATCCGCTTTACATGGGTCTGCGTCAAAAGCGCATCACGGGGCCGGCTTACGACGAACTGATCGCCGAGTTTATCGAAGCGGTTCGCGAACGTTGGCCGAACGTCATCGTTCAGTTCGAAGACTTCCACAACTGCCACGCCTTCGATCTGTTGGACTACTGGCGTGACAAGATTTGCTGCTTCAACGACGACATTCAGGGTACCGCTTCCGTCTGTGTCACCGGTTTCTATACGGCCATGCGCGCGAAGAAGGAAAAGCTTTCCGATCAGCGCATCTTGTTCTTGGGGGCCGGTTCGGCTGCAACCGGTATCGCGCACTTGTTGGCCGATGCAATGGTTGAAGAAGGCTTGACGAAGCAAGAAGCGTTGGCACGTATTGCTTTGTTCGACTCCAAGGGCTTGGTGTCCAAGAATCGCGGCGACAATTTGGCCGACAACAAGATTCCGTTCGCTCACGACTTCGAAAACGCCAAGACGTTCTTGGAAGCCGTGCGTACCGTCAAGCCGACCGCCATCGTCGGCGTCAGCGCTCAGCCCAAGGCCTTTGACAAGGAAGTGATCGAAGCGATGACCGAATTGAACGATCGTCCGATCATCTTCGCTTTGTCTAACCCGACCAGCAAGGCCGAATGTACCGCTCAAGAGGCTTATATCTTCTCGCAAGGCAAGTGCTTGTTTGCTTGCGGTTCTCCGTTCGGTCCGGTCAGCTACAACGGCAAGACCTTCGTTCCGCGTCAGGGCAACAACAGCTACGTGTTTCCGGGCATCGGTTTGGGCTGCATCTTCGCTCGCGCCAAGACGATTCCCAACGGGATTTTCCTGACGGCCGCCAAGCGCTTGGCCGAGTTGGTGAGCCCGTCCGATCTGGATAACGGCAGCCTGTATCCGCCGCTGTCCGCCGTTCGTGACTTGTCCGCCGAAATCGCCGTCGCCGTCGCTCAATATTGCTTTGACAACGGTTTGGCTCAGGTGGAACGTCCCGACGATCTGGGCGCCGCCATTCGCGCCACGATGTGGAAGCCGACGGAAGAAGGCGCCTGCTTCTAATCGTTCGTCACGATAACGAACGTTTTAAGACGGACCGTATGTTCTAAAACGTACGGTCCGTTTGTACATGGTCCAAATGCACGCCGAAAGTTTCTCTATGCTTGCCGATCCAAACGTGCCTTCGAGCTTGCTCGACGGCGTGGCTTTGGCGCGCCTGTACGGAGAGCCACTGTTTCATATGCCGGACGGTTTGTATATTCCGCCCGATGCGTTGGAAGTGTTTTTGGAAAGCTTCGAAGGTCCTTTGGACTTGTTGCTATATCTCATCCGCAAACAAAAGTTCGATATTCTCGACATTCCGATGGCAGTGCTCACCGAGCAGTACATGCAGTACGTCGAGTTGATTCGCAAGCGCAATTTGGAGTTGGCGGCCGATTATTTGGTGATGGCGGCCAATCTCATGCAAATTAAGAGTCAGTTGCTGTTGCCCGTGAAGCATACGGACACGGACGAAGAGGTTCAGGATCCTCAAGCCGAATTGGCTCGGCGCTTGTTGGAATACGAACGCATCAAGTTGGCGGCTCAGCATTTGGACGAGGTGCCCCGAGAAGGGCGAGAGTTCGTCAAGGCCTACGTTACCATCGAGCAAACACATGCATCGATGTGGCCCGACGTCGACGAGGAAGCATTGATTGCGGCATGGCAGTCGCTGTTGAATCAAGCCAAGCTCAAAGTCAATCATCGCGTCGCGCGTCAGGAGTTGTCGGTGCGCGAATACATGACGTCCGTATTGCGCAAGGTGTCCGAAAGCGGTTTTGTCGAGTTTCAGGATTTGTTCGATCCTGCGGAAGGACCGAGCGTAGCCATCGTCAATTATCTGGCGATTCTCGAACTGGCCAAGGAAGGCTTGATTAAGATAACGCAGGCGGCGCCATTTGCTCCGCTCTATGTCAGTGTCGTGTTGTGGAAAGAGGATGAAAATGTCTTGTAAGTATTGTTCGCAGTACATTGCACGCGCGTTGAAAGAGGTGCCGAACTTTGAGGCGTCTTGCGCGATTTTGCACTTGGATCCTCGCAAACCGAGCGATGCGGAGCCGATTTTGAACGCGCTTGGACAGATCGGGCAGTTCGGCACGATCCGATTGGCGCGTAAATTTCCGTTTGTGACCGACGAGGCTCAGTTCCAAATGGTGGCTCGTACAGCTTTGGAGTTTTATTGGATGTTGCTTGATTTCTGGGAAGAGCAGCGTGAAGCCGAGCGACGTCAGCGAAACGGACAAGGATTGGCTGAGCAAGAGCGTTTGAATCGAGAAATCGAAGAGACGGTCAAAAAACGCCTTGAGAAGCAACGGAGCATCCAAGAACGGTTTGTCAGCCAAGTATTTTGACGAGGAAACGAAAAAGCGCATCCGTAAAGGATGCGCTTTTTCGTTGAGACTTACTGCAAGTTCTGAATTTGCTCGCGCATTTGTTCAATGTACAACTTTAAGGACAACGAGGCGTTGGTCATTTCAATGGCGGCTGCTTTGGAACCGAGAGTATTGGCTTCACGATTCATTTCCTGCATCAGGAAGTCGAGCCTGCGGCCGGTTGCTCCGCCTGCCGCAAGAACACGACGGACTTCCTTCACATGCGTCAACAAGCGGTTGATTTCTTCATCGACGTCGATTTTAAGTGCGTACAGCGTCACTTCTTGACGAATGCGATCGGTAACCTCTTCCTTGCTCAGCGTCGAGTTTTCGGACAGCGTTTTAGAAAGGGCATGCTCGAGACGCTCGGTCAATTTGCTTTGAATGTGTTGCAAAATGAGCGGCATGGCGTCGGAGACGTCCGTTACGACGGCGACGATCTGATCGCAATAGCCTTCGATGACGCGTGCAAGGGCGGCGCCTTCGCGTTCTCGCGTTTCGGTGAAGGTGTCGATCGTATCGCTCAATACGCTTAAAACGGATTGCACGAGTTCGTCGGCATTGACGTCGCCGGAAGAAACGATGCCTGGGTAGGCGAGAATCTGAGACACGGTCAACGGTTTGGCATCGGGGGCGATAGCCATGATGCACTGTTGGATCGAACGCAACGCTTCGACGGCTTCAGGGCTGACGCGAGGCGTAGTCATGGCCGGATTCGTTTTTAGGCTGATGCGGCATTCGAGTTTGCCGCGGGCGACGCGCTTGGTAATCATGTCGCGTACGGCGGGTTCGGCCATGCGCAACTCTTCCGGCATGCGTAACGTGAGATCCAAAAAACGCGAATTGACGCAACGAAGTTCGATTGACAGCGTGCCGAGCGGGCAGGAGCCCTGTCCGTTGGCAAAACCCGTCATAGAGCAGACCGAGGCCATATAAAAATCCTTTAAGAAAATCGATCGCTGCCGAAACTCAAGACGCGGCAACAGATCCGCATCGGATTGTAGCGCGCAAGAGGTGCTTGCGGTTGGTCGGCATTTTTGAGCGTAAGGCGTGTAGCATTACGGCATGATTTGAATCTCTGATGAGGAAGGCAGACTATGGATTTGCGTCACGACGGCCGCCGTGCCGATGAAATGCGTACGTTAACGTTCGAGCGTCGCTATACGTGTCACGCCGAAGGCAGTGTTTTGGTGTCCGTGGGTCGTACGAAGGTAATTTGCACGGCATCGGTCTCGGTCGGCGTACCGAAGTTTTTGAAGGACAAGGGCGAAGGCTGGGTAACGGCCGAGTACGGTCTGTTGCCTCGTGCAACGGGGACTCGTTGCGATCGTGAAGCCGCCCGAGGCAAACAGTCGGGTCGCACGCAAGAGATTCAGCGGTTGATCGGTCGCAGCCTGCGCGGTATTGTCGATCGCAAGAAGCTCGGCGAGCATACGATTCAGATCGATTGCGACGTTATCCAGGCCGACGGCGGCACGCGTTGCGCGTCGATTTCCGGTGCGTATGTCGCGCTCAAGGACGCCGTCAATTGGATGTTGGCTAAAGGTTTGATTGCGGAAAATCCTTTGATCGATCAAGTGGCGGCCATAAGCGTTGGCATGAGTCAAGGTCGGGCCGTATTGGACTTGGATTATGTCGAAGACAGTTCGAGCGAAACCGACATGAACGTCGTCATGACCGGTTCGGGCGGTTTCATCGAGGTCCAGGGGACGGCCGAGGGCAAGGCCTTTAGCCGACAGGAACTCGATTGCATGCTGGACTTGGCTGAAAAGGGATGCCGAGAAATCATGAATGAGCAAAACAATGCGTTGGCATTGTCCTAATACAGGATAGGAGATGATCATGACGCGGAAGTGTGTTTTGGCTTCGAACAATAAGGGTAAGTTGCGTGAATTCAATGCGTTGTTTGCGCCGCTTCAAATCGAAGTTGTCGCTCAAGGGGCCTTGGGCGTCGAGTCTTGTCCCGAGCCGTACTTTACTTTTCTGGAAAATGCGTTGACGAAGGCTCGTCATGCATCCCGTGTTACGGGCTTGCCCGCTTTGGCCGACGATTCCGGCATTTGCGCCGACGCCTTGAAGGGACGCCCCGGCGTGTTCTCCGCTCGTTATGCCGGAGATCAGTGCGACGACGAGGCCAACAATGCGAAATTAATCGAGCAATTGAGCGACAAGGAAGACAAAAGCGCGCATTACACGTGCGTGTTGGTGGCGGTTCGCGATGCCGATGATCCCGAACCGATCGTGGTGGAAGGGCGTTGGAACGGACAGATTATCAGCGAAGCCGCCGGCACGGGCGGCTTCGGATACGATCCCTATTTTTATTTGCCCGAGTTCGGTTGTACGGCGGCGCAGTTGACGGCCGAACAAAAGAATGCGGTCAGTCACCGCGGCAAGGCCATGAAGGCAATGATCGAGGCTATTGCCGAGCGTTGGGGATGGTAAGTCGGCCATGACATCGAACCTTGGGTTGTACGTTCATTGGCCGTGGTGCGTGCGCAAGTGTCCCTATTGCGACTTCAACTCGCACGCCGTGACAGGCAAGTTGCCCGAACAGGACTACGTCAATGCGTTGTTGGCCGATTTGCGGCATGCGTATCGTGCGGTCGACGGCAGAGAAGTGACAAGCGTTTTTGTCGGCGGAGGAACGCCGAGTTTGATGTCGGCCGAGGGATTCGGCGCGTTAATGTCCGGCGTTCGCTCGATCGTCAACTTGTCGGCTTCGGCGGAAATCACAATGGAAGCCAATCCGGGAACCGTTGGAGCCGAACGCTTCAGAGCTTACGCGCAGGCCGGGGTCAATCGCATTTCCATCGGGATTCAGAGTTTTTCCGACGCCAAGCTCAAGGCGTTGGGGCGCATTCACTCTCGTGACGAGGCGCTTGCGGCCATCGAGGCCGCAAAGGCTGTCGTCGACGATGTGAATTTGGACGTCATGTTCGCCCTGCCGGGGCAGAGCATGGGGGAGCTCGACGAGGACTTGACGTTGGCCTTGAAGGCCGAAACGTCGCATTTGTCGTTTTACGAGCTGACGATTGAGGAAGGGACGGCTTTTTACAAGCGCGTTCCCGATCAATTGCCCGACGTCGACTTGGCGGCGGACATGGCCGATCATGTTCATGAAACGCTTGTCAACGCGGGGTTCGAGCACTATGAAATTTCAGCGTACGCCCGCCCCGGGCACCAGTGCCGACACAATTCGACATATTGGACATTCGGCGATTATCTGGGCGTCGGTGCGGGAGCTCACGGCAAGTTGACCGTCGACGGACAAATCGTTCGTACGGTACGCAGTGCCAATCCTCGCGTGTATTTGCACAATGTCGAGCTCGGTGTTTTCGAGGCCGAACGGCGAGTCGTGGAGAAAGAAGATCTGCCCTTTGAGTTCATGCTCAATGCGTTGCGTTTGCGCAATGGGGTTTTGCGAGACGAATGGGAACGACACACGGGTCTCGGCATCGACGTCATCGATCCCGTATTGACGCAGTTGCAAAAAGAAGGATTGCTCGAAAAGAGCGAGAGACGGATCGTTCCCACCGAATTGGGGCGTCGTTTTTTAAGCGACTTGCAAGAGCGTTTTTTGACGGTTTCGGTGCCGTAGAGCGCACCGCACAAGATGACGTTTTTTGTAACCGTGGCTAGCGCTTGTCGATTTGATCGATAAAATCCTGAAAATCGAGTAAAAAGCTAGGTGTTGTTTGCGATTGCCGAACGATGCGTCCAATCATTTGTCGACACCGTCAGTTAAGTTGGAAATCAAGTCGAATGAATCGTTGTGTTCAATTCAGTGCGTTGTCACTGGTGCTGTTGTTGACGGCTTGCTCGTCTGTGGGTCCGTTGGGTGAGCGCGAGGACTACGACGTGAAAAAAGGACCGTTGTTGTTCAAGCCCGCTACGTATCGGCAGGTGCCTGAGTCTCAGCAAGCCGACTGGAACAACGCGTTGCAGGCTTTCGTTCGCTCGTGTACGACGATGGGGAACAAGCCTGTTTGGCAATCCGTTTGCGCTCGTGCTTTAACGACGAACGCCGACGAGGCCAAAGCGTTTTTTGAAAACGAGTTCGTTCCCTGGAAAGTCGTTCGCGACGACGAGAAAAAGGGGTTGAGCGACAACGGTTTGATGACGGGCTACTACGAGCCCATGTTACGCGGCTCGTTGACCAAAACCAAGCTATACCGTTATCCCGTTTACGGTGTTCCGGACGATTTGATCGCCGTCGATTTGACGAGTTTGCACCCTCAGCTCAAAGGGTTGCGCCTCAGAGGCAAGGTGGTTGGTCGTAAATTGGTGCCGTACGATACGCGTGCCGGCATCGAAAAGCGCAAAGACATGTCGAACAATGTTTTATGTTGGGTGGACGATCCGATTGACGTGTTCTTTTTGCAAATTCAGGGGTCGGGGCGCGTGATGCTGCCGGACGGAACGTTCATTCGCATCGGTTTCGGGGATCAAAACGGTCATCCGTACAAAGCGATCGGCCAGTGGTTGATTCGCAATGCCGGACTGACGCCTGAAGAAATGAGCATGCAACGCATCCGTCAGTGGGTGAGAGACAATCCCAGACGCAGCCGTGAACTTCTCAATTACAACCCGAGTTACGTGTTTTTTGAAAAGAAAGAAGGCCTGCGTGATGAAGAGGGGCCGGTGGGGGCTCAGGGCGTGCCTTTGACCGCGGGTGCTTCCGTGGCGGTTGACCGTCGTTTCTGGAGCTTGGGCGTACCGTTCCTCGTTCAAGTCGAACAAACCAATCCGGACATGAGTTACGTTCGTCCCGTTGTGGCTCAAGATACGGGCGGCGCCATTCGCGGCCCGATTCGCTTCGATTACTTTTGGGGGTACGGCGATTTGGCTGGGAAGCAAGCTGGCCAACAAAAGAGCAATGTGAATTGTTGGGTTCTGGTTCCCAAAGGATTTACGCCGCGAGACGTTATGTAAAAATTGATTGTCCGCCCAAGGGCGGGGCATAACAACCCGTTATAATCACGAAACGTTTTTTGATAAAAGATTTCTTCGACACAGCGCGAAGAAGACCGCCGATAGAGAGATATAAAAATGACTGACACTCAAGTGCAGAACGAGTCTTACGAAGAAGCTCCCGAACCGATCGTGTTTACCGAAGCTTGCGTGGCAAAGGTAAAGGAGTTGTTGGCCGATGAAGAAAACCAGAACATGATGCTTCGCGTTTTTGTTCAGGGTGGCGGGTGCCAAGGTTTCCAGTACGGTTTTCAGTTCGAAGAAAAGCCCGAAGCCGACGACACGTTGTTGGAACATGACGGCGTGACCTTCCTGGTCGATTCGTTGTCTTTCCAGTATTTGGTCGGGGCCGAGATCGACTTCAAGGACGACCTTGAAGGTTCTCAGTTCGTGATTCGCAACCCGAATGCCGTGACGACATGCTCGTGCGGATCGTCGTTCACCATGTAATTGTTCGGACAAATTAGTGAAAAGCCTCATCCCTTGGATGAGGCTTTTTTATTAGTTTTGTAAAAAGAATGTCGGATCTTTGAGTCAAATAAATACAGACGTAACAAAATAACAAAACTCGTAAGTAAAATTCGGTCGATTTTTCTGTCATTGCCTTAAAAGCAACTTGCTGGGCATGGTAAAAAAATGGCTCTTTCGTCCGATTTGTAAGTCGGAAGAAAAGAAGAAATCAATTGGAGGATCTCATGTCTATTCTTTCTTGGGTTGCCGTTGCCGTCGTATTGGCTACGGTTTACGCATTGATCAAGCGTTGGGAAACCCGCTTGGTCTTGATCACCGCCGGCTTGTTCCTGTGCGTGGTAAGCATGAATCCGATGGCTGGTCTGAACGCTTTTGCTAGCTCGATGACCAAGGGTGGTTTGATCATGTCGATCTGCTCGGCCATGGGTTTTGCATACGTTATGTCCTACACCAAGTGCGACAGCTCTTTGGTTCATTATTTGGCCACCCCGATCCGTGGTTTGGGTATTTTCCTGATCCCCGTTTGTACGGCTATCACCTTCTTCGTCAACATCGCTATTCCGTCTGCCGCCGGTTGCTCCGCCGCCGTCGGTTCCACGTTGATTCCCGTGATGTTGCGTGCCGGTATTAAGCCCGCCGCAGCCGCTGCTGCCGTTTTGGGCGGTACGATCGGTTCTTACCTCTCTCCGGGTACGTCCCACAACCCGTACGTTGCACGTATGGCCAACATGGAAGTTATCGAATTCATCGGTACGCATGCCAAGTTCTCCATCATGTGCGGCTCCATTCTCGTTGTCGGTTTGTTGATCGTTTGCTTCGTATTGGGCGATCACAAGGGTGACAAGAACGCTCAGGTTGACGAATCCAAGATCAAGAAGGATGCCGACTTCACGCCGAATCCTCTCAAGGCTTTGATCCCGCTCGTTCCGATCGTTATCCTCGTTGCCGGTAACATGAAGTGGATCCCCGCTTTCAAGATGGGCGTTGCTCAGGCTATGGTTATCGGTGCCATCCTCGGTTTGATTGTTGCTCGCGTTAATCCTCAGGACTTCTGCAAGCAGTTCTTCAACGGTATGGGTAAGGGTTACGCCGACGTGATGGGTATCATCATCGCCGCCGGTGTTTTCGCTGCCGGTTTGAAGACCAGCGGTTTGATCGACGCTGCTGTCGCCGCACTGAAGGAATCCAACGAAATCGCTCGTTGGGGTGGTTCTCTCGGTCCCTGGATGATGGGCGTGATTACCGGTTCCGGTGACGCTGCAACGTTGGCCTTTAACGAAACCGTTACGCCGCATGCTAAGGAATTCGGTATGACCATCGAAGGTTTGGGTGGCTTGGCCTTCTTGACCGGCGCTTTGGGTCGTACGATGTCTCCTTTGGCTGCCGCCGCCATCGTCGTTTCCGGTATCGCTATGGCTAACCCGGTTGACGTTATCAAGCGCACGGCTGTTCCTTGTATCATCGCCGTTATCTGCTGCGCTCTGTTCATGGTTTAATTCCGAACGGAACGTGACGACCTCTTTTTAGCAGAGGTAGTCGCTACAGCTATAAACCGCCGTTGAAAACGCTTGCCCTTGGGCAATGAGTTTCACGGCGGTTTTTCTATGCTCATGAAACAAGAAAGGGTGAATCGTTTTTGAAACGATTCACCCTTTTTACCTTGTTATGGTTTGGGATCGATGCGACCGGATCTTAGTGCAGACGCATACCCGGTTGAGCACCGGGGAACGGTTCGATCAAATACACGCCGCCTGCCTTGTCGGAGGCATCGCTTGCAGCCAAAACCATGCCTTCGCTGATACCAAAACGCATCTTGCGCGGAGCGAGGTTGGCGATCATCACGGTCAGTTTGCCGACAAGATCTTTAGGCTCGTAGAAAGCCTTGATACCGGAGAAAACCTGACGAAGGCGGCCTTCGCCGACGTCAAGTTCCAAACGCAACAACTTGTCCGAACCTTCGACTTCGGAGCAGGTGACGATTTTGGCAATGCGCAAATCGATCTTGGTGAAGTCGTCGATGGTGCAAACATCGGCAATGGCTTCGCCGCCGGGCAGGACCGGCTTGGCTTCTTCAACGGGCTTTTCAGGCACGAGAACGTCCAACTGTTTTTCGCGGTCGACGCGTCCCATTAAGTGTTCGTACTTGGAAATGGGGTTGGCGCTACTCAACGCTACGGTCGAGCTTTCCCACGTGAGTTCGCCACAGTTGAGGAATTTTTCAACGCGTTCGGCCGTTGCGGGCAGAACGGGCTTGAGGTAGAGGGTCAACAAACGGAATGCTTCGAGCGCGACGGACGCAACACGCTGCAAATCGGCTTCGCGACCTTCGGCCTTGGCCAATTCCCACGGCTTTTCACGGTCGACGAATTCGTTGACCATGTCGGCCAATTCCATGATGCGACGCATGGCGCGGGCATATTCGCGATCTTCATACAAGCCGACGATTTCATCTTTGGCCGCGCGCAAGGTTTCGAGCATCGGATCTCGCATGGCGGCGTCGGAAACACAACCGCCGAAACGCTTGAAGATGAAGCCGGCGGAACGGCTGGCGATATTGACATATTTGCCGATCAGGTCGGAGTTGACGCGAGCCTGGAAGTCGTCCTTGGTGAAGTCGACGTCCTCAACACGCGAACTCATCTTGGCGGCCAAGTAGTAACGCAACCATTCGGCGTTCATTCCGAGCTCGAGGTATTGCAAGGGGCTGATGCCGGTACCACGCGATTTGCTCATCTTCGTGCCGTTTACGGTCACGAAGCCGTGAACGTTGACGTGATCGGGGACGCGGTAGGGTTTGCCGGCAAAATGCAACATGGCGGGCCAGAACAGCGTGTGGAAATAAATGATGTCCTTGCCGATGAAGTGAATCTGTTCGGTATCGGGGCGCGTCAATTCTTCTTCGAAGTTCTTGCCCAACTTTTCGCAATAAGCCTTGAAGCTGGCCAAATAACCAACCGGTGCGTCAAGCCAGACATAGAAGTATTTGCCCGGTGCGTCGGGGATTTCAATGCCGAAGTAGGGGGCGTCGCGGGAAATATCCCAGTCGGCCAAACCGCCGTCCTTGCCGAGCCATTCGAGATCCTTGGACAAAACGTCCGCTTGCACGCGAGGCTTGCCGTCGGCGCCGACGCCTTCGGTCCATTCGCGCAAGAACTGCGTGGCGCGCGGATCGGACAACTTGAAGAAGTAATGCGTCGACGTCTTCATGACCGGCGTAGTGCCGGACAAGGAGCTTTTCGGATTGATGAGATCGGTCGGAGAATAAACGGAGCCGCAAACTTCGCACGAATCGCCGTATTGATCGTCGGCGCCGCACTTCGGGCAGGTGCCTTTGATGAAACGGTCGGCGAGGAACATGCCCTTGCTCGTGTCGTAAAACTGTTCGATATCCTTCGTATAGATGAGATCAGCCGCCTTTAATTTACGGTAGATATCCTGTGACAGTTCCGTGTTTTCCGGACTGTCGGTACAGTGCCAGTGGTCAAACTTGATGTGAAAGCCGTCGAGGTACTGTTTGCGACCGGCGGCGATTTCGGCTACAAATTGTTGGGGAGTGATGCCTTTTTTCTGTGCGGCGATCATGATCGGAGCACCGTGAGCATCGTCGGCACCGACAAAGTGAACGGTATTGCCGCACATGCGCTCGTGACGGACCCAAATGTCGGCTTGGATATACTCCATGATGTGGCCGATATGAAAGGCCCCGTTGGCATAGGGCAAGGCCGTGGTTACGAATAAATTGCGCTTAGAAGAGCTCATTGACTTTGTGCCTTGAAAAGGAAAACGAAGGAATCGGCCGAAAGAAATCGATGGGAAATCGGTTAATTTCAGCGTAAACTCAAATTCTACCGCCGAAGAGCATCTTTTGCTTTTATTTCACGGCGCCACAGTGTTTATTTTGGGGAATGTTTAAATGATTACTTTGGATCAAGCTAAGGAAGTTATCAATGGAGTTCTCGACCCCGTGATCGGTCGTCCTTTGAGCGATTTGAAAGCCGTCAAAAACGTGTCGGTTGAAGACGGCGCCGTTAGCGTAACGATCAACCCGGGCTATCCGATCAAATCGACCGCGCCGAAGATCGAAGCGGCTGTCAAGGATGCCTTGTTGGCTCAAGGCGCGACGAGCGTAACGGTCAACGTGACGGGAAACATCGTGGCGCATCGTGTACAGCGTACGCTCAAGACGCTTGCCAACGTCAAGAACATCATTGCCATCAGTAGCGGCAAGGGTGGGGTCGGCAAGTCCACGGTCACGGCCAATTTTGCTTTGGCTTTGGCGGCGGAAGGGGCTCGTGTCGGCGTGTTGGACGCCGATATTTACGGTCCGTCCCAGCCTACGATGTTGGGTGCTTCCGGTCAGCCCGAAAGTTTTGACGGCGTCAATATGGAACCGATCGAAAGCCTGGGGTTGGAAATCAATTCGATCGGATTCATGATTGATCCGAATGAACCGATGATTTGGCGTGGTCCTTTGGTGGCGCAGGCTTTGACGCAACTGCTGAATCAAACCAATTGGCACGACTTGGACTATCTCGTGATCGACATGCCTCCGGGTACCGGCGACGTGCAGTTGACGTTGTCTCAGTCCGTTCCCGTCACGGGAGCCGTCGTGGTGACGACGCCCCAGGACATCGCTTTGCTTGACGCTAAGAAGGGCTTGCGCATGTTCGAGAAGGTGAACGTTCCCGTCTTGGGGATCGTGGAAAATATGGCCATGTATCGTTGCCCCGAATGCGGCCATATGGAACACATTTTCGGTCAGGGCGGCGCCGAGCGCATGAGCAAGCAATATAACGTTCCCGTGCTTGGTCAATTGCCGCTCGACAGCAAGATTCGCGAACAAGCCGACACGGGTTTGCCCACCGTTGTCGCCGAACCCGAAAGCGACGTGGCGGCAATTTATCGTGAAATTGCTTTGAAGGCGGCGGCAACCGTCGCGATGACGAGCAAGGATATGAGCCGCGTCTTGCCGACCGTGAAGGTTGTCAACGACTAAAGCGACGCTCGAAACGGATGAGACAAAGCCGCTCGAAGGAGCCTCCGCAAGAGGCCGATCGGGCGGCTTTTGTTTTAATGGTCAACCGGCATTTTTGGCGGTTTGAATCATCTCGTTGGCGGCTTGTCGGGTGGCGTCGCTGACGACCAAGCCGCCGGACATGCGTGCGATTTCGTCAATGCGTTCGGCTTCGGAAAGCGCACGAAGGCGACTGGTGGTGACGCCGTCTTCCGTCTGTTTTTCCACAAGCCACTGTTGGTTGGCGCAGGCGGCCACTTGAGGCAAATGCGTGACGCAAAGCACTTGTCGCGACTCACCCAAGCGACGCAACAGTCGGCCGACGACTTCGGCAACCGCGCCGCCGATACCGGTATCGACTTCGTCGAAAATCAACGTGGGAACGGGCGTGATCTGTGCCGTGATGACCGAAATGGCGAGCGAGATGCGAGCCAATTCACCGCCTGAAGCGACTTTCGTGAGTGCGCGAGGCGTGGCCCCGGCATGCCCGGAAACCAAGAACTCGCATCGTTCCACGCCCCCGGCCCACGGAGCCGATTCAGGCAGGGTAATTTCGAGACGACCGCCGAGCATCGAGAGGGACTGCATTTCTCGGGTGACGGCGTCGGAAAGCTTGCGAGCGGCCTCTTTTCTTGCTTCGCTCAGACGGGAGGCTTGAGCCAAAAAGGCTTTACGCGCGTCGGTTTCGAGAAGGCGCAGCCCGTCGATGTCCGCACTGGCCTCAATTTCATAGAGGCGTTCTCGGGTTTCGATCCACAAGGCATGGATGTCTTCCGGAGCGCGATGGAACTTGCGCGATATTTTCCAATAAGCGTTGAGTCGATCCTCAATTTCGGCCAGTCGATCGTCGTCTAAATCCAAACGATCCATGTAATGCGCGATGTCGCGTGCCGTATCGTCAATGAGCGAAGCGGCGTCGCTCAAAGCGTGAGCGTAATTTTCATATGCCGAATCGTATTTGCCTGCGTGCGTCAGTGCGATCTGCGCCAACGTGACGAGACGGGAGGCGTTGTTGTCGCCCGTGCTCAGGTGCTCCATCGCCGAACGGACGTTGTTGACGATGTCTGCGGAATGACTGAGTCGATCGTGTTCTTCGCTCAATCGTTTCCACTCGTTTTCCTGAGGAGAGAGTTCGTCCAGCACCTCTTGCATCCAGCTCAGACGTTCGGATTCGGCCTGCAACTGCTCTTGGTGTTGTGTTGCTTCGGTCAGTCGAGCAAGCGCTTTTTGCCATACGTCCCAGGCTTTTTTGACCTCGAGCAGCAAAGGGCGATGATTGCCGAATCCGTCGACCAGTTGCAATTGATAAGCCGGCTTGAGCAACGACTGATGGGCATGTTGACCGTGAATGTCGACCAAACGTTCGGCCAATTCCCGCATCTGCGTGACCGTAACGGAAGAGCCGTTGATCCAACAGCGGGAACGGCCGTTCGTGTCGACGGTGCGCCGCATCAACACCGAATGGCCAGACTCGATGTCATTGTGTTCCAACCAAAGTCGCGCGCGTTGCGTTAGTACGAATTCGGCCGCCACTTCGGTACGTTGTGCGCCTTCACGGATGACACCGGTGTCACTGCGAGCTCCCAACACCAGTTGCAAAGCGTCGATGAGGATGGATTTGCCGGCACCGGTTTCGCCGGTTAGACAAGTCAGGCCCTTGTCGGCTTCGATAGTCAATTCGGGAACGATGACGAAATCTTTCAACGATAACAAAGAGAGCATGGCGGTGCGTGAAAATCGAAAGTGTTCTCCAACGTTTATTTGGAGGCAATGGGATGTTCGGCCTCGGGCAAATAACTCCACTTGAGTTTGCGACGGAGTAAATCAAAATAGTTGTATCCCTCGGGATGCAACATGGTGAAGTAGTTGTCGGGACTCACCGCGACGCGCAAAACGTCACCGACGGCAATGTCCAACAGAACTTGAGCGTCGAAACCGATGACGGCACTGCGGGACTCGTTGAGTTCGATGTCGATGGTGGAACTCGAAGGCACGACAAGAGGACGATTGCTCAGCGTGTGCGGAGCAATGGGCACCAACAACATGGAATTGATGCCGGGGTGCAAAATGGGGCCACCCGAAGCCAGAGCGTATGCCGTGGATCCCGTGGCGGTACTGACTAAAACGCCGTCGCCGCGTTGGACGGCCATTTGCAGTCCGTCGACGTAGACGGTGTAGTGAACCATGCCCAACGCGCGTCCGTGTGTGATGGAAATGTCGTTGGCGGCGATGTCCGAGTAGATTTTTTCGCCGTCTCGGAACAAGTGTCCCATCAACATGCGGCGCTTGTCCTCGACATAACGTCCGTGCAGCATTTGAGGAATAATCTCGTGCATGTTTTCAAGCAAGACGTCGGTGATGAAACCCAAACGACCGGCGTTGATTCCGATGACGGGAATATTGCTGCGGGAAACGAGACGGGCCGCGCCCAACATGGTTCCGTCGCCGCCTAAGACAATGAGAACCTCGGCCGCATTGGCCAACTCGTTGTCGGGACACGTGCTGCAGGGACAGGGATCGGGCAGGTGCTTTGCGCTTGATTCGGCAACGATCGGCGTGCAACCGCTGTCAATGACAATGTGCAGCAAATCGTTCAAATACGGCGCAATCGACGGACTGGGTTTGGCGATGATCGCCACACGGGAAAAGCTTTTCATAACGGCCACATTATGTCAGGGCACGACGAAGGTGTCAGGGCAACTAGGGTCGATTTTACTTGAGCCGACGATAAAAAAAGAGTCCCAACAGGCATTTGTCGGGACTCTTTTTACGGTATGTTACCGCACCGATCAATCGTCCAGGTCGGGAGTTTCTACGCCCAGTACCTTATGCAACTTCGGGCTCGTCGTGGTGTACTGCAAGAACACCTTCTTTTCCGGGAAAACGTACTTGCTGGCGGCGAAAGCGGCCAAAGCGCATTCATGGAAGCCGGAAAGGATGAGCTTCTTTTTGCCGGGATAGGTGTTGATATCGCCAACGGCAAAGATGCCCGGGATGGAGCTTTCGAATTTTTCGGTGTCGACGACGATTTGCTTGCGATCGAGTTCCAACCCCCATTCGGCGATCGGGCCGATCTTGGGTTGCAAACCGAAGAAGACGAGCAAATGATCGACGGGCATGCGACGAACGACGCCGTCGCCGCCGGTCACGCGCAATTCGGTGAGCTTGCCGTCGGCTTCCTCAAAACCGGTCACCTGACCGACTTCGAACTGCATTTCCCAGTCTTCGCAGAGCTGCTTCATCTGAGCGACGGACGAAGCGGCGGCGCGGAACCCGTCGCGACGATGCAGAAGAACCACGCTTTCGGCCTTGCCGACGAGGTTCAACGTCCAGTCCAAAGCGGAGTCGCCGCCGCCGCAGATGACGACGTTCTTTCCGGCAAACATTTCGGGATCGCGCACGCGATAGTGCAACTGGGTGCCTTCGAATTTCTCAATGCCGGGAACGCGCAAGGGGCGAGCCTGGAAGGAGCCGACGCCGGCGGCAATGATGACAACCTTGGTAATGAAACGGGTGCCCTTGTCGGTTTCGACGTCGAACAGGCCGTCTTCACGCTTGGCAACCTTGGTCACTTCCTGACCGAGGTGGAAGGTCGGGCCAAAGGGGTGAATCTGCTTGAGCAGGTTCTCCGTCAATTCGTAGGAAGAATAGACGGGCACGGCGGGGATGTCGTAAATCGGCTTGGTGGGATACAGTTCCATACACTGGCCGCCGACCATCTTCAACGAGTCGACAACGTGGGCCTTGATTTCCAACAAGCCCAATTCAAACACCTGAAATAAACCAACGGGACCGGCGCCGACGATAACGGCATCGGTTTCGATCACTTCGTCAGTTTCGGGAGCGATCGTCAAATAATCTTCAATTGCCATGAATAATCACTAAAAGTCGGTTAGAAAAAAGCCGAGATATTTTCGCATATTTTCAAGAGTAAAAAACATACGTCAAAAGGCGAGTTGTTACTTAGCGCGCTTCGTTTTTTTTCTTGTCCAAAGCTCTGCGACGATACTCCCGCAGTTTGGCGTCGATTTCGCTCATCACGTAAAAGTCGCCGTCGGCGGCTTTCTGAGCCAAGGCGAATTGGTAGGCGGCGGCTTCATCATTGCCAATCAGCGCATACAGGTTGCCGGTGGCGGCGTGAAACAGGGAACGTTGCCCGAGCGCTTCATAGCTGCGGGCTAAAAGCGCGTGATAGTCCGGATCGTATTTCGTGATCGCCTCTTGATGGCGCAGATAGCGAACGACCTCCTGATGCCGACCGGCTTGCGACAGCAAATCGGCGTACGTTTCGGCCACCATTGTCGAGTACGGATGCTTTTGCGTCATTTGTTTGGCAATGAGCAACGCCGCTTCTTTTTCCTGCGGAGTCTTGGCGTGTTCGAACTCGGCTTGCGCCAGATTTTTATCCAACAACACGTTGTGTTGCGAGCTGGATTGCACTGCAAGACGCGCGTGCTCGAGTGCCTTGAGTTTTTGATTCATGCGGGACAGAGCGACGGACAAACCGTAGTGATAGGCGACTTTGAATTGCCCCGTTGCCGACGCCAGATTGTTTTCGAAGAATTTGCTCACGGACAGCCAGCCGTCATAACGTGTTTCTTGCAACACGCGGGAGCGCTGTTGGATGAGCAGAAAGTCCAGACTGTCCACATGCGTTTGTTTGGGCATTGCGCGCGTTCGCAATTGCATGTCGCTCATGCGTTCGCTTGTCAGCGGGTGCGTTGACAAATACGCCAAAGAAGGGGACTCGTATTGACGATTGGCTTGATTCAAACGCTCGAAAAACGCTTGCATACCGTTCGGATCAAAGCCGGCGTTGGTCAAAGTGAGCAAACCGACGCGATCGGCTTCACGTTCGGCATCGCGCGAATACGCCAATTGTTTTTGAATCAATGCGGCCTGCGTTCCCATGACGGCCGCCATCGCGGCGTCTCCGCCCGAACTGCCGCCGGCACGCGCCGCAAGCAGCGCCAGTAACAGCGATCCGATCGTCATGGCCAGAGAGCCCTTGTTTTGCTCGAGCGTACGGGCAATGTGTCGTTGAGTGACGTGGCCGATTTCATGGCCGATGACGCCCGCCAGTTCGCTCTCCGTGCGTGCGGCGACGATCAATCCCGTGTGAACGGCGATAAAACCGCCCGGCAAGGCAAACGCATTGAGGGATTTTTCGCGGATCGGAAAGAAAAAGAAATTGAATGGTTGGGAACCTCCCGACACGACCAAGCGATAGCCCAAACGACTCAGATAATCGAGTGTCTCAGCATCGGTCAGGTACGAGTCGGAGCTTCGGATGCGTTGCATCAGTTGTTCGCCGAGTTCTCGCTCTTCATGCAAGGTCAGATCCGCCCCGGCCACCGTGCCCATGCTAGGAAGATTCAATTGAGGGATCGCGCCGCTGGCGAGAGCGGGCGCGACGGCGTGCGAGCAACAGAGCGTGAGCGCGACGCAGGCGGATATCAACCTTTTGACCAGTTTCATACGGACCTGTCGGACGGTCGCGGTTTGCAACGCGTCGTTCTTCCTTTTTTTTGCGATGAGCGTATTGGTGAGGTCGACCAACAGACAGGTAAAAATATGTCAAAAAGGCATTGGTCGATTCGGCTTTGACGTATGATAGCTTGCCTATGACTACGGAGTTTGTTCGGCAACATTTCCGAACAACCACATACAGGAAGTTTGCAGATGACATATCAAGAGTCCGGACTGACGCATTTCAACAAAGCAGGCGACGCGCACATGGTCGACGTCGGAGCAAAAGAGTCGACGCATCGTGTCGCAACCGCGCAGGGTCGCATTACGATGAAGCCCGAAACGTTCGAATTGATCGCCAACGGTCAGTCGAAAAAGGGCGACGTGATCGGTATCGCCCGCATCGCCGCCATCATGGGGAGCAAGCGAACCTCCGACCTGATTCCGCTGTGCCATCCCATCGGCTTGACCCGTGTTAACGTTGAGTTCGAATTGGACAAAGAGGCTTCGAGCGTTTGGTGTCGCGCGACGTGCGAAACGCGCGGTCAGACCGGCGTTGAAATGGAAGCGCTGACGGCCGTTCAAGTCGGCTTGTTGACCGTATACGACATGTGCAAAGCGGTGGATCGCTTCATGACGATCGGTGACGTTCGTTTGCTCGAGAAGAAGGGCGGTAAGTCGGGACATTGGATCGCACCCGAATAAAGACGTCGACGCCGATTAAACGTCAAAAAGAGAGGAGTACAATCTACCTCTCTTTTTTCTTTTGGGACACGATGTTATGTCCGTGCAACAAAGCGGATCGGATTTCTCCGTGGCATTGCGAGATTCGATTCCGGTGATGATGGGATACATCCCGTTAGGCATTGTTTTCGGCTTTTTGTTTACGCAGGCCGGCGGCGCCTGGTGGTTGGCGCCCATTGCCTCAATCATGATTTTCGCCGGTGCGGCACAGTACATGATGGTACCGATGTTGGTGGCGGGACTCTCGATTCCGACCATTGCTTTTGCCACGTTCGTCATCAATTTGCGGCATGTTTTCTATGGCATTTCCATTTTGAAAACGGTTCCTTCCAAGGGGTGGAAGCGTTGGTACATCACGTTTGCATTGACGGACGAAACCTATTCGTTGTTAAGCGTCATGCCGCCCGAAACCTCAAAAAACCGCATGGTATGGTTGGCGTTTTTGAATCACAACTGGTGGATATTGGGTACGTTTATCGGCGCCGTCGTCGGCGCTCAGGCGCAGGTCGATTTGCGCGGCATCGATTTTGTTTTGGCCAGCTTGTTCGCCGTTTTGACGTGTGAACAATGGCGAGCCCGCAAGACGGCTTGGTCATTGTGGGTGGCATTGATCGGCTATGCGGTGGCGGTCTGGGTCATGCCGCAACAGGCTTTGGTCGTTTCCATCATGTTGTGCAGCATCGCCGGACTCATTTGGGGACAGAAGTATCAGGCGCAGAAGAGAACGGAGAACTTGAATGGATAACATGACGTATTTGTTCGGCGTGTTTGTCGCCATGATGTTGGTGAACTTTGTCCTTCGCGCCTTGCCGTTCGTATTGGGCAAACGACTGATGTCGTATCGCTGGGTTTCCGACCTGGGCAAATTTCTTCCGTTGTCCATCATGGCGTTGCTGGCTTTGCATGCGACGGTGGGCGCAGCTCAAGCGCACGCGGGGTTACCGATTCCTGAAATCATCGCGATTGTGCTGACGGTATCGTTGCAATGGTTTTTGAGAAATTCCCTTTTGTCGATTTTTCTTGGGACGGCTTCCTACGTTGTCGTCCTGAACCTCTGGTTTGTCTCCTAGGGTTCTGATATTTCGCAAATAATCAGGTAAAATCAAACGTTTTTCTTAAGTTCGTGACATTTGTCGACACCGTCGATCGACCGAGTCGCGGGCAATGTTGTTCATCGGACGGAACAACGGCAATTTGGATGTAAAGTAATGACAGAACAGAATCAGACGTCGACCGAAGCGGTTGACGCCAAACCGACGAATTTTATCCGCGCCATCATCGAGACGGATCTCGAACAGGGCAACAATTTGCCGCGCAAGTGGCGCGGTCAGCCCGGCGTCTACAGCGAACACGAACAAGAAGGCGAACCCGATACGGCTCGCATTCGCACGCGTTTTCCGCCGGAGCCCAACGGCTATTTGCACATCGGTCACGCCAAGTCGATTTGTTTGAATTTCGGTCTGGCCCGCGATTACAACGGTCACTGCCACATGCGTTTTGACGATACCAATCCGGTCAAGGAAGACCAGGAATACGTCGACGCCATTTTGGACAGCGTGCGTTGGATGGGCTTTGACTGGAAGCACGGCAACGAAAGCAATTTGTATTACGCTTCCAACTACTTCGATTACATGTACGAGTTTGCCGAGCACTTGATCAAGACCGGCTACGCGTATGTTGACGAACAGACGGCCGACGAAATGCGCGCCAACCGCGGCACGTTGACCGAGCCGGGCAAGAACTCGCCTTATCGCGATCGTTTGCCCGAGGATAACTTGGCCTTGTTCCGCGAAATGCGCGACGGCAAGCACGCCGAAGGTTCCATGGTTTTGCGCGCCAAGATCGACATGGCTTCGCCCAATATCAACTTGCGCGATCCGGCCATCTATCGCATTCGCTTTGCCGAACATCAGGCAACGGGCGACAAGTGGTGCATCTATCCGATGTACACGTTCGCTCACCCGATCGAAGACTCCTTGGAAAACATCACGCATTCCATTTGCACTCTGGAATTCGAAGATCAGCGCGCATTCTACGATTGGGCTCTCGAACGCATCGTTCCCAAGTTGCGCACGCCGCAGTTTGAGGAAGCCAAGCAGATCATCGCCAAGATGGCTCAGGGCGAAGACGATCGCGCGTTTGTTTTTGCTCGTGCGGCATACGAAGCTCGCTCCAAGCTCGGTCACAGCGCTCCCGAATGCGCCATGGCGGACATCTTCTCCAAGTGGGCGCAGTCCGAAGGTCCCGAAACGTTGGACGAAACGGACGGCAAGCTTTTCTTCATGCTGTTGCAGCAACACACCGAGCACTTCACTCCGTTGTTGCAGGCTGCCTTGAGTGTCGTTCGTCCGAATTTCTTCTTGCTCTCGCATCAGTACGAATTCAATCGCTTGAACATGACCTACGTCGTTTTAAGCAAGCGCAAGCTGATTCAACTGGTGGATGAAAAGTTGGTCGACGGTTGGGACGATCCGCGCATGCCGACCTTGGTCGGTTTGCGCCGTCGCGGTTATACGGCCAGCGCGTTGCAGAATTTTGTGGAACGTTGCGGCGTCAGCCGAGTGGCCGGCGGTTGGATCGACTATTCCGTATTGGAAGGTGCGTTGCGCGAAGACTTGGAAGCCGCCGCGCCGCGTCGTATCGGTGTGGTTCGTCCCTTGAAGGTGATCGTTGACAACTATCCGGAAGGCCAGGTGGAAGAATTGACGGCCGCCAACCATCCGCAGAATCCCGACATGGGTTCTCGCACGATTACGATGAGCCGTGAATTGTGGATCGAACAGGACGACTTCGCCGAGGTTCCTCCCAAGGGGTTCCGTCGTTTGACCATCCCCGCCGACGGGTCTCCTGCCAAGCCAGTTCGTCTGCGTTACGGTTACGTCATCGTTCCCACCTCGTTCGAAAAGGATGAAAACGGCAACGTCACGTGCGTTCATGTCGATTACCTGCCCGAAACGAAGACGGGTACGCCCGGTGCTGACGCGATCAAGACCAAGGCGACGATTCATTGGTTGGACGCTTCCAGCGCGGTGCCCGCCACCTTGCGTTTGTATGACCGTCTCTTTACGGAAGCTAATCCGGACTCCGCCGACGACTATCGTTCCGTATTGAATCCCGCCAGCAAGACGGTTTGCAACGGTTACGTCGAACCGGCCGTCGCGCAGGCGGAAGCGGATGAACGTTTCCAGTTCGAACGTACCGGTTACTTCGTCACTGATCGTATCGAACATAAGAAGGGGCAACCCGTCTTGAATTTGGCTGTCGGCCTCAAGGACAGCTGGGGCAAAAAGAAGTAAGCCTTCGTTTTGACCGAAAAACAAACACCCGCAATTTGCGGGTGTTTGTTTTTTTAGGATTCGTTGTTGACCATTTTGTTTTTCGGAAGGTGACCGAAGATCCATTGCAAGAATCCGCCCTTGTTACGCGAGCATACGAGCACTTTGCCTTCACCGCGGAATTTCAACACGATCCCTTCTCCGGTCGTTTGACTGTGAAAGAGCTTGCCGAGAAATCCCGAACGCGTCGTGTTGAGGCTGAGTTCGTGATGCAAGGAAGCATCCCAAGCGACGACGTGGCCGTTGTCGACGATCAACGGTTGATCGTCTCTTACCGTTAGTTCCTGAATGGAGCCGAAGCCCGATACGACGACTTGGCCGGATCCTTCCGTCGCCATGACAAACAATCCGCCCGAATTGGCCAACAAGGCTTTTCCGAGGCTTTGTCTCGAGATCGATAAAGAGACGTTCTCGGTTGCGGCAAGAAAGGCGCCGTCAGAGAGCTTGTATTGGGTGGCGCCGACCTCAAGAACATGCAAAGCGCCGGGCAAATTGGGAGCCAATAAAGCGCTTCCGCCGTTTTCGTCCGCTTGAAGTTTTTGTTCGAATAAGGATTCGGAATTCAGAAATTTTCGAGCCAACGACTGCAATAATCCCCCGCGAGCTCGTCCCTTCAGCGTCAGATTCCCTTGCATGGCGACCATCGCGTTGGATTCGGCAAACACGCTTTCATTTGGTCCCAGCGTGACGCGTAACAAGGGATCAATGGATTCGGAAATTTTGAATTCGGACATACTAGTAAAACCCCCTAAAGACGGATAACAATAGGCTAAATGATTATCAAATTCTGAATTTAGGTTTGATTAAAGACAGGGCTTGTAGTTGAAATACGACATGTTTGATAGGCTTAAGTGTTATCATAACAACCTTGTTGAGGGTATCCAAAAGATAGCCTTTGATTGTTGTAGTTGAGCACAATCTGTAAGAAGCTGTTTAGTGAAAGAAAAGCGAAATGAGCGAGACAAAGGTAGTGAAGTCAGAACGAGGGGGTCGACGTCCCGGAGCCGGACGCAAATTGGGTTCGGGTAAAGGATTGACGGCAAAGTTGCAAATTTGCGTGACGCCGGTTCAGGCTCAAACATTCAAGGCGATCGGTTCTTCTCGGTGGTTGCGTCGACAACTCGATCGAGAAAAGGAATTGAAAGCCGAACAGCGAGGGCGAAGCGTTTTGCGTTTGCCGTTGGAGGCTCAATTTCCCCAGATGCTCGACGACGAGTCTTCGGCCGAAGTGACGATGCAGACGCCTCGTCGCGGTCGTTCCTCCGCAGTCAAAGGTCCTGTCGAACACAAGAGTGTCAATTTGATGGACATGTTGGTTCCCGCTCCCGAGGCAACCATCATGTTGGCTGCGCCGGATAACGGAATGAAAGATGCCGGTATTAGCAAGGACGACCTGTTGATCGTGGATCGATCCAAAGAACCGCGTTCCGGTCAAGTGGTGCTTGCCCGCGTCGGAGAAGAGTTTCTTGTTCGTCGTTTGGTTGTCGCCGTCATCGACGTCTCGTTGGTACCCGAACATGCCGGCGGTAAAGAAGAGCCCCGAACGCTGGACGAGTTGGACGATTGGCAACTGATCGGCGTCGTCACCAGCGTTGTCAAGCGTTTGTCGGCGTAACGCAACAAGAGAATAATCTGTCGTTTAGCGCTTCGTCGCTTCAAAACCCCGTTTGAGGTCTAGCCGCAAACGGGGTTTTTGTTGCTTTAATAGAGAAGAGCTAGAAACAAAGGAACAACAAACGGTGCCGTAAAAGCGGTGAAAAGACCGGTCAGCCCCATACCCAATCCGGAAAAGGCGCCGGTTTTTCGGCTGATCAAAAATGCACCGGCCGTGCCGAGCCCGTGTGCAGCCAAACCGGTGGAAAAGCCGATGACGGCTTCGTCTTTTTCCTTTAATAAACGAGCTACCGGTCGAATGAAAGCGCAACCAATGGCTCCGGTGATCACGACGGAGGCCGCGGTTAGCGAGGGAATGCCTCCCAATGCTTCGGAAACGCCCATGGCGATGGGAACGGTAATGCTTTTCGGTGCCAGACTGATCACGGTTTCAAAACTGGCTCCGAACCATTTGGCCAATACCATGGCAGAAACCATGGCGACCAAGGCGCCGACAATCAACCCGACTGTCAGAGGCAACCAAAGTTTGGACAAATGCGAGCGTTGCTCGTACAGAGGAACGGCAAGCGCGACGGTTGCGGGCCCAAGCAGGGCGTGCAACAACTGCCCGCCTTGAAAATAGGTTTGAAAGTTTGTTCCGCTGGCATAGAGAAAGGCGATTAAAAGCACGATGCTCGTGGCTACGGGAGGCACCGCCTTCATTGGCGGACAAACTTGGCATAGCCAAATACCGAAGTAATAGCTCAAGACGGTCAAGGTCAACCAAAAAATAGGCTCGTGGCGCAGTGCTTCCCAGGTCGTCAACAAGGCGTTCATTTTGTTTTCTCCCCGGACGACTCCAACCAACGTTTCGTCCATCGAATGGTGAGGGCGGTAACGATCATCCCTAACACGGTGGAAATCAGCAAGGCGAGGAAAATGGCCAAGGCTTCGCCTTGAATACGTTCCGCGTGCTCGATCAGACCGACGCCGGCCGGAACGAAAAAAAGGGCCAAATGAGACAAAAAGACGTTGGCTGATTGGCGCGTGCGCTCGAGAAGTGGCGGATAGACGAGCAACCCGATGATGAGCAACAGCATACCCATGACGGGAGCTGGAACGGGAAGCGAGCATATTGTCACGAGGAAAAGCCCGATCAGTTGAAAGGACATCAAAATGGCTAAGGACAACAGCATGGCGTGTGACCTTCGGAGTATTCAGGGACAAATCGACTGACGCTTCTTTTCAAAAGCGAAGTGCAGTGGTAAGCTTACGCGAATTTGTCTTCGAGATGCTTCGGGACAAAGAGGAAAGGTTAAACGGACGACTGGACTGGTTCGGTCTGAGGTAAGGATGCGACAACGCCAAAACGATTCGATCTTCGATACGTCGGTCGGGCTTCGACGAAACGGTCTTGCCCGTCGTTTTTCTTTCCTTTCCTTTGACGAGGCGTTCGCCTCCTTCTTCTTTCTCTCTCCGTTTTCTTCTATTGTTTCATCGTGTCGGTTTTGAACGCGAGGACGATGCGTGCGCATTCTCGACGTGCGCAAAAGAACAAACGGGGCTCGGGTGGAAGCGGGCGGGTTGTCGGTGATGTTGTCGAACTCTCACTAATTGAGGGATGAGAAGATGGCAATGCCCGAGAACCTGTGACAGCCTTGATGTAATGCATTAAAGTGTCATGCAATGCACACGAAAATCAGATTGATTGTCGAGAATGGACTCAACGTTAAGAGAGATACGATATGACGAATGAAACCGCGCGTACGATTCGTGAGATGCTCGAACCGGCCATCATGAAGGCCGGTGGCTGGGTCAACACCCATGCTCACGCAGACCGAGCATTTACGCTTTCTCCTGAAATTTTGGATTTGCGCCGCAACTGTACGTTGCAGCAGAAGTGGGACGCTTTGGATCGTCTCAAGAGCGAGTCGACTGAAGAAGATTTTTATCGCCGCTTCTCCATGTTCTTTGAACTGATGATCAGCCAGGGTTGCACCGCCTGCGCAACGTTTGTCGATATCGACCCGCAAACGGAAGACCGAGCCATCAACGCCGGTTTGCGCGCGCGCGAACACTATGCCGATCAATTGACGGTCAAGTTTGCGAACCAAACGCTCAAGGGCGTGATCGATCCGGAAGCTCGCAAGTGGTTTGATTTCGGTTCGAAGTTAGTCGATATCATCGGCGGTTTGCCCAAGCGTGACGAACGCGATCACGGTCGCGCCGCCGAAGCGTTTGACATCTTGCTCGGCACGGCACGCGAACTTGACAAGATGGTTCACGTTCACGTCGACCAGTTCAATCTGTCGAGCGAATACGAAACCGAAATGTTGGCTCACAAGACCTTGGAACACGGTCTCAAGGATCGCGTCGTCGCCATTCACGGCATTTCGATCGGCGCCCACTCTCGCATGTATCGCCAGCGACTCTACGGTCTGCTCAAGGACGCGGGCGTTATGATGGTATGTTGCCCGACCGCTTGGATTGATACGGCTCGTGCGGAAACGATCGGTCCGATGCACAACTCGATGACGCCGGTGGACGAATTGGTGCCGGCCGGCGTGACCGTCGCCTTGGGTACCGACAACGTGTGCGACGCCATGGTGCCGTGGAGTGCGGGCGACATGTGGCACGAGTTGCAACTCTTGGCAACGGGGTGCCGATTTGACGATTTCGAACAGTTGGTAAATATCGCCACGATTAACGGCCGCAAGGTTTTGGGGATTGCATAAGATGACGCAGAAATTTAAACCGAGTTACACCAGCAGCATTGCTGAAGACATCATGGCGGAACGCCTCATCAATGCGCAGGCCGTTGAATTTTTGTCCGAAGCTCCCATGCGTTTGAAGTCGGGGTTGATTTCTCCCGTTTACGTTGACAACCGCAAGCTGTTTTCTCACCCCGAAGCATGGACGGACATCATTGAAACGATGGCCAGCCGTGTTGAAGAATTCGATCTGAAGTTCGATATGGTGGCCGGTGTCGAAGCGGCCGGTTCCATGCACGCGGCTGCGTTGGCCTATCGTTTGCAGGTTCCCGCGCTCATGGTTCGTCAAAAGGCCAAGACGTACGGCAATCGTTCCCGTATCGAAGGCGCCTCCGTCAAGGGTAAGAACATTCTGCTGTTGGAAGATCACATCTCCACGGGGTTGTCTTGCTTGGACGCCATTCGCGCCTTGCGTGACGAAGGGGCCGAAGTGACGCAAGTCATGTCCATCACGAACTATTCGATTCCGGAAACGAATCGCTTGTTTGCTGAACAAGGTATCGAAACCTTTGACGTGATTGCCTTCGAGAAGGTGGTTTTGAAGGCCCGCAAGATGGAAGTCATTACCGAAGAGCAGAAGAATTTGGTAATGGAATGGCTCAAGACTCCGTGGACCTGGGCGGCCATGCACGGCGTCATCGCCAAGGCAATGGAAAACTAAGTCATCTGATTTAGGTACTTCATTGTAGCCCGTTTGTTGTGGCTCATCCCCGAAAAGCTTTTTTGCAATTCGGGGATTTTTTTTGCGTAAATATAGAATTTCGCTAGGACATTTACGAACAAATCAATTTATGATGCAAATATCCTTGTGCCAAAGTCAATTGGTATTGGTCAACTTTTTTAGGTGGTAGACAATGAAAACAATTGCAGTTATTGGTTGTGGTGCCTTAAGTCACGTATTTGCTCAGAATTTGCCGCGTCTTATGCCTGAGGATTACTTGATCACGGGTGTCATGTCGCGTACGCCGGCTCGTACGCAGGAATTTGCCGATCTGTTGGGGTGCGGCGCTCACAACGACATTCGCTCGTTATTGGCCTCCCGTCCCGACTTTGTCGTGGAGTTTGCCGGCGTGGATGCCGTCCGTCAGTATGCGGAAGAGATCTTGTCTGCCGGTACCAACCTTGTTGTCGCTTCCGTCGGTGCTTTTGCCGACGAAGACTTCAAGAAGAAAATCATGGCGGTGGCTCGTCAGACGCGCACCAAGGTGTACATCCCGAGCGGCGCGATCGGCGGTTTTGACTTGATGAAGACGTTTGCTTTGATGGGTAACGCCGAAGTGACCATCGATGATTATTTGTCTTCCGACGCTTTGTCGGGGGCGCCTTTCCTGAAGGATCGCAACATCGCTATCGACCAGCCTGGCGTTGTTTTCAGCGGCACTCCGAGCGAAGCTATCGAAGGCTTCCCCAAGAATGTGAACGTTGCCGTTGCAACCGCCATGGCTACGGCTTCTCCCAACGCCAAGATCAACATTCACTGTGTTCCCGAGACCGATGAAACGACGCATCGCATCACGTTGAAGAACAACTTGATGCATGCCGAGTTGAATATTTCGTCTCGCCCCGATCCTGAAAATCCTCGCTCCAGCGTTTCCGCTGCGTGGAACGTTCTGACCCTGTTCAAGACGCTGGCTTCGCCGATGGTCTACTTCTAAGAGTCACACGGATTCGGACTTGTTTGAGCCGTATCGTTTCCGTTTAAGAGGAAATGATACGGCTTTCTTTTTTGGGTCGAGATTAGGTTGAGGAAATGATGGAGAGGATGTCGAGAGGATGCCGCGCAATCCAATCGGCGTTCCAGGAGAAGGGGGCATGTTTGCTTCCGACGTACCCCCAGGCGGCGGCAACGGTTCGGCAAGAGGCTGCACGGCCGGCTTCGATGTCGCGTCGATCGTCCCCGACATAGAGCGTTGTTTCGGGATTGGCTCCCAGTTCCCGCAAGGCCAAGAAAATGGGATCGGGGGACGGCTTGGGATGAGGGGTCGAGTCGCCGCCGATCAGACAACCCGGACGCAGGTCGTTGGCTTCGCACAGCAGACGAGCCAAATGCGAGTGCTTGTTTGTCACGACGCCCCAATCAATGGAACGTTCTTCCAGATGATGCAACAACGCAGAGATGCCTTCAAAAGGACCGCAACCCTCATTGATATGCGTCTCGTAGTAAGAGAGCAAAGACGATTTCCTCTGTTCAAAAGAACGGGCGTCGGTAGGCAAGCGCAGGCCGCTCCACAAGAGGCCTCGGACGCCGTGACTGCAGACGTCTCGCATGGCGAGGAAAGGCAGTTCCGGCAGATGTATTTCGCGTCTTACGGCATTGGCGGCGGCAACGAGAGCCGGAGCGCTGTCAATCAGCGTTCCGTCCAAATCGAATAAAACGGTACGAATGGTCGAACTGGTCATGAACGAGCGAAAAGAAAAAAGAAGGCCTCATCGCGAGACGAGGCCTTAAGTTTAGTCGTTAGTTTTGACGATCGTGTTTGGTCAAATGCAATACATGCAAAATACGATCTGACAAATGTACGGATGCGGGGCTATCCTCCAAGCTGGAGCCGTCATGCGGTTGCGATGTATCGCTTTGCGTGTCCATTTGGGCCTTCTTGTCGCACAACTCGTTCAGTTCTTGTTGCATGACGGAAACGATGGTATAGCGCGAGACGATCTCACGTCCCAATTGCAAGAAAGACAGATACAGTTCGCAGCCGCGCATGGAAATATCTTCGGAAGAAATCGAACGCAACAAGTCGTTTTGCATCCGTTCGATTGAAGAAATGATTTCATGCGTGCTCAGCATCAAAGTTTCAAGCGCGTGACGTCCCTCCGCACCGCGCGTCAACTTTTGCAAATCTTGCGACAGACGAAGAAGGTTGAGCTTGAGTTCGCCGTGGAAAACGCGATGACGATTGGCGATGTGTTCTTTCGTGGTTGTGGACAAGCGCTGGAGTTCACGACATACTTCGCGCATGTTGGAGAATGCGCGGTAGTACATGTAGCGAGCGTCACGATCGAGTTTCGGGTCGTTTTCACTGTCCTGCTCCAGCGTGTAATACACTCGACGGCCTTGACTGAGTTGCTCGAACAAAGCGGACGATTCGACTTTCAAACGGCGCAAAGAGCTTTCGTTGTCATTCAAGAAAGCGCTGATCGTTTCGCTGAACAATTCGACCGTTCGCGTTAAGTTCGGACCAACGACGGTATTGATCGCATCGCGCACGGCGATGCAATCGCGGCCTTTGAGGAGAGAGTCGGATTGAACTTCTTCCGATTTGTTGATGAAGTTCGAACGAATCAACAACGTCACGACCAGGATCATCAAAGCGACGGCCATCAAATTGCCGCCGAGATTGATCAACGTGCAAACCAAGCCGCCCATTGCGCAGGCTGCGAAGGCGGTCAAGAACCAGCCGCTGATGACGGTTAAAACGCCGGAAATGCGGTAAACGGCGCTTTCTCGGTCCCATGCGCCGTCAGCGAAACTCGAGCCCATGGCCACCATGAAGGTGACGTACGTCGTGGACAAAGGCAACTTCAAAGAGGTGGCGGTGGCAATCAAGATGGAACTCAGAACCAAGTTGATTGAGGCGCGAACATAGTCAAAGGGCAGGGCGACTTCGCCGCGCTGAAGCTTGCGAGGTTTGAAGCGCGAGTCGATGCCGGAACGAATGCCCGAGGGAATGATTTGATTGATGATCGTGCCGAGCGTCATGGACGAACGCACGATCATGCGACCGGGTAAAGACGAACCGAATTGTTCTTGTTCCCCGGCCTGGCTCGAAGAGAGGTTCAGGGAGGTCTTCAAAACGCGGTGCGCTTTTTTACTGCACCACAAGGTCAAAACCATGACGAGACCGGCCAACAACAGGTACAAAGTCGGGGCCTTGGAAGCTTCAAGCAGGCTGTTCATCATATAGGTGTCGCCGTTGACGCCGCCGTTGGCGGTAAAGTCGACAACGCTGTCCAAAGCGGCCAAGGGAACGCCGACGAAGTTGACCAAATCGTTACCTGCAAAGGCAAATGCCAAAGAGAACGTGCCGCTCAAAATAATGATGCGGAATACGTTGAGCTGGACAAGCCAGATCAAGATTTGGAATACGATCGACAACCCGATGAACAAAGACAACAAGATCGTCATCGTATTGGCATTGATCCAGTCGATCCATTCGGGACGCATGAAGCTCGAACCTTTGGCCCCCTTCATGATCAGGAAGTAGAAAATGGACGTGATGGCAAAGCCGCCATAGATGCCGCCGATGCGGCGGTACATGGCTTCGAAATGGAACGTGAAGATAATGCGCGCCAGATACTGCACGATGGCGCCCGCAATGAAGGCGATGACGACCGATACCAAAATGCCAGAGATGATGGTCAGCGCTTTGCTGCTGTTAATGAACGTGGCCACCTCGACGAGACTGGCGCCGGCAGACGTCAGCTTGTAAATGGCGGCGGCCAGGGACGTACCGAGAAGTTCGAAAATGATGGATACCGTCGTGGAAGTCGGCAGTCCGAGCGAGTTGAACGTATCGAGAAGAAACACTTCACTGATCATGACTGCCAGGAAAATAACCATGATCTCGTTGAAGGTGAACATTTGAGGATGGAAAACACCCGAGCGCGCCACTTCCATCATGCCGGACGAGAAGGTTGCGCCTAGCAACACGCCGAAACTGGCGACCCACATGGTCGTACGGAAGGATGCGATACGGCAACCGATGGCTGAGTTCAGGAAGTTGACCGCGTCATTGCTGACGCCGACAAACAAGTCGAAGCAAGCCAGAATGATCAGAAAGCCAAGAATGACAAAATAAAACTGTTCCATAGAATGTAAGCGCAGAAGACTTGTTTGTGCGAATCGAGTTTGCCAGGTGATTGTTTACACACTTGTCTACGATAAATTGTATAGAAACCTTCGCGCAACACATAAAAGATCACCCGTCTTTTGAGGACGGGTGATCTTTTGTTGAAACAGATTAGGCAAGAGCGGCCTTTTTGGTCAGGCGCTTGTGTTTCGGGCGGGCTTTGATAACGATTTTTTTACCCTTTTTGTCAACGGCGGGTTTGGCGGGAGCCTTCTTGGTTTTTGCCTTGGGATCGACGGGCTTGCGGGCGCCGCGAGCGCCGGGATCGGCCTTTGCGCCCAAAACCAGTTTCTGAGTCGCTGCCTTGGCGGTTGCTTCTGCGGCGTCATCTTCCTGAGGACGGTAGAAAACGAGCATTTTGCCGATCATTTGAATGCGTGCGGCATTCAACTTTTCGGCAACGGTGTGATAAATTTCCATCCGTTCTTCACGATCATCGGAAGGTACGTGTACTTTGATCAGGCCGTGGTGCTTCAATGCACGGTCGATTTCCTTGATAACGGCGTCGGTAAAGCCCTGTGCGCCGAGTAAAACCATCGGAGCGAGGTGGTGGGCCTGGGCGCGCAACGTCAAGCGTTCATTGCGTTCGAGAATGAGTTCTGCCATATTGTTTCTAATGTGGTCGTGTTTGAAAAATAAGTCAACGTATCGGTATTGTAGCGGTTATGCCTAAGTCCTTGAAAAAATTACGTTCTAATCGCGCTTGGATTGAGCGCCATATCAACGATCCCTTTGTGAAAAAAAGCCGTGCAGAAGGCTATCGCGCCCGTTCGGTATATAAGTTGACCGAGCTCGATGACAAAGAAAAATTGTTCAAGCCGGGGATGACGGTTGTCGACTTGGGCAGCGCTCCCGGAAGTTGGACGCAGATTGTACGTGAGAGACTGAGCGATAGCGAAGGCAATTTGAACGGACGCATCATCGCCATGGACATTTTGCCCATGGATCCTATTGACGGAGCGATCTTTTTGCAGGGCGATTTCCGTGAACAGGAAGTCGCCGACAAGTTGGCCGAAATTTTGGATGGCGATAAAGTCGACGTCGTCGTCAGCGACATGGCTCCCAACTTGTCCGGGGTCGCGATGGTGGATGCGGGCGCCAGCATTCTGCTCAACGAATTGGCTTTGGAATTTGCCATCGAACATCTCAAGCCGACGGGCGTGTTGGTGACCAAGGTATTCCAAGGATCGGGATACTCGCAGTTCATCGAGGCTTGCAAAAAGCATTTCAAGTCGGTCGCGCAACGCAAGCCCGAGGCCAGTCGCGGCAGCAGTGCCGAAATGTACGTCGTCGCGCGCAACCTCAAAAAGCAATAACGGTTGGATACACAATCGGATTGTGTAGTGCACCAAAAGTGCAACCAATTCGTATAAATTTAGCCTGACCTCGGTGCCGACACGCATTCCAGGGCTGACGCTCCGGAAGCGTTTACGTGTCGGCTCAAAACAGAACGATTCGCAGCGTATAAGAGAGAAGAATTTTGAATAATAAGATGATCAGCCGAATTGCGGTCTGGGCCTTGATCGCGTTCGTGTTATTTACGGTTTTCAGACAGTTTAGTGGATCGCGCGAAGCGGACCTTCAGCAGGACCAAATCAGTTACACGCAATTTATGACCGATGCCAAAGCCGGCAAGGTTCGTCGCGTGGACGTGCAGGGGCGTCAGTTGACCGTGACGCCGACGGAAGGGGCCAAGTATCAGATCACCAGTCCCGGCGATTTGTGGATGGTGGATGATCTGCGCAAGAACGGCGTTCAGGTTTTCGGCAAGGCCGAAGAGGGACCCTCGTTCCTTGAAACCATCTTTGTCAGCTGGTTCCCGATGATCCTTTTGATCGGCGTGTGGATTTTCTTCATGCGTCAGATGCAAGGCGGCGGCAAGGGAGGCGCGTTCTCGTTTGGTAAAAGTAAGGCTCGCATGCTTGACGATACGAGCAACAAAGTGCGCTTTGCCGACGTGGCCGGTTGTGATGAAGCAAAGGAAGAAGTGCAGGAGGTCGTAGATTTCTTGCGCGACCCTTCGCGCTTCCAACGCCTGGGCGGTCATATTCCCCGCGGTATTTTGTTGGTCGGCTCTCCGGGGACTGGTAAGACGCTGTTGGCCAAGGCGATTGCAGGGGAAGCCGGCGTGCCGTTCTTCTCGATTTCCGGTTCGGATTTCGTAGAAATGTTCGTCGGTGTCGGTGCGGCTCGCGTACGAGACATGTTCGAAAACGCCAAGAAGAACTCTCCGTGCATCATTTTCATCGACGAAATCGATGCGGTCGGTCGCCAGCGCGGTGCCGGTCTGGGCGGCGGTAATGACGAACGCGAACAAACGTTGAACCAGATGTTGGTTGAAATGGACGGCTTTGAAACCGGTAGCAACGTCATCGTGATCGCCGCGACCAACCGTCCCGACGTCTTGGATCCAGCCTTGATGCGTCCGGGGCGCTTTGACCGTCAGGTCGTCGTGCCGTTGCCCGACATTCGCGGTCGCGAGCATATCTTGAACGTCCACATGCGCAAGATTCCCGTCGGAACGGACGTCCGCCCCGACATCATCGCTCGAGGCACTCCGGGATTTTCCGGTGCCGATTTGGCGAACTTGGTCAATGAGGCCGCTTTGTTTGCGGCACGACGCAACGGTCGTGTCGTCGAAATGGGCGATTTTGAATTGGCCAAGGACAAGATCATGATGGGGGCTGAACGCCGTTCGATGGTCATGACGGAAGACGAACGTCGCAATACGGCTTATCACGAGTCCGGTCACGCTTTGGTCGCCAAGTTGTTGCCTAAGTCCGATCCGGTTCACAAGGTCACCATCATTCCCCGCGGTCGCGCTTTGGGCGTCACGATGCAGTTGCCTGAAGAAGATCGTTACGCTTACGACAGCCAGTACATGCTGACGCGTATCGCCATTCTTTTCGGCGGTCGCATTGCTGAAGAAGTGTTCATGAATCAGATGACAACCGGCGCGAGCAACGACTTTGAACGAGCCACGCAGATGGCCCGCGATATGGTGACGCGCTACGGCATGACCAAGGCCATGGGCGTCATGGTCTACGCCGAAAACGAAGGCGAAGTGTTCTTGGGGCGTTCGGTCACCAAGACGACGCATATTTCCGAAAAGACGATGCAAGCCATTGATGCGGAAATCCGTCGCTTGCTGGAGGAACAATACAACTTGGCACGTCGTCTGATCGAAGAAAACCGCGACAAGATGGAAGCGATGGCTCAGGCGTTGCTCAAGTGGGAAACCATTGACGCCGACCAAATCGACGATATCATGGCGGGTCGCGAACCGCGTCCGCCCAAGGGAGCGGAGCAACCCGCTCGCGAGCCTCAGGAGCCGGTTGCTCAAGCGGCCGAGTCGCAGAGCGAGGAACGTACGGAGCCCGTGCAAGAAATGACGCAGGCTCCCGCCGAAGCGACTGAAAGCGTCGATCCGGCTCGCGAGGAAGAACCCCAGGTTCGGGACAACGACAAAAACAATTGATCGACCGACGAAGTTCGATCGTAAACAAGGGCTGGAAATGGCGTCTGATGCGACTGTTTTCAGCCTTTTTTCTTTGAGGTAATCAAATGTTGCGTGCAACACGATGGGTTTGTCGGGATCGTTTTCTATCCCTTGAAAAACCGCTGATCATGGGCATTGTCAATGCCACGCCTGACTCGTTTTCCGACGGAGGGCTGCATGTCGGCGCCCGGGGAGCCATCGAATGGGGCCTGCGGTTGATGGAGCAAGGGGCGGATATTTTGGACGTGGGTGGCGAGTCCACTCGTCCAGGCGCGCCGGAGGTGAGTCTCGACGAGGAGCTTGACCGAGTGATTCCCGTCGTCGAATCGCTCGTACGTGCGGGAGCCGTCGTATCGGTTGACACGAGCAAATCGCAGGTGATGCGCGAGGCATTGAAGGTCGGCGTCCATATTCTCAACGACGTTCGCTCGTTTACGTTGCCCGGGGCGCAAGAAGTGGCCGTCAACAGCGATGCCGGTTTGGTTCTGATGCACATGCAGGGGACGCCCGCGACGATGCAGCGTTGCGTGAGCTATGAAAATGACGATGTGACGGCCAGTGCCATCCGTTTTTTGCAAGAGCGTGATGATGCGTTGACGGCGGCCGGGGTAAATCCGAGTCGTATTTGTTGGGATTGCGGTTTCGGATTTGGAAAAACCGTGGAACAGAACTTCGAATTGCTGGCTCAGACGGAACGCTTTGTGCAATGCGGTCGTCCTTATTTGATGGGCTTGTCGCGTAAAAGCAGTATCGGAGCGGTGACGGGAGTCAAGGAGCCGCAAGATCGCGTCGTCGGCTCTGTCGTAGGGGCGCTTTTGGCTGCTCAACGCGGCGCGCAAGTGTTGCGTGTTCATGACGTTGCCCGAACTAAAGAAGGCTTGGCTGTTTGGCACGCTACGCAAAAGGCGGGGCTTACCCCTAAAATAAAATGATTAACGACAACCTCATAGGGTAGGTATCAGATGGCTCGACGTTATTTTGGAACGGACGGTATGCGCGGCGAAGTCGGCTCCGCTCCGATCACTCCCGAATTTGTAATGTTGCTCGGTCAGGCGGCCGGTCGCGTTTTGCGCAAAGGTCAACGTTGTGGCCGTGTGACCGTTTTGATTGGCAAGGACACGCGTATTTCCGGTTACATGTTGGAGGCTGCATTGGAGGCCGGTTTCGCCGCTTCTGGTGTGGACGTTGTTTTGTGTGGTCCGATTCCCACGCCGGCCGTCGCGTATCTGACGCGCGCCTTGCGTTTGGACGCCGGCGTCGTCATCAGCGCAAGCCACAATCCCTACCATGACAACGGCATCAAGTTCTTCTCCGCGCAAGGCACCAAGTTGCCCGACTCGTTTGAAGAAGAAATCGAAGCCGAAATGGACAAAGGGTTTGACTGCGTGCCGAGCGATCATTTGGGACGCGTACGTCGTCTTGATGATGCGCTGGGCCGTTATGTCGAATTCTGCAAGAGTTCCTTCCCCTTCGGTCTTGACCTCAAGGGCATGCATTTGTATTTGGACTGTGCTCACGGTGCAGCCTACCATGTGGCCCCGGCAGTGTTTCACGAACTCGGTGCTGAAGTCCGCGTGGCGGGTAACGAGCCCAACGGCTTCAACATCAATCGGGGCGTCGGTGCGACGCATACCGAAGACTTGGCCGAACGAACCAAGTTGGCAGGGTGTGATCTCGGGTTGGCTTTTGACGGCGATGCCGATCGCTTGATCATGGCTGACAATCGGGGGCATGTCTACAACGGGGACGAATTGCTGTATGTCATGGCTTCCGATCGAGCACGACACGGTGACATCGGCGGCGTCGTCGGTACGCTGATGACGAATTACGCCTTGGAAAAGCGTTTTAAGGAAATGAACGTGGATTTCGTTCGTGCCAAAGTCGGCGACCGCTACGTGATGGAAGAGTTGCGTCGTCGCGGCTGGTTGTACGGCGGCGAATCGTCCGGGCATTTGATTGCCTTGGATCGTCAAAGTACCGGTGACGGCATTGTCAGCGCTTTGCAGGTGTTGGCAGCCATCCGATCGCAAGGCAAGACGTTGGCCGAACTAACGGCCGATCTTCAGTTGATGCCCCAGGTGTTGGTCAACAAGCGGATCCCCAAAGGATACGATTGGAAGGGGGACGAGGCCTTCATGCAGGCCGTTGCGGCAGCCGAAAAGGACGTCGAAGGGCGCGGCCGCGTGTTGATTCGTCCTTCGGGTACGGAGCCGCTGTTGCGCATTATGGTCGAAGCGGACGATTCGAGTCTGGCCTCCATGTTGGCTCATCGTCTGGCCGGCGCCTTGTCCGTTGATTGATAGAGACTGTTCCTTTTTGTGATTTAGGCCCCTGGATTCATAAGAATTCAGGGGCTTTGTCGTACGAAAGATTAAAAAAGCGTAAAATATTTTCCTTTGATGCGAGGGAGTCGCCCGATTCCCGTCGATTGTGTGTGCGACCGTTTCGGTCGCGTTAGCGAATACAAACAGTTTATGAAACCCAGTACTTACATGACGGCCGCCGAAATTCGCGCCGCTTACTTAAAGTTCTTCGAAAGCAAGGGCCACGCGATTGTGAAGTCGAGCCCCGTTGTTCCGCAGGACGATCCGACGTTGTTGTTCACCAATGCCGGTATGAACCAGTTCAAGGACAATTTCCTCGGTTTGGACAAGTCTCTCGATCGTGCCGCGACCGCTCAGAAGTGCATTCGTGCTGGGGGCAAGCACAACGACTTGGATAACGTCGGTTACACGGCTCGCCACCACACTTTCTTCGAAATGTTGGGCAACTTCAGTTTCGGCGACTATTTCAAGCGCGAAGCCATTGCATTTGCTTGGGAATTGTTGACGACGGTTTACCATTTGCCGCCCGAACAACTTTGGGTTACGGTCTACGAAGAAGACGACGAAGCGTACGAAATTTGGAATAAGGAAATCGGCGTTCCCGTCGAGCGCATCGTTCGTATCGGCGACAACAAGGGCGCTCGCTACATGTCCGACAATTTCTGGATGATGGGCGATACCGGTCCGTGCGGTCCCTGTTCCGAAATTTTCTACGACCGCGGTCCTTCCGTTCAGGGCGGCCCTCCCGGAAGCCCGGACGAAGACGGCGACCGTTACATGGAAATTTGGAACTTGGTGTTTACGCAGTTCAACCGTGATGCCAGCGGCAAGATGAATCGTCTGCCTCGTCCGAACATCGACACTGGCATGGGTTTGGAACGCTTGGCCAGTGTTTTGCAAGGCGTCGCCACGAACTATGACATCGACCTCTTCCAAAACCTCATGAAGGCAGCCCGCGAAGCCGTTCAGGCTGTCGGCGGCGGTGATATCGATCCGCAGTCGCCCTCCTTGAAGGTGATCGCCGACCACATTCGCTCCTGCAGCTTTGCCATCGCCGACGGCGTCGTACCGGGCAATGAAGGCCGTGCATACGTCCTGCGCCGCATCTGCCGTCGCGCCATTCGTCACGGCTACAAGCTGGGTGCTCGCGGCACGTTCTTCTACAAGTTGGTCGATACGTTGGCCTGTGAAATGGGCGACATTTATCCCGAACTCAAGAATCCCCGCATCGCCGAAGTATTGAAGGCGGAGGAAGAACGCTTCTTGCTGACCTTGAGCAACGGTATGGAAATTTTGGATGCCGCCATTGCCGAAACCACGAATGGCGTGTTGGACGGCAACTTGGCATTCAAGTTGCACGACACGTACGGTTTCCCCGTCGACTTGACCGGCGATGTTTGCCGTGAACGCAATCTCGTCGTTGACACCGAAGGTTTCGACGCCGCCATGGAAGAGCAGCGCAACAAGGCTCGCGCCGCCGGCAAGTTCAAAATCGCCGCGGGGTTGGTCTACAACGGTGACAACAATGAATTCGTCGGCTACGATCGTTTGTCCTGTGAAGGCGCACGCGTGCTCGGTCTTTTCAAGGACGGTACGGCTGTCGACGAAGTGACGGCGGGCGACGACATCGTCGTGGTACTGGACAAGACGCCGTTCTATGCCGAAATGGGCGGTCAGGTCGGCGACTGCGGTCGCATGGAAAACGCCACCACGATGTTGACGGTGTCCGATACGTTTAAGATCAAGGCCAGCGTGTTCGGTCATGCCGCACACGTAGCCGAGGGTACGCTCAAGGTGGGCGACGCCCTCAATGCCTTCGTCGACGAACAGGTTCGTATGGCCACCGAACGCAATCACTCCGTAACGCACATCATGCACAAGGCCTTGCGTGAAGTGCTCGGCGCACACGTTTCCCAGAAAGGAAGCCTCGTCAATGCGGACGTGACTCGCTTTGACTTCACGCACGACAAGCCTATGACGGCTGAGGAAATTCGCGCCGTGGAAGATATCGTGAATGCCGAAATCTTGGCCAATACGGCAACCGAATGCCGCGAAATGAGCGTGGAAGACGCCAAGAAGTCCGGCGCGACCATGCTCTTTGGCGAAAAGTACGGTGAAGAAGTTCGCGTACTCAACATCGGTACGTCTTGCGAATTGTGCGGCGGGACGCACGTTGAACGCACGGGCGACATCGGCTCGTTCAAGATTCTCGGTGAAGCGGGCATCAGCGCCGGCGTTCGTCGTCTTGAGGCCGTGACCGGTGAAAACGCCGTACGTTTGATGCAACACCAAGCTGCTTTGTTGGTTGAAGCTGCCGCCCGCTTCAAGACGCCGGCCGAGGAATTACCGGGCAAGATCGATCACTTGTTGGGACAGGTTCGCGATCTCGAAAAGGCTTTGGCCGAAGCCAAGAGCAAGCTCGCCGCTCAGCAGGGCGCCGATCTGCTCAACCAGGCTCAGGATGTCAACGGCGTGAAGGTTCTCGTCGCCACGATCGAAGGCATGGACGCTAAGGTTCTCCGCGAAACGATGGACCGTTTGAAGGACAAGTTCGGTACGGCCGTCATCGTGTTGGCCGTGACGGGCGGTGCCAAGATCCAGTTGTGTGCGGGCGTCACCAAGGATCTGATTGGTCGCGTTAAGGCCGGTGAATTGGTCAACGTCGTCGCCTCTCAGGCCGGCGGCAAGGGTGGCGGCAAGCCCGATATGGCTATGGCTGGCGCCAGTGACGCCGCCGCTTTGCCCGCCGCTATGGAATCGGCCAAGGCTTGGATCGCAGAGAAGTTGGCATGAGTCAGAACACGTTAGATTTGCGCGGATTGTGTTGTCCGATGCCGGTGCTCAGAACCAAGAAGGTACTGGCAAAAATGCAGCCTGAAGAAGTTCTGGTTGTCAAGACGGACGACCCGCACGCCGTTGCGGACATCGCTTTGTTCATTGAGCAAAGCGGGCATGTTCTGAAGTCGCAGCAGGCTGATCCGACGACGGACGGCGTGACGGTCCATACGATCGAGCGACGCAAAGAGTAAACTCAAGCGATAAGAGAAACGCGATTGCTACATGGCAATCGCGTTTTTTCTTGTAGAACAAAAAGAAAAATCCCAAGCTTCATGGGAAGCTTGGGATTGGAATTTGGTGGAGGTGGCGGGAATTGAACCCGCGTCCGAAATGATTTTTTCGTCGGATCTACATGTTTAGTTCAAGTATTTTGAGTTCTTATTGACGATCCTGCTCTTGAACAAGCCTATCGGCAACCAGTCGCTTGATTTCGGAAAGGCCGTCACGACTCCGACCCTTCCTAGACTCTGTAAATGACGATGCCGTCGGTATTACCCGACCTGAACCAGAGACAATTCAGTGCATCGCTCGCGGCCCTTAGGCGGCGAGAGCGTAACGCTCGTTGTTGGCGTTTATTTGTGTCTAGCTGTTTTACGAGGTGACTAGACCTCGACATGCACCGTACGACGTCCTACACCCCGTCGAAACCGGAACACCCCCGTAGGTGAACAACGAATGATATACGAACCCAAGCAATAGAGCAAAGCTAAAGGCGGGGATCAAAAGCAAACAGGCACCAAAATGGAGCGAAAAACCGCAGTAAGAATGCCCTAAGATAGTGCGGCATGCATTACAATTGAATGATTGTGTGCGTGAGAAGCTTGATTTTAAAGCGTCTTCAAACTGGCACGAATATTGCTTATAGCAGGCTAGCAATGATTTGTGCCGATCGGCACTGACTATATCTCTACGGATTCTAGGAGAAAGATTATGACGTCGCCCGCTGACGTACTGCAAATGATCAAAGACAACGATGTCAAGTTCGTTGATTATCGTTTTACGGACACGCACGGCAAAGAGCACCATTTGTCGGTTCCCGCTCGTGCCGTGACCGAAGACACGTTCGAGGACGGCCAGGCGTTTGACGGTTCCTCGATTGCAGGTTGGCGCGGTATCGAAGCGTCCGACATGATTTTGGTTCCCGATCCCGAAACGGCACGCATGGATCCTTTCCGTGAACAGAATACGTTGATTCTGACTTGCGACGTTCAGGAACCGGATACCGGCAAGGGCTATGCCCGCGACCCGCGTTCGTTGGCTCGTCGTGCCGAAGCCTATCTGAAGTCGACCGGTATCGGCGATCAGGCTTTCTTCGGTCCCGAACCGGAATTCTTTATTTTCGACGGCATTACGTGGGGTACGGATCCCGACCACACGTTCTACAAGATTTTGTCCGAAGAAGCCCCTTGGTCCAGCAAGATCGAATATGAAGGCGGCAATCTCGGTCATCGTCCGCGTTTTAAGGGTGGCTATTTCCCCGTGCCTCCCGTTGACAGCTTTACGGAAATCCGTGCCGAAATGTGCACGTTGCTCGAACAGCAGGGCGTTCCCGTTGAAGTGCATCATCATGAAAACGGTGCGGCCGGTCAGTGCGAAATCGGTACGAAGTTCTCGACGTTGGTCGAGCGTTGCGACTGGAACCAGATCATGAAGTACACGATCTGGAATGTTGCGGCCGCCTATGGCAAGACCGCCACGTTCATGCCCAAGCCCATGACCGGCGACGCCGGTTCTGGCATGCACGTTCACCAGTCCATCTGGAAGGACGGTCAGAACGTCTTTGCGGGTAACGGCTATGCCGGCTTGTCCGATATCGCCATGTACTACATCGGCGGCATCATCAAGCACGCTCGCGCGCTCAACGCTTTTACCAACCCGACGACCAACTCCTACAAGCGTCTTGTCCCCGGGTTCGAAGCTCCGGTCAAGTTGGCCTATTCCGCCAAGAATCGTTCCGCGTCGTTGCGTATTCCGCACGTCCACAGCCCCAAGGCTCGTCGTGTTGAGGTTCGCTTCCCCGATCCCATGGCCAACCCGTATTTGGCTTTCTCCGCCATGCTGATGGCCGGGTTGGACGGCATTCAGAACAAGATTCATCCGGGTGAACCCGCCGACAAGAACTTGTACGATTTGCCGCCTGAAGAAAACGCCAAGATCCCGACCGTTTGCGCCGATTTGAGCGAAGCTCTGGACGCTTTGGAACAGGATCGCGAATTCTTGACGCGCGGCGGTGTTTTCACCGACGACTTGATCGACGCCTACATCGATATCAAGCGCAAGGAAGTGGCTCGTTATCGTGCAGCCGTTCAGCCGATCGAATACGACATGTACTTCGCACGCTAATCGGCAGCAGTTCGGCCGTAAGATCCCGTCGGATCGTGCGGCCTCCAGCACATTAAAGAGCGCTTCGAGGCAATGGATCGAGCGCTCTTTTTTTTATATGAGTTGAGATGTCCGTGATTGAGTCCCAACCGTTTGATTCTTTTGCCGGCCAGGTCTTGGACAAATTGGCCACGAGCGTGATCGTCTGTGATGATGCCGCGCGCGTGGTCTGGTGCAATGCGGCAGCCGAAGTGCTTTTGGGGTGTTCGCGCGCCCATTTGAAACGAGTGAATTTGGGAATGCTGTTGCCTCAGGTCAAGCAATGGCTCGGGCAACTGGTCGGAACGCAAGGCAAATACATTCCGTACAACGCAGTGACGCAATTATGTCGTCCGCCCAACGCCCCCGTACCCGTCCACATTACGATTTCAAGCATGAGCGGCGTGCGTGATTTGTTCATGATTGAAGTGATCGAGCTGGACCAGGCGTTTGAGATCGTGCGTCAGGAGCAGGAAGAAGGCACGACGGACATGACCAAGGTACTTTTGCGTAATTTGGCTCATGAAATCAAAAATCCGTTGGGCGGCATTCGCGGCGCGGCGCAACTGCTGGAGTTGGAATTGGCGGCCGGCGAACAGAAGGAATATACGGACGTCATCATCAACGAAGCCGATCGTTTGCAGTCCTTGGTCGATCGTCTGCTGGTTCCTTACCGGCACCAACTCAATACGCAGAAGGTCAATATCCACGAAGTACTCGAGAGAGTCAGGGCCGTTGTCGGTGCCGAGTTCGGCCCGAAGTTGCGCATCGATCGTGATTACGACGTCTCAGTACCCGAAATTATCGGTGACTTCGAACAGCTTGTTCAGGTCTTTTTGAATATTCTGCGCAATGCCGCACAGGCGTTGCAAGAGCAAATACACGATGCGACGGCTCGGATCGTTTTGCGAACGCGCGTAACGCGACAGGTCACGATTCGTCGTCAACGCCATCGTCTCGCATTGTCCGTTCATGTCATTGACAACGGTCCCGGGATTGATGAGGCGATCAAGGAAAAGATTTTTTATCCCTTGGTGACCGGACGGGCCGAAGGAACCGGCCTCGGGTTGGCGTTGGTTCAACACTACGTCGAACAGCACGGTGGTTTGGTGGAAGTGAACAGTATTCCCGGATGCACGGATTTCAGTCTCGTGTTTCCCTTTGAACAGAAGGTGTAAAGATGCAAGCAATTTGGGTTGTGGACGATGATCGTTCCATCCGATGGGTGTTGGAAAAAGCGTTGACTCGAGCGCAAATGCCGGTACGTCTGTTTGAAAAGGCCGAGGACGTCGTGACGGCATTGCGTTTTGAGGAGCCTTCCGTCGTTTTGAGCGACATTCGCATGCCCGACATGAGCGGCGTGGAGTTGTTGGCGAAAATCAAAGAGCGCAATCCACAAATTCCCGTCATTATCATGACCGCATTTAGCGACTTGGACAGTGCTGTGAGCGCATTTCAAAGTGGCGCTTACGAGTATTTGGCCAAGCCCTTTGACATCAACAACGTCATCGAGTTGTTGCGACGCGTTCGTGAAGAAAGGCAAGGAACGCAGTCGACGGATGGTGCCGAGTTGACCAGCACGCAAGACTCTCCCGACATGATCGGTCAATCGCGCGCCATGCAGGAAGTGTTTCGCGCCATCGGGCGTTTGTCACAAAGTCATGTCACCGTGTTGTTGACGGGGGAATCGGGCAGCGGCAAAGAAGTGGTGGCTCGAGCGTTGCATCGACACAGTTTGCGCGCCAAGGCGCCGTTCGTTGCGATCAATACGGCAGCAATTCCTCGCGAATTGCTCGAAAGCGAGTTGTTCGGGCATGAACGAGGCGCGTTTACAGGTGCCAACACCTTGCAATACGGTCGCTTCGAGCAGGCCAAGGGCGGAACGTTGTTCCTCGATGAAATCGGAGATATGCCGATGGAGTTGCAGACACGTTTGCTGCGCGTATTGTCGGACGGGAGTTTTTATCGTGTCGGCGGTCGTCAGCTGATTCACGCCGACGTGCGCGTGATTGCCGCTACGAATCAAAATCTTGAAGAGCGTGTGAAAGAAGGCTTGTTCCGCGAAGATTTGTACCATCGTTTGAACGTGATTCGCTTGCGTTTGCCTCCCCTCAGAGAGCGCGTCGAGGACATCGAGGCCTTGTCCAATCATTTTTTAACGGCGGCTGCCAAAAGTTTGCGGACCGAACGCAAACAGTTGTCTCTTGAAGCCCTCAATTGCATGCAAGCCTTTGCATTTCCTGGCAATGTCCGACAGCTTGAAAATGTGTGCAATTGGTTGACCGTCATGGCGCCGTCCCAAATCATTCGAGCCAATGATTTGCCGCCGGAATTTCACGATCGCACGCCGGCGCCCGTGATGACGGCAATGTCGTGCGAGCCGTCGATGCAGTTGTGGACGGAGGGTTTGCGCGAGGAAGTGTTGCAGTCGCTCAAAGAGAATAAACCGCAAGTGATGACCGAAATGATGCGACGGTTCGAATCCGTCGTTTACAAAGCGGCGCTTGAGGCGACCAACGGTAAAAAGATCGAGGCGGCGCAGAAATTGGGCGTGGGTCGAAACACCTTGACGCGAAAAATTCAAGAATTGGATTTGGCTTGACGGTAAAATAAACATTTAATCGCTTAATTTGAGAGGAAACGCACACGCATGGCAAGAGCCGAACACTTGTCGGAATTGGTTGATTTGTTGGTCCAACGCGGTGCCAAGACGGGACACATCCGTCGTTTGCTTCGAGCCTGGATGCATTTGGGCCCGTGGGAAGAGCGATCTAACGATCGATATCCCAAGCGGGTGGCCGAGTTCTTGCCGGAGTTCAAAAGCCGCTTGCAGGGCTTGTCTCGCGTTTTGCCGATCGAAAGTCGACAGCCCGACTCCATGAAGTTGATCGTCGGTTTGCATGACGGGGAGTGCGTGGAATCCGTTCTGTTGCCGCGACAGGCGCTGTGTATTTCGACCCAGGTCGGATGCGCCGTCGGCTGCGTGTTTTGCATGACGGGAAAAAGCGGCCTGATTCGCCAGTTAAGTAGTGCGGAGATTTTGGCTCAGGTGGCGGAAGCCCGCGCCATTCGCCCCAATCTGAAGAAGGTGGTTCTGATGGGGATGGGGGAACCGAGTCACAATCTCAAGGCGGTTTGCGAAGCCATCGAATTTATGGGGACGACGCTCGGCATGGCGCACAAAGAAATCGTTGTGTCCACCGTGGGCGATCGACGCTTGTTCGAGGTGTTGCCGACGCTGTCCGTCAAACCGGCCATTGCGCTGTCGTTGCATACGACGGATAACGAGAAGCGTCGCCGTTTGTTGACCAACGCGGCTCCGCTTAGCGTGGAGGAAGTGTTGGAATCGACGCTGTCGTATGCGGAGGCTACGAAATACCCGGCTCAGATCGAATGGACCTTGATGGCCGGCGTGAACGATACGTTTGAGGAAGTGGAGCGTTTGGCCGATTTGCTTGAGGGCCGTTACGCGATGGTCAATTTCATCGCCGTCAATCCGATTGACGGTTCGCCGTATCAGCGTCCGAGCGATGCCCACATGCAGGATTTGATAACGATTCTGCGCCGTCGCGGCATTGTCGCGACGATTCGTATGAGCGCAGCCCAAGACGTGGATGGCGGATGCGGACAGTTACGCGCCCGAGTAGTCGGCCGACAGAGTGAAGTACAAAAGGAAAACCAATGAAACGACGCAGTCAAAAATTAAACCCCTCCAAAGCCAAAACGATGTGGTTGGCGTGGTTGACTTGGGGGGTGATGGGTTCGATTTTTGTTTTCGAGGACGTTAGCGGCGGTACCGGGTGGTTGACGTTGTTGTTGACGGCGCCTTTTTGGTTGATGTTTGCCGTTTGGCCTGTTTTGTGGCTGTGGTTGGCAACCCGTCGCAATCCCGACTGGGTCGAGTTGGACGATGACATTATTGCCGGAGAGAAAATGGCCCGTCTCGTTCAGCACAACGGCGTGCGCTATGTCGACATGGACGCGTTCAGTTTTGTTTTCGGAACGCCGACCGATCTGGACTTCGTCAATATCCCGGGAGGTAACGAGCGATTCGTGACGATCGATACCGTTCGACCTTTTGCCAAAGACAACAAGCCGTTGGCCAAATGGTTGTCGGTCGTGGATTCGCTGTAATCGAGGATGAAGTAAAAAAACGGCGTGTGCTTGGCACACGCCGTTTTTTTAGTGGGTGTCTTCCACCGGATCGAAAGTGATTTCCATCGTGCGCGGCATGGGAGTGTGATCGCCCGGTTTGGGCAACGGATTGCACTTCAAAATAGCGCGCTCGACGGCCGTGTCAAACGCAGGCAGTCCGGACGACTTCAAGAGTCTGGGCGCCTGTGCGTGCTCGCCGTTGGGCAATAACGTCAACTGGTAAACCGCCTTGTGCGAGCCACGCGTCACGTTGCTCGGAACCGTGTACGTAATCCACGGTCGGATGCAAGCGGCTACACGGGTCGAGTACTGTGCTGACACGCGTCCCGTGAGATTTTGTTGACGAATGGTCGGATCGCCTTTGGTGGAACCAACTCGAGCCGAGTGAGCGGCGGGCGCATTGGCAATACGAGCCAGTTCGGCCTTACGGATTTCTTCGGCCAAACGCTTTTGTTCGGCGGCCTCGCGTTTCTTTCGTTCGGCCTCGCGGCGACGCGCTTCTTCAATACGGCGCTTGCGTTCGGCTTCGGCTTTGCGTTTCTTTTCTTCGGCCAAGCGCTTGGCTTCCGCGCGTCGTTTTTCTTCAGCGATGCGCTTTTCTTCGGCTATGCGCTTTTCTTCGGCTATGCGTTTTTGTTCCGCAATACGCTTTTCTTCTTCAAGTTTGCGTTGCTCGGCCAGCTTGATCTCGGCTTCTTTGGCGGCAATTTCTTCCGGCGTCGGAGCGGGAGGTTTTGGCTCGGCCTTAGGCTCGGGTTCAGGTTTTGGTTCGGGGTCGGGCGGCGTCGGTTTCACCGCTTCTTTGCCACGTTCTTCGCTCGTGGCATCCTGAGGAGCCCACAGTTCGGCGTAGAACGTTTCGGATTCGGTTCGCCACTGCATGGCCGAAATGAGACCGACGACCAATAACGCGTGAACGGCCAAAGCCCCGGCGAAGCCGAAAGCTCCGTCGGATGCCTTATGGTTTGAGACGCGTTTGTTCATAGGCTGGGTCATGCGGATCTCCGTTAACGGCGGGTCCGCTCGATTTGCAATGCCAGACCGACGCGCTGAACGTCGGACTGTTGGAGTTGTTTCATGACGTTGACGACTTGTTCGTAACGTACGTCACGATCGGCGGCGATCACAACCGGCGTTTCAGGTGCCCCTGCCTGAGCGCTCTTTACGTTGGCAACTAATGTTGCCAACTCGATCGGCTTGAGCCCTTTGTCTGTCTTGATACCCAACTTCCCATCGGCGTGAACGACCACTTCCACGACTTTCTGGGGTGCCGTGCTGGCCTTTTGGACGGACGGCAAATTGACGATGGACGGGTTGACAAAGGGAGCAGCCACCATCAAGATCACGACCAATACGAGCATGACGTCGATATAAGGCACGACGTTCATGTCGCTCATCAAGCGGCGCCGAGACCGAATTCGAGAACTTCCTAATGCCATGATGACGACTCTTGAGGTTAATGCTGACGAGCGAGGATGTTCAAAAATTCCTCGGAGAAGCTGTCAAAGCGATTCGTGATACGGTCAAGACGGGTGGCGAAATAATTGTAAGCGGCGGTCGCGGGAATGGCGGCGAACAAACCGATGGCCGTAGCGACCAATGCTTCGGCAATCCCCGGGGCCACGACGGCCAACGAGACGTTGTCGAGCGTGGACAAGCCGGTAAAGGCGTTCATGATGCCCCAGACGGTGCCAAAGAGCCCGATGTACGGGGAGACGGAACCGATGGAAGCAAGCAACGGCAAGCCGCGTTCAAGGTCGTCCAACTCGCGTTGATAAACGGCGTTCATGCCGCGACGAACGCCCGAGAGCAATTCGCCTTCTGCTTTTCCGGATAACTTTAGGTACTCGGTCATGCCGGCGGCAAAAATACGTTCTTCGGCGCCGGAACGGTCGCGACGTGAGGTGGCCGTTTCAAACAACTGGGCCAAATCGGCGCCGGACCAGAAGCGTTTTTCAAATTCGTTGGTCTGTTTCATGGCGCGGGACAGGACGATTCCCTTGCTGAAAATGGTCGCCCAACTGAGAAGGGATGCGAAGACCAAAATGCCCATGACGATTTTGACCACGAGCGAAGCGTTCATCACCAACGTGACGATGGAAAGATCGGCGGAAGGAGTCATTTTGTTCAGTTCTCCGTGTCCAAATACGGTAAAAGGCTGTTGAAAATCGAGTCGGGAAGGACGACGGGATTCCCTTTGACGGGGTCGACGGAGGCACAACGTACGGTTGCCGTCGTCATCAATTGGTCGTCACGATAAATTTTTTGTTCAAAAATGAAGCTGGCGCGGCGCAGCCCGATCAGGCGGGTGCGAACGGTCAGCATGTCATCGAGCTGAGCGGGGCGACGGTAATTGATCTCGATGCCGGCCACGACAAAAATCGGTTGACCGCTTTTCTTCATGGCGTTTTGCTCGAAGCCGATGGATCGCAGCATGTCCGTGCGACCGCGCTCCATGAATTTCAAGTAATTGGAGTGATAAACGATGCCGCCGGCATCGGTGTCTTCCCAGTAAATACGTACGGGAATGTCAAAATATTTCGGGGCCATGTGTGTAAATTGTTTTCGTTGGGTTTGCATTGGACACAAAATCCGTCAAAATCCAATGCGTGGTCCGTTTTTCTAATTGAGGCTAACGGGCAAAGTATATTGGATTTCCTATAGGCTGATAAGAAGAAACGTGTCGCGGTTGCATTGTTTTTCACGCTTGGTACAACGTGCGTTGGTCGTGACGGGGATCGCTCTTTTGGTCGGTGCTTGCGACAAACCCGTCAATTCCCCGCAGGCATTGGCCGAATACGAGCACAACACGCTCTTTTCGAGTTTCTCCGGGCGCAGTCCGAAAACACTCGATCCGCAGGTATCCTATTCCTCGGACGAGTCGCTTTATACGTATGCCGTTTATGAGACGCTCTACGGTTACCACTATTTGAAGCGGCCCTACGAAATCGTTCCCCGAACGGCAGAGCGTTTGGTCGAGCCGACGTATCTGGACCGAGAGGGGCGCGTATTGCCCTCCGATGCGGCTCCCGAAACCATTGCCACGAGCGTTTATCGAATTCCCATTAAAAAGGGTGTCAAGTTTGCGCCTCATCCGGCTTTTGCCAGGGATGAACAAGGACGTTATCGATATCACGCGTTATCACCCGAACGGGCCTCGGCGCTCGACAGTCCCTTGCAACTCGAATACCACCAGACGCGCGAGTTGACCGCACACGACTACGCGTACGGCATCAAGCGCTTAGCGAATCCGTTGATTGTCAGTCCGTTGTTGAGCGTGATGGCTCCGACGATCGTCGGGTTGGACGACTTGGCCAAAACGCTGCGACAACAAACAAAAGCCTTCCAAAGCGAAGGCTGGGTCGACATGCGACGATATGACTGTGCCGGCATTCGCGCGATTGACGATTACACGATCGAATTGCGGATTCACGGCAAGTACCCCCAATTCGTCAATTGGCTCACGATGAACTTTTTTGCTCCCGTACCGTGGGAGGCGGAACGGTTCTACGCCAACGAACACCTGCGTCGCAACAATATTTCGCTGAGTACTTGGCCGGTTGGAACGGGGCCCTATTATTTGGCGGAATCCAAGCAAAACCGACGGCACGTGCTCGCGCGCAATCCCAACTATCGGGCGGATCCGTATCCGTGCGAGGGGGAACAAACGGATCGAGACAAAGGGCTTTTGGTCGATTGCGGCAAGCCGATGCCGTTCATCGATCGCGTCGTCATGCAGCTGGAAAAAGAAGCGGTGTCGACTACGACGAAGTTCCTGCAGGGTTACTACGACAGTCCGCAAATTTCTCGTGTCGATACGGGGCAGGGATATCTGGTCGCCGCCCAAGACGATCCGAACAAGGCGAAACTCTACGAGAGCAAAAAATTGCAATTTCCGACGACCGTCGAGGCATCCGTTTGGTATATGGGATTCAATTGGCTTGATCCGGTCGTAGGAGGAGGTACGAGCGCCGAGCAGGCCGAGCGCAATCGCAAGTTGCGTCAGGCGATCAGTATCGCGGTCGATTGGGAAGAGCAAATCGCCATCTTTGAAAAAGGGCAAGGACAGGCGGCGCACGGGCCTTTGCCCCCGAGTCTGTTCGGTTGGCGGGATGACGGCGTGTCGGCGTTCAATCCCGTGGTGTATCGACGCGATGCGGATGGTCGCGTCGTCAGACGTTCGATTGAGGAGGCCAAGGAGTTGATGCGACAGGCCGGTTATCCGAACGGGCGCGACGCACAAACCGGCAAACCGTTGGTGCTCAATTTCGACTGGCAGGGCACCTCGCCGGGGTCCAAGGCGTTTTTGGATTGGTTCTCCAGGCAATTTGCCAAGATCGGCATTCAGTTGGAAATTCGTGCGACCGATTACAACCGATTCCAGGACAAGATGAACAAGGGCGTGGCGCAAATTTACTATTGGGGATGGTTGGCCGATTATCCCGACGCGGAGAATTTTTTGTTCCTGTTGTACGGGCCCAATAGCAAGGCGGGCTCGGGCAGCGGTGGGGAAAATGCCAGCAATTTCCGACATGCCCGATATGATCGTCTGTTCGAGGTGATGAAGATGACGCCCGACGGTCCCGCAAAGCAACGACTCATCGACGAGATGATTTCCATTGCTCAACACGAAGCGCCATGGAGCTTCGGCTACTACCCGACAAGTGCGGCCGCATTGCATCATTGGGTGAAAAATGGCAAGCCGACCTCGACCGTTCGCAATAACATCCAATATTTGCGTATTGACGCGCAAGAACGTGCGAAGTCGATCGCTCAGTGGAATCAACCGATTGTATGGCCGTGGATCGCACTGATTTTCGTCGGTGCACTCGGCGCCTGGAGCGTTCGCAGGCACGTTAGACGTAACGCGGGGGCGTCGGCCCGACGTCGACAAAGGATTCGAGCATGATTCGCTATTTGATTCGTCGCATTCTCTACGGCGCATTGATCCTGCTGGGGGTCAACGTACTGACGTTTGTTCTCTTTTTTGCGGTCAATACGCCCGATGACATGGCACGCCTGTCCATTGGAGGTCGCTATGTGACGAGCGAAGCGATCGAACAGTGGAAGCAGACGCACGGCTACGACTTGCCTTTGTTTTGGAACGAGCGGGAAGAGGGCGTGAACAAGGCGACCGAAACCATTTTCTACACGCGCTCGGTACCGTTGTTGAAAGGCGATTTCGGCCAATCCGATGCGGGACGCAGCATCAACCGTGAAATCCTCGAACGCGTCGGACCCTCGCTGGCTTTGGCCGTGCCCACTTTTATTTTGGGCGTTTTCGTCATGGTGACGTTTTCGTTGTTGTTGGTGTTGGTCAGGCGGACGCGACTTGAATGGGCGGGCATAGCCATGAGTGTCGCCATCATGAGCGTGTCGGGACTCTTTTACATCATCGTCGGCCAGTGGTTGTTTGCCAAAACGTTGCGGTGGGTGCCTGTTTCCGGTTTTATGGACGGTTGGTCCATGACATCGTTTCTTATTTTGCCCATTGCCATCGGTATTTTTTCGCGATTGGGCGGCGATACGTTGCTTTATCGAAGCATGTTTTTGGAAGAAATCGGCAAGGATTACGTTCGAACGGCTCGCGCCAAAGGCGCCGGCGAGTTGCGCGTGTTGTTCCGACATGTTTTGCGTAACGCCTTATTGCCGATTCTGACCAGCACGGTTGCCGTTTTGCCGATGTTGTTCATGGGCTCGTTGATTATGGAAAACTTCTTTGGCATCCCCGGTCTGGGGTCGTACACGATCGACGCGATCAACGCGCAAGACTTTTCCATCGTACGAGCCATGGTGTTTCTCGGTACGTTCGCTTATATCGTCGGCTTGATCGCCACGGACATCGCCTATACGTTGGCCGATCCCCGTATTCGATTGAAGTAGAACAAAGGGGAGAGCAAGGTGAAATTTGTCGTTTTGTATACGGACGTCGTGTTATGGTCGGTCGTCCTTTTGCTCGCACTGTATGTGCGGCACGTGCTTCGCACGGATGCGTTGCGTCAGAAATGGCGCGGCGTGCTGAGAAATCGAACGGCAACGGCCAGCGCCGCCGTCTTGGCCGTCTTCTTTCTCATCGCCTTGGCCGACAGCGTTCACTACCGTCCCCGATTGGAGCAAACGGGAGGGAGCGTCGCGTACGACACCCAAACCGTTTCTCTCATGGATACGCTGATCGGTCAACGCATTGCCGGTCGGGAACGCAGTTATTCCGCTCCTTTTGCTTTTCGCGAGTTTGACAAGACGACCAAAATCATCGACGGAAAGCCTATCCGCGACTACCATCGGCTCAACGGCGTCGATCCTTCGACGAGTGATAAAGACATCGGAATGAAACGATTGCGCCAAGTCGAAGTCGGAGTCGTGGCCGGATTGGGAGCCGTCATCTTGTTTTGGGTTGTTTTGTCCGTGATCGCGGCCAAAGCGAGTCGTTGCAAGGCCAGGGCCGCTTTCGCTCGGTTGGCTCGACGAGACAATCCATGGCGACCGGTCATCACCGTGGCGTTGATCGTGGTGTTTTTGGCGGCCTTTCTTGGCATCGTTTGGCCGCATTGGCACGTGCTCGGAACGGACACGACCGGCAACGACGTGTTGTACGTCGCGCTCAAGTCGGTGCGTACAGCGATGGTCATCGGGATTTTGTCGATTCTCGCCACGTTGCCGTTCGCCGTCGTTCTGGGAATCTGTGCGGGCTATTTCAAGGGCTGGGTCGACGATCTCGTGCAGTACGTTTATACGACGATTTCATCCATTCCTTCGGTTCTGTTGATCGCCGCCTCCGTTTTGATGATTCAGGTGTTCATTGACAAAAATCCCGGTCTATATGAAACAGGTTTGGAGCGCGCGGATTTGCGTCTGTTTTTGTTGGCGCTCATTATCGGGGTGACCGGTTGGGCCGGTTTGGCCCGCTTGTTGCGCGCCGAAACGATGAAAGTGTCGGCAATGGATTTCGTGTCGGCGGCCAAAGCGTTCGGGGTCGGTCATTGGCGCATCATGATGCGCCACGTATTACCCAACGTGATGCATATTGTTTTGATCGTGGCCGTCTTGGATTTTTCAGGGATCGTTTTGTATGAAGCCGTTTTGTCCTATGTCGGCGTTGGTGTGGACCCCGTGATGGAATCGTTCGGATCGATGATCAATGCAGCGGCGGTTGAGATGAGCCGATCCCCCATGATTTGGTGGAATTTGTTGGGAAGCTTTTTGTTTATGGTCACGATGGTATTGGCGGCCAATCTGTTCGCCTCCGGCGTCAGAGAAGCGTTCGACCCTCGCTCCGATCGTCAGGGATAAGGAGAGGTCACGGTGCTGAAAGTACGAAATTTGTCCGTTGAAATCACATCGAAAACGGGGACGGTTCAACCCGTCGTCGACTTGTCGTTCGACGTGCGAGCCGGAGAAACGTTGGCCATCGTGGGCGAAAGCGGTTGCGGCAAGTCGATGACGGCTTTGGCGCTGATGCGACTGCTGCCGCCCGGGGGCGCGGTGTCGGACGGACACGTCGAGCTCGACGGATGCGACCTGTTGGATTTGTCCGAGCGGGCGATGAATAGCGTACGAGGGAAAAAAGTCGCCATGATATTCCAAGAGCCCGGTACGAGTTTGAATCCCGTCATGACGGTCGGCCAACAGATCGCCGAGGTGCTGCAGCTGCATGAAGGTATTAGCGGTGCCGAGGCGCGCAAGATGGCTTGTCAATGGCTTGAGCGTGTTGGAATCGACCGCCCCGAGGAAAAGGTCGACGCCTATCCCTTCGCCCTGTCCGGAGGGCAAAAACAGCGCGTGATGATAGCGATGGCATTGGCCGCAAACCCGAGCATCGTGATTGCTGACGAGCCGACGACAGCCTTGGACGTTACGACGCAGATGCAGATTTTGCATTTGATCAAAACGCTGCAACGCGAGAGGAAATTGGCGTTGATCATGATCACGCATGATATGGCTGTCGTTCGCTCGATGGCCGATCGGGTGGCGTTGATGTATGCCGGTCAAATTGTCGAGCAAGCCGAGGTCGAGCGCTTTTTTACGTCGCCAGCGCACCCGTATGCCCGCAGTTTGATGGCGGCGATTCCGACACGAGGTCGAAAAGACCGCCTGCTCGAAGCTATAGAGGGCGTCGTGCCGTCATTGTCGAAGCGGATCGTCGGATGTCGCTTCGCCGATCGTTGTCGTCATGCTCAAGAGCGTTGTCGTACCGAGTCGGTACCGATGAGGGAGGTGGCTATCGGGCACGACGTACGTTGTATTCGTCACGATCTTTGCCCGACCCATACCGATGAGTCTGCTCAAATCACTTCCGGTGCTTTGGGTGAGACGTTGCTCGACATGCAAGGCGTTTGCATCACGTACGGCTCCGGCAACGGCCTGTTTCGACGTGCTCGCGGAGTCCATGTGGTGCACGAGGCCGATTTGTCGTTGCGAGCCGGAGAGACGTTGGTTCTGGTCGGCGAGTCGGGATCGGGCAAGACGACGTTAGGCAAGGCGGCTTTGAAACTGTTGTCCGATGTCAAAGTGGACGGAGAGATCAAGATTGCGGGGCAGTCGGTCACAAGCGCGTCTCCGAGTCAGTTGCGCTCGATTCGTCGCCTGGCTCAAATCATTTTTCAGGATCCCTTTGCGTCCCTTGATCCGCGTATGACAATCGGTGAAAGTATTTTGGAGGGCATGCAGGCGCTCGGGATCGGCTCGTCGGAGAACGAAAGAAAGGCGAAGATGGCGGCGCTGTTGGAGCGAGTGGGGCTGCCTCGGGAGGCGATCGGGCGCTTGCCTCATGAATTCTCGGGCGGGCAGAGACAACGCGTGGCGATTGCCCGCGCTCTGGCGGTCGATCCGAAGTTAATCGTTTGCGACGAACCGACGAGTGCGTTGGACGTCAGTGTTCAAGCACAAATCCTCAACTTGATGAAAACGCTGCAGCGTGAACTTGGCATCGGCTATCTCTTTATCACTCACAACTTCGCCGTGGTGGAGTATATGGCCGATACGGTTGCGGTCATGCAAAAGGGGCGCATTGTCGAGTACGGACGGGCTCGAGACGTATTGGATTCGCCTCGACACCCGTACACGCGGAGGCTGTTGGCGGCCGTGCCGTCGATTATGAAATCACGCCTGGAATGACGTAGAGAAGAATCGAGAAAAACTGCAAAGCCGTTCCCGCAAATACGAAGACGTGCCATATGGCATGACTGTAGGGAAGTCGTTCCCAGATATAGAAAATAACGCCGAGCGAGTAGGCAAGGCCGCCGCCGACCAATAACCACAGCCCTGCCGCATCAAGTTGGTTCATTAGCGGTTCGATGACGAAAAGGGCGAGCCAGCCCATGGCCAGATAAAGCAGGCAGTTGATCCAATCGCTACTCTTCATTAATACATGTTGAAGCGATACGCCGGCAATGGCGATGCTCCAGACGGCTCCGAGCAAAATCCAACCGGTCACCCCGTTTAACGTGATAAGACAAAACGGCGTGTACGAGCCGGCGATCAACACGTAAATCATGGAGTGATCGAGAACCTGTAGCACTTTTTTGGCGCGTTTGTTCGGAATCGCATGATAGAGCGTGGAGGCCGTATAAAGGAAAATCATGCTGGCGCCGAAAATGCTGACGCCGACAATCACGCGAGGTGAGCCGGAAAAGGCAACCGCAAAACCGACCAATACGGCCAGTCCCGCAATCGACAGCAGTGCGGCGACGCCATGCGTGATGGCGTTGGCGATTTCTTCGCCGATCGAATAATTGGCGACACAAGCAAGCGATTTTCCCGTGGGAAGCGATGTTTCGTAAGTCATCGTGGAACAATGATGTGCGAAAAGAAGGCTATGTTGTTGAGTTTAATGAAAATTTCCAATCCGTGCAGGTAAAAAAAGCGCATCGAACGATGCGCTTTTTTTTCCGTCAAGTCTAATTATCGGGCGTCGGAAGAGCGGAAACGCTTTTCCAGATAGCCGACCAAACGGGTAATCGACAAGGTCATGACCAGATAGAGCAGGGCGACCGCGGTCCAAATTTCGAGAGAACCATAGGTCTCGGCGATCACCAACTGACCGGAACGCGTCAATTCTTCGAAACCGATGACGGAAACCAAGGAGGAGTCCTTCAGCATGGCGATGAATTCGTTACCCAGCGGCGGGATGATGCGCTTGAAAGCCTGAGGCAGGATGATGAAACGCATCGTCTGTGCCCAGGTCATGCCCAAGCTCAGACCTGCGCGCATCTGACCTTGCTCGATCGACTGAATACCGGCTCGGAAAATTTCGGCGACGTAAGCACCGGAGTTGATCGAGCAGGCGGCCACTGCGGCAACGAACGGATCAATGCGGTGACCGATGATGACCGGCAAGGCAAAGTAGATGATGAAAATCTGAACCAGAAGCGGGGTGCCGCGGATGAAGTCGACGTAAACCTTGGCCAAAATGCGAAGGATGCCGAACTTGCTGAGCTGAGCCAATGCGGCGATCAAACCGAGCACCAAACCCAAGCCAACTGCCAATGCCGTGATTTGCAGCGTTACCAGAGCCCCTTGCAGCAACAGCGGGAACGAGCTCGTGATAAGAGAAAAATCAAAGTCCATGGAAAAGGAACTCCAAAAAACCAAATACGCGAAAGCGAAGATTCTATTATTTTAGATAAAACGGCCTAATTGTAAAGAAAACGAAAAAAAATGCGGACAGGGTCCGCATTTTTTTGTTTATTACTTGGCGCCAAACCACTTGCGGTAAATTTGGTCGAACTCGCCGGACTGCTTGACGTCGGCAAGAGCCTTGTTCAGCTTGTCGAGCAAAGCGGTGTTTTCCTTGGTGACGGCAAAGCCGAACTGTTCGCTTTCGAGCACTTCATCAAGGTGCTTGAAGAGTTGCTGATTGCGAGGGCGGGAAGCCATAAAGTAGCTCGTTACGGGTTTGTCGGTAATGACGGCCTGACACCCCTTGTTGCGCAACTCCATGTAGGCGTCGCTAATGGCGTTGAACGAACGCAATTGGGCGCCCTCGATTTCCTTGGCGAGCATGGCGCCGGAGGTGCCGATCTGGACGCAGAGGGTCTTATTCTTCAAATCGGCCGAGGACTTGATCGTGTTTTCGTCGGCCTTGTTGATCAAAATCGAGACGCCGGAGTCGTAGTACGGCGTGGTGAAGTTCACCTTGGTGGCGCGTTCCTTGGTAATCGTGATGGCCGAGCCGCCGATATTGGCCGTGCCGGTCATGACGGACGGGATGACGGCATCAAAGCCCATATTGGTGATGTCGAGCTTGGCCCCGATTTTCTTTGCCAACACTTTCAGAAGGTCCACCTCAAAGCCCACGTGATCGCCGGTTTTGGAATCGACGAAAATGAACGGAGCGTAGGAGCTTTCCGCTGCGACTCGCAACGTTTCGGCTTGAGCCGTAGCGGAAGTAGAGATCAGAGCGGCGCCGAGCGCGCCGACAAATGCAAATTTCTTTAAAAACATCGGTGTGCCCTCAGTCAAAATGGTTGGAAATCACCCCGGCGTTGCGAGGCAGGAGCAAACGTTACGGCAAAAAAAAAGATCGCAAATCATTAAAAGTACTTAGCAAAATTTCAGTTAGATCAAAAAATAAAAATTTTGTTTGTCCTTGAAGTTCAAGAGAGTTTTGCTTCTAAGTGGTATATCTAATACGCAGTTTCTTGAAATTGTTACATAAAGAAAATTAGTCTTAGACTTTAGTCGGCTATTTCCTGTATTATTCTTGACCAGAAAGCTCGGGTATTTTTAAAGTACTTAGGAAATTGACATCATGAAGTTAACCACTCGCGGTCGTTTTGCTGTCACCAGCATGATTGATTTGGCGCTTTACGGCGGTGATCGTCCCGTACGCTTGTGCGACATTGCAGCCCGACAGCACATTTCGATTCCGTATTTAGAACAAATTTTCGCCACGCTGCGACGAGCCGAGCTTGTTGTCAGCGTACGCGGTCCCGGTGGTGGCTACCTTTTGGCCCGCCCCAAGGAAGAAATTACGGCCGGTGAAATCGTTTCGGCTCTCGACGGTCAAGTCGAAGAAACGAAGTGTCGCGGCGGCGGTTCTTGTTTGGGCGGCGCGGAGTGTTTGGCATACGGTCTTTGGACGGATATGAACCATCATGTCGCCCAATTTCTGAATTCCCGCACGCTAGCGGATATTTTGAAGCTGTACGCCACAAACCATCTGCCCGACAGCCCCGATGTCATTTGCATCAAGCCCGTTTAATTGAATCCATCCTGTTTTGAGAGAAGAAAATGCAACTGCCCGTATATCTCGATTACTCGGCCACAACTCCTGTAGATCCGCGTGTTGCCGAAAAGATGATTCCGTATTTGTGTGAAAAGTTCGGTAACCCCGCCAGTCGTTCTCATGCCTACGGTTGGGATGCCGAAAAGGTCGTGCAAGAGGCTCGTGAAGAGGTCGCCAAGTATTTGAACGCCGATCCTCGCGAAATCGTTTGGACGTCCGGCGCAACGGAAGCCGATAATTTGGCCATCAAGGGCGCAGCCCACTTCTACAAGGACAAGGGCAAGCATCTGATCACGGTTAAGACCGAACACAAGGCCGTTTTGGATTCCATGCGTCATTTGGAGTCCGAAGGGTATGAAGTCACCTACATGGACGTTCTTCCCAACGGTTTGCTCGATCTTGAAGCTCTCAAGGCCGCCATGCGTCCGGACACGATTTTGGTCTCCGTCATGGCCGTGAACAATGAAATCGGTGTGATTCAGGATCTCAAGGCGATCGGCGAACTGTGTCGCGAACGCAAGATCATTTTCCACTGCGACGCCACCCAGGCAGCCGGCAAGATGAAGCTCGACATGCAGGAATTGAAAATCGATTTGTTGAGCCTGTCTTCTCACAAGGTATACGGTCCCAAGGGTATGGGCGCGCTGTACGTTCGTCGCAAGCCGCGCGTTCGTATCGAAGCCCAGATTCACGGCGGCGGTCACGAACGCGGCATGCGTTCGGGTACGTTGGCCACTCATCAGATCGTCGGTATGGGTGAAGCTTATCGTCTGGCTCGTTTGGAACAGGACGAAGAAATCGCCCGTTTGACCAAGTTGCGTCAGCGTTTGCTCGACGGCATCGTCAACAACATTCCCGAAGTTGTCGTTAACGGTGACATGGAAAATCGCGTCTGCTGTAACCTGAACGTCTCGTTTGCTTTCGTTGAAGGCGAAAGCTTGATGATGGCGTTGAAGGACATTGCCGTCAGCTCCGGTTCGGCCTGTACCTCGGCTTCTCTCGAACCTTCGTACGTTTTGCGCGCTTTGGGTATTGACGATGAATTGGCCCACAGTTCTTTGCGTTTCTCGATGGGTCGCTGGACGACGGAAGAAGAAATCGATTTCACGATCAAGTTGTTGATCGAAAAGGTTGCCAAGTTGCGCGAAATGTCGCCCCTTTGGGAAATGCATCAGCAGGGCATCGATCTTGACACCGTCAAGTGGTCCGAACACTAATTGATTGAATGACGACCCGGGTCGATCGGTTCGGGTCGTTTAACGGAGTTTTTATTATGGCTTACAGCGAAAAGTTGATTGATCACTATGAAAATCCCCGCAATGTCGGCACCCTTGACAATGCCGACTCGACGGTCGGGACCGGTATGGTCGGCGCACCGGCTTGCGGCGACGTCATGCGTTTGCAGATCAAGGTCAATCAGGAAGGCGTGATTGAAGACGCTAAATTCAAGACGTATGGTTGCGGTTCCGCAATCGCCTCGAGCTCTTTGGTGACCGAATGGGTCAAAGGCAAGTCCATCGAAGACGCCGCCAAGATCACCAATGCCGAAATCGCGGAAGAGTTGGCTTTGCCTCCCGTCAAGATCCACTGTTCCATTTTGGCCGAGGACGCCATCAAGGCGGCCATTGACGACTACAAGAGCAAGCAGGGAAGCAAGGAGTAACTCATGGCAGTAACCTTGACCGAATCCGCCGCCAAGCACGTTGCGGCCTATTTGACCAAGCGTGGCAAAGGGATCGGCCTGCGTTTGGGCGTCAAAACCTCCGGTTGTTCCGGTATGGCCTACAAGCTCGAATTCGCCGACGTCATCAATGAAGACGATCAAACGTGGGAAAGCCACGGCGTTAAAGTGATCGTCGATGCCAAAAGCCTGCCCTACATCGACGGGACGGAATTGGACTACGTGCGTGAAGGCCTGCAAGAAGGCTTCAAGTACAACAACCCGCAAGAAAAAGAACGTTGCGGTTGCGGGAAGTCTTTCCACGTCTAAGTGGGTGACGAGATGGCAGAAATGACACCGTTTGCTCTTTTAGGTCTGCCGGCTCGATTCGCCATTGAGTCCGAAGAAATTGAGGAGGGATGGCGCCGTGCGATCGCAATGGTCCATCCCGATCGTTTCGCATCTCGCCCCGCTGCGGAACGACGTGTTGCTGAACAATGGGCGGGACGCATCAACGAGGCAAAAGAGGCGATAGAAAATCCGATCAGCCGAGCCGTAACGTTACTCAAATTGCGTGGCGTTGATGTCGGTACCGAAACCGACACAAAAATGGACATGCAGTTTTTGATGCAACAGATGCAATGGCGCGAGGCAGCCGAATCGCTGGTCTCCGCGCAAGCGAAACAAGCGTTGTTGGAAGAAATTTGCTCGGCTCGAGCCGACGAAGTACGCTTGTTGACCGATGTGTTGGACGGTAACGGCGATTTGGCTCAAGCCAGACAAGCCGTGCGTCGTCTGATGTTTATCGAAAAAATTTACCGCGACATCGATCGCGAACAATAATCGTCAAGAAAGAACCACACCATGATGGGATTAATGCAAATTGCCGAGCCCGGCATGTCTGCCGCTCCGCACGAAGAGCGTTTGGCTGTCGGTATCGACTTGGGGACGACGAATTCGCTGGTTGCCAGTGTCATGAGCGGAACGGCCGAAGTTATTCGAGATCAAGCCGGTCGCGCCCTGTTGCCTTCGATTGTTCGTTACCTCTCGGACGGCTCGACGCAAGTCGGCTGGGATGCGGTGGCGCACATGCAAAGCGATCCGTTGAATACGATCAGCTCCGTCAAGCGACTGATCGGCCGCGGCTTAAGCGATGTCGGCGGCAATGTGATCCTGCCTTATCAGTTTGTCGACGTGCCCGGCATGGTGCAGGTTGAAACGGTTGCGGGTGTCAAGAGCCCCGTCGAAGTTTCCGCCGAAATTCTCAAGACGTTGAAGGCGCGAGCCGAAGAACGATTGGGCGGCGACTTGGTGGGAGCCGTCATCACGGTTCCCGCTTATTTTGATGATGCTCAACGTCAGGCGACCAAGGATGCCGCACGCGTGGCCGGTCTCAACGTTTTGCGTTTGCTGAACGAACCGACTGCGGCTGCGTTGGCATACGGGCTGGACAACGGTGCCGAAGGCACCTATTTGATTTACGACTTGGGCGGCGGCACTTTCGACGTTTCGTTGCTGAAGTTGACCAAGGGTGTTTTCGAAGTACTGGCGACCGGCGGTAATTCGGCTTTGGGCGGCGACGACTTTGATCATCGTATGGTTTGCTGGGCCCTGGAAGAATTGGCCGGCGAACACGGGGAAGGTATTTTGACCAATTCCGACAAGCGTTTGCTGACCTTGGCCGCCAAGAAAGCGCGAGAAGCCTTGACCGATAGTGAAGAGGTGAGTTTCGAGGCCACGTTGTCCGACGGTCGTTCGCTGTCGTTGCCTTTGAACCGAACGGGGTTTGCCGTTTTGGTCGAACACTTGGTCAAGAAGACCTTGGATGCCGTTGCAAACGTACTGCGCGATGCGCAGGTCAAGCCCGAAGAGATCAAGGGTGTTGTTCTGGTCGGCGGTTCGACCCGCATGCCCGTGATCCGTCAGGCCGTCACGCAGTATTTCGGTCGCACGCCGTTTTGCGATATCGATCCCGACCAGGTTGTTGCAGTGGGTGCGGCCATGCAGGCCAACAAGTTGGCCGGCAACACTGGAGCCGACGAAGACTGGCTTTTGCTCGACGTCACCCCCTTGTCTTTGGGGCTGGAAACCATGGGCGGTTTGGTCGAAAAGGTCATTCCGCGCAATACGGCCATTCCGGTTGCGATGGCGCAGGATTTCACGACGTTCAAGGACGGCCAAACGGCCATGGCCATTCACGTGCTCCAAGGCGAGCGCGAAGTCGTCGACGCCTGTCGCTCGTTGGCCAAGTTTGAACTGCGCGGGATTCCGCCGATGGTAGCGGGTGCCGCCCGCATTCGCGTGACCTTCCAGATCGACGCCGACGGTCTTTTGTCCGTTTCCGCTCGTGAAACGCGTACCGGTGTCGAGAGCTCCATCGTCGTCAAGCCCAGTTACGGGCTCAGCGACGAAGATGTCATTCGCATGTTGCAAGAAGGTACCGCTTCGGCCAAGGACGACATGTATGAACGCGAATTGCGTGAGCAACGCGTCGAAGCGGCGCGATTGCTTGAATCCACGCAATCGGCTTTGGATGCCGACGCCGATTTGCTGAACGAACAGGAATTGGCCGAGGTCAAGGCCAAGATGAGCGAGTTGACCGCCATTGCCGAAGGCAAGAATGTTGAGGCGATCAAAGCGGCGTTGACGCGTTTGACCGAAGCGACTGAAGAATTTGCGGCCCGTCGCATGGACCGCTCCATCCGTCAGGCGTTGGCCGGACAGAGCATCGATCAATTGAATATTTAAGAGGATAACTATGCCGATTGTTACCGTTTTACCGAATGAAACGCTTTGCCCCGAAGGCGCCAAGATTGAAGTGCCGACCGGAGCTCGTTTGGCTCAGGCTTTGTTGGCCAACGGGATTCGCATTCCTCATGCCTGCGAACACAATTGCGCATGTGCCACCTGCCATGTCATCGTACGTGAAGGTTTCGATTCGCTCGACGAGCCCGAAGACGAAGAATACGATCAGCTTGATACGGCGTTCGGCAGTTGCGCCTTGTCGCGTTTGAGTTGTCAGACCGTGATGGGCGAGAGCGACATCACGATTGAAATTCCCAAGCACAATCGGAATTTGGTCAACGAGGAGTGAGCTATGTCGTTGAAGTGGACCGATGCGCAGACGATTGCCGAAGAACTCTACGACGCCAACCCCGACTTGGATCCGACGACGTTGCGTTTGACCGAGTTGCACGCCATGGTTCTCGCGTTGGATGATTTCGAGGACGATCCCGAAGCCAGCAACGAGGCCATTTTGGAAGCGATTTTGCAGGCCTGGCTCGACGAACGCTAATACGTCTTGCTTCCTAAAGGAAAAAATCCGTCTTGTGGTGACAAGACGGATTTTTTATGGAAGTCGAGTGCTTGAGTGAATTCGAATTTCTTCAAGACGTCGTTAAAGCGAAAGGTCCGCCACAACGGGAGCGTGATCGCTGGGCTTGTCCCATCCGCGAGGCGTGACGTCCACATGTACGTTGTGAATGCGATCGCTCAAGGATTTGGAGCACAATAAATGGTCGATGCGCACACCGTGGTTTTGCTCGAAACCCGACTGTCGGTAGTCCCACCAGGAGAACGTGCCGGGGGCATGCAGCTCCAGCGACCACGTATCGATGAAGCCGACAGACAATAATCGGAAGAAGGCTTCGCGTTCGGGGGCCGAGGCAAGAATGCGACCGCGCCATCCGATCGGATCCCACAGATCTTCATCGCTGGGAGCAATGTTGAAGTCGCCGCCCAAGAGCAAGGGAATGTCGCGGGCAAGTTCGGCTTTCAGCCAGTACGTCAAGGCTGCCATCCACTCCAATTTGTACCAATATTTGTTGGTGCCGACCTCTTGCCCATTGGGGAAGTAAGCCCCGATAAAGCGCACGGATTTGCCCTCGCGATCGGTGATTGTCGCAGCAACGAGGCGCTTTTGTTCATCGTCGTATCCGGGGATGTTATAGACGGGATCGGTGACGGAGGAGATGGTGGAGCGACGCGTGAGCAGGGCGACCCCGTTGTAGGCCTTTTGACCGACAAACACGGCGTCAAAGCCGGCTTCCTGCAATGCTTTAAGAGGGAAAGCTTCGTCCACCGTCTTGGTTTCTTGCAAAACGACGGCGTCGATTTTCGCCTCGTCCAACCAAGAAAGCAGATGGGGTAGACGTACCTTGATGCTGTTGACGTTCCAGGTGGCAATGCGCATGTGAATTAAACTGAAAAAGGCTCCTGATCGAGCATGAGGGATAAGAAGGACAAGGAGGCTTCGACCGTCACTTGATTGTCGGCTATGCGGGAAAGCAAAGTGACGCCGTCGACCGATTCAATCCTTTCAACTTCACCGTCCATGTTACGTGGGCTGGCCGAATCGAGCAAATACATCGGATAGGTGACGGAATATTCACGCAACCAACCGTCGGGTAGCGGCCGTTCGTATAGGCCGACGCTCGGTTGACCGATGCGGTAGGAGGTCGGAGGCAAGCCGGCTTCCTCAAGCGTTTCCCGTTGTAGCGCTTGTCGGTGAGATTCCCCCGCACCGACGAGACCGCCGACAAGCGTGTCCCATTTGCCGGGTTGGATGAGTTTGGTTCGACTGCGCAAACTCATGAGCCACTTACCGTTTTGAAAGCCGACGCCGTGCACGCAAGTGGTCGTCATGCCGAGAAAGCGAAACATGGCGCGTTCGGCTTTGGCGACGATACGGCCGTCATGCGTCACGACGTCAAGCAATTCGTCGCACCAGCGCGACAAAGCGCCCGCTCGGTACCAATGGCGTCCCATGGCGTCCAAACGTTCGTCAAGTTCTGGGGCAGGGCAGGTTAATTCAATGGACTGACCGGAAAATGACAAGGCCGAGCGCAGTTCCTCGGGAAGAGAAAGAAAAAACGGCAAAGCGTTCGGGAGAACGAGCCCGATGTCTTTGCCGTTAATTCGAAAGGTCGACGCCTCGGCAGGACGAACCGTTGCGACCTGTCGCAACAGTTGGTGTTGAAGCTGTCCTGCCGAAACGGTTGTCATGTATTAGTTTTCGGGGCGAAGAGCCGGGAAGAGCAATACATCACGAATGGTCGTCGAATTCGTCAACAACATGACGAAACGGTCGATACCGACGCCACAGCCGGCGGTCGGAGGCAGACCGTATTCGAGAGCGCGGATGAAGTCGGCGTCATAATACATGGCTTCGTCGTCGCCGTTGGTTTTGGCGTCGGCCTGAGCCTGGAAACGCTGCGCCTGATCTTCCGGATCGTTCAATTCGGAGAAGCCGTTGGCGGTTTCACGACCGAAGATGAACAATTCGAAACGCTCCGTCAAACCGGGCTTGGTGTCGGAAGCGCGAGCCAAGGGGCTGATTTCAACCGGGTAATCGACGATGAAGGTCGGCTGAATGAGCTTGCTTTCGGCCGTTTCTTCAAACAGAGCCATGACCAAGGCGCCAATGCCGACCCATTCGGGCTGGGGAGCGCCCAGGCGCTTGAGTTCATTGCGCAAGAACCCTTCGTCTTCGAGTTGTTCGAGCTTGTACTGCGGCGCGTACTTCAGGATGGCTTCCTGAGGCGTCAAACGGTCGAACGGCTTGGACAAGTCGATTTCCGTACCCTGATAGTTGATGACTTCGGAACCGGTTGCTTCTCGTGCGACGAATCGGAGCAGATTTTCGGTGAATTCGATCTGATCCTTGTAAGTCCAGTACGTGGCATAGAATTCGATCGTCGTGAATTCAGGGTTGTGACGCGTATCGATGCCTTCGTTACGGAAGCAACGATTGACTTCGAACACGCGTTCGAAGCCGCCGATCACGAGACGCTTCAAGTAGAGCTCCGGAGCGATGCGCAAGTACTGGTCGATGTCCAACGCATTGTGATGCGTGATGAACGGCTTGGCGTTGGCGCCGCCGGGAATCGGGTGGAGCATCGGGGTTTCGACTTCAACGAAGCGGTGCTGCTGCATGAAGTTGCGGATGGCGCTGACGGCCTTGAAACGCGTCATGAAGCGGTTGCGACTTTCCTCGTTGATGATCAGATCGACTTCGCGCTGACGGCAGCACATTTCGGGATCTTGCAAACCCTTGTGCTTGTCGGGCAGCGGACGCAGGTTCTTGGTCAACAAACGCAGTTCGGTCACGCGCACGGACAACTCGCCACGCTTGGTGCGGAAGAGCTTGCCGCGGGCGGCAACGATGTCGCCTAAGTCAAACGTTTTGAAAGCGGCGTAGGCTTCGTCGCCGACTTCTGCCGGCGTGATGAAGTACTGCATGTCGCCGGTAAAGTCATGAACGGTGGCGAAGCTGGCCTTGCCCATGATGCGCTTGAGCATCATGCGACCTGAAACGGCGACGTTGATGTCGGCCGCTTCCAATTCTTCGGCAGTCTTGTCGCCCCACTGGGCGCGCAGATCACCGAAAAGATCCTTGCGTTCGAAGTCGTTCGGGTAGGCGACGCCTTGTTCGCGCATGCGAGCAAGCTTGGCGCGGCGTTCCGCAATGATGCGATTTTCGTCTTCAACGACGGCGCAAGTCGGCTGATTGTTGTTTTCAGTCATTTGTAAATTATCCAAAGACACGAGGTCGATTAGTTACACGCCCATCTTAAGGCTGGCTTCGATAAATTGATCCAAGTCGCCGTCCAAAACCGCACCGGTATTGCCCGTTTCGACGTTGGTGCGCAAGTCCTTGACGCGAGACTGGTCCAAGACGTAGCTGCGAATCTGGTGGCCCCAAGCGATGTCACTCTTGGCGGCTTCCATTTTTTCTTGTTCCGCCATGCGCTTGCGCATTTCGGCTTCATACAACTTGGCCTTCAACTGACGCATGGCCTGCTCACGGTTGTTGTGCTGACTGCGGTCGTCTTGACACTGCGTCACGATGCCGGTCGGCAAGTGCGTGATACGTACGGCCGATTCGGTCTTTTGAACGTGCTGACCGCCGGCGCCCGACGCACGGAACACGTCCACGCGAAGATCGGCCGGATTAATCGTGATTTCGATCGAATCGTCGACTTCCGGATAAATGGAAACGCTAACGAAAGACGTATGGCGACGCGCGTTGGAGTCGAAAGGACTCTTTCGAACGAGACGGTGAATGCCGTTTTCGGTACGAAGCGTACCGTAGGCCCATTCGCCTTCGACAAAAATCGTGCAGCCCTTGATGCCGGCAACGTCGCCCTCGGTTTCTTCCGTCAGCTTGGCGCTAAAGCCCGAGCGTTCGGAATAACGAAGGTACATGCGTTGCAACATGCTGGCCCAGTCTTGGGCTTCGGTACCGCCGGCACCGGCCTGGATTTCGATAAAGCAATTGGCGCTGTCCATCGGTTGGTTGAACATGCGCTTGAATTCCAGCTTCTCGACGTCCTTGCAGTAGTGTTCCACTTCCTGCGCGATATGTTCGGCGCCGTCCCAATCTTCTTCGGCAACGGACATTTCGAACAATTCTTTGGCATCGGCCAAGCCTGAACTCAGACGCTTGAACGAACCGACGAGATCGTCGAGCAATTTCTTTTCTTTGCTAATTTCTTGTGCGCGCTTGGGGTCGTTCCACAAATCGGGATTTTCGACTTCGCGATTGACTTCTTCGAGGCGTCGTTCCTTGCGGTCGACGTCAAAGATACCCCCTCAGCTCACATAGACGGTGAACTAGGTCGTCGCACAGATTGTTGATGGAGTTAATGCGTTCGGCTTCCATGGATGGTCCTGGTTAGCTGTTGACAAAAGAGGACAAACCGCGCCCGATGTGCGGTCGGGCGTCGTCTGTCACTCCAATTTTTCAAGATAACTTGAAATTATACGGTAACTTCGATAGGCCGAAGTATAAAAAACCTCAAAAAACAAGACGCGAGGTCAGGAATCAACCTTCGGCGGCTTCAACGACAAGTTGGATCGATCGACGTCCCATAAATTCGTTGATTTCGGGTCGGTAGGCCAGTCGAACGTGTGTCGGCAACGGTTCGTTGCGTCGGAAATAAATGGCTTCGAAACGAGACCCGGCCAGATCCAAAACCAGCTTGAGGTGCGTGTCCTTCAACACACGCTGACTCAAGATCTGAAAGTCGTTGGCAAACAACGGCTTTTCAAAACCCTGACCCCAGATACGGGAAGAGAGCGCTTCGATCAAGGGCACGTTGATTTCTTCCGGGGAGAGTGCTCCGTCGACGAGAACCATGCGGTTGAAGACGTCGGGCGAGGCCATCTCCGTGACGGCTTTTTCAAACAGGTCGCTGAAGCGATGGTAGTTTTCTCGTCGGATGGTCAGACCGGCGGCCATGGCATGCCCGCCAAAACGTTCGATGACGCCTGGGGCGATTTTGCTTACGCGATCGAGCGCGTCGCGCAGATGAATTCCTTCGATCGATCGGCCGGATCCTTTGAGATCGTTGTTCTCATCAATTGCGAACGCGATGACGGGTCGGTGAATCTTCTCTTTGAGACGACTGGCGACGAGGCCGACAACGCCTTGATGCCACTCTTTGTCAAACAGTGTGATGGTCGATCGATCCTGCCAGTTCATGTGGGCGATGTAGTCGGCCGCTTCCAGCTGCATGTTTCCTTCGAGATCGCGGCGTTCGCGATTGAGGTTCTCCAATTCCATAGCGATGGAGAGAGCTTGCTCATGCGTTTCGGAGAGAAGGCAGTCGATCCCGATGCCCATTTCGGTCAGGCGCCCGGCGGCATTGATGCGCGGAGCGATGGCAAAGGCGAAGTCTTTGACGGTGGCGTTGCGTATGTCGCGTCCGGCCACTTCGAAAACGGCGTTGATGCCGTGACAGCCCAAGCCACGGCGAACGCGACTGAGACCTTGTGCGACCAAGATGCGATTGTTCTTGTCCAAACACACCACGTCGGCAACGGTACCTAACGCAACCAAATCGCTCAATTGGTCGAGTCGGGGTTGCGTCTTCGTATCGTAAATGCCTCGACGTCGCAATTCGGCTCGCAAGGCCAGCAGCACGTAATACATTACGCCACACCCGGCCAAAGACTTGCTTGCAAAGGAGCTGGTTTTGACGTTGGGATTGACAATGCAGGCTGCGTCGGGTAACTCGTCGCCTTGCAAATGGTGGTCCGTAATGATGACGTCTATGCCCAACTCACGCGCGCGTTCGACCCCCTCGACGCTGGCGATGCCGTTATCCACCGTGACGATCAGATCGGGACGGGGAGAGCGGGCGTGTGCAAGATCCACGATGGCGGGGGAGAGGCCGTAACCCAACGTGAAGCGATCCGGAACGATGTAGTCCGCAGAAAGCCCCAACATGGCAAAGCCTTTCATGGCGACGGCGCAGGCGGTCGCACCGTCGCAGTCGTAGTCCGCGACGAGGGTGATGTGTTTGCCCGCTTCACGGGCATCGGCCAAAAGTCGGGCGGCTTCTTGCGTGCCTTCCAACAGGTTGGGAGGCAACATGTGACGCCACTCTTCGCTAAGGTCTTCCTCACAGGTGACGCCTCGAGCGGCCAATGCTTGTGCGATGGGACGCAAAACGCCACCGTGACACAAGCGCTCCGAGACCATTTTGTCGTAAGCACGAACGGAAAAAATGGTGGACATGCCTTACTCCTCGAAGAGCCAGTTGGCGGCCGGAACGGTTTTTTGCGTCGTCAAGCGAGCCAAAAGCGAAAAGGCACGGGGTGCAAACTTGATCGGAAGGCTGACCGTGCTACGGGAGCCGCAAGCCACAATCAGTGCGCTGTCGCACCCTTTCAGGCGTGCGTTGTCGCTCAACCGCTTGACGGTTGCGATCACTTCGGGGAGTTTTTGTTGCCAAGCGGACCAATCTTGCGTCAACCACGATTCGTACAAATCGTCGATGACGGCCAAACGTTCGCCATTGGGGGCGTCCGAAGGCCATTGCTCGGCTCCGGAGACCCTACCGGTGCGGTGATCTAAAATGCCGGCATTTTGCGCCCAAGCCAAAATGGCGGGGTCGTCGGTCAGGACGCTACGCAACAGCGTCGGCGGGTAAAAGCGTTGCAAGTGCCCGCCCTCGCTGATCCACAACGAGTCGATCGTCCGACCGTCCGGCAAACGAATGTCGGCGTCCGTCAGTGTTTGTTCAAGACGTCGCATCGCCTCCAGAGCCTGCGTCGCGCGTTCGGAGTGGCCGCCTTCTAAGTCTTCCACACGACAGGCATCGGCAGTCGAATGCACTATGTTGCGCCAAGGACGCACACGCACGCCCCAGTCGGTTTTACGCGTGAGATACAAACGGGTGTCCCAACGTTGTAAAACGAAGCCTTCTTGGCGTAGCGCAGGGGTCAAACAAAGGCACAAGGCTTCGATCGTCGCCTCGTCTAGCAAAGGTTCGACATCGACGAGTGTGCCCTCGACGTCACGGTGAGCAAGATGCAGTTGCCACACTTCGGACAACAGTTCGGGACCGTGATCCATCAGCCAACGGAAAGGCGCCAGTGCCGGAGCAAATTGTCGGCGCGTAATCACCTTCCAAGCCCACACGTAATGAATCGAATCCGTGTAGACGCCCGTGTCGAGCTCTTGACGGATTGTGTCGGAACAAAGACCTTTGCTGAGATCGGTCAATTGCTCGAGCGTTTCGGAGGAAATGTGATCTTTTGCGTGCGTAGGCAGTCGTAATCCAGGTATCAGAAAGTAAGCTTGAGTCATTACACACAAGGAAGCGAATACAAAATCAAAAAAAGTGAAACAAGCTTATCACGATCGATAAAACAATAGGCAAAAAGGGGTGCGGTTTCGCACCCCTGGCATGGAAGATTCGACACCTGCGACGTCGAAGAGGCGCTCCCGTCACCTCGTGTCTTAAAAGAAAACCCGTTGAATAGATCAACGGGTTCTCGTGTCAGAAAGAGCTCGACTTCATGCCGGCGCCCATGACGACGCGCATCAGGTCAGCCACTGTGCCGGAATTGGTTTTGTCCATGATGGAAGCGCGATGTGCTTCCACGGTCTTGATGGAGATGCCCAAGTCGTCGGCAATTTGTTTGTTCAAGCGCCCGGCGACAATGCGTTCGAGTACTTGCTGTTCGCGCGGAGTCAACTTGCTCAACAAGGCTTCGTTCAAGCTCTGTCGTTCGTTTTTGACGCGACGATCTCGCGCTTCCTGCAACATGCGCTCCACTTGTTGCTTGAGGGCGGCCTGATCGAACGGTTTTTCAATGAAGTCGACGGCGCCCTTTTTGAGCGCGTTGACGGCCATTGCCACATCGCCGTGACCGGTAATGAAAATAATGGGCAGGTCGGCTTTGCGGGCGATCAAGTGCTCTTGCACTTCAAGTCCGCTCATACCGTTCATACGAACGTCCAACAACAAGACGGCGATGGCGTTCGGGTCATATTTAGCAATAAAACTTTCGCCACTGTCGTAGAGCTCGACTCGATAGTCGCTGGCCTCGAGCAACCAACGAATGGAGTCGCGAACGGCCTCATCGTCATCAACAACGTAGACGGTACCCAAAGTAGAGGAAGTATCGGTCACGAGAGTAGAAAAAGGCATAAACAGGCTCACGAAAAAAGAAAACGTAATTACCGAGGATTTTACGCGTCATTTACCGCGGGTAGGGATAATCTAAAGGTTGTACCTCCCTCGGGATTATCCTGATACGTCAGTCGACCGTGGTGCGTTTCGACAATGGTTCGGCAAATGTTCAAGCCGATCCCCATCCCCGAGCTCTTGGTGGTGAAGAATGGCGTGAACAGTTTTTCCTTGACGTCGTCGGAAATGCCTTGGCCGTAATCGATCACTTCAAAAAAGACGCGTTGATGCTTGCTCGAAACGCGCAGTACGATCTCGCGACTGGAGGTGGGCAGACTGGCTTCCATGGCGTTGCGCAACAAATTGAGAAGAACCTGCTCGATTTGCACGGCGTCGCACATAATGGACGGGAGATTTTTCTCGATGTCGACGGTAATGGCGACGTTCAGTTTTTTGCTTGTGATGCGCGAAAGTTCCAACGTACCGTCCAAAACGCGTTCGATCGGCGTTATCGTTAGCGATGCGTCTCTGCGCTTGGCATAGCCTCGGATGTGTCGCATGACCTGAGCGGCGCGTTGCGTTTGCGTGATGATGCGCTCGAACGCTTCGTCGATGTTATCGGATTTGAGTTTGTGCGAGCGATGCAACGTCAACGCGCCCGAGGCGTAATTTTGAATTGCCGCAAGCGGTTGATTCAATTCATGCGCCAACGAGCTGGCCATTTCCCCCATCGTAATGAGTCGGGCGGTATGTTCGGCATTTTTAAGTTGTTCGTCCAACAAAGCCTGGGCCTGCTTTTTGAGAGTGATGTCGGTTGCTGAAAGCAAGCTGACGCAGGCGCCGTCGATCCATGTGATGTCTTTGATCTTGACGATGAACCAACGTTGGGTTTCCTCGTCGAACACTTCGTTGGCGTTGTCGTTGGCAAGCAGAGCTAGTGAGCTTAAGCGCGCGTGAGCGCCCGGATCAGGTCCGAACGTATCGATATAGTGTTGGTTCGTGAACAGGCTGACGGGGGTGTTGCCGTCAAGTCGAATCACGGACACCGCGGCGTTGATGGATTCCAAAATGCGGGTCACGCTGTCGTAGGCACGAGAAACGCTCAATTTGGCTTGATTGCTCTCGGTTTCGTCTTGGTAAATGATCAGATAGCCCAAAACGTTCTTTCCACTGTCAAAAATCGGTCGGGTTTGAGCGAAACAGTCGAAAAACGAGCCGTCTTTTCGTTGGGCGACAAAGCGCAAGTCGTGCGGGTTGGATACGCCGCTCGATCGCATGGTCAGTTCGTCAAATAAACGGGTGACGTCTTCATTCAACCAATAGGGGTAGGGCGGAACGGTATTGAGGATGTCCGATTTGTTGTAGCCGAACAGTACCTCAAACGACGTGTTGACATACAAAATGCGCCCTGACGGATCGGTGACGCAGATCCCGTTGCTGAATGCTTGGCTCATCGCCTGTTGTAGCAGAATGCGGCTACTCAGTTGCTCTTCCGTTTTCAGTTGACGATATTGGTAACGCAAACCGAGCAAAATGGAAACCAGCATGACGCCCAATAGACCGAACAGAGACCAAACAAGGCGACTGTTCGTCATGAGCGCGGCATTGTTTGACGAGATGGTCAACGTAACGCTCGCGGGCAAAGGGGGGACGGCGCTGGTCAAGGACAAGTCGTTTGTTTGCAAAGGATGCTGTCGGGGCCATACGGTTGTGCCGTTGGAGTTGAGACTGACCGTGTGTTTTGGGCCGATCAAACGATGTTGGGACTCCCTGATGAGGGATAAGGTAACGCGGCCGATGGCCAAACGTTCAAGCGATTCGTCAATGGGAAGCACAATATCGACGAAAGGATTGCCGATGGCGTTATCGAGCATGTAAACGCCCGAATAAACGGACGAACGCATTTGGCGTGTTGTGGCTATGGCGTTGCGCTGGGCTGCATCGACAATGCGTGTGCCTACGGGACGGAGCAATTCCCCGTAGACCGAGGGATTGGCGCAGCTGGCGTAAACAATTTCATCCTTGCCTATGATGGACAATTCGGCTAAGGAAGGATGAGTGCGGAAAAGAGGGAGTAACGCGGAACAATTGAAGGGGGTTCCGGAGTCGACGGAGAGTTCCGAGGTGAAGTAGTTGATGGCCTGAGCCAAGTCGCTGAGTTGCGCTCCCGCGTCATGCTTGACAGTGGCCATGATGTTTTCAATTTTGTTCATTTCCGTTTTGTATGATTCGGTCAGAATGAAACGCGACAGGGAAATGCCCAAAATAAAGAGCAGAACCAAAGAGAAGGTCGTGACGTACAACCCGAAGCGACTGGCCGAGTGTTTCTGGTTTCCCAGTAAGTCGAGCAGGTAGTCGTCCAAGGACAGATCGGAGGTTGAACGCATGGCGTGGAATCCCAAGAACAATTACTCCCCAATCATAGCGCGAAGCCGACAAGCATCGTAAAATATTCGAATCGCCGACGATGCGTTGGACGGCCCTCGCTCCGGGGTTTTAAAACAAAATAAAAGGGAAGGCAGATGGATCAGAATCAATTGAAGAAGCAGGTGGCAGAGGCCGCCGTGGCGTATGTACAGCCAGGCAAGGTGCTGGGCGTCGGTACGGGTTCGACCGTGGATTTCTTTATCGATGCGCTGGCACAGAGCGGGATCGAGGTGCCGGCTTGCGTATCGAGTTCCGAACGTTCGACGCGCAAATTGTTGGCGCTCGGCTTCAAGGTGGTCGATTTGAACGAAATCGAATCGATCGGCGTGTATGTCGACGGCGCCGATGAAATCGACGCTTCGTTTGCCATGATTAAAGGTGGCGGCGGCGCGTTGACTCGCGAAAAAATTGTCGCCAGCGTCTCGGAACGCTTCGTTTGCATCGCCGACGGCAGTAAGAAGGTCGATTGTCTTGGAACGTTCCCGTTGCCGGTCGAGGTGATTCCGATGGCGGTTCAATCCGTCGCACGATTCTTGAAAGAACTCGGCGGCGAGCCTGTGGAACGCGACTTCACGACGGATAACGGCAATCGTATTTTGGACGTGCACGGTTTGCGCATCGACGATCCCGTCGCGATGGAAAGCCGCATCAATCAGATGCCGGGCGTGGTGACGGTCGGCTTGTTCGCGCAACGCGGGGCGGACGTATTGTTGCTCGGTACCCAGGACGGTGTCGTAACCTCTCAAAAGTAATTGAGCGCGGGCGAACAATGGCCAGAAAAAAACCGAAATCGGTGACGATTTCGGTTTTTTTAAGGTTCGATCCGCCAAACTTATTCGACGGGAACGTGATTGCGAATGGGCTCGACGCCTTCGCCGAAGAAATAGCGTTCGCACTGATTCATAAGGTGCTGGCGAATTTTCGGATCGGCACAGTTCAAACCGTATTCGTTAATCATCATCGTTTGCAACTTGGTCCATTCGGCCCAAGCTTCCTTGCTGACCTGAGCCCAAATACGCTTGCCCAGTTCTCCGGGAACAGGCGGAAAGGCCAAGCCCTCGGCCTCTTTCTTCAATTTGACGCATTGCACCATACGGGCCATGACGAACTCCTTAAACTCTATGTTGCGAGTCAATAGTGTTAATGTCCTCCGATTGTAGCGCGAGCGGCTCGCTCTGTGTTGGCTCAAGGTAGGCGGTGTCTATAATGGCGGCCTAAGGCCGTTTGTTTTTGACTTTGTGACGCTGTCACCGCTGTAGTTATGTCCGACTCTTCTTCCAATCGTCCCTTCGGTAATTTACGCTCGATGATCGATCCTGCCGCCATCAAACCCGTGCAGGGTTTGCCGTTTGGTGGCAAAAAGAAATTGAAGGCCTTGGCAAACGACAAAATCGAAGAGTCTCGGCGCGATCGGAACGAGCCGCCCACGACGCGCAAGGAACCGCCGACGCCTCAAAAAAAGACGGATGCGCCTTCGGCCGCCAAGCGCCCCGCTTCGTCTTCTTTCGCCCGCAGGGACGAACGCGAAACGAAAAGCGCGCAGCCCAACCAACGTCGATCGTTGGAGCGGCCGGTCCAAAAGACGCCGGGTCGGGCAAGCCGGCAACACGAGCAAAACGTCGTTTTGCAACGGCCTGAGGATCACGCGCCCTATTTGCCGAAAGAATGCGCCCAAGGCAAGGTCGTGCGTGATGAGAACGGTCGCATCGTGCGCAATTCCGTTCCCGCGTTCGAGTTGGTCGAAGGTTTGCCCGTCAGCCAACAAGCCGACGTTCTTGTCAAAGCGATCCGCGACAACCAAGTCGTCATTATTTGCGGTGAGACGGGGTCGGGTAAAACGACGCAGTTGCCCAAAATTTGTCTGATGGCGGGACGAGGGCGCACCGGTTTGATCGGTCACACGCAGCCGCGTCGAATCGCCGCCAGCTCGATTGCCAAACGCATTGCCGTCGAGTTGAACACGCCCTTGGGCGATGTTGTCGGCTACAAAGTGCGCTTCACCGACAAGACCAGCCCAGGCGCAACGATCAAGTTGATGACTGACGGTATCTTGTTGGCGGAAACGCAAACGGATCCGTTGCTCAAGCGCTACGACACGATCATTATTGACGAAGCTCACGAACGCTCGATCAACATCGACTTCTTATTGGGGTATTTGAAACGCATCTTGCCCAAACGTCCCGATCTCAAGGTCGTAGTCACCTCGGCAACGATCGACGCGGAACGTTTTGCCGCGCATTTCGGGCGTTCCGCCGAGGAGCCCGCCCCGGTGTTTACCGTCAGCGGACGTACGTATCCGGTGGAAATTCGTTATCGCCCCGTCGAAGAGTTGGACGAAGAAGACGATCGCACGCTCATGGATGCCATTGCCGACGCCGTCGACGAGTTGGAGATGGTGGGACGGGGCGATATTTTGGTGTTTTTGCCCGGCGAACGAGAGATTCGAGAGGCGGCCGATGTATTGAGACGTCGGCATCGTCCGGGAACCGTCGATATTTTGCCGTTATATGCTCGCCTGTCCGCAGAAGATCAAGAACGAGTTTTTCGTTCCGGCGGCGTTCGACGGATTGTGTTGGCGACTAACGTGGCGGAAACGTCTATCACCGTGCCCGGTATTCATTATGTCGTCGACACCGGTTTGGCTCGTGTGAAACGTTATTCGTATCGAAACAAAGTCGAACAGTTGTTGGTCGAGCCGATCAGTCAGGCGTCCGCCAATCAGCGAGCCGGCCGATGCGGTCGTACGGCCAACGGCATTTGCATTCGTTTGTTCAACGAAAATGACTGGGCTCGACGTCCCGCCTTTACCGATCCAGAAATCATGCGATCGAATCTTGCGGCGGTTATCTTGCGCATGAAGTCTCTCAAGCTGGGGGAAGTTCGCGATTTCCCCTTCGTTCAGGCTCCGCCCAGCCGCGCTATCAGCGACGGGTATACGATTTTGAGCGAATTGAATGCCGTGGACGATCGCGGCCAGTTGACGGAAGTCGGTCGACAATTGGTGCGTTTACCGATCGATCCGCGCTTGTCGCGTATGTTGTTGGCCGCGCATCAGGTCGGTGCGTTGCGAGAAGCTTTGATCATTGTTTCCGGTTTGGCCATTCAAGATCCCCGAGATCGTCCCGCCGAAGCCCAAGAGGCAGCTGACAACGCGCATAAAACATTTGCCGACGAGCGTAGCGACTTCCTGTCGTATTTGAAGATTTGGCAATGGTATTTGAAGGCGTTCGAGCAAAAGGAAAGCAATCGAAAGCTGACCGAACAGTTGCACAAAAAGTTCCTTTCGGCTCGTCGCATGCATGAGTGGAAGGACGTTTGGCGTCAACTCAACGAGTTGACGCGCGAGATCGGTTGGGAGAGCAACACGGCTGAAGCTACCTATGAACAGTTGCATTGCGCTTTGCTCACCGGGTTGTTGGGCAATCTCGGTATGCGCCAACTGGATGCCGATTTTCGTGCGCCTCCTTTCCTCGGAGCGCGTGGCATTCGCTACTGGGTTTGGCCCGGTTCGGCGTTGGCAAAAAAAGGGGGCAAATGGATCATGGCCGCCGAGCTCATCGAAACGAGCCGTTTGTTCGCTCGATGCGTGGCCGATATCGAGCCTGAATGGGTGGAGAAAACAGCTTCGCATTTGATTAAGAAAAGTTGGACCGAGCCTCATTGGGAAAAAAGTCGAGGGGAGGTCGTCGCTTTCGAGCGGGGCGCTTTGTACGGTCTGACCTTGTACGCACAACGCAAGGTCGGCTTTGCCAAGCACGATCCAAAACTCGCTCGAGAACTCTTTATTCGTGAAGCGCTTGTTCAGGGAGAGTTTGACAGTCGCGCGCCTTTTTTCCTTCACAATCGACGCCTGATTCGTGATATCGAAGAAATCGAACACAAAGCGCGCCGACCGGATGTTTTGGTTGACGACAGTTTGATTTTTGCGTTCTACGATGCGCTTCTTCCCGAAACGGTCGTCGGAGCGGTGACTTTCGAGCAATGGAGAAAACAAGCGGAAAAGGACACTCCCAAATTGTTGTTCTTGTCTCGGGAGGAGCTGATGCGTCATGAGGCCAGCGGCGTTACGACCGACTTCTTCCCGAAGACATGCGAGCACGCGGGGGTTGCCATGGCTCTGACATACCATTTCGAGCCGGGAGCTCCGCGCGACGGCGTGACTTTGACGGTGCCGTTGTTCGCCCTTAATCAGATCGACCCGGTTCGTTGCGAATGGCTTGTTCCCGGAATGCTCAAGGAAAAGGTGCAAACGCTCATCAAGAGTCTGCCCCAGCGTTTGCGTCGGCATTGCGTTCCGATCAACCAATATGCGGCCGATTTTTATGAGAGAACCAACGGGGTGCAGGTCGGGAAAAAGGCGCTCTTGGATGCGTTGATCGACGATATCCGTGAACAAACGAGAACGATCTGCGAAAAGGCCGACTTCAAACTGGAGTTCTTGCCCAAACACCTGATCATGAACTTCAAAGTTGTCGACGAGCACGGCAGACAATTGGCCATGGGGCGCAATTTGTCAGAGCTGAGGGCTGAGTTGGGGTCGGAAGCGCAAAAGCTTTTTCAGTCGGTTGCCGAAGCCGACAAGAGCGTTGCCGACGAGTTGATCGACGAGATTGTCACGTGGAATTTCGGCGAATTGCCCGAGTTGATGGAGATCCGTCGTAAAGGAACGACGTTGATCGGTCATCCCGCTTTGGTCGATCGAAAAACGCATTGTTCGCTGGAGGTTTTTGACGAACCGCAAGAGGCGATGCGCATGCATAGAGTGGGTTTGCGTCGCTTGTTCTTGCTGCAACTCAAGGAACAGGTGCGCTATTTGGAAAAGAATTTGTCGGGACTGCAGCGAACGCAAATGCAGGCTTCCGTCATCGAAGGCGTAGCGCAAGCGTTTCCCGGAGTTGAGGCTTTGCGCGACGACGTGATCGGCGCCACTATCGAAGTGTGCGCCATGTACCAACCGTGGCCGGTCAACGAGATCGAGTTCGCGGAGCGTAAGGATGCCGTGCGTTCGAAATTGACGTTGATCGGCATGGAGATCGAGCGTTTGGTAGCTACGATCGTGACGGAATTGTCGGGCTTGCCGAAAAAACTGGCCAATGCCAAAGGTTGGCCCGACGTTGTCAAAGACGTGCAGGCACAGCTCAAAGCGTTGTTCCCCGCGCATTTTCTGTTGACGATTTCGTACGAGCAGTTGAAGCACTATCCCCGCTATATGAAAGCAATCAACGTTCGTTTGGAGAAGTTGCGCAACGATCCGACCCGAGATGCGGAACGTATGGCAGACATACAAAAGTTGTCCGTTGCGTTCTGGCGTGAATTTGCTTCCCGTAAAGGGGTTGTGGACGAACGATTGACCGCGTATCGGTGGTTGCTCGAAGAGCTGCGCGTGTCGTTGTTCGCTCAAGAGCTTCGAACGCCCATGCCGGTCAGCGTAAAACGTCTGAACAAGGTATGGGAATCCATCCGTCGACTTTGATCGCAGATGATTTTGCTTGGTTTTGAAGCACGCATCAAAAGCTTTTAAAATAAAAAGATTCGTTAATTTTTTCTTTGATTACAAAGTGAATTTGCGTCGAACTTTGGTTTGGTTGGCCTCGTGCGCGTTGTTGGGGACGGGATTTGTGACGACCGGGTCGGTTGTGGCCGCCCCGGCCTCGCAGGTTGCGAGCATGTCTCCCGCAAAGGTAACGAAACAGGCCAAACACAAGAAGGTCAAACGGGCGAAAAAGAAACGCGTAGTCAAAAAACGTCGCATCCGTCGCCAGGCTCCGAGCGTGGCGATGTTGGCGGGGTTGCGCAATACGCCCGATCCGTTGGAACTCTCGAGCTCGGTCGCCTACATGGTCGACCAGGATACGGGAGAAGTCTTCTTCGACAAGAATGCCGATGTAAAGTTGCCGATTGCTTCGGTGACGAAATTGATGACGGCTCTCGTTATCGCTGAAAGCGAGTTGTCGCTCCGATCCAAAATTCGCGTTACGCGGGCCGACTACGTCAGCAGTCGAGCCACCAGCAAATTGAGAAACGGCATGGTGTTGACGCGCAAAGCCGCATTACAAGCCGCCTTGATGAGCTCCGACAATCGCGCGGCACACATGTTGGCGCGAACTTTCCCTGGCGGGAAGAAGGCCTTTATTCAGGCGATGAACGCCAAAGCCGAAGAGCTGGGCATGCTTGACAGTCATTTTGCCGATCCGACGGGGCTGTCCAACGCGAACGTATCGACCGCCCGTGATTTGGCCATACTCGTGGCCGAGGCCCACAAACATGCGGTCATTCGTGATGCGTCTACATCGCCGGTCGCGCTTTTAAGTGCCGGACGCTATAAAGTGCGAATGCAGACGACCAATCGTTTGATTGGCGATCCTCGTTGGAACGTGGGTTTGCAAAAGACAGGCTTTACCACGGCTGCCGGACGCTGTATGGTAGTTCAAAGCGAGTTTGCCGGACGTCGAATGGTGATGGTGGTGTTGGATTCGGCCAGTAACGGCAAGCGAGCGGACGACATGCTCAGAATGCGACGTTGGTTCGAGGCAGAAACGGAGTTCGCACAACAATTTGCCAAAATTTCACCGTACGAATTGCTTTGACGGATAAAAAAATCCCCGATTGACCTTTCGAGCCGAACTGTTGTTCGGTACGTGGAAAGGTGATCGGGGATTTTGTTTTCCACACGTGTCAGTGCTGGCCAAGCCAGCCCAAACTGGCTGAAACCGCCGCCGTTGTCGACAACAAATGGCGAACCCATTCGGGCTTTTGGGACATGTCGGACGAACTGACGATCGTGATGGCCGCGATGATGCCCCCATGATGGTCGCGGATCGGAGCGCCGATGCAACGAATGCCGTGTTCCAGTTCTTCTTTGTCGTCGGCCCATCCCAATTCTCGAATACGATCGAGTTCGGGAATCAATCGTTCGGCAGATGCGATCGAGTATTCGGTCCGGGGCGTCAAACGCGACCGAGCAATGTAGGCGGAAACGTCTTCGGGCGAGAATTCGCTCAAAAACAACTTGCCGCCGCTCGTACAATGCAACGGAGCCATGGAGCCGATTTGCCGAGTCAAACGAAGGCCGTTTTGCGAAGCAAGAACGTGTTCGACATACATGACGTGATCGTCGTGACGCATGGACAAATTGATCGTTTGCCCCGTTTTTTCGAATAGCACGTGCATGAGCGGCAAAGCCTTTTCCCGTACGTCCAGACGATCGCGCACCAAGCTGCCGTAGTGAAGGAAACGCAACCCCAGACTCCAACGTCCGTTCTCGTCGCGTTGAAGATAGTCTTGCTCCGCCAAATTCCACAACAAACGATGAACCGTCGAGGGGTGTAGTTGTGCCGTCACTGCAATGTCGTGCAACGAAATCGGTTGCCGTCGGGCAGCAATGATGGACAAGATCGAAAGAGCGCGATCGAGAACCTGAATCGGCTTTTGCTTTTCGCGCTCGGTGCCGTTTTTCGTCATGCTTGCGTATCCTGTTTGGTCGCTTGCAATCGTGCAGAAACGATTTCCGCAATGTCTTCGATACGCGTCGTATCGGCGTCGTTGTTTTGCTGCGCCTGAGCGCTGGACAACATCGTCAGACAGTGCGGGCAGGCGACGGCGATGCATTCGCTCTTGGTTTGTTTCAGTTCCTTCAGTCGAATGACGTTTATACGACCGGGGCGATCCATAAAGATTTGTGCGCCGCCGGCACCGCAACAGGTCGCATTGGCTCCGGTATTGGACGCTTCAATCAAACGAGCGCCCGATTTGTTGAGAATGGCACGGGGTGTTTGCTCAATACCGTTGTAACGCGCCAAATAGCAAGGATCATGGAACACGATCGAGCCGATTTGTTCCTGAGTCAAGGGCAGGCGGTTTTCACGCAACAAGCGATCGATGAAATCGGCGTGACTGGTCACCTCATACGCCCCGCCCTCAAATTGCGGATATTCGTTTTTGAGAGTGCTGAAGCAGTGCGGGCAGGCGGCGACGATTTCACCGAAACTGTATTGCGCCAAATTTTCAATGTTTTCCATGGCGGCGGTTTGGAAGAGGTATTCTTCCCCGGCTCGTCTGGCGAAATCGGCGTGGCAGCGTTCCTCTTGCATGACGGCAAACGAGACACCGGCCGATTTGAAAATGTTCACCATCGCCTTGGCGATCTTTTGTGCTCGGCGATCGTAAGAGGCGGAACAGCCAACCCAATACAGAACGTCGACGTGTTGACCGGGTTTGGCCACGGGAACGTCAAGTCCCTTCGCCCAAGCCAAGCGGCTGCCCGGATCCATACCCCAAGGATTACCGACGCTGGCGGTGTTTTCCAATGCGCCGGCCAAGCCTTCGGGGAAGTCGCCTTGCTCCAGTGCCAAATGACGACGCATGGAGACGATCAATTCGTGGATCGGAATCTGAGCGGGGCAGACGTTGGTGCAGGCGCCACAGGTGGTGCAACTCCAAAGCGCATCCTTTTCGACAATACCGTCAATCAGCTCTTGCTCGCTCGACGGGGTGTGCATGCGATGCTTCAAAGACAAGATCAAGTTCTTGGGATCCAACGGGGTTTTGGCTTTGACGGCCGGGCAGACGCCGCGGCAACGGCCGCACTCGGTGCAACCGTCGAAACGAATGCGGTCGCGCCAAGAGAATTGTTTGAAGTCCGAAATGCCGAACGATTCCTGCTCTTCAATATCTTCAATTTTGGCAATGGCTCCCATGGGTGTTTCTTTCTTCCAGAAAATGGAGGAGGGAGTCTTGAAAATATGGGCGTAATAGGTCAGGGGAATGGCCGCGACAAACGTCAAGGCGGCTAGGCCGTGGATGACCCAGACATAAATGTGCAGCGTCCGCAGTGTGTCTTCGGACAAGCCGACAAAGGCAAGGGAGATCACGTGACCGACGGGAGAGTAAATGCTCCATGCCGGCTGTTGCGTGGCCAAACGCAGCGCTTCGACAAGAAAACCGGTCAGGATGATGGCGACCAGACTGCCTAAAACATACGCAAATCGCTGCGATTGTTCGACTTTGGGGTCTTGACGGACAAAGCGACGCCACAGGGAGAAGCACAGAGCGATCAAAGCGGCAAGCCCTGCAGTGTCCAAAATCAATTTGTACATCAAGTAGAAATTGCCGGTCAAAAATTGCTTGCCGAACACATAGTGGCCGATATCCCAGTCGAGCGTGGCGGTTGCCGTGCCCCAGAACAACAGCAAAAAGCCCCAGAAAATGGCGAAGTGAGCCTTGCCGCTGGCGCCTTGCATGACGCGCGGTTGAAGGAAAATTTCTTTGAGCATTTGCTTGGTACGCCATTGGGTCAAGGGGGCGACCTTTTCATCGGCGGCGCCAAGACGGCGGGATTTGATGGAGCGAACAATGCCGGCAATACAAATGATCAAGGCGGCGAGGCCGACAATATAAACGCCGATTTCAGCCCACAGAGGCACATTCCAAAACCCGGGGCGAACCGGAATAGCAGTCGATTGCATATCAGTAAGAACGAATGAAAAAACACAACGGCTTCACATGTCGATTGCACGGTATGCAATCGGCGTGTCGAGCTAAGGCGGAAGAATACCGCAAATTGAAGGGGTTTTGTCTATTCTAAAAAGGCGGATTTGCTCGTTTTCAGCAGGAAAAGTCGGGGAATTGAGCACTAATGACGGACGTCGAGCTATAAGAGGACTCTTTTCACAGAGTGAAAAAATGCGAACCGCGGAATAAATGGAAAACGTTCATGCCTCTGCAATGGGCCAAGAAGTTTTGTCCGTGTCGGTGCATCAAGCAAAGACGTGCGAAAACAACATCATGGAATAATCGACGTTGTTGAATCGAGACGAGCAATTTGAAAAGAGGCGACCCGTAACCGAGCCGCCTTTTCGTCAGTGCAACTGTTGGGATTTAAATCAGAACATATAACGCGCACCGAAATTCCATTGATACGGGCTCTTTAACTTGGAGTCCGTCGTGGTTTGGAATTCGCCGTACACGGCGAAGTTCTTCGCAACGTTATACGTGCCACCAATAGCAAATTCACCCCAGGTACTGCCCAAATCTTCTTCCATGGCCTCAAGACCGTTGCTCATCGTGATGCGAGCTTTGCCCATGGCTTGGTGAGCGACGCTGGCCTTGACGTAATCCGAGCCGTGTTCGAACTTGGCACTGAAGGCAAGGCCCAAGCGACCGACGAGGCTTTCGAGCTTGTCTTGCTTGGCGGCGACGCCGTCGTCGGTCGTGTAAGACACATCGTCCATCACGCTGTAGCTTACTTCGGCTTGCGGTTCAATCCAGAACTTGTCCGTTAAGCTGAAGCGCCAACCGTATTCGGCACAAATGCTACAACCGTTGGTATCGTAAGAGCCCTTGCTCATGGCGCCGGTGGTGTAAGCCATTGCGAAGTCATTGTCAAAATGATTGTGCTTGACGATTACGTCGACAAATTGTCCGTTTTCAGCCATCCAGCCGCCGTAAGCACCGAGGCTGTAGGACTTGTCTTCGTTCTTACCGTTGTTGAGCTTGCCTTCGCCTTCGGAGTAGCTGGCGGCCAAACCAAAATAGAAGTTATCCGCAATGCGCGTATCGGCACCGATTTGGATTGTATTGTGGTCATACTTCAATCCGCGATCGCCGTACTTCATTTGGCCGCCGTAGGTGCGAGCCCAAGCACCGTGCTGGTTCGGGTAAGAGCGCAAATCGCCCAAACGCTTGTTGACATCGTTAATCTGTGCAATCCAAGAAAGTATTTGGAGGCTTGCGACATCGTTGGGGCTTTCGGACACGGAGGTGTTGCTCTCTTGATTGTCGGAGACGATTTGCTTGTCACCGCCGGCGCCAACAACAATTTGACGTTGCGTACTGTTGGAACCCTCGTTTTGAACAATCGTAAAGCCCGGGTTTTGTTCGGGATTTTCAAAACACAGGCCCTTGGCCACATCGGCACCCGACATATTGGCAGGAATCGTATCGTAGACCACATTAAGCGCAGGGCCGCTTTGCGAGTTGTTGCGCAGCATCATGCGGGCCGGTGCAGCTTGAGTGAGATTGCCGATGGTGAATTGCTCAGCCTTCGGCGTCGTTGCCGTAAACGTTAAATCCTTATTAAAGGCTAAGTTATTGATCTTAAGATTGTGCGCGCCTGCATGGATGGTGGCGGCAGCGGCTGCAATATCACGAGTCGTTGAAGACATCGGCGTTTCAATCGTCAAATCGGATACCGTCGAGTTGCCCGTCATATTCCATGCAGAACCTTCTTCCATGGTCAAGAAGACGCCTTGGAGCGATTCCTTAGGGGTGGGGCGCTACGAGCGAGACTAAAGAGCATAGGCACGTCCGAGGCGGGAGCCACACCGGAGTCCTCCAGAAAATCTTCAATAACACCTTCGAGCGATTGGTTCTTCTTTAACTTCAATTTGACAGCATTGTTGGAGGTGCCGTTGTTCGTAACATAGATATTGCCCATCAAACTATCCGATCCGGTACATCGGACAGACATTCGGCAAAGAAGGCAATAACGGCAACAGACACGCTGTCCAAGTCTGTCGCCGTTATTATTCAGTCGGCGTGAATTACATGGCCGGGTTGGGGATTTCGTTATGAATTTCTTCGATTCGGGCCAAGACTTCTTCGGACAACACGACGTTGCATGCGCTGACGTCGGCTTTGAGCTGTTCCAATGAGGTGGCCCCCAAAATCGTCGACGATACAAACCAACGGGAAGAAACGAACCCGAGAGCCAATTCGATCGGCGTTAAGCCGGCGCTCGTTGCCAAATCCAAGTATTTTTGGGTGGCGCGACCGACGCTGGGACGGGTGTAGCGAGGCGAGTAGTCCGAAGGGAATTGGGTGAATCGGCCGATGGCTCCGGGCTTGAGATATTTGCCCGACAGCGTGCCGCCAGCTAACGGGGAGTAAGCCAACAAAGCGACGTCTTCGTTCCAACACGTTTCGTCAAGCCCTTGTTCGAATTGACGGTTGGTCAACGAGTATGCGTTCTGAATGGAGACGATGCGCGGCAGGTCGTATTCGTCTGCCAAACGACAGAACTCGCAGACCCCCCAGGACGTTTCGTTGGAAACGCCGAGAGCTCGAATTTTGCCTTCGTCAATCAGTTCCTTGAATACTTCAAGTTGTTCGCGAATGCCGACTTCTGCGATGCGTTCCTCTTCCGTCGGAGGAACGTAACGCGTGTTTCCGAAGATCGGCGCTTTGCGACAAGGCCAATGAATCTGATAAAGGTCGATGTAATCGGTTTGCAAACGAGCGAGCGATTCGTCGATGGCGCGACGAATGCCGTCAAGCGAGTATTTCCCGTCTCGGATCCAACGGCGCCCGGGACCGGAAACTTTGGAGGCAACGATGACTTCGTCGCGTTTTTGATGCTTCAACCACTCGCCGATGTAGCGTTCCGTCAGGCCCTGCGTCTCGGGGCGGGTGTAAACGGGATACATCTCGGCGCAGTCGATGAATCGAATGTCGTTGTCGAAGGCCCACTGCAATTGTTCGTGTGCCTCGTCCATCGTGTTTTGTTCGCCGAAAGTCATGGTCCCGAGAATAATCTTCGGGAAGGCGAACGGGGAAGTAGTCTTGCGAGTCATAGCGCAGTTCCTTAGATTTGGGCGTGTTCTCGTCGCCAACCGGCGGCGGCTTCAACGCATTCAGCGACCAGAGAGGGGCCCTGATACACCAACCCTGAGTATAGTTGAACCAGGCTTGCTCCTGCTTGGAGCTTCTCGACGACATCGTTCGGTGTCATAACACCGCCCGAAGCAATGACGGGCAACTGAGAACCCAAATGCTCCGTCAAGCGCGCGACGCAATGCGTTGTTCTCTCGGACAGCGGACGGCCGGACAACAATCCCGCGTCATTGCTTAATCCTTCGATGACGGAGCAATCGTTGGAGGCGGACGTGCCGACGATACCGTCCATGTTCAGGGAAAGCACTGTGTCGGCTAATCGCAACAATTGATCATCGGATAAATCGGGAGAGATTTTTACGGCGATGGGTTTGTAGGGCTGGTCATGTTCGGAAATAAGGCGAGAACGCTCGTCACGAAGAGCGGATAAGAGTCCCGTCAGGATTGCTTCGGAGTGCAGAAGATGCGTTGTACGTGCTTCAGTCGAAGTCAGATTGATGCAGAAGTAGTCCGCCTTGGCGTAAGTCTGCTTGAAAGTAAACAGATAGTCGTTGACGCAATTTTCTACGGCGGTGACCGAGTTTTTTTCGATGTTAATACCGAGAATGCCGCCTCTAAGATGGAAACAGTCGGCACTGCGCAAGTTGCGCAACGTCTGCTCGACGCCGCAACTGCTCGAGGGCGTTGCATCGACCAGTGCCTGTCGCGGCTTGATGCGAACGCAGTCGTTGGCCGTTCGAATGCCTTGGGCGGTAGGACAGACGGGGCCGACTTCGATATGACCGAAACCGAGGGCGCCAAATGCGCTGACACAGTCAGCATTGACATCCATACCGGCTGCCAAGCCAACGGCATTGGGAAATCGAATGCCCATGACGACGGTCGGATCTTCTTGCGGCATGTGACAACAGTCCTTGTGCCAGCCCATTGTTGTCATCCAATCGAGATTGGATATCATGAGTTGGTGAGAGGTGGCCGGCGGCAAAAGAGGAAGAATGCGCGAGCAAAGTTTAAATAACATGTCGTATCCGTCGTTAAGTAGTCTCTTGTAAGAACGCATCGAAGTCTAGCCAACGGGAGTTGTGAAAGACTTCCGTCGGCTGAAAGTTTCGTTTGTAGTCCATGCGAGGATAATTTTGAAGCCAGTATCCCAAATATAAGTAGGGATAGCCGAGACGTTTGGCTAATTCTAACTCGTACAAAATGCAGAACGTGCCAAGGCTTGACGTACGGGCTTGCGGGTCATAAAAGGTGTAAACCGCGCTCAGGCCATCGGCTGTATCGTCGACGACGGCAACCGCAGCCGGGGCTTGTGTGTCCGGGTAAGAAAACTCCAAAAGAAACGTTCTTGCCGAAGTTCCCAGAAGATGTTTGGTGTAGTCCTGCTCGGTCATGGTGCTCATGTATCCGCCGTGCCGCATACGCTCGTAACGGATGAACAGGTCGTAATGCTCCTGAACGAAGACGGGAGGTAGCGAGCGGACAAGAAGATGCGAGTTGCGTTTCAACGTTTTGCGTTGGGTGGCGTTCGGAATGAATTCGTTCGTTCGTACGCGGGTGGATTTGCAGGCTTGGCAGTCGGCGCATACAGGGCAATATTGAGCCGTTCCGTCTCGACGATACCCGTTCTGAATCAGAATATCGTATGACTCGGGTGTGGATTGGGCGGGATCGCACAGGCGAATTTGAGACTTCTTTTCCGGGAAATAAGAGCAAGAGGTCTCGAATTCAAAACAAGTAAAACGGTAGCTCGGAGTACTCATACGCTGAGACGGTCGTTAAGAGGGCGATCTCGCAGGCAGGACCAAGACATGGCAAGCGGCTCGTCGTACAGTTGTCGGCTCAGATGAGTGAAGGTCGCGCGAGACATGGTTCCTGCACCTAGACTTTGCAGGTGGTCGGTGTGGGCTTGGCAGTCGATGAGATCGACGCCTAAATCGGAGGATAGGTGGCACAAAAGGGCCAGAGCGATTTTAGAGACGTCCGGGCACAGATGGAACATGGACTCGCCGACGAAGACTTTGCCAAAGCACGTACCCCAAAGGCCGCCAACTAATTGTCCGTTTACGTGAACCGATATCGAGTGGACGTAACCGAGATCGGCCAACAGACCGTAGGTGTCGATGTATTCCGATGTGATCCAGGTTTCGGGTTGGTTTTTGCGTACTGTTTCGGCGCATGCTCGAATAACGTCTTTCGTCTCTTTGTCAACAAACAACAGGCAATCGTGTTTGCTGTACCTGAAACGAGCCGCCTGTCGAAGTCGTTTGGCAAATGTTCGGCTGCAATGCAAATGCGTCGGAATCAGGACGGTACGATCCAGGGGGCTGAACCAATAAAAGAGATCGCTGTGTTTGAACCACGGAAAAATGCCGTACCGATAGCCTCCTGCGACAAGTTCGGGGGAAAGCGATTGCGTTACGGCAACACACTCGTCGCACTCCTCAAGTCGGGAGGCGACGTAGGCAAATTCTTCAGGATTGCGAACGAAGAAAACTGGCGGTTCGGAAGTAGGGTTGGTCATATCGAGAATCGATGCACCGTAAAGGAGCCTTTTTTACGATCTTCGAAAAAAGCCTGTAACGTTAAGCGCACGGTCTGAAAACTGAGCTGCTCCCATGGAATTTCGTCTTCGGCGAACAAACGAACCTCAAGACTTTCCGATGTAGGGGAGAATTCGGGCGAGTCCAAACGAGCGCGGTAAAAGAAGCTGATGTTGTTCGAGCTGCAGGAATCGAATACAGTAAATAGGTCAATGATCGAGACTTTGGCGTTGGTCTCTTCGATGGTTTCCCGCACGGCGCCGTTTGCAAGCGTTTCGTTGATTTCCATGAAGCCGCCGGGGAGCGTCCAGCAACCGTAGCGCGGTTCAATGGCGCGTCGTGCTAACAGGACCTTGTCTTCGTAGGTGGCGACGGTTCCAACGACCGGGATGGGATTGAAGTATCGAATGTAGCCACATTTGGGGCAAACGTCTCGCAGTGCGTTTTCTCCCGGAGGAATCGCTCGTTGCATAGGAGTGCCGCACTTTTCACAGTAATAGGCGCGCGTAGTAAGCAACATGATCATGAACCTCCGTTTGACGTGTAGAGTAAATAATAGGGTAGACGGGGGTGTTTTGGTGAATTGATTTAAAAGTCTTGACATTTAAAAAAATGCCACATATAATTCCATTCTCGCTACGAAATGGTGGCGAAACAATCAGGGATCGCGGGGTGGAGCAGTCTGGTAGCTCGTCGGGCTCATAACCCGAAGGTCGGTGGTTCAAATCCGCCCTCCGCAACCAACGATTGATGAGAGTTCCGTTAGGAGCTCTTTTTTATGAGGGCTTAGCTCTCTCGTAAAAGCTCTTTAAAAATTTGAAACGAACCGATAAGTGTGGGCGTTACGAATAATTCGAGTCGAAAACTCAAATTATTTTTAAGTGCTCGCACTTAGCAAAGAATGCAGATAGGAATACATATTCCAATCGATTCTAGCGAG